>CAVOIO010000013.1:0-68238 GCA_963695915.1 uncultured beta proteobacterium
TGGTAGGAGAGCGTTCCGTAGGCCTGTGAAGGTGGGCTGTCAAGCCAACTGGAGGTATCGGAAGTGCGAATGCTGACATGAGTAGCGATAAAGCGGGTGAAAGGCCCGCTCGCCGAAAGCCCAAGGTTTCCTGCGCAACGTTCATCGGCGCAGGGTGAGTCGGCCCCTAAGGTGAGGGCGAAAGCCGTAGCTGATGGGAATCTGGTTAATAGTCCAGAACCGCTGTGTAATGCGATTGAGGGGACGGAGAAGGTTAGGCAGGCCGGGTGTTGGACGTCCCGGTGAAGCGTGTAGGTGGATCCTCTAGGCAAATCCGGGGGGTCGTTAACACCGAGGCGCGGGACCAGGCCTCTGAGAGGAGGCGGAAGCTGCTGATACCACGCTCCCAGGAAAAGCCTCTAAGCGTTAAGTTACATGGTGACCGTACCGTAATCGGACACACGTGGGCAGGATGAAAATTCTAAGGCGCTTGAGAGAACTCAGGAGAAGGAACTCGGCAAATTGACACCGTAACTTCGGAAGAAGGTGTGCCCTGGTAGGTTCTAGGCTGCAACAGCCGAAGGCCGAAGGGGTTGCAAAGAATCGGTGGCTGCGACTGTTTAATAAAAACACAGCACTCTGCAAAGACGACGAGTCGACGTATAGGGTGTGACGCCTGCCCGGTGCCGGAAGGTTAAATGATGGGGTGCGAGCTCTTGATTGAAGCCCCGGTAAACGGCGGCCGTAACTATAACGGTCCTAAGGTAGCGAAATTCCTTGTCGGGTAAGTTCCGACCTGCACGAATGGCGTAACGATGGCCACGCTGTCTCCTCCTGAGACTCAGCGAAGTTGAAGTGTTTGTGATGATGCAATCTACCCGCGGCTAGACGGAAAGACCCCGTGCACCTTTACTGTAGCTTTGCATTGGACTGTGATGGGATCTGTGTAGGATAGGTGGGAGCCTGTGAAGCGGTGGCGCCAGCCATCGTGGAGGCGACGTTGAAATACCACCCTGATGTCATTGCGGTTCTAACCTTGGCCCTTTATCGGGGTTGGGGACAGTGCATGGTAGGCAGTTTGACTGGGGCGGTCTCCTCCCAAAGCGTAACGGAGGAGCTCGAAGGTACGCTAGGTACGGTCGGACATCGTGCTGATAGTGCAATGGCACAAGCGTGCTTGACTGCGAGACTGACAAGTCGAGCAGGTGCGAAAGCAGGACATAGTGATCCGGTGGTTCTGAATGGAAGGGCCATCGCTCAACGGATAAAAGGTACGCCGGGGATAACAGGCTGATTCCTCCCAAGAGTTCATATCGACGGGGGAGTTTGGCACCTCGATGTCGGCTCATCACATCCTGGGGCTGTAGCCGGTCCCAAGGGTATGGCTGTTCGCCATTTAAAGTGGTACGTGAGCTGGGTTTAAAACGTCGTGAGACAGTTTGGTCCCTATCTGCCGTGGGCGTTGGACGTTTGAGGGGGGCTGCTCCTAGTACGAGAGGACCGGAGTGGACGAACCTCTGGTGTACCGGTTATGACGCCAGTCGTAGTGCCGGGTAGCTAAGTTCGGGAAAGATAAGCGCTGAAAGCATCTAAGCGCGAAACTTGCCTCAAGATGAGACGTCCCCTGGTGTAAGCCAGCTGAAGGGTCGCGGAAGACCACCGCGTTGATAGGTCGGGTGTGGAAGCGCAGTAATGCGTTAAGCTAACCGATACTAATTGCCCGTGCGGCTTGATCCTATAACCTTGAGTAAGGCGTGAGGGGTAAGGCGTGAGGGGTGAGGGGTAAACCCCACACCTTCAAACGCAACCCTCGCGGCTCAAAGGCGAAGTGCTTGTGCTTGCCGGTCTGAACCCCAAAAACTTCTTCCAAATTCGACCAGGGACCAGAACTGGGTTTTACTAGTCTCCAGTTTCTAGTTTCTAGTCTCCAGTTTTGCTTGGCGGCCATAGCGAGGTGGACCCACGCCTTCCCATCCCGAACAGGACGGTGAAACGCCTCAGCGCCGATGCTAGTGCGGATTGCCCGCGCGAAAGTAGGTCACCGCCAGGCGCCCCAAATGAAAAGGCCCATCCCGCAAGGGGTGGGCCTTTTTATTTGGTGTCCTTGATGGCTGACTCACTTTCGGAACGAAAACACACCCCTTGGGAATCGAATCGGAGCGGCCAACCCCGGCTCGCACGAGGGCCACGCTCTCACCGGGGTGTGTTTCAGTGCAGGCTAACCTGACCACCCCGGCGTGGTCAGGTTAAGCCCGACCCCGCAGTCGGGCGGCCGAAACTAAAGTAGGTCACCGCCAGGCGCCCCAAATGAAAAGGCCCATCCCGCAAGGGGTGGGCCTTTTTATTTGGTGTCCTTGATGGATGACCTGCGTCGCTTGCGAAAACACACCCCTTGGTAATCGCAATCGGAGTTTGACACCTCCGGCTCGCACGAGGCCTACGCTCTCACCGGGGTGTGTTTCAGTGCAGACTAACCTGACCACCCCGGCGTGGTCAGGTTAAGCCCGACCCCGCAGTCGGGCGGCCGAAACTAAAGTAGCTCACCGCCCAGAAATGCGGACACGCATCTGCCCGCCACACGAGCAGTTGAGGTAGGAGCCAAAGTAGCTCACCGCCAAGATCGGCGGACACTCGCTTGCTCGCCTCAGCCAAGCAAGTTACCTGGCAGCCAAAGCAGGTCACCGCAGGCCGCCTTAGCTTTCCTGATGGGTGTCAAAACTGGACTCGTACTTTTAGCGGGCAGTCGTTTTCGAGCGGCCAGTTCGCTGCCTGCGACACCTCAGCGGGGCCATGGATAACGCGGCACGGTTCTCAGGGCTGGCAGCAGTCGCTTCAGGACGGATTCAAAAAGTTTTTTCCAGAAGAGGTGTAGCGTCGGGACCGGATCGCGCACATCCCAGGTGAGATGGTAGCTGGTGAATGTGCTCCACAGCATATTGAGCGCCCAGTCGAGGAGTTCGGGGCCGCTTTGCCGGCCTTGCTTGCGGCAATCGAGCCAGCTCAGGGCGTCGCCGTACAGCCAGTGGTAATGCTTGCCGGTGCGGTACGCCTTGGTCAACGGCGCCGGCGCATTGTGTGCGGCAATCTGAACAGCCATGCGTGGATAGTCGTACCCGAGGCGATAAGGCAGCGCCGCGGTGCTGTCCATTCTCGGGTTGACTTCGAGGAAGGCGACGGCCCCGCTTTTCTCGTCGACCATGAACTGGATGCAACCGATGCCGTGATAGCCGAGGGCCTTGACCAGGCGCTCGCAGTAGGCGCGCAGCTCGGAAGAAATCGCCACGGATACGCCTTCGACGCCAATGCCGGTACCGTCGAGCTCATCGGTGCGCAGTACCTTCTGCTGGAAGAACGCCAAGATGCAGCCGCGATCGGCGGCGATGTGGCAGTTCTGGCGCACCCCATTGGCGAATTTCTGCAGCACCAGCGACCCCGCATCGGGTTCGCACTGCAGCTCGGTGAGAAAACTTTCGAACGCGTCGGGTGTGCGCAGAATGATGGCTTTTTTCTGTTTTATGTGCGCCGAGGAATCCTTGCGCTTGACCACCACCGGGAAGCCCATTTCGCGTGCGGCGCTCGACCAGTCTTCGAGATGCGAGTAGGCGCGCCAGGGTGCGGTCGGGATGCCGAGCGTCGAGGTCAACTCGTAGAGCGCGCGCTTGTCGAAGCAGCGCAGCACCGTCGTCGGGTCGGGCATCACCCAGGTGGCGAGGGGCATGAAGCGTTCGGTGGCGCAGGCTATGCGGCGCGCCTGGGTCTCGCCAACCGGGAATACGAAGTCGGGCTTCTCGTGCCTCAGGTAGGCCTCGAGCTGATCGAGGAAGCGGTCTCCGTTGGATTCCTCGAAAACGCGTACGTCCGAAACGTAGCGCGAAAGCGCGGTCGAACTGCGCCATTCGTTGGTGCCCAGTACGATCCGGAAGCCGGCACGCGCCAGGGACCGGACGATCGTTACCGTCTGCCGATAGTCCCCTAGGACGAAGACGCGTCCGCCTTTGCCTGACATAGGTCGGGATGCTGAAAGCCGCGTATTTCACGGGATGCACCGCTAGAGGACACCGGGTTCCTCCGTTTGGACTAGTCGAGGTCGAAGCCACGGGGTCGTTGAAATCGGAAGAGATAACCTGTGAGAGTGTCCTGTTGGGCGGGCGCCAGGGGTACGCCACCGGGTGCGCGGGATCGATTTCGGCGCAGCTAAGACCCTTGAGCCTGGTTCGACTTCTAGCACGTCTACATACTTTGCCCGTCCCTTTCCACCGCGAACGCAGCGCAAACCCCTTGATTTCGCTCGGAGGCGTCGGGAAGGTCCCGCGCTCGTTTCGATTGGACGAAGCCTAACCAGGCCATTGCATTAGCGTATGCATCCAAGTACTTGCAAAATGAGACCCGCCAGCACACATTGTCTATTGGGCCATCAGGGCATCGATCAGAAGGGATTTCATGTGACAACGCGAGTTGTTGCTGTTTGATTTTAACGGGAATTTTGCTAAAATCCCCGCGATTCAAAAACAAGATGGGCCGTGTGCCCATTTTTTGTTTGTGAGAACGATTTAGTGGACCTCAGTGGATTGCTTGAAAAGACGATCAGCGGTCTCGGCTACGAGCTCGTCGATGTAGAACTTGCCAATCACGGCAGATTTATGCGGATTTTCATCGACAAAGTCGGCGGCGTGAATGTTGGCGACTGTGCCGCTGTCAGCAACCACCTCACTCGGTTGTTCGCCGTCGAAAAAGTGGAGTATGACCGGCTGGAAGTTTCGTCGCCCGGGCTGGACCGGCCGCTGAAGCGGTCGAAAGACTTCGAACGATTTTCCGGAGAACGCGTTCAAGTGAAATTGCGCGTTCCAATCAACGGTCGCAAACGACTGGCCGGGGTTCTGCAGAACGTAAGGGAAGACGGGATTCAATTGGATGTCGATGGCGAATTGTTGACGATAGCATTCGCGGACATCGATAAAGCCCGCCTGGTCCCGAATATTTGACTGGAGAGTTCAGAAATGAGCCGCGAGTTGTTGATGCTTGTTGATGCGCTGGCGCGCGAAAAGAGTGTCGAGAAGGACATTGTTTTCGGCGCACTCGAGCTTGCCTTGGCTTCGGCTACGAAGAAGCGTTTCAAGGATGACGTGGACGTGCGCGTTGAAATCGACCGCGAAACCGGCGAGTACAAGTCATTCCGGCGGTGGCAGATCGTTGCGGACAATGATCACGAGATCCCGACGCAGCAGATCGCCCTGACCGATGCCCACGAGCGGGACCCGAACCTCCAGATCAATGATTTCGTCGAAGAGCCGCTCGAACCGGTAGAGTTCGGGCGCATCGGTGCGCAAACCGCCAAGCAGGTAATCTTGCAGAAAATCCGGGATGCGGAGCGCGAGCAGATTCTCAATGATTTCCTGCAGCGTAAGGAATTCATCGTCACCGGCGCCATAAAGCGCATGGAGCGGGGCAACGCAATCATCGAGTCCGGACGCATCGAAGCGGCATTGCCCAAAGATCAGATGATTCCGAAGGAGAACCTTCGGATCGGCGACCGTGTGCGCGCGTTTCTGCTCAAGGTGGACCGCAATAATCGTGGCCCGCAACTAATCCTGTCGCGGACGGTGCCGGAGTTCCTGATTAAGCTGTTCGAGATGGAAGTGCCGGAAATCGAGGAAGGCCTGCTGGAGATCAAGGCGGCCGCACGCGATCCGGGATCCCGCGCAAAGATTGCAGTGAAATCCAATGATCCGCGCATCGATCCGATCGGCACCTGCGTCGGGATGCGTGGTTCACGGGTACAGGCCGTGACCGCCGAACTCGCGGGGGAGCGCGTGGATATAACCTTGTGGTCGCCGGATCCCGCCCAGTTCGTGATCAATGCCCTAGCGCCCGCCGAGGTCAGCAAGATTACCGTTGATGAAGAATCGCACAGCATGGATGTGGTCGTCGATGAGGAGAATCTCGCGCAAGCGATCGGCCGCAACGGGCAGAACGTACGTCTGGCAAGTGAGCTGTCCGGCTGGGAACTTAATATCATGACGGAGGAGGCGTCCCAGAAGAAAAACGAAGAGGAGTCCGCAACGGTGCGCAAGCTTTTTATGGAACGGCTCGACGTAGACGAGGAACTCGCGGGCATTCTGATCCAGGAGGGATTCACGACGCTCGAAGAAGTGGCCTATGTGCCGATCAATGAAATGCTAGAGATCGAGTCTTTCGACGAAGATACCGTCAACGAGCTGCGGAGCCGCGCGCGCAATGCGCTTCTTGTCGAGGCAATCGCCAGCGAAGAGCATGTCGAAAACGTGGCCAGCGACCTGCTCACGCTCGAGGGCATGGATAACGAGACGGCACGCGTGCTGGCGGCGAAAGGGGTGACCACCCAGGAGGACTTGGCCGATCTGGCGGTGGACGACCTTGTGGAACTGACTGGAATCGATGCGGAGCGCGCCAAACAACTGATCATGACGGCGCGCGCACCGTGGTTCGCGGCGAGCCAGGGATAACGACAAAATGGCGCAGATGAACGTCTCACAATTTGCCAAGGAGCTCGGACTGCCTTCGGCGTTGCTCCTCGAGCAGCTGCAGGCAGCGGGAGTGGGCAAGGCGCTTGCCGAGGAAACCGTGCTCACAGAGCAGGATAAGACCCAGCTTCTTGACTACCTGCGACGCGTTCATGGGGCCAAGGACACCAAGAACAAGATCACGCTGACCCGGCGCCAGACGACGGAAATCAAGAAGGCCGACAGTACCGGCAAGGCGCGAACGATCCAGGTCGAAGTAAAAAAGAAACGCGTTTTGGTCAAGCGGGATGCCGCTCCTGCGGAGACTCCTGTGCCCGTTGCCGAAACTGCCGCTCCTGCCGCGATCGATGCCGAACAGACGGCGGTGCGGAAGGAAGAAGCGCGCAAGCAGGCAGAGCTCATTGCACTGCAGAGCGCCGAAGCGGCCCAGAAACAGCAACGCAAGCGCAAGACAGCCAAGGATGCGGTCCCGGCAGCCGTTGCCGAATCCGAGAAACCCGCCGTCGCCACGGAACCGCCGCAACCCGCTGCTGGAACGGTTGCGAAGAAGCCGACTACCGAAGGCACGCTGCACAAACCCGCGACGAAGCCGGGAGAGAAACCGGCCAAACCCAAGACCGCCAAGAAATCCGATACGGCGTGGAAGGATGAGTCTGCCAGACGTCGAGGCCTCAAGACTCGCGGCGACGATTCGCGGGGCGGCCAGGGTTGGCATGCCCGCATGGGTCGCGGCACCAAACACAAGAGCGAGGTGGTCACCACGGACCAGTCGTTCAACGCGCCGACTGAACCGATTGTGCGCGAGGTGCTGGTACCGGAGACCATCACCGTCGCGGCACTGGCCCAGAAGATGTCGGTGAAGGCCGCCGAAGTCATCAAGGTGTTGATGAAGCTCGGCAGCATGGTGACGATCAACCAGGTGATCGACCAGGAAACGGCGATGATCGTGGTGGACGACATGGGCCACGTCGCCAAGCGCGCCAAGCTCGATGATCCGGAGTCTTTCCTCACAGAGAAGGCGGAAAAGCACGATGTAGTGTCAGAACCGCGCGCACCGGTCGTTACCGTCATGGGCCACGTAGACCACGGCAAGACGTCGTTGCTGGACTATATCCGCCGTACCCGCGTAGCCAGCGGCGAAGCCGGCGGAATCACCCAGCACATAGGCGCTTACCACGTGAACACGCCGCGCGGCATGATCACTTTTCTCGACACGCCCGGCCACGAAGCATTCACGGCAATGCGTGCACGTGGTGCGAAAGTGACCGATCTGGTCGTTCTGGTGGTCGCTGCGGACGATGGCGTGATGCCGCAGACAATCGAGGCAATACACCACGCGAAGGCTGCCAAGGTGCCGCTGGTGGTGGCTGTCAACAAGGTCGACAAGCCGGAGGCCAACCCCGAAAAAATCCGTCAGGAACTCGCGGGTGAGCAGGTCGTGCCCGAAGAGTGGGGTGGAGACACGATGTTTCAGGACGTCTCGGCAAAAACTGGCAAAGGCATCGATGAGTTGCTCGAACGCATTCTGCTTCAGGCTGAAGTTCTCGAACTCAGGGCACCCAAGAACGTTCCGGCGCACGGTGTGGTGATCGAATCACGGCTCGACAAGGGTCGTGGCCCGGTCGCCACAATTCTGGTGCAGTCGGGAACGCTCAAGCGCGGCGATGTGGTTCTGGCCGGGGCCGTGTTCGGACGCATCCGCGCGATGCTCGACGAAGCCGCACACCCTGTACCGGAGGCCGGTCCTTCCATTCCGGTAGAGGTTCAAGGCCTGTCCGATGTGCCGATCGCCGGCGAAGAGATGGTGGTGCTGGCCGACGAGCGCAAGGCGCGCGAGATCGCGCTGTTCCGGCAAGGCAAGTTTCGCGAGGTCAAGCTCGCGAAACAGCAGACCGCAAAACTCGAGGGAATGTTCGACCAGATGACCACGGGGCAGGTGAAGACACTGTCGCTAATCATCAAGGCCGACGTACAGGGTTCCTACGAGGCGCTGGCACACGCGCTGACGCGACTTTCCACCGACGAGGTGAAGGTCAACATTGTCCACGCCGGCGTCGGCGCGATTACCGAGTCGGACGTCAACCTGGCTCTGGCATCGAATGCAGTGATCATCGGATTCAATGCCCGCGCCGACACCATGGCAAGGAAACTGGTCGCGGCGCATGGCATCGAATTGCGCTACTACAACGTGATTTACGAGGCGGTGGACGAGATCAAGGCCGCGCTGTCCGGGATGCTTACTCCGGACAAGAAGGAAAGCACCATCGGCATGGTGGAGATCCGCCAGGTGTTCAAGATCTCAAAGGTCGGTACCGTGGCCGGCTGTTACGTACTCGAAGGCGTGGTCCGTCGCGGGTCACTGGTGCGCGTGCTCCGGGACAACGTGGTCATCCATTCCGGTGAACTAGATTCTCTCAAGCGCTTCAAGGACGACGTGCGCGAAGTGAAAGGGGGTTTCGAATGCGGACTTTCGGTCAAGAACTTTGACGATCTCAAGGTCGGTGATCAGCTTGAAGTTTACGAAGTCGTCGAGATCGCGCGTACCCTGTAGAGCACCACTCCTGCGTCAGCGCGTTGCTGTGCCGGCCCCGGTCGGTCAGGTATGTCCATGGGCAGGCACATGGCAAAGGATCCTTCCAGACTAGGGCGTATAGCGGACCAGATACAACGGGATCTGGCGGACCTGATCCGCAGCGAACTCAAGGACCCGCGGGTCGGCATGATTACGCTGACCGGCGTGGAAGTCAGCAACGATTACCGGCACGCAAAAATTTTCTTCACAACCCTGGGTGGTCCGGAGGTCGTTTCACAGACGCAGCAGGGCCTCCAACGCGCATCCGGGTTCCTGCGTTCCCGATTAGCCGGTGGCCTCAATCTGCGCATCGTCCCCGAACTTCACTTTGTCCACGATGAATCGGTCGAACGTGGCGTGCGCCTTTCGAAGCTGATCGATGAGGCTTTGGCCTCCCAGCCATCGTTAAAGCCAGGCAAAGACCAGGGCTGATGCCCTTGGCGACGTCCGAACGCACCTTCGCAGGCCACGCCCCATGATTCATGGCGTTCTGCTCCTCGACAAACCTTCAGGCCCGACCTCCAACGCCACTTTGCAGCGTGTACGACGTCTGTTCGCCCGGATCAAGGCCGGACATACCGGAACACTCGACCCACTGGCCAACGGTCTGTTGCCAATATGCCTTGGCGAGGCGACCAAGTTTTCGCACTTGCTGCTTGATGCGGACAAGACTTACGAGGCGGTGATCCGACTAGGTTTTGTCAGCTCGACCGGCGATGCCGAAGGCGAGATACGACAAGGCGGTATTCCGGAATTGGACGAACAGAAATTGCATGAGGTCGCACAGGGGTTTGCCGGACCGATCCTGCAGCGGCCACCAATGCACAGCGCATTGAAGAAGGACGGGCGACCGTTGTATGCGTATGCCCGAGCCGGAATAGAGGTGGACCGAAACCTAAGACGCGTTCTTATAAAGTAAGCTGGAAATAATTGATTTGAAGAAAAATTATTTGTTTATCAGGGTAACTTGCAGCAAGGGGACTTACATCCGGGTGCTGGCGCAGGATTTGGGCGAAGCGCTGGGCTGTGGAGGGTACCTGTCGGCGTTGCGGCGGACCCGGATTGGCTGATCTGAACGTGGCCGAGGCAATTGGGCTGGACGATCTTGAAAAGTGCGGGCCCGTGGTCGCGGCCACCCGGGTGCTGCCCGTCGACCTGCTGGTAAGCGGGTATCCGGCGTTGCGTCTGGACGGCGCGGACGCCAAACGCGTCAGTACCGGCCTCGAGGTGCGGCCTGCGGTTGAGGTCGGGCAGCGGGTCCCGTCAGGTTGTATGGTCCGACGGGAATTTTTCTGGGCGTGGGCGAAGGCCGGTCCCGGCGGCATCGTTGCCCCGAAACGCATGATGGCTAACCCGGCGGCAGTTCCGGAAACACCGGCAAACGAACGATTAGCTCCCTAGAATCGCTTGGAAACCCCCGATTCCGCGGGTAGAATGTCGGCCTTTCGTTCGGAGACAGTGTAATGGCGATTACGACGAGCCAAAAGGCTCAGATTCTGCAGGAACATCAGCGTGCCAAGGCCGATACCGGCTCTCCCGGAAGTGCAGGTCGCGCTGCTTACCGCGCGCATCAACGACCTGACGGATCATTTCAAGGCCCACGTCAAGGACCATCATTCCCGTCGCGGGCTGTTGAGAATGGTGAGCCGCCGCCGCAAGTTGCTGGATTACCTGCGCCAGGCGGACAGCGACCGGTACCGTTCGTTGCTCGATCGCCTCGGGCTTCGCAAGTAAAGAATTCATCTCCTTCGGTTAATCCGGGCAAGTCTCAGGCACTTCCCCGCAATCCGGACTGGCAGCAATGCGCAGACCGGAATTCCCGAGCCGATCAACCGCGTCAAGGAGCGGTCCGCGCTCCTTCGCAATTCAGCCTCAGAGGGAACCCTCTTGAACGTGATCAGGAAAACCATCAACTACGGGCGCCACACGCTGACGCTCGAAACCGGCGAAGTTGCACGCCAGGCTCACGGTGCGGTCATGGTAAACATGGACGACACCGTGGTGCTGGTCACCGTCGTCGGCAACAAGGACGTCAAGCCGGGACAGGATTTCTTCCCGTTGACCGTGGATTATCAGGAGCGAACCTACGCAGCCGGCAAGATCCCTGGCGGATTCTTCAAGCGCGAGGGCAGGCCGTCGGAAAAAGAAACGCTTACCTTGCGGCTGATCGACCGTCCCATCCGTCCGCTGTTCCCGGAGGGCTTCTTCAACGAAATCCAGGTCATTGCCACGGTCGTGTCCTCGAACAACGAGGTGGACTCCGACATCGCGGCAATGATCGGCGCTTCCGCCGCGCTGGCGATCTCGGGAATACCATTCAACGGACCGATCGGCGCGGCGCGTGTGGGCTACCTCGACGGCGAATACGTGCTCAACCCCACTGCAACCGAACTCAAGTCTTCGCACCTGAACCTGGTCGTGGCCGGCACCAAGCAGGCAGTGCTGATGGTCGAGTCCGAGGCCATGGAGCTTTCCGAAGAGGTGATGCTGGGCGCCGTCGTGTTCGGTCACCAGCAGATGCAGGCAGTAATCGATACGATCAACGAACTTGCCGACGACGCCGGCAAGGCGCTGTGGGACTGGGCACCTCCCCAGAAGGACAGCAGCATCACCGAACGTATCGCCCGGATTGCCGAGGAGGAACTGCGTGAGGCATATCGCCTGCGGCAGAAACAGGCGCGCAGCGAGAAGCTGGAGCAGATCCGCGACAAGGTTCTGACCGAAATGGTGCCAGAAGGTTCGGACACCGGGCACGTCAACCTGGTGAAGTCGATTTTCAGCGATATTGAGTCGAAAATCGTCCGCAGCCAGATTCTCAATGGCGAGCCGCGCATTGACGGACGCGATACCCGCACCGTGCGGCCGATCACGGTTCGCACCGGCGTGCTGCCGCGCACCCATGGTTCGGCGTTGTTCACCCGCGGGGAAACACAGGCTCTGGCGGTGGCGACTCTGGGCACCGCACGAGACGAGCAGATCATCGACGCGCTGCAGGGCGAATACACCGAGCGCTTCATGCTTCATTACAACATGCCTCCTTACGCGACCGGAGAAACCGGGCGTGTCGGAACTCCGAAGCGGCGCGAAGTCGGGCATGGACGGCTTGCCAAGCGTGCGTTGCTGGCGGTGCTGCCGTCTCCGGAGGAATTTGCCTATTCGATGCGGGTGGTTTCCGAGATTACCGAGTCCAACGGCTCGAGTTCAATGGCATCGGTGTGCAGCGGCTGTCTGGCGCTGATGGATGCGGGAGTGCCGCTCAAGGCGCACGTTGCGGGCATCGCCATGGGCCTGATCAAGGACGGCAACCGATTCGCGGTGCTTACCGACATCCTTGGCGACGAGGACCACCTCGGTGACATGGATTTCAAGGTCGCCGGCACCGAGTCGGGCATCACGGCACTGCAGATGGACATCAAAATCCAGGGCATCACCAAGGAAATCATGAACGTCGCACTGCTGCAGGCGCGCGAAGGCCGGATGCACATTCTCGGCCTGATGCGGCAAACGCTGGCCACCCCGCGGGCGGAACTCTCCGCTTACGCGCCGCGCATGATCACCATCAAGATCAAGCCGGAAAAAATCCGGGACGTGATCGGCAAGGGTGGTGCGGTGATCCGCGCCATCACTGAAGAAACCGGTACGACCATCGACATCAAGGACGACGGCACCGTGACGATTGCCTGCGTTTCTTCAGAGGGTGGCGAGGCGGCCAAACGCCGCATTGAGGAAATTACCGCGGAAGTCGAAGTCGGCCGCGTCTATGACGGCACCGTGCTCAAGCTCTTGGATTTCGGCGCGATCGTCAGTGTGCTGCCCGGCAAGGACGGGCTGCTGCACATCTCGCAGATTGCCAATGAGCGTGTAAACAGCGTTGCTGATCACCTCAAGGAAGGCCAGGCCGTGCGGGTTAAGGTCCTCGAGGCCGACGAGAAGGGACGACTGCGACTGTCGATGAAGGCGGTCGCCGAAGAGGCAAAGGCCGCCGGCTAAGCACGGTTCAGTTCACGAAGAAAAGCCCACCGCAAGCGGTGGGCTTTTTGTTTGCCGCTTTTTTTCTCGTTACGGTGTAACGGGATAGATCTGCAGCAACGTGAACGGGTAGACATAGGCCTGCAGCATTACCAGGCCGCCCACCAGCATCGCCAGTACAACGCTGTGGAGGAAAACGTAGCGCAGGATGTCCCCCTCGTGGCCGTACCAGCGGGTCGCGGTGGAAGCCACGACGATGGACTGCGCGTCGATCATCTTGCCCATCACGCCGCCGGAGCTGTTGGCCGAGGTCATCAGGATCGGATTCAAGCCGAGTTGCTCTGCGGTTATCTTCTGCAGGCCACCGAACAGCACATTCGACGACGTGTCGGAACCGGTGAGCGCCACGCCCAGCCAGCCCAGCAGCGTCCCGAAGAACGGGTAGAGCATGCCGGTGTGGGCAAATGCGAGTCCCATCGTCGCGTCGGTTCCGGAGTAGCGCGTCACGAATCCCAACGCCAGCATCGCCGCGATGGTGAGCAGCGAGAATTTCACCAGCTTGATTGTCTCCCAATACTGGCGGAATAACCCGGCGATGGAATAGCCCATGAATAAGCCGGCTACTATCGCGGCAAGAAAGATGCTGGAACCGGTGGCGGACACCCAGTTGAGATTGTACTTGGCGCCCTCCTTGACCGGCTTGGCCACCACCGGCGGTACCTTCTCGACCTTCTCGTGCAATGTCGCAATGGGGATCTCGACGCGAGTGAGGGCGTAGCTCACCTTCTGCTTCGTTTGTCCGTCGACAGTGATGGTCTCCGTGGCCTTGCCGTCAAGGATATTCTTCGTGGTCGGGAAGCCCCAAGCGAATACGAACACGCTGAGAATCAACCAAGGGGTCCAGGCGCGGATCACCAGGCTTGTGGGATGCTGTTCGAATTTGGTCGGCGCGACATCTGCGATTCCGCTGTCCCTTTGGTGACCTTTGAGCGCGGTGCTGGTCCAGACCTGCTTCGGCTTCCAGAACCTGAGGAAGGTCACGAGACAGGCCATGGATATCACCGCCGAACCCACGTCGACCAGCCATCGGGCCGTGGTAGTTCGAGATCAGAAATTGCGGGATGGCGAAACTGACACCAGTCACGAGGATCGCAGGCCATATCTCGATCATCCCGCGCCAGCCGGCGAAGGCCCAGATCAGCCAGAACGGAACGAGCACCGAGAAGAACGGAAGCTGGCGTCCCGACCATGGCGGACAGGGCGTTCACGTCGAGCCCGGTCACCGCCGCGAGCGTGATCACGGGCGTGCCAAGTGCACCGTAGGCCACCGGCGCGGTATTCGCAATCAAGGACAGACCCGACGCGGCCAGCGGCGAGAAGCCCAGCCCGATCAGGATCGCCCCGGTCACTGCGACCGGCGTGCCGAATCCGGCAGCACCCTCGAAGAATGCGCCGAACGCAGAAGGCGATCAACAGCAGTTGTAGTCGTCGGTCCTCGGTGACGTTTGCGATGTTGTCCTGCAGGACCTGGAAGTAACCCTTTTGCTTCGTGAGCTGATACAGAAAAATGATGTTCAGTACGATCCACCCGATTGGGAGCAGACCGAACAGCGCACCGTAGATTGCGGCTCCCCCGGCCGTTGCTGTCGGCATGCCGTAGACGACGATGGCAATGAACAGAGCGCTCACCAGCCCAAGAATCGCAGCCCAATGCGCGGCGATTCTGAAGAACGCCAGGCTGCCAAGCAGTACGATGATGGGAATCGCTGCGCATAGCGTTGAAAGCCAGGCATTTCCGAGTGGATCGTAAACCTGCGTCCAGACCATGAGTTGTGACCTCCCTGTTGTTATCAGTGCATCGCCCGGCCGTCGAATGCGAACGGTCTGCGTAATACTTTGAAATCCGGCCCATTATATCCAAATCGATCACGCCGATACGCGGCTCGAATTGTGAATCGGGATATGCGGATGCCTTGGGTATAATCCGGCGCTCAGACTACGCGGACGGATGCGATGAACGCGAACATGCCATTGCGGAACGGTGGCCGAATTCTGGTGGACCAGTTGCAGCTCCACGGAACCGACACCGCATTCTGTGTTCCGGGCGAGAGTTATCTAGCCGTGCTCGATGCGCTCTTTGAGGCGCGCGAGCGCGTGCGCCTGATCGTGTGCCGCCAGGAGGGCGGCGCCGCGTTCATGGCCGAGGCCTACGGCAAGCTCACCGGAAAACCCGGGATCTGCTTCGTCACCCGCGGGCCTGGGGCCACCAACGCCAGCATCGGCGTGCACACCGCGTTCCAGGATTCGACGCCGATGATTCTGTTCATCGGCCAGGTCGGCGGCGACGTGGTCGAGCGCGAGGCGTTTCAGGAAATGGACTACCGGCGGATGTTCGGGCCGATGGCGAAATGGGTGGCGCAGATCGACCGCGCCGACCGGATTCCCGAATTGGTAAGCCATGCGTTTCACACCGCGGTGTCCGGGCGTCCCGGTCCGGTGGTGCTGGCGCTGCCTGAAGACATGCTGGCGAGCCAGGCGGTGGTCGCGGACGCCAAGCCTTACAAGAGGGTGAAACCGCATCCCGGAATGGCCGACATGGAGCAGCTGCGCGACATGCTGGCGCAGGCGCATAAACCGATGGTCATTCTCGGTGGTGGCGACTGGTCGGCACAGGCGTGCAACGACGTTCGCGCCTTCATCGAATCCAACAACCTGCCTGCAGGATGCAGTTTCCGCAGGCAGGACTTGCTCGACAACCGGCACCCAAACTATTGCGGGGAGGTGGGCATCGGCATCAATCCCTTGCTCGGGGAACGCATTCGCAGCGCCGACTTGATCCTGGCGATCGGCCCGCGGCTTGGCGAGATGACGACGGGCGGATACACGCTGTTCCCGATCCCGCGTCCGCTGCAACGCCTTGTGCACGTGCATCCGGGCAGCGAGGAGTTAGGCCGGGTTTACCAGGCCGAGCTGATGATCAACTCCGGGATGGCGGAATTCGCCGAGGCAGCAGCAAACTTGCCGCCCGTAGACTCCTCCCGCTGGCGCGAGTGGACCCATCGGGCCCGCGAGGATTACCTGAAGAACCTCGAGCCCGGCCCGATGCCTGGCGATCTCGATCTGGGGGAGGTGATGGCTTTCCTGCGCGGCCGCCTGCCGGAAAACGCGATCATCACCAACGGCGCTGGCAATTACTCGGGCTGGGTGCAGCGTTTCTATCAGTACACCGGTTTCCGTACCCAGCTGGGCCCCACCAACGGCGCGATGGGTTACGGCGTGCCTTCAGGTATCGCCGCCAAGGTGGTGCACCCCGACCGCGTGGTAGTGAGTTTTTCCGGCGATGGCTGTTTTTTGATGAACGGCCAGGAACTGGCTACAGCCGCGCAATATCGGCTGCCGGTCGTGTTCGTCGTGATCAACAACGCCATGTACGGCACCATCCGCATGCACCAGGAACGCGAGTATCCGGCACGGGTTTACGCGACCGCGCTCGAAAATCCGGACTTTGCCGCACTGGCACGCGCCTACGGATTACATGGGGAAACTGTGGAGATAACCGCGGATTTCGCACCGGCATTCGAACGGGCCGTGGCCTCGGGTAAACCGGCGTTGCTGGAATTGCGAATCGACCCGGAGGCCATCACCACGCGCACCAGCCTTACCGCGATTCGCATGCACGCGGTCAAGAGTGGTCGCTAAGAAAACCGTCACTCCACGCGCGTGCCGGATTCCCTTACGATCCCGCCCCATTTCACCAGTTCCGCGTGCATGAAGTCCGCGAACTGGCCCGGCGTGCCGCCCGCAGGAAACGACACAATGATGGGGATCGGCCGGCTGGGATAGTCCTGCAACAACGCTGCGTTTGCCATACATGCGCCGAATACGAATATCACCGCGCGCAGCCACGTGCGTCGCGACGGGCAGGGACGGTCCCGGGAGAACTGTGCCACGAACTATTCCTGGAAGGCTTCTTCGCGCTTCCTTCGCACTGCCGGCACTACCACGATAACCAGCAACGCCGCCGCGACCACCAGCAGTGAAAGGCTCAGCGGGCGCGTCACGAACACGGTGGGGTCCCCTCGGGACAGCAGCAGCGCGCGGCGCAGGTTTTCCTCCATCATGGGACCGAGCACGAATCCCAGCAGCAGCGGCGCCGGTTCGCAGTCCAGCTTGATGAACAGATACCCGAGGAAACCGAAGGCCAGTGCCAGCGCGACATCGATGGCGCTGTTGTTGAGGCTGTAAACGCCGATACAGGCGAAGAGCAGGATGGCGGGATAGAGGATCCGGTACGGCACTGACAGCAGCTTCACCCAGATTCCGATCAACGGCAGATTCAGTACCACCAGCAGCAGGTTGCCGATCCACATGCTGGCGATCATTCCCCAGAACAATTCGGGACGCTCGGTCATCACCTGCGGACCGGGCGTGATGCCGTGGATGGTCATCGCGCCGACCATCAGCGCCATCACCGCGTTTGCCGGGATGCCGAGCGTCAGCAACGGGATGAAGGAGGTTTGCGCGCCGGCGTTGTTCGCCGATTCCGGCCCGGCCACGCCCTCGATCGCACCTTTTCCAAAGCGCGACGGATCCCTGGCCACTTTTTTCTCCAACGCATACGCGGCGAATGACCCGAGAGTGGCACCGCCGCCCGGCAGAATTCCCAGCAGCGCACCGATTCCGGTACCGCGCAACACCGCCTTCCACGAAGCTTTGAGGTCCTCCCGCGTGGGAAACAGGCTGGTGATCTTCGCCATGACCACTTCGCGCCTGGCGCGGCGCTCGATGTTGGCTATGATCTCGGAGAAACCGAACATGCCCATCGCCACCACTACGAAACCGATGCCGTCAGCCAGTTGCGGCAAACCGAAGGTAAAGCGGAACTGGCCGGTGTTGGTGTCGGCGCCGACCAATCCCAGCAACAGGCCCAGCAGAATCATCGCGATGGCATTGATGAGTGAACCGCGCGCCAGCACGATCGCGGCAATCAGACCCAGCACCATCAGGGAGAAATACTCGGCCGGCCCGAAACTTGAACGCGAGTTCGGCAAGCGGCGGAGCAAACAGCACCAGGAGCAGCGTGGCCACCGTCCCTGCGAAAAAAGAGCCGAGCGCGGCAACCGCGAGCGCCGGACCGGCGCGACCCTGTTGCGCCATCGCATATCCGTCGAGACAGGTCACCACCGAGGAAGCCTCGCCGGGCAGGTTCACCAGGATTGCAGTAGTCGAGCCGCCATACTGTGCGCCGTAATAAATGCCGGCAAGCATGATGAGCGCCGACTCCGGCGGCAATGCGAAGGTGGCGGGCAACAACATCGCGATGGTCGCTACCGGTCCGATGCCGGGCAATACGCCAATCAAGGTGCCCAGCAAGACGCCCAGGAAACAGTAAAGGACGTTCTGCAGCGTCAGGGCGACTTCGAATCCCAATTGCAGATTGGCAAGCAACACCTGCAGATTGGCGAGCAATTCCATCAGACGGGGAATACCTTGAACGGCAGGCCAAGGCTGTAAGTGAACACGCCAACCGCAAGCGCCAGCAGGAATACGATCAGCACCAGCGACTTCACGCGGTCGGCTTTCCGGACTGGCTGCGGCACCGATCCCTACCAGCAGGACGGTGGCAATGACAATGCCAGCGCTTTCAATCGTACCGGCAAAGGCGCCGACTGCGCCAAGCACCAGCAACAGCGCGCGCAGGCTCGTGGACTCGATGCGCTCGCCGTGAATCACCAGGCTCTTGACGCAGATCATCACGCCGAGCAGCGCGAGCAGAATGCCGAGGAGGTAGGGAAAGTAGCCGGAACCCATGCGCACCGCGCTCCCCATCGGGTAGTCGCGGGCGATGAAGGCCGCGACGGCGCCGAAGAACAGGAAAATCAGGCCGGCGCAAAAATCCCTGGGACTGCGAATGCTGATGCTCATTTCCTGCCTGTGGGTTTCTGTAGTGTTTCGGGAGGGGTGAGAGCTATTCTTTCACAAGCCTTCCTGTGTGAGCAAACCGCAGTGCGGAATAGATGGAAAGTTCAGGGTTTGCTGCATAGCGGCGCATGCAGCGCCTGCAGCACGTCGCCGTCGCGGATATCCTGCACGAATGCCACGACGCCGAGATCGGGACGCTTCCAGTGGCCGTGCAGCGCGATGGTCCCGCTCCAGCGCAACCGTCCTGTGCCATCGCCACGCAACGGTCCGATCATTTCCCGTACGACGAAGTCATGCAACAACACCTTGCCGCTGTTCTCGCCGGCGCGCACTTCGCTGCCAAGCTTGTCTTCAAGCAGCGCAACATGGGTCTCGGAGAATTTCTGAGCCGATGGTTCGATTACGCGGCTTGCGAGTTCGATGCTGACTCCGGCGGCGCTGGCCCGCTGCGCGAGGCGCAGTTCGGCGGCTGCGGTCGCTGCTGTTTACTTTCGCCAGCCGTTCCGGGAATCCCGAGTCGAGGAACGACTGGCGAAAGTCCGCTCCGTTGAGCAGGAGTTGCGGCGTATAGACAGAAGCGCGCACCGCCGCGGTCGGCTTGCGCACGCTGGCGCGCACTAAAGCTTGCCTGGGCGAATCGGTCGCGCCAACCGAGGTAGTCCCAGTAATCGACATGGAATGCGACCGGCACCACACGGTCCGTGTTGAATCCCCGTGCCGGCAGGCTGCTTATCCATCGATCCGCCGGCGGGCAACTGTTGCAGCCTTCGGAGGTGTACAACTCGATCACCGCCACGCGCCTTGCGCTGCTGTGCGATTCGCAGTCGGGTCTGCACCGGCAACCGGCAGGCAAGTCATCGTCAATGCCAGGCCAACAGCGCCGTACATGCGCCGTCCTCCTGCGATTTCTCTCGGTTCCCGCGTTCATTTGTTTACAACCTCAGGTCGAGAAAGGTTTTTCAGGGGAGGCGGATTTGCTATGATGCAAAGCTTAATCCTCCTGCAGTGCAATCCTTGCGCATCGACTTACACAGCCACTCCACGTATTCCGATGGAGTGTTGACGCCCGCGGCGCTGATCGAGCGCGCGTCTCACAACCGGGTCACCATGCTCGCGCTCACCGACCATGACGAAGTCGGCGGGTTGCCGGAGGCAGAAGCGGCGGCTCGCGAGGCCGGCATCGTCTTCGTGCCGGGAGTCGAGATTTCGGTCACCTGGGCCGGCCTGACCGTGCATGTGGTCGGACTCGGCATAGACCCGCGCAATGCACCGCTCGCCCACGCTCTTGCCGGGATTCGCGTGTCGCGCGGACTTCGTGCAACACAGATCGCGCAGCAACTCGGTGCCGCGGGTATCCCGGACAGTCTGGCTGGTGCCTCCCGGCTTGCCGGTGCCGACCGCTGTCGTAGGCCGCGGCCACTTCGCCCGCTTCCTCGTGGAGCGGGGCCACGCTGCCGACGGCAAGGCCGCATTCAGAAAGTACCTCGGCTTCGGGAAGTGCGGTTACGTTGCCCATCGGTGGGTCTCCCTCGGGGACGCGATCGGCTGGATCCGTGGCGCGGGCGGCCATGCCGTGCTCGCGCACCCGTACCGATACCGTCTTGCGCCGCTGCATATGCACGCGTTACTCGACGAATTCAAACAGCATCGCGGGCAGGCAATTGAACTCTGCGGCGGAGTTCGCGCCAATCCTCTGACGCTGTTACGTTTGGCGAAGCACTTCGGATTCAACCTGTCCGCGGGCTCCGACTTCCATGCGGCGTCACAAGGGGGCTACCGACCTGGGCGATATTCCGCCGATTCCGGACGGCGCGCAGCGACTATGGCAGTACTGGGAAGGGTTGCGGTCCGCAGCCTGATCCGGCCATGGCACAGTATTTTTCCATCCACGTGAACAATCCCCAACCGCGCCTGATCCGCCGTGCAGTGGAAATTGTGCGTGACGGCGGATTGATGGTGTATCCCACCGACTCCTGCTATGCACTCGGCTGTCATATCGGCGACAAGACCGCGATGGAGCGCATCCGCCGCATCCGCAGGGTCGACGAGCAGCATCATTTCACCCTGGTTTGCCGCGATTTGTCGGAACTGGGTCAGTACGCGGTGGTAGACAATGCGCAGTACCGCAGCATCAAGGCGGCGACACCGGGAAGCTATACATTTATTCTCAAGGCCACGCGCGAGGTGCCGAAACGCCTGCTCAATCCCCGGCGCAAGACCATCGGACTGCGTGTTCCGGATCACGCGGTAGTGCGGGCACTGCTCGAGGAAATGCGTGAACCGATCCTGAGTTCGACGCTGATTCTTCCGGGCGATGAAACACCGCTCAATGACGGCGAGGAAATCCGCAGCCGTCTCGAGCACGACGTAGACCTGATCCTTGACGGCGGTCCCTGTGGCGTGGAAGCGACAACGGTGGTGGATCTCACCGAACAGGCGCCGGTGATCGTGAGGCAGGGCAAGGGCAGTGCGGTGCTGTTCGGGGTCGGTGCATGAATGGAATTCGAAAGCATCGTTCGCCTGATTGCGCTGTACGCGATACCGGGGATTTTCGCGATTACGCTGCACGAGGCGGCGCACGGGTACGCGGCCAGGTACTTCGGCGATCTGACCGCGTATCAGGCGGGCCGGATCACGCTCAACCCGATCCGCCACATCGACCCGATCGGCACAATATTCGATACCGGCGCTCATCCTGATCGCGAGCGGCGGCAAGTACGCGTTCGGCTGGGCCAGGCCGGTGCCGGTGAACTTTGGTCAGATTGCGCAGTCCAAAGCGCGACATGCTGTGGGTCGCCGCAGCCGGACCAGGCGCGAACCTGTTGATGGCGATCGCGTGGGCGCTGGCTATCAAGCTGGCGCACGGCATGCCGCAGAATTATTTCACCGAGCCGCTGATCCTGATGGCGCGCGGCGGCATCATCATCAACACGGTGCTCATGGTGTTGAATCTCCTGCCGCTGCCGCCGCTGGACGGCGGGCGCATCGCGGTAAGCCTGCTGCCGCGCGCGGCGGCTTATCGCTTCGCGATGGTCGAGCCCTATGGAATGATCATCCTGCTGGTGCTGATGTTCCTGGGCGTGCTCGGTGCGGTCATGATGCCGTTCGTAGGCGCTTTCATCGGAGCACTGGCGGCAGTGTTTGATATCGGCTGGATTTTCGGCATTCGTTAGAGGAAAAAATGTTTGTCGACCGCGTACTTTCAGGAATGCGACCGACCGGGAGCCTGCATCTCGGTCATTACCACGGCGTGCTGAAGAACTGGGTAAGGTTGCAGCACGAATTTCAATGCCTGTTCTTCGTCGCCGACTGGCATGCGCTCACGACGCATTACGACACGCCGGAAGTCATCGAACAGAACGTCTGGGACATGCTGATCGACTGGCTTGCGGCCGGGGTAGACCCGTCGCAGGCCACGCTATTCATCCAGTCGCGGGTGCCGGAGCACGCGGAGCTGCACCTGCTGCTGTCGATGATCACGCCGCTGGGCTGGCTCGAGCGCGTCCCTTCTTACAAGGACCAGCAGGAGAAACTGATCGACAAGGATCTTGCCACCTATGGCTTCCTCGGCTATCCGCTGCTGCAAAGCGCGGACATCCTGATCTACCGCGCCAATCGCGTGCCGGTGGGCGATGACCAGGTTCCGCACATCGAGTTCACCCGCGAAATTGCGCGCCGCTTCAATCACGTCTACGGCCGCGAAGCCGGATTCGAGGAGAAAGCCGAAGCCGCGATCAGGAAGCTCGGGGTCAAGCGCGGCAAGCTGTATCGGGAATTGCGCAGCCGCTACCAGGAGCAGGGAGACGAAGAAGCACTGGCGGCTGCCAAGGCTCTGCTGGAGGGGGCCGCCAATCTGTCGATGGGCGATCGTGAACGCCTGTTCGGCTTTCTTGAGGGTGGCGGCAAGATGATCCTTTCCGAGCCGCAGGCACTGCTCACCGAAGCCTCGAAGATGCCGGGGCTGGACGGGCAGAAGATGTCCAAGTCCTATAACAACACCATCACGCTGCGCGAGCCTGCCGAAAGCGTCGCCAGGAAGATCCGTACCATGCCGACCGACCCGGCGCGTGTTCGCCGATCCGATCCTGGCGATCCGGGAAAATGTCCGGTATGGGAGTTCCACAAGGTATATTCCGACGAAACGACCAAAGACTGGGTGCAGAAAGGCTGCCGCAGTGCCGGCATCGGCTGCCTGGAGTGCAAGCAGCCGGTGATCGACGCGGTGCTCAAGGAACAGGAACCGATGCGCGAGCGTGCCAAGGCATATCTCGACGATCCGACGCTGGTACGCAATATCATCGCCGATGGCTGCGATCGCGCCCACAAACTTGCCAACGAGACCATTCGCGAGGTGCGCGAGGCGATGGGATTGAATTACTCGTGAAGCGTGAAACGTGAGGCGAGAGGAAACAGGTTAAACGCTCAGGTCCTTTGGCGCAGCAATCTCTGCTGCTCACGCTTCCAGTCCTTTTCCTTTTCTGCCTCTCGCTTGTCATGCTGCTTTTTTCCCTTGGCGAGCCCGATTTCAAGTTTGACTCGGCCACGGGTGTAGTGCAGATCGAGCGGCACCAGCGTGTAACCGGCGCGCTCCACCTTGCCGATCAGTTTGCGAATCTCCTCGGCGTGCAGCAGCAGTTTGCGGGTGCGGGTAGGATCGGCCTGAACGTGAGTGGAGGCCGCTGTAAGCGGGCTGATGTGGCAACCGATCAGAAACATCTCGGCGTTTTTCACCACCACATACGCCTCTTTGATCTGGACGCCGCGGGCGCGGATGGCCTTTACCTCCCAGCCCTCAAGCGCCAAACCGGCCTCGAACCTCTCTTCGATGAAATAGTCATGAGAGGCCTTCTTGTTCTGAACGATGCTCATTTCCGGGCGGCGCTTTCGCGATGCGTGTGCTATTTTTGCGGCGGGCGTGTATTTTACCAGCCCTTATCGCGCAAACTTCCTGACAATTTCAATGGCGTTGGTGGAAAAATCCGTGCTGGTCGAGTATTCCGCTGCCGCAGATGCATGCGTTGGTGGAGGATGTTGCGAGGTACCCCGAATTCCTTCCCTGGTGCGGCGGCACCGAAGTGCTCAGCTGCGAAGGCGACGTCACCCACGCTGCAATCAAGATCGACTATCGCGGCATCAGGCAGCGCTTTTCCACGGAGAACCGGTCGCAGCCGCCGCAACTGATCGAAATGAAACTGGTGGACGGACCGTTCCGCCAACTCGACGGCAGGTGGCATTTCAAGCCGCTCGGCGAGCAAGCCTGCAAGATCGAGTTCCGGCTCCACTACGAATTCTCCAACAGATTGCTGGAGAAACTGGTCGGGCCGGTGTTTCACTACATCGCCAGCACCTTCGTCGAAGCCTTTGTCAAACGCGCGCAGCAACTCTACGGCAAGCGATGAAAATCTTCGTTCAGGTGGTCTACGCCCTGCCCGGGGCGCAGGAAGTCGTGGAAATCGAGCTGGAACAGGGCGCGCCGGTGGAAGACGCGATTAATGCCTCCGGGATCCCGGCACGCCACCCGGAAATTGATTTGAAAACGCAGAGACTCGGTTTGTGGGGCCGGCCGGTTTCGCTGGCCACCGAGTACGCGCGACGGCGACCGGATCGAGATCTACCGCGCACTGAGTGCTGATCCGAAGCAGGCAAGGCGCCGGCGTGCCGCCGCGGAAAGCAGCCGGAACCGGCGTCGTTAAGATTTTGTCGAAATCGGGCCGGTCAATGTTGCGGGCCTACTTGCACCACGAGTCCGCCAATTGTTGGGCACGTGCGATTTCCTGAGCAATTTCGGCGTCACCCAGATACGTCGTTTCGCCTTTGTCGTCGTACGTCGTGATTCGTCCGCCCCTCTGCAGGCCTGCCAACTGGGCCTTGGCCTGCTCGCAATTCGTCTTTTTGTTTGCCACTTCCTTGGCTGCCTTCTGCGCCGCCGCTTCCCGTTCTGCGGCTTCCACGCGGCGCCGGTTGAATTCCGCATCCTGCTCTGACATGGCTTTTCGGCGTGGCCACAGGCGTTTCCGCTTCCCGTCGTATCCGGAGCGGCCGTCGGTGCCGTTTGTCTGCGCGGTTTGACCGTCACTGGCTGCTTGACATTCGGCGGCGGCGGCTGGTCCGAGTAGTGCACCTTGCCCTCCGCATCAGTCCATTTGTATAGCTCGGCGAGCGCCGGCATCGCCAGCAGGCAGGCGCAGGCAAATGTAGTCAGCAGCACTGGTGATCATGGGAAAACTTGGCATGAAAGCTCCTTAATCTAGACGCGAAACGGCGGGTAGCGCTTCTGCGCGATTGCCAACTCCGCTTGTTCCTGTGCGATCCGAGCCTGCCCGACCGCGGCTGTCAGGTCTCCTTTCTCGAAGGCGCGCCGTGCGCCGCGCAACGCCTCATTCGCAGTGGTCCAGAGCACGCGCCGCGCTTCGGCACGCCTGACTGCCCGTTCGGCCAGCGCGATCGCTGCGCGGGCGACTTCCACGTCGAGTGCCTGACCGGGTCTGGTCGCGACACCCGATGCGAGGGCCGGTGCCGCGATTTCAAGAGCGGCAACCAAGCACACCGTCATGTATATCAAACGCCGGTACCAGCCCATCTGTTTACAACCCGCAGTGTCGTCACAGTGAATTTCGTCACCGTCAAACATATCCGCTCACGCCCTTCGGGTCAACGGAAAAACCTCAAAGTGTTCGACATTTACCATGCAAAAGTCGATCGGTATAATGGCGTCTTTGTGAAGGATCAAAAGCATGCGAGTCCTGCATAAGGCGCTCACCTTCGACGACGTACTCCTGGTTCCCGCCCATTCCACCGTTCTCCCGCGCGACGTCAGCCTGGCGACGCGCCTGACCAAGAGCATCTCGCTGAACATTCCGCTGGTTTCCGCGGCCATGGATACGGTCACGGAAGCGAGGCTCGCCATCGCCATGGCCCAGGAAGGCGGGATCGGCATGCTGCACAAGAACCTGCCGCCCAAGGCACAGGCCGTCGAAGTGGCGAAGGTGAAGCGCTTCGAAAGCGGCGTGGTCAAGGACCCGATCACGATCTCGCAGGACATGACGGTGCGCGACGTCCTGAATCTGACCCGCCAGCACAGGATCTCCGGGCTGCCGGTCGTGGATGCCTCCAAAGTGGTCGGCATCGTCACCAACCGCGACCTGCGTTTCGAGAGCAATCTCGATCAGCCGGTGAAGAACATCATGACCCCGCGCGAGCGGCTGGTAACGGTCAAGGAAGGCGTGAGCAGCGAGGACGCGATGCGTCTGTTGCACCAGCACCGCCTGGAAAGGGTGCTGGTCGTCAACGAAAACTTCGAGTTGCGCGGCCTGATCACCGTGAAGGACATTCTCAAGTCCTCCGAGCATCCGCACGCCAGCAAGGATCAGCTCGGGCGCCTGCGCGTCGGCGCTGCGGTCGGCGTGGGCGAGGGTACCGAAGAGCGGGTGGAGTTGCTGGTCGAAGCCGGCGTGGACGTGCTGGTGGTGGATACCGCGCATGGCCACTCGCAGGGTGTCCTCGACCGGGTGCGCTGGATCAAGCGCAAGTTTCCCGCGACGCAGGTGATCGGCGGCAATATCGCGACCGCCGCCGCGGCGAAGGCACTGGTGGACCAGGGCGCGGACGGCGTGAAGGTCGGCATCGGTCCCGGTTCGATCTGCACCACGCGCATCGTCGCCGGGGTGGGCGTGCCGCAGATCACCGCGATCAACAACGTCGCCAGTGCCCTGAAAGGCACCGACATACCGATGATCGCCGACGGCGGCATCCGTTATTCGGGCGACATCGCCAAGGCGATCTCCGCGGGTGCCGATTCGGTGATGCTCGGCGGACTGTTTGCCGGCACCGAGGAAGCGCCCGGCGAAATCGAATTGTTCCAGGGGCGTTCGTACAAGTCCTACCGCGGCATGGGGTCACTGGGCGCGATGCAACAGGGTTCCAGCGACCGCTATTTCCAGGACGATGAAGACAGCGCCGACAAGCTGGTGCCCGAAGGTGTGGAAGGCCGCGTCCCCTACAAGGGCAGCGTCGTGCAGGTGATGCACCAGCTGATGGGCGGACTGCGTTCGGCGATGGGATACCTCGGTTGCGCAACCATCCGCGAAGTCAGGGATCGCGCCGAGTTCGTGGAGATCACCAGCGCCGGCGTGCGCGAGTCCCACGTCCACGACGTGCAGATCGTCAAGGAAGCGCCCAACTATCACGTCGACTAATCGTCAGGCGCGAGGGCGCAGGCCTCAGGTTCGAGGTATTTCCCTAGTGCCCAGTGCCTCGTTCCTCGCGCCTGGCGATTTCATTCGACTAGTGTCCCACGACAAGATCCTCATCCTCGATTTCGGCGCGCAATACGCGCAGTTGATCGCACGCCGCGTGCGCGAGGCCGGCGTGTACTGCGAACTGCATCCCTTCGACGTCAGCGAGCAGTTCATCCGCGACTTCGATCCGCGCGGCATCATTCTTTCCGGCGGGCCGAATTCGGTCACCGAGGACGAAACGCCGCGCGCCCCGCAGGTGGTATTCGAGCTGGGCGTGCCGGTGCTGGGTATTTGTTACGGCATGCAGACCATGGCGGCGCAACTCGGCGGCGCGGTGGAAAACGGGCCTGGTGCGCGAATTCGGTTACGCGCAGGTGCGTGCCCGCGGCCACTCGCAGGCTGTTCGACGGCATCCAGGACCGCACCAACGGCGAGGGCCACGGCCTGCTGGACGTGTGGATGAGCCACGGCGACAAGGTCACCGCGCTGCCGCCGGGCTTCAAGGTCATCGCATCCAACGAGACCACGCCGATCGCCGGCATGGCCGACGAGTCGCGCCGTTTCTACGGTGTGCAGTTCCATCCGGAAGTCACGCACACCACGCAGGGCAAGGCCATCTACGACCGCTTCGTGCGCGACATCTGTGCGGCCAGGCCCGACTGGAACATGCCCGACTACATCGACGAGGCAGTGGCGAAAATCCGCGCGCAGGTGGGCAAGGACGAAGTCATCCTGGGCCTGTCCGGCGGGGTCGATTCCTCGGTGGCAGCGGCGCTGATCCACCGCGCAATCGGCGAGCAGTTGACCTGCGTATTCGTCGATACCGGTCTGTTGCGTCTCAACGAGGCCGCACAGGTGATGGAAACCTTCGCCGACCACATGCACATGAAGGTCATCCGCGTGGATGCGTCGGACCGGTTTCTGGAACATCTGGCGGGGGTCACCGATCCCGAGGACAAACGCAAGATCATCGGCCGCGAGTTCGTGCACGTATTCCAGCGCGAGGCGGCAAAGTTGCCGCAGGCCAAGTGGCTGGCCCAGGGCACGATCTATCCGGACGTGATCGAATCGGCCGGCGCCAAGACCAAGAAGGCGCACAGCATCAAATCGCACCACAACGTCGGCGGCTTGCCGGACACGTTGCACCTGAAACTGCTGGAGCCGCTTGCGCGATCTGTTCAAGGACGAAGTGCGCGAACTCGGCGTGGCGCTGGGACTGCCGCATGCCATGGTTTATCGCCATCCTTTCCCCGGTCCGGGACTGGGGGTGCGCATCCTGGGCGAGGTCAAGCGGGAATACGCCGACCTGCTGCGCCGCGCCGACGCCATTTTCATCGAGGAACTGCGCGCCAGCGTCGACGCGGACGGGCAAAGTTGGTACGACCGGACCTCGCAGGCATTCGCGGTGTTCCTGCCGGTGAAGTCGGTCGGCGTCATGGGCGACGGACGCACCTACGAGTACGTGGTGGCACTGCGGGCGGTACAGACCCAGGATTTCATGACCGCGCACTGGGCCGAGTTGCCCTACGCGCTGCTGTCCAAAGTGTCCAACCGTATCATCAACGAAGTCCGCGGCATCAACCGGGTGGTGTACGACATTTCCGGCAAGCCGCCTGCCACCATCGAGTGGGAGTGACCTCGCTGGATGAGCCGGCCAATACTTAATTTACTTCTCAGGCATATACGGTAACTATAAGATTTTAAATATGCCTGATGAGGATTTCATGCGTGCTGCGCTAGCGCTTGCGGAACAGGCACGAGACGCGGGCGAGGTGCCGGTCGGAGCCGTGGTGGTGCGGGACGGGATCGTGATCGGCAGCGGCTTCAATTCGCCGATCAGCCGCAACGACCCGTCGGCGCACGCGGAGATCCTGGCGTTGCGTGCGGCGGCGGTGGCTTCGGGCAATTACCGGCTTAGTGGTTGTACGCTCTACGTCACGCTCGAGCCCTGCGTCATGTGCTCGGGCGCGATTCATGCATGCGCGCATCGGCCGGGTGGTCTACGGGGCGCCGGACCCCAAGACCGGCGCCTGCGGCAGCGTGCTGAATCTGTTTGCCGAGCACAGTCTCAATCACCACACCGCGGTCGCGGGCGGAATGCTCGCCGAAGAATGCGGACGGTTGTTGAAGAGCTTCTTTCAGGAGCGCAGAGGGGCCAACGGACAGTGAAATCCATCGTCGTGCAGGTGCCGACGCAGATGCTGGAATTGTTCGACGGCCCCCAACTGTTGCGACGCTACCCGGTTTCGACCTCGAAAAAAGGCACCGGGGAAAAGTACGGCAGTTTCTGCACGCCACGCGGCCGGCATCTGGTGCGCGCAAGAATCGGCGCCGGCGCACCGTTCAATACCGTGTTCGTCAAACGCCGTCCCACCGGCGAGATGTACGACCCCGGAACTGGCGGAGCGCTTTCCCGGTCGTGACTGGATTCTCACACGCGTCCTTTGGCTGTCCGGGTGTCAGCCCGGCTTCAATCGCCTCGGCGAGGTGGATACCATGCGCCGTTACATTTACATCCACGGCAGCCCGGATTCGGCTGTTATGGGCAGACCCGGCTCGATCGGATGCATCCGCATGCACAACCGCGACATCGTCGAACTATTCGATCTCATCGAACCCGGAACGCCGGTCGATATACTCGATCTGCCACCCGTATGAGCGCGCCGTTCGTACTCGCCGGGACGCCTCGCAACGATGCCGTGCCGGACCACTACCAACCAACAAGGAGAAGCAACCAATGCGGCTGAAGGACAAGGTTTGCATCATCACCGGCTCGGCGCGCGGAATCGGCCATGCCACGGCTCTCAAGTTTGCCAGGGAAGGGGCCAAAGTGGTGGTTTGTGACATCGACCGCAAAGGCGTGGACGCGGTCGTGGCCGAAATCGAAAACGGGGCGGCGATGCGATCGGATTCGAGGTCAACGTCGTCGACAAGGCCCAGCATCGCCGCCATGGTGAAGGGCGTGATGGCCCGCTACGGCCGCATCGACACGCTGGTGAACAACGCCGGAATCGTCGAGGACTCGCAGTTCAGGAAAATGTCCGACGACCAGTTCGACCGCGTCATCGACGTCAACCTGAAGGGCACGTACAACTGCACCCGCGCGGTAGTGGACGTGATGCTGGCGCAGAACTCGGGGGTGATCCTGAATGCCTCGTCTGTCGTCGGACTGTACGGCAACTTCGGCCAGACCAACTACGCGGCGAGCAAGTTCGGCGTGATCGGAATGGCCAAGACCTGGGCGCGCGAACTGGGTCGCAAGGGCATACGTGCCAATGCAGTGTGTCCCGGGTTCGTCGAAACCCCCATCCTGAAGACCATCCCGGACAAGGTGATGCGGGCAATGGTCGAGCGCGTACCGCTGGGTCGCCTGGCAAAACCGGAGGAAATCGCCAATACCTACGCGTTCCTGGCGTCGGACGAGGCCAGTTACATCAACGGCGCGGTGATCGAAGTCGGCGGCGGCGCCACGATCTAATCAGGGACTTGCAGGCCATTTCGACCGCGACGATCCATGGCTGCTGGCCCAATTCTGCATCCGTGCCGCCGACTGGAACTCCGATCGGACGCGCTACGTGCCGTGCGCGAGCAGGTCTTCGTGCACGAACAGTCTGTGCCGGTCGGAGCTGGAGTGGGACGAGTTCGATCCGCAGTGCCAGCACGTGGTGGCCGAGGACGCGGGCAAGGCGATCGGCACCGGGCGCCTGTTGCCGGACGGACACATCGGCCGCATGGCGGTGCTGGAGTCGTGGCGCGGGCAGGGCGTGGGTAGCGCTTTGCTCGAGGCGTTGCTGCGATTGGCGCACGACCGCGGCATCCGACGGGTGAGGCTCAACGCGCAGTCCAGGGCGGTGGCGTTCTATCAGCGCCACGGTTTCGTCGTGGAAGGCAGGAATTCATCGAGGCCGGAATTGCGCACCGCTCGATGTGGCGCGACGTCTAACCATGAAGATCAATCGCGGGACGATGGGCGCGACGGTGAAGCGGAAACAGCGGTCTTCGAGCAGTTCCGCGCTGGCGTCGAACGAGCGTTCGCGCAGAATGCGCTTCGCCACCAGGTTCAATCAGCAATACCGAGGAGGCCCGGGTACCGTAGCCCGGCGCGCGGATGAACGCGGCGGAAAGCAATTTCTCCCAGTCGCGGCTGACGCCAGTTTCAGGTAATGCGTCATCGGCCGCATGCTTGCGGTCGCCGAGCAAGTGCCAGCAGCGGCTCGGTGGGATCTTCCGGATTACCGGCGAACAAGGCCGCCATTTCGCGCTTTCCGCGCTCCACCTTCGGCCAGGGCGTGTCCAGCAGGTGATTGCTTAGCCCGTAGATCCCCGGCTCGAGCGCTTGCGGAAACGCGCCGCGGTTGGACACGTAGTGCACGCCTTCGGCATCACCGACCAGGAGATTGAAGCCGTGATACTCGGCTGCCCACGCTGACCACGGCGGCGGCATAGGAGCCAGCGGACGAATCCTCCAGCAGATAGCGTGCCACCAGTTCCCCGCGCGAGCGTGATCCGGTTTCGGGGCGGGTGCCGTCACGGAAATTGGTGACCGCAGCCCAGCGACCGTCGCGGGTCACGCCCATCCAGGTCCCGCCTTTTTCCAGGTCGCGGCCGGCGAGAACATGCGGCGCATCCGTCCAGTATTCGGCGGGCCCGGTCGGCCGCGCGAAGAATTCGTCGCGGTTGGCGGCCAGCACCAGGGCATATTCGGGCGCGGCCCGATGCGCGAACAGGATCAGGCACATGGTTCTTCGAAGCACTCGGTATGGCGCCGGCCGCCGGACTCGAGAAAGCACTCCAGTTTCATTACGGCGACCAGGCGATCCAGCTCCGCTTCGAATGCCGGCTGCGTCGTTCACGCCTTCGTAGACTTCCATCCACAGTCCCGGTTCGTCGCGTTTGCTCAACAGCCGGCCGCGGACGCCGCTGCGCACCAGCAGTTCGGATTGCATGCCGCGCACCGCAGCCTCGGCCTGCGGCGCTCGGGTCACGCGGTAGTAGACGTAATAGCAGAGGGCCAAGATTCAGCGTGCGCGGCTCAGCTCCGAGATTCTCACGCCGGGGCCATCGGCGCTGCGCAGTCTGAGCTGGTCACCGATCCAAGTCGGTCTGCACCACCGCCAGCAGGTCGGAACCGCCATCCGGCGCCGGGGCGGCATTCACCACCATGCCGCGGGACTGTCCATCAGCGCCCAACAGAGCGTCACCGGCCGCGGCCGCCCCGTCGCCGTGGCCGAAGCGCAACGTGCGCTTGACTTCGCCCAGGTAATGCGTGCGCGCAACGATTTCCTGCCCCGGATAGCAGCCTTTCTGGAAATCGACGCCGCCGATGGCGTCCAGCGCCACCATCTGCGGAACGAACTGCTCCCGGGTGGCAGCCGTGATCCAGGGAATGCCGGCGCGGATCTGCAGCCAGTTCCAGCAGTCCACTCCGGCCGGCGTGGCCTGCCGGGCGAGCGCGTTCCAGAGCCCGGCCGACTATCCGGCTGTGGCGCAATCGCCAAAAACGCGGCTCCGGACAGGCGCAACAGCGTGACGCCCGCATACTGAACCGATTCGAGCGGCAGGTGCGGGGGCTCGCCTACGGATCGCTGCAGCAGCGCGACCGCATCCGGGCCGGCGATGCCGATCGCGCGCAGCGCGGTTTCACGCTCGATTTTTGCTTGGGCACGCAGCACGAACTTGCGCATTCCCTCGGCCAGCACGACGCACGAATCGGCGGGCAGATGCATCAGGTAAGCTTGCGGCGTACGCATCAGCAGAAAATCGGCGATCAGGCGACCCTTGGACGTGCAATAGCCGCCATAGCTCGCCGCGGTCGGCGTGACCTGCAACACGTCGCAGGTCAGTTGCGCCTGCAGGAAGGTCTGCGCGTCGGCGCCGGAAAAGCGCAGCAGTTCGAAATGGCACAGCGGGCAGACTACTGCGCCCGAGCGGGCGGCGTCGAGTTCGCGCCGCGGCTCGCCAAAATGGGCGTGTGGAGCGCCGTGTGCGGCGTCGGCGATCTGGTTCCAGTCGTAGGGATGTCCCATGGTTCAAGAATCCGCTTTCGGGCGATTATAAGTCCACAGTCCGAGGAGAACGCTTGCTGCGCATTGGCATCGCCCCGTCACCATCGTTGGCCGCCCTGCTGACATTCGTGCACCTCAGTGCCGGCGCCTGCGTGTTTGCCTTTGTTCCGGCCTGGTGGGCGGTGGCTATTCTGACGCGCTGCGCTGTGCGCAAGTCTGGTTTTCCATTTGCGCCGCGACGCGCTGCGGCTGTCGGGCGATGCGGTGATCGAGGTGACGCTGCGCGAAAAGGGGCGCTGCGAACTGCTGACCTGCGGCGGCGCGGTGCTCGAAGGCACGGTCGCGGGCTCGTCCTTCGTCTCCCCATTGCTTACGGTGATTAATGTGCGGCTGGACGGCAGGCGCAGGCTGCGCTCCGTGGTGGTGATGCCGGACTGCGCTGTAGCGGAGGACCGGCGCCGGCTGCGCGTCTGGCTGCGCTTTCGCACGCACCCTCAGATACCCGATTCAACCCCCTTGTAACACAGTGTCGCGTGCCACGGGGAGTTGCCGGGGATAGTCGCGGCTGAAATGCAGGCCGCGGCTTTCGTGCCGCAGCATCGCGCTCGCTGACGATCAGGTCGGCGGTCGCCACCAGGTTGCGCAGGTCGAGCAGGTCGCGCGGTGACGCGGAAATTGGAGTAGTACTCGTGGATCTCCTCGGTGCAGCAGTCGAATGCGGTGCTGCGCCCGTTCCAGGCGCTTGTTGGTGCGCACGATGCCGACGTAGTCCCACATGAAACGGCGCAACTCGTCCCAGTTGTGCGAGATCACGATCTCCTCGTCCGCATCGGTGACCCGGCTTTCGTCCCACTGCGGCAGCGTCGGGGATGCGGGGGCTCGGCTCGCCGAGGATGTGGCGTGGCCGCGGCCTGCGCCGAACACCAGGCATTCCAGCAGCGAGTTGCTGGCCAGCCGGTTGGCGCCGTGCAGGCCGGTGTAGGCGGTCTCGCCGACCGCATACAGCCCGGCGAGGTCGGTGCGGCCGTGCCGGTCGGTCATGCACGCCGCCGCAGGTGTAGTGCGCGGCCGGCACCACCGGGATCGGCTGGCGCGTGATGTCGATGCCCAGTTCCAGGCAGCGGGCGTAGATGTTGGGGAAGTGCTCTTGCAGGAACGCCGCGGGCTTGTGCGTGATGTCCAGGTAGACGCAGTCCAGGCCGCGCTTCTTCATTTCGAAGTCGATGGCGCGCGCCACCACGTCGCGCGGCGCCAGTTCGGCGCGCGGGTCGTGCGTCGGCATGAAGCGGCTGCCGTCCGGCAAGCCGCAGCAGCCCGCCTTCGCCGCGCACCGCTTCGCGTGATCAGGAACGATTTGGCGTGCGGGTGATACAGGCAGGTCGGGTGGAACTGGATGAACTCCATGTTGGCCACCCGGCAGCCGGCGCGCCAGCCCATGGCGATGCCGTCGCCGGTGGCGGTGTCCGGATTGGTGGTGTAGAGGTAGACCTTGCCGGCGCCGCCGGTGGCCAGCACCACGTGTTCGGCGCGCGATCGTGATCACCTCGTCCGGCGATTTCGTCGAGCGCGTAGAAGCCCATGGCAGCGGTTGCTCGGGCTGTCCCAGCTTGCGCCCGGTGATCAGGTCGACGGCCATGTGGTGCTCCAGCACCGTGATGTTCGGATGTGCCCTGACCTTGGCTTCCAGCGTGGTCTGCACCGCGTGCCCGGTGGCATCGGCGGCGTGGATTACGCGGCGGTGGCTGTGGCCACCCTCGCGGGTGAGGTGATAGCCCACGTCGCTGGTCTCGTCGCGGGTGAACGGAACGCCTTGCCCGATAAGCCAGTCGATGGCCTGGCGTCCGCGCTCGACCACGTAGCGGGTGACTTCGGCGTCGCACAGTCCCGCGCCGGCGATCACGGTGTCGCGGATGTGGTCCTCGGGCGAGTCGTCCTTGGCGAGCACCGCGGCAATGCCGCCCTGGGCCCAGTTGGAGGCGCCGTCCAGGAATTCGCGCTTGGTGATGATGCCGACTTTCTTGCGGTCGGCCAGATTGAGCGCGACGGTGAGGCCGGCCAGGCCGCTGCCGACGATCGCGACATCGAAACGCGTCATGGATCTCTCGCTGGTTCGGAGCGCGGCAGTGTAACCCAACCGCCGTCGCGTGATCGGTGCCGGGCAAATACCCCGATCCGCAGGTGAACTAATGCCGGGCAATCGCTGTCTGCTGGCTTAGCAAATCGCGGTGCGTTTCCTGGATAGGTCTCGGCGGGTATACTTGGCGCCCATTCGAGGCGCCAGTGCGATCAAAATCCAGAATATTCAGGAAAAGTGGCTAGATGGGCGACCGTGAAATCGACCAGCAGTTGGTCGAACGGGCTCAACGCGGAGACAAGCACGCTTTCGAGCTGTTGGTGTCGAAGTACCAGCGCAAGCTCGGGCGCCTGCTGTCCCGGTTCATTCGCGATCCTGCCGAAGTGGAAGACGTGGCCCAGGAGGCATTCATCAAGGCCTACCGGGCGTTGCCCTCATTCCGGGGCGACAGCGCGTTTTACACCTGGCTGTACCGGATCGGGATCAACACGGCCAAGAATTACCTGGTGGCGATGGGGCGCCGTGCACCCACTACCACCGAGTTCGACAGCGAGGAGGCGGAGAATTTCGAGGACGGCGACCAGCTCCGGGACCTGAATACCCCCGAAGCCGAACTGATGACCAGGCAGATAGCGGCCACCGTGAACCAGACGATGGAAGAGTTGCCTGAGGAGTTACGCACCGCGATCACGCTGCGCGAGATCGAGGGCATGAGTTACGAGGACATCGCAAACGTTATGAACTGCCCGATCGGCACGGTGCGTTCGCGGATTTTCCGGGCGCGCGAGACCATTGCGGACAGGCTGCGCCCGTTGCTGGACACGAGCAAAGACAAGAGGTGGTGAGCATGGAGCGAATATCTGCATTCATGGATGGCGAACTCGACGACCACGAAGCCACCGGTCAGGTAAGGCGGTTGAAGGAAGACCCGGAACTACGTGCCGCCTGGGAGACCTATCATCTGATCGGGGATGCCCTGCGCGGTGAAGCGGGGTACTCGTCCGGTCTGGCGGCCAGGATCAGCGCGAAGCTCGCCGCAGAGCCCACGGTGCTGGCGCCCAGCCCACGAATGCAGTCGCGAAACGTCCGCCGCGTGGCGCTTTCGGCCGCTGCGTCCATCGGCGGCGTGGCACTGGTTGCATGGCTTGCCTTGTTCGACAATCCCTTCCTGCCCCAGCAGAATCTCGCGCTCAATCAGACGCCGCCATGGCGAGCCCAGACCCAACTGGCCGCCACCCCGGCCAACGGCGCAGTCAACGACTACCTGCTCGCGCATCAGCAGTTTTCCCCGAGCACGGCGATGCAGGGCGTGGCCTCCTACGTCCGGACCGTATCCGGGCAGAATCCGGAACAGCGTTGACGATGGCTCGTCCGGCGCTACTGCTTCCCGCGCTGTTCGGGCTTGGATTTGGCGCCGGGGTCGCACTGGCCGACCCGTTGCAGGAATCCGAAGCGCTGGCGATGCTGCAGAAGATCGCCGACGCCGCGCGACAGCTCAACTACGCCGGCACGTTCGTTTACCAGCACGGCGACCAGGTCGAAACCTCGCGCATCGTGCATTTCGCGGACGCCAGCGGCGAATACGAAAAGCTTGAAACCCTGGATGGCCCGCGCCGCGAGATCATCCGCAACAACGATGAAGTGATGTGCTATTACCTCGACGCCAAGATCATGCGCAGCGAGAAGCGCGTGGCACGGCGGAGCTTCCCGGCGCTGCTGCCGGAGCAACTCTCGGCACTCACCGAGTATTACCAGATCCGCAAGGGCGAGCCGGAACGCATAGCCGGCTTCGACTCGCAGGCGCTGGTGCTGGAACCGCGCGACGGCATGCGCTATGGTCACAAGTTCTGGGCTGAGGCGAATTCCGGGCTGCTGCTCAAGGCACGCATGGTCAACGAACGCCACAACGTGGTGGAGCAATTCAGCTTTACCCAGCTCGCCATCGGCAGCGGCGATCAGCCGCGACATGGTCAAACCCTCGTTCAGCGTGCGCTTCCCAGAATGGCGGGTGGATCGTTTCGCGCACAACCTGACCAGCAACGTCGAATCGGGCTGGGCCGTAAAGAATTTCCCCGCAGGTTTCCGCAAGATCATGGAGATGCGCCGCAGCAAGCTCGGCAACTCGATTCCGGTTACGCACATGGTGTATTCGGACGGACTGGCGGCGGTGTCGGTGTTCATCGAGCCGATGGCAAACCGGAGCAGGATCAACGAGGGCCTGTCGCATCAGGGCGCCATCAACATTTACACCAGAACCATCAATGACCAGGTCGTGACCGTGCTCGGCGAAACCCCGGCATCCACAGTCATGCAGATCGCCAATTCCGTGTCCTTCCGCGGCAAGTAACACGGTTCGCTTCCTTCAATCGAGTTTCCCCACAGAGGAAATTACCGATGTTCAGAAAGACAATCTTCTCTTTTTGCCTGCTGCTGTTCGTGCCGATCGCCGGCCTCGCCCAGGTCCAGGGACTTCCGGATTTCACCGAGCTCGTGGAAAAGCAGGGCCCGGCGGTGGTCAACGTCAGCACCACCTCGGCGGCCGCGCAGCGGCCCGCAGTCTCCGGTGCCGGAGGATGATCCGTTCTATGACTTTTTCCGCCGCTTCGGACCGCCCCAGCCGCGCGACTACGAAGCCCGTTCGCTCGGGTCCGGATTCATCATCAGCGCCGACGGTTACATCCTGACCAACGCCCATGTCGTTGAAGCCGCCGAGGACATCACCGTCAAGCTCAACGACAAGCGCGAGTTCAAGGCCAAGGTCATCGGCGCGGACAAGCGCACCGACGTCGCGGTGATCAAGATCGAGGCAAGTGGATTGCCGGCAGTGAAAATCGGCGATCCGGAGCGACTCAAGGTCGGCGAATGGGTGCTGGCGATCGGTTCGCCGTTCGGTTTCGAGAGCACCGTGACCGCGGGCATCGTCAGCGCCAAGGGCCGCTCGCTGCCGCAGGAGAATTACGTGCCCTTCATCCAGACCGACGTGGCGATCAACCCAGGCAACTCCGGCGGCCCTCTGTTCAATCTGAAGGGCGAGGTGGTCGGCATCAATTCCCAGATCTACAGCCGCACCGGCGGTTTCATGGGGCTGTCGTTCGCCATCCCGATCGACGTGGCGATGGACATCACCAATCAACTCCGGACCGCCGGACGCGTCAGCCGGGGCCGCATCGGCGTGGTCATCCAGGAAGTCACCAAGGAACTCGCCGAATCGTTCGGCTTGCCCAAGGCGGCCGGCGCGCTGGTCAACTCGGTGGAGAAGGGCGGCCCGGCGGACAAGGCCGGGCTTGAGCCATCCGACGTGATTCTCAAATTCGACGGCAAGCCGGTGAATTCGTCTTCCGACCTGCCGCGCATCGTCGCGCAGACCCGGCCCGGCGCCAAGGCCACCATGCAGATCTGGCGCAAGGGTGCGGCCAAGGACGTCACCATCACGGTCGGCGAGATGCCCGAGGAGAAGGTGGCGCAGCGCCCGGCCCGCCGCGACAGCAAGTCCGGCAATATGGTCGCGCGGCTGGGCTTGACGGTGAGCGAACTGACCGCGGAGCAACGCAAGGAACTCGGAATCGGCGGCGGGTTGCTGGTGGAGGACGTGCAGGGGACCGCGGCCAAGGCCGGCATCCGCCGGGGCGACATCCTCCTGGCGCTCAACAACCAGGACATCAAGTCGGTCGAGCAGTTGAACCAGCTGCTCAATCAATTCGAGAAGGCCAAGAGCGTGGCACTGCTGATCCGCCGCGGCGACGGCGCGCTGTACGTTCCGCTGCGTCTGGACGGCAACTGAACGAGACCGCAGACCTGCTCCGAAGCAGCCGCAAAACCCCCTCGGTCCGAGGGTAAAATCCGCTACAATTCGCGGCTTTGAAAGCCACATGAAAGGGCACGCTCACGTGCCCTTTTTTCTGATGCAGCATATCCGCAATTTTTCGATCATCGCCCATATCGACCACGGCAAATCCACGCTTGCCGACCGCATCATCCAGCTTTGCGGGGGATTGTCCGACCGGGAGATGGAAGAGCAGGTTCTCGACTCGATGGACCTGGAGCGGGAGCGCGGCATCACCATCAAGGCACAGACGGCGGCGCTGCAAGTACCGTGCCCGCGACGGCCAGCAGTACCAGCTCAACCTGATCGACACCCCGGGACACGTGGATTTCTCCTACGAAGTCAGCCGCTCGCTGGCGGCCTGCGAGGGCGCACTGCTGGTGGTGGACGCCTCGCAGGGCGTGGAAGCGCAGACGGTTGCCAACTGCTACACCGCGATCGAGCAGGGCGTGGAAGTGGTGCCGGTGCTCAACAAGATCGACCTGCCTTCGGCCGATCCGGACCGTGTCATTTCCGAGATCGAGGACATCATCGGCATACCCGCCAAGGAGGCGGTGCGGGCCAGCGCCAAGACCGGCGAAGGCGTGGAGGACATCCTGGACGCGGTGATTGCGCGCATCCCCGCCGCCGCGCGGAACCCTGGCTGCGCCACTGAAGGCGCTGATCATCGATTCCTGGTTCGACAACTACGTCGGCGTGGTGATGCTGGTGCGGGTGGTGGACGGCGCGCTCAAGCCCAAGGACAAGACTGCTGCTGATGTCCAACAAGTCCACCTACCTGTGCGAGCAGGTCGGCGTGTTCACCCCCAAGTCGCAGTCGCGCGAATCACTTTCCGCCGGCGAAGTGGGTTTCGTCATCGCCGGCATCAAGGAACTCAAGGCGGCCCAGGTGGGCGATACCGTGACGCTGGCGGACAGGCCGGCGTCCGAGCCGCTGCCCGGCTTCAAGGAAATCAAGCCGCAGGTGTTCGCCGGCCTGTACCCGGTGGAATCCAACGAGTACGAGGCGCTGCGCGACGCGCTGGAAAAACTGCACCTGAACGATGCGTCGCTGCATTACGAGCCGGAAACCTCGCAGGCGCTGGGCTTCGGTTTCCGCTGCGGCTTCCTCGGCCTGCTGCACATGGAGATCGTGCAGGAACGCCTGGAGCGCGAGTACGACATGGCGCTGATCACCACCGCGCCGACGGTGGTTTACCAGGTGCAGATGCGCGACGGCACGGTGGTGGAAATCGAGAACCCGTCCAAGCTTCCCGATCCTTCGCAGGATCGAGGAAATCCGCGAGCCGATCATCACCGCCACCATCCTGATGCCGCAGGAATATGTCGGGCCGGTGATGACCCTGTGCAACAAGAAGCGCGGCGTGCAGAAGAACATGCAGTACATGGGCCGGCAGGTGATGCTGACCTACGAACTGCCGCTGAACGAAGTCGTCATGGATTTCTTTGACAAGCTCAAGTCGGTGAGCCGCGGCTATGCCTCGCTGGACTACGAGTTCAAGGAATTCCGCGCCGCCGATCTGGTCAAGCTCGACATCCTGATCAACGGCGAAAAGGTGGATGCGCTGTCGCTGATCGTGCACCGCTCCAACAGCCAGTACCGCGGGCGCGAACTGCCAGCCGCATGCGCGAGCTGATTCCGCGCCAGATGTTCGATGTGGCCATCCAGGCGGCCATCGGTTCGCACATCATCGCGCGCGAAACCGTCAAGGCGCTGCGCAAGAACGTGCTCGCCAAGTGCTACGGCGGCGACATCACGCGCAAGAAGAAACTGCTGGAAAAGCAGAAGGCCGGCAAGAAGCGCATGAAGCAGGTCGGCACCGTGGAAATTCCGCAGGAGGCTTTCCTGGCCATCCTGCAGGTGGAAAACAAATGACCGGCACGTGGTCCGGATAACAAGGTGAACAACGATGAATTTCGCACTGCTCATGCTGGTCCTGCTGGTGGTGACCGGCGCGGTCTGGCTGCTGGACCTTCTGGTCCTGCGCAAACGCCGCGGCCAGGAAGCCGCGCGAACCCTGGTGGGTCGAGTACCCCAAGAGCTTCTTTCCGGTCATCCTGATGGTGTTCCTGCTGCGCTCGTTTCTGGTCGAGCCGTTCAAGATTCCTTCGGGCTCGATGATCCCGACCTTGCTGGTCGGCGATTTCATTCTGGTGAACAAGTTCACCTACGGCATCCGCCTGCCGGTCATCAACAAGAAGATCATCGACATCAATCAGCCGGCAGCGCGGCGAAGTGATGGTGTTCCGCTATCCGGAGAACCCGACGCTCGACTACATCAAGCGGGTGGTCGGACTGCCCGGCGATCACGTGGAATACCGCAACAAGCGACTCAGCATCAACGGGGCACTGGTACCGGTGGACACGGCGGACGACTTCCAGTACGTCGACAGCGGCCTGAGCTTCGTCAATGCCATGCGTTTCCTGGAAACGCTTGGGAGAGCACCGTCACTCGATCATCGTCAATCCCGAAGCGCCGCCGCTGCAACTGGCGGGTGTGAAGCAGTTCCCGCAGCGTGAAAACTGCGATTACAATGAACATGAATTCAGTTGCGTGGTGCCGCCCGGGCATTACTTCATGATGGGAGACAATCGCGACTCGAGTTCGGACAGCCGCTACTGGGGTTTCGTGCCGGAAGAGAACATCGTCGGCAAGGCCTTTCTGGTGTGGTGGAACTTCGGCGAACTGAAGCGTATCGGCAACCGGATCAACTAGCGGGAGCACACATGAAGCATCAACGAGGCGTGACTTTCATCGGCATGATCTTCATCGCCGGACTCATCATTATGGGCGCGATCATCGCGCTCAAGCTGGTACCGGCATACATCGAGTACGCAACGGTGGTTCAGCACCTGCGGGAAATTGCGCGTTCGCCGGAGGCCCGCGGCAGGTCTCCGCGCGAAATTCAGACTGATGTTCAGCAAGCGCGCCCAGATCGACGACATCAAGGCGATCACGGCACAGGACATCGACGTCGTTCGCGATGGGGATTCGGTGGTTCTGAGTGCCAGCTACCAGACCAAGGTCAAGCTGTTCGGCAATCTCAGCGCCTGCATCGATTTCGAGCCGAGCAGCGGCAAGTGACGCTGTCGCGCAGCCCGTCACGCCATGCCTGACGAGGCGATCGAACGCCGACTGGGTTACCGGTTCCGCGATGCGTCCTTGCTCCGGCAGGCACTGACCCACCGCAGCTACGGATCACCGCACAATGAACGTCTCGAGTTTCTGGGCGACGGACTGTTGAATTTCGTCGTCGCGCGACTGCTGTTCGAACAATTCGCGAAGCTACCCGAGGGCGATCTCTCGAGACTGCGCGCCAGCCTTGTCAACCAGCAATCACTGGCGGAGATTGCCGCCTCGCTGTCGCTGGGCGAGCATTTGCGCCTCGGGGAAGGGGAACTGAAGAGCGGCGGCTTTCGCCGTCCCTCGATACTCGCCGATGCGTTCGAAGCACTGATCGGCGCCATTCTCCTCGACGGCGGTTTCGAGTCCGCCGAGCAGGTCCTGGGGCGGCTGTTCCAGCCGCTGCTGGCGGCTACCGATCCCGCGGCGCTCGGCAAGGACCCCAAGACGCGGCTGCAGGAATACCTGCAGGCCAAGCGCCTGGCGCTGCCGCAATACGCGATCGTCACGATTTCCGGGGAGGCGCACGAGCAGCATTTCCGCGTGGAGTGCGCGGTTCCGGAACTGGGTATTCATGCCTACGGTGAAGGCGCGAGCCGGCGTGCCGCGGAACAGGAGGCGGCCAGGTGCGTTTACGAGCTTGCCGCGGAGAGCAAATGAACGCATCCGTTCACCGCACGGCTGCGTCGCCATCGTCGGACGCCCGAATGTCGGCAAGTCCACGCTGCTCAATCGGCTGGTGGGCATGAAGGTCAGCATCACGTCGCGGCGTCCTCAGACCACGCGCCACCGCATCACCGGCATCGTCAGCGAACCCGACGCGCAACTGGTTCTTGTCGATACGCCGGGTTTCCAGACCGTCCACGGCGGCGCGCTCAACAAGCTGATGAACCGGGTCGTGACCGACAGCCTGGAGGGCGTGGATGTGGTGTTGTTCGTGGTCGAGGCGGGGACATTCGCTGCGGACGACCGCAAGGTTCTGGCGCTGCTGCCGAAGCGGATTCCGGTCGTGCTGGTTATCAACAAGATCGATCGCGCCAAGGACAAGAGACGCTTGCTCCCCTTCATCGCCCGGGTGAGCTCGGAATTCGATTTTGCGCAGGTGGTGCCGGTCAGCGCGGCCAAGGGCACCCAGGTCGACAGGCTGCTGGTTGCGGTCAAGCCTTACCTGCCGGAAGGTCCGGTGATGTACGGCGAAGACGAGGTCACCGACCGTCCGGAACGCTTTCTCGCCGCCGAATTGCTGCGCGAAAAACTGTTCAGGCTGCTCGGCGAGGAACTGCCGTACGCGGCAACCGTGATTGTGGAAAAGTTCGAGACTGAGGCGGGACTGCGCCGCATCCACGCGGCCATCGTGGTTGACAAGCCGAACCACAAGGCGATGATCATCGGCAAGGGCGGCGCAAAGCTCAAGGACATCGCCACCCAGGCGCGCCTGGACATGGAGAAATTGTTCGGCGGCAAAGTCTTTCTCGAAGTCTGGGTCAAGGTGAATACCGGCTGGGCCGGGAGCCTCAAGGCGCTGAAGAACCTGGGATACGCGTAAATTCGTGGCGATTGCGACCGGCGAAAGGCAGAGGCAGGACGCGCAGCCGGCCTTTGTGCTGCACACCTATCCGTTCCGGGAAACCAGCCTGGTCGCGGAGGTGTTCACCCGCAATGCCGGACGCGTCGGTCTGGTGGCCCGTGGCGCCCGACGTCCGAGATCGGCATTGCGCGGCCTGCTGATGGCGTTCCAACCACTGTTGCTGTCCTGGGCCGGAAAATCGGAGTTGCGCACGCTGCATAAAGCCGAATGGCAGGGCGGCATTCCGCAGCTGCAGGGCGTGGGGCTGATGTGCGGTTTCTATCTGAACGAACTGCTGCTCAAGTTCCTGGCCCGCGACGATCCCCACGACGCGCTATTCACCTTCTACCACGAGGCGATAGTCGCGCTTGCACAACGGCTCGAGCCGGCGGCGACGCTTGCGCCGCTTCGAGAAAAACCTGCTAAAGGAACTGGGCTATGCACTGACCCTCGACCGTGAAGCCGACACCGGCAAGCCCGTCGATCCTCAGCAGCGCTACACCTACGTGATCGAGCGCGGCCCGGTGGCTTTGAACGGGCGCGCCGAGGCACAGTTGGAAGTGACGGGCAGGACTCTGCTCGACCTGGCGTGCGACAATTTCACCGATCCTGGCACGCTTGCGCAGAGCAAGGTTTTGATGCGCTTTCTGATGAACCACTACCTCGACAATCAGGAATTGCACACACGGCAACTGTTGCGTGAACTCCAACAGATATGACCAGGCTCAGCGTGAATGTCAACAAAGTCGCGCTGTTGCGCAATTCGCGCCCTCTCGACATTCCCAATGTCGTGCGCGCGGCCGAACTCGCCATTGACGCCGGGGCGCACGGTATCACCGTTCACCCGCGTCCGGACGCCCGCCATATCCGCCCCGACGATGTGTCATTCATTACACAAGCTGGTGCGCGCGCGCGGCGTGGAGTTCAATATCGAAGGTAACCCGTTCCAACCGATGCTGGAACTGGTGCGCGACGTCCGGCCCGACCAATGCACGCTGGTTCCCGACGATCCGGATGCATCGACTTCGGACCACGGCTGGGACCTCGAGCGTGATGGCGTCGCGTTTGCAACCGGTGATCGCCGAATTGAAGTCGCTGGGCGTGCGCGTCAGCCTGTTCATGGATCGCGGTGGACCGGACGATGGCGGCGGCACGCGCGACTGGCGCCGATCGCGTCGAACTGTATACGGAACCCTACGCGCGCGCGTTTGGCAAGACCGACAGGCGCCGGTTTTGGCGCGTTACGTCGCAGCGGCCAAGGCCGCGCAGCGCGAGGGTCTGGGCGTGAACGCGGGTCATGACCTGAACCGCGACAATCTGCCGCTGTTCCTGCGCACGGTTCCGGGCGTTCTGGAGGTTTCGATCGGCCACGCCCTGATCGCGGATGCGCTCGAATTCGGAATCAAGCGGACCGTCAAGCTCTATCTCGACGCGGTTTCCGGAGGGCGCGCCGCATGATTATCGGCATCGGCGTGGATCTGGCGGATGCGAACCGTATCGAACGCATGCTGGTCGAGCTACGGCAGCCGTTTTGCCGAGCGCATCCTGGCGCCATCCGAACGCGCCGCGTACAGGATCAGCAGCCGCCCGACCTGGTTCCTCGCCAATCGCTTCGCGGCGAAGGAAGCGTTGTCGAAGGCGCTGGGAACCGGGCTGCGCTTCCCGGTGACGCTGCACGCCATCAGCGTGGAATCCGACTCGATCGGAAAGCCCGAGTTCCGCTTTCACGGCGCATTGCCGGCGTATCTCGACCGGACGCGGCGTGGTGCGCTGCCATTTGACTCTGTCACACGAAAGGGAGCTGGCATGCGCGATGGTGGTGGTGGAGGGCTGAGGCCATGAGCGCCGTGCCGACATCGCTGGGCCTGGTCATGCTCGACCTCGAGGGCAAGGCGCTGACGCGCGAGGACCGCCAGCGGCTGCTGCACCCTTCGACCGGCGGCGTCATCCTGTTTTCGCGCAACTACGAAACGCCGCGCCAGATCGCCGAGTTGACCGCCGAAATCCACGCGTTGCGCGACCCGCCGCTGCTGATCGCGGTGGATCACGAAGGCGGCAGGGTGCAGCGCTTCCGCGAGGGTTTCACGCTGCTACCGCCGATGCGCGCGCTGGGCGAAGTATGGGACCAGCATCCGCAGCGGGCGCGCCATCTGGCTCATGCCGCCGGATACGTGTTGGCGGCGGAGCTGCGCGCCTGCGGGGTGGACCTGAGTTTCGCGCCGGTTCTGGACCTGGATTTTGGCAGCAGCGCGGTGATCGGCAACCGGGCATTTCACTGCGAACCGCAGGCGGTTTGCGAACTGGCCGTGGCGCTGGTAGATGGATTGCGGCAAGGCGGCATGGCGGCGGTGGGCAAACATTTTCCGGGTCATGGCTTCGTCGCCGCGGATTCGCATACCGACGTGCCGGTAGACAACCGCAGTTATACCGAAATCGAACAGGCCGATCTGATACCTTTCCAGCACCTGATCCGCCATGGCCTGTCAGCGGTAATGCCGGCACACGTGATCTTCCCGAAAGTGGACAGCAAGCCGGCCGGCTTCTCGAGCGTCTGGCTGTCGCAGGTGTTGCGCGGCCAGATGCGTTTCCAGGGTGTGATTTTCAGCGACGACCTGTGCATGGAGGGCGCGCGAGTGGCAGGCACCGTGGTCGAGCGCGCGCAGGCCGCGCTCGATGCCGGTTGCGACATGGTGCTGGTGTGCAACAACCCGCTCGCTGCCGATGAGCTGCTGGCGGGACTGGGCCGCAAGGCCTCGCCGATGTCGCTGGCGCGGCTGGCGCGGCTGCATGGCCGGGCGCAGGCCCCCACGCTCATTGCTTTGAAGGAGACCGAACCGTACGTGCGGGCGGTTCACGCAATTGCCGGCGTCGGGTTCAGCAGCGGAGAGTTGCCGCTGGCAGGAACGCCGCAGGTAGGAGAACGTGGCTAGCCACGCACGCCGCCACCACCACGGTCGCGGCGCCGGCCGCACGCTGTTGATTGCACTTTCGATCACGCTGGGCTATGCGCTGGTGGAACTCGCGGGTGGCATGATTTTCGGATCACTGGCGCTGATGAGCGACGCCGGCCACATGTTCTCGGATTCCATGGCGCTGGGTCTCGCAGCATTCGCGGCCTGGATCGCTGCCCGACCGGCCGGCGACCGGCATTCTTACGGATTTGCCCGCGCCGAAGTAGTCGCCGCCTTCGTCAATGGCCTGGCGATGCTGCTGATCGTGGTGTTGATCGTCGTCGAAGCGGTGGCGCGCCTGCTCGAACCCGAGCCGGTCGCCGGGCTAGGCGTAATGGTGGTTGCGTTTTGCGGCCTGCTGGTGAATCTCGGCGTGGCGTTCCTGATCGGTCGTGGCGAACGCAATCTGAACACGCGGGCCGCGCTTGTCCACGTTGTCGGCGATGTCATCGGGTCGGTCGCAGCCATCACCGCTGGCGCAGTGATTTATTTCACCGGCTGGCGGCCGATCGACGCGCTGCTGTCGATGGTGATTGCGCTGCTCATCCTGGCGTCCACGGTGCGGCTTTCCCGCGATGCACTGCACGTGCTGATGGAAGGCGTGCCGGCCGGTGTAAGGCTGGAAGAAGTGGGGAAAGCGCTGGGCCAGATCGACGGCGTGCGTGCGGTACACGATCTGCACGTCTGGAACATTTCTTCCGGGCAGGTGGCCCTGTCCGCCCACGTCGATCTGGAGGACCTTGGGAATTGGCCGGCGCTGCTGGAATCGGCAAGGCGCATGCTGCAGGTTCGCTTCCGCATCGTGCATGTGACCCTGCAACCGGAACTGGCGGGCGGCATCAACTCCGGTTACCGCGCGCGAGTGAAAATCGTTCTACACGGCGAAGAGCACCGCCACGAAGAGGGAAAATGACCGTTCTCGGTCAGGCCCGTTCGATGTAATTGCCCGAGTCGGTGTTGACCTTGATTTTTTCGCCCTGACTGACGAACTGCGGGACCATGACTGTGATACCGGTCTCGACTTTCGCGGGCTTGAACGAGCCAGTGGCGGTGGCGTTTTTCAGGCCCGGCTCCGTCTCGGTCACCTGCAGCACCACGGAACTCGGCAGTTGCACGGCGATGGGACGATCGTTGTACAAATTAATCATTACGTTGGTATTCGGCAGCAGGTAGCCGGACTGGCCTTCGAGGAAATCCGCAGGCAATGTCAACTGGTCGTAGGACTGCTTGTCCATGAAAATGTAGCTGTCGCCGTCCTGATACAGAAACTGCATGGTGCGCGGCTCGACCTCAGCACTTTCGATTTTTTCGTCAGTGCGGATACGCTCGTTTTTCTTGGTGCCGGACGCGACGTCTTTCATTTCCACCTGCATGAACGCGCCGCCGCGGCCGCCGACGTGGACGTGGTAACTCTTGAGCACCCGCCAGACACGCTTGTCCATTTCGATCAGGTTGCCGGCGCGGATTTCGGTCGCGAGAATTTTTGCCATGATGCTGTTCGGTGGACTCAATTACGTGCCACATTCTACGCCCTGCGCCAGGGCTTTAATGACACAAGGATTCGATGACGCCAAAGCCACGATGAAAGCCAGGCAAACAGACGTTTTCTCCACTGATTGCCGGCGCTGCAGCCGGCTAGCGAACTTTCTCGACGGAGTCAGGCAGGAATTTCCCGGCTATTTCGCCAGGCCGGTGCCGCCGTTCGGCGACGCCGAGGCACGGTTGCTGATCGTCGGTCTGGCACCGGGAATGCACGGCGCCAATCGCTCGGGCCGGCCGTTTACCGGGGATTATGCCGGGCTGTTGCTTTACCGCACGCTGCACAAATTCGGGTTCGCCAATCGTGCGCAGTCGGTGCACGTGGACGACGGTTGCTGCTTACCGGCTGCAGGATCACCAACGCGGTGAAATGCCTCCCGCCGGAAAACAAGCCAGCTGTGGACGAGGTGAAACGCTGCAACGGCTATTTGGCCGCCGAGCTGGCGGTGCTGCCGAAGGCCGCCGCCGTACTGGCGCTGGGCGGCATCGCTCACAAGGCGGTCTTGATGGCCGCCGCCGAGAAGGCGTCGAACTACAAGTTTGCGCATGGCGCGCAGTATCGACTGGAGCTACGGATTGACACTGTTCGATAGCTACCATTGCAGCCGATACAATACCCAGACCAGGCGCCTGACCGAGCCCATGTTCGAGCAAGTCTTCGACGCCATCGGACTCTTTTTCCAGGGCTGCCGCATGCCGATCGTAAGTTTTCCGGGTCGCCGTCGCGCCCGGCAGCCAGGACCAGACACTCGCAGCAAGCGTCCCGATGAAAAGTGACCCGGAACCGACCCGCACTGCTGGACCCGCATTCGACCCCGGAGAGATCGTCACCAGCCTTCCGCACCTGCCGGGCGTTTACCGCATGCTCAACGCGGCAGGGGAGGTGCTCTACGTCGGCAAGGCGCGCGACCTCAAGAAGCGCGTGGCTTCCTATTTCCAGAAAACCGGGACCTTGGCTCCCCGCATCCGGCTCATGATGACCCAGATCGGCGGACTGGAAACCACCGTGACACGCTCGGAGGCCGAGGCGCTGTTGCTGGAAAATAACCTAATAAAAAGTTTAGGTCCTCGATATAACATACTGTATAGAGATGATAAATCTTATCCATATATCGTCCTGACCGGCCATCGCGTTCCCGCGACTTGGCTTCCATCGTGGCACCCTGGACAAGATCCATCGCTATTTCGGTCCGTTTCCCAACGCCGGTGCAGTGCGCGAAAGCATCCAGTTGATGCAGAAAGTATTCCGGTTGCGCACCTGCGAGGACACGGTCTTCGCCAACCGCTCGCGACCTTGCCTGCTCTACCAGATCAAGCGTTGTACCGGACCCTGCGTGGGCCTCGATCAGCGAAACCGACTACGCCGAGGACGTCAAGAGCGCGGAACTGTTCCTGCAGGGCAGGGAAGACGAGGCGGTCGACCGCCTGGAAGAGCGCATGCACCGCGCCGCGGCGGAGCAGGCTTACGAGCAGGCGGCGGCATACCGGGACCAGATCCGTTCGTTCTCAAAGGTGCGGGAAACCCAGTTCGTTACCAGCAGTCGTGGCGTGGACGCCGATATCGTCGCGCTGGCCGCCAGCGGGGGGCTGATCTGCGTGAATCTGGTAATGGTCCGCGGCGGGATTCATCGCGGCGACAAAAGCTTTTTCCCGCAAAACGCGCAGGATCAGGACGAACAAATCGCGCTTGAAGCCTTCCTGACGCAGCACTACGTCGATCGCGAGGTGCCTCCGTCAATCATCGTCAACCACCCGATCGAAGCGGCGGCGCTCGAGGAGCTGCTGTCCCAGCAAGCCGGGACCAGGGTGCAGATCAACGCCAACCCGGCAGGCGAGCGCCGCGTCTGGCTGCGCATGGCGGAGAAAAATGCCGAGTTGGCCATCGCGCAGACGGCTGGCGGCCCATGCCACTCAGGAAACCCGTCTTACCGCGTTACAGCAGGCGCTGGGACTCGCCGACAACGTGCGCCGTATCGAGTGTTTCGACATTAGCCACACCATGGGTGAGGCTACCGTGGCCTCGTGCGTGGTGTACGACAACTCGACGATGCAGACCGGCGAATACCGGCGCTACAACATCAACGGCGTCGAGCCAGGCGACGACTACGGCGCGATGCGCCAGGTACTGGACCGGCGCTATCGCAAGATCGTGGAAGGCGAGGGCAAGCTGCCTGATCTGATCCTGATCGACGGCGGCAAGGGGCAGGTGAGCACGGCTTTCGAGGTGCTCGGCGAACTCGGACTGAGCAATCTGCCGATGATCGGCGTGGCCAAGGGCGAGGAGCGCAAGGCCGGACTCGAGCAACTGATTTTTCCGGATCGCAACGAAGCGCTGCGGCTGGCGCCGGACCACCCGGGGTTGCACCTGATCCAGCAGATCCGGGACGAGGCGCATCGCTTTGCCATCTCCGGTCACCGCAACCGCCGCGCCAGGGCGCGGAATCGCTCGACGCTGGAAGAAATTGGCGGGATCGGCGTCAAGCGCAGGCAGCGGCTGTTGTCTCGCTTCGGCGGTCTGAAGGGGGTTGCTTCGGCAAGCGTGGAGGAACTCGCGCAGGTGGAGGGAATCAGCACGGAACTCGCCGAAAAAATCTATCAGCAGCTACACTGACGTCCTCATGCCGATCAACCTCCCGAATCTCCTCACCTGGCTGCGCATCCTGATGATCCCGATGCTGGTCGCGGTGTACTACGTGCCGCACGACTGGATCGCCGACCACAACAAGAACCTGGCGGCCATGGCGATTTTTTCTTTCGCCGCAATCACCGACTGGCTGGATGGCTACCTGGCGCGCACGCTGAACCAGAGTGTCGCCTTTCGGCGCCTTCCTCGACCCGGTGGCCGACAAGCTGATGGTTGCGACCGCGCTGATCATGCTGGTCTGGATCGGCCGACTGGAGGGCTTCATCGCTGTGATCATCATCGGCCGCGAGATCGCGATCTCCGCGTTGCGGGAATGGATGGCGCGCATCGGCAAGAGCAAGAGCGTGGCGGTGTCGTTCCTGGGAAAGGTGAAGACGGTGTCCCAGATGACGGCGATCATCATGCTCCTTGTACCACGACGAGTTGCTGACGTTGAGCATGCACGCGATCGGAACCATCCTCATTTACGTCGCGGCGGTATTGACTTTGTGGTCCATGATTTACTATCTGAAAATGGCGTTGCCGCAGGCGATGAAGAGCGGTTAGACGCGGCCCTTTCCTTGACAAAATGGCCATGCTCCCTATAATGCCAACTCTGTTTTTTGCGGGAATAGCTCAGTGGTAGAGCACAACCTTGCCAAGGTTGGGGTCGCGAGTTCGAGCCTCGTTTCCCGCTCCAGTTTTGAATGTGGAAAGCGGCTGGTTTCAATTCACCGGAATTGAAACCAGCCGCTTTCTCTTTGCAGTTTTTCGGCGGGCCGCGGGCTAACCTCTCAACGATTACTGCAAGAGTTCGTCAAGCGCAGCTATCATCAAGCGCGCCCGGCGGGGTGGCAGAGTGGTCATGCAGCGGCCTGCAAAGCCGTGTACGCCGGTTCGATTCCGACCCCCGCCTCCAATATTTCAATAGCCTAGGCTCATCCTGCGACCCTCTATGGCCGGCTGGCGTCGCGTCGGGCTAAGAAAAGTTAATCTTGATCACGGTTCTGCGTGACCGATGCGCGCTATTGAAATTGCCACTTCGTAGTGCGCGATGCGCCTAATTCCATTTTTGCGGACCACAGGCCGAAGGCCCGCGAGCCGGAATCCAGGAAAAATGGGGCCGCATCACTCTGACCCTAATTCTTCCCGGCTGGTTTTCTTGCGCCTCGATACTTACTTAACCGGCGCCATCAAGTGCTGGTACGGCGAACCTGCCCACATCACGTAGGGGACCGATGTATCGGGGTCCGCGCTCTTCGGATAAGAATCGTAGAAGCTGGCGTCGGCGCCGACGACCATCACGTGAGGTCCGGTCTTGACCCAATGATTTTTGGCATCAGGCTTGGTCGCATACGGGTCGGTGTTACTGGCGTCCGTCCCGCCGGAGAGCATATACATAAACCCGATCTTGCCAGGTGCAGGTGGCGTGTGCGCGACCCACGCATGGACCCATTCCATGGCGTTCTTGTCCATGCACATGGGGTCGGGACCGGGAGTCGCCGGATTGTCCGCCATGCAGGTGAAGCCGTTCGTTCCCCGGCGCAGCGTGCGCATTTTGCCATCAGCCTCCATGGCCACGATAGTCGCGCCCTTCGCGACCTTGGCCGGTGCCGCGGACATCGCGCTCGCAATCATTTTCTTATCGGTGGCCGGTGCTTTCGTGTCTGCGGCATACCCATTGATCGTCAACACAAACGTTGACGCGACCATGATCGCGCCGCTCACAATTTCTTTTAGTCCGTGCATTGATGTCTCCTTCAGTTCGGTGGGTGGAGAATTAGAATAGCAAAATACTTGGGGCCAGCGAACAATATTCGCTAGAAGCTCGTACATTTGCGCGCGCGGTGCAGGCGATCAGGTGGACTTCGTTCGGCTCCACCAGCGGCGCGGTGGGGACCTTCGCCGCCAACCCATCGACCGGCCTGCCGGAGTCGCCGACCAACTCCGGATTCGAAGCGCCGCCCAGCCCGGTCGCCGCGCAGACGGTGCAACAGCAGCCACGAAACGTTCAACTACACCTGACGTAGGATAACGGCGTCGTGGATCCGTGACGTCCTGATCCCAGGCATCAATGAAGCTGCGGGCGACGGCGTTCGAATCACGATGGACTGACTAAGCCATGGCGACGGACTATTTCATCGACCCCAGTGTAAGACCTCTGCAGGAATTCCTGCGCGGCATCGCCGCCGAGAATTTGCGTGATTTTCACCGGCCGATTCGCTGCTCGATATCCTGTGCAAACGGCACGATTTTCGAATTGAAGCAGGGGCGGCTTGATGCTTCCTTCGACCTATTGACAAAATCGACGCGCGACCCAACCGCCGACGTCACGCTGCCGTGTAATATCATGTTTGTTGACCATGACGGCAACGAACTCAATATGGTCATCAAAGCGCTGCAGCCCCCCAGCGAATGACTGGTGGGCGGCTGATCAGGCTGCGGGTACGGCTGGGTGTATTCCCAGCCTGATAAGTCGAGTTTCCCTAGCGTCTTCGATTCCGACCCCCGCCTCTACTAGATCCAAGCAATGCCGCGTACACCGCCACTTTGCACCAGGGCAATTCGGGACATTCACTCTGAGCCGCTCGCGGACGAGGTGAGGGCAGGGATCAAGCGCTGCGGTAGTATGGCGGCTTACGCCAGGGAGAAGAACATTTCGACGTATACCGTCAGAAGCTGGCTGCTAAAATCTACGAGGAATTAGTACCGCGGGCGAGTGGTGGAATTGGGATACACAAGGCACTTAAAATGCCTCGGCGCAAGCCATGCCGGTTCGAATCCGGTCTCGCCCACCATCTCGACAGTTCATGCCGGTTCGATTCCGGCTCCGGGCACCATTCCCCGCACCGACATCATTTCAAATGGAACGCATCTCCTCGCGCCAGAATGCGCACGTCAAACAGGCGCACAAGCTGGCCGAGTCCGCGCGCGAACGCGCGAAAAGCGGCCGCACGCTGCTCGACGGTACGCGGCTTATCGGTGCGTACGTCGAGCGGTTCGGGGTGAAAGCAGTAACCTTGCTGGTGAACGAGCAGGGTGCACGGCGTCCGGAAGTGCACGAACTCATCGAAGCCGTCGAGCCGCGTCGCGTCTATTTGCTCGCGGACGAACTGTTCGACGAGATCACCAAGGTTGAAACTCCGGAGGGCGTAGACCGCGATCGTCGACATCCCGCGGATCGAAACGAAATCGCCCGACGATTTTCGCGTGGTGCTCGACGGTGTGCAGGATCCGGGCAACGTGGGTGGATTGCTGCGCACGGCGGCGGCGGCGGGCGCTACCTCGGCGTATCTCGCCAAGGGATGCGCGGATGCCTGGTCGCCGAAATCGTTGCGCGGTGGAATGGGTGCACAATTCGTGTTGCCGGTGCGCGAACGCGTGGACCTATCCGCTGCGTTGTCGGGATTCAAGGGCAGCGTCATCGCCACCAGCCCGCGAGCAAAGAAATCGATCTTTGAGATCGATCTGACCGGGCCCGTGGCGATGATTTTCGGCGGCGAGGGCAGGGGAGTGGGAGAAGACGGGCTCGCAATGGCGACCCAGTTTGTTCACATTCCGATGGTGCGCAAGGTGGAATCACTCAATGTCGCGGCAGCAGCGGCCGTGTGCTGTTTCGAACGACTGCGCCAGGCGCGGAATTCTTGACCCGGCTGGAGGCCCCTACCGGCGCCACCAGGATCGATGTCGGGACCGTCAGGCACACACGTAAGTCAATCTGGAGTCCCCGCGACGACCGGTCGGCGCCAGCCGCGCCCTATCGCCTCAATGGCAGGTTCCGATCGCCCGTTGATTCGAAGCGGACGTTTCTGTTCCGGTTTCATGAGGGCGTCCTAGTCGCGCGGATCCAAGTCTCGTGGGACGCGTACGGGGAGGGGAAACGGGCCCCAGAACACTGAACAACAGTCTTGCTCGGACAAGACACGTTATATTTAACATAATATACATTATGCGTAGTACTTAGGATTCCTCGGGAAGTTGCGGATGAAACGGAAACCCTCGTTGAAGTGTGTCCGACCGGTCTCCAATCTGCCGCGGCCGGTTTTCCGGCAACTACGCAGCCACGGTCTTGCGGTGGAAACGCAAATTCAAGCCGCGTTCTTGAACAACTCGAAGAAATTGGCAGTCGTTGCCGTGGCCACGGTTTCGACCGAAACTCCCTTCAGACGCGCGACTTCCTCGGCGACAAAGCGTACATATGCGGGTTGGTTGGTTCTTCCGCGATAAGGAACCGGGAGCCAGATAAGGCGAATCGGTCTCTATCAGCATGTGTTCCAACGGCACCTCGTGCGCCACCGCCTTGAGCGCGAGAGCGTTCTTGAACGTTACGATGCCGGAAAAGGATATGAGAAAGTTCATCTCCATGGCCGCGTTCGCAACCGCCTGGGTCTCCGTGAAACAGTGCATAACGCCACCGCATTCGGCAGCGTTCTCTTCCTTCATGATTCTAAGCGTATCTGCAGCCGCTTCCCGCGTATGGATGATGAGCGGCTTTCCGGACTCGCGGGCTGCCCGGATATGACGGCGGAAACGATCCCGCTGCCATTCCAGATCACCTTCCAGCCGGTAATAGTCGAGTCCCGTTTCGCCGATCGCGACGACCCGTGGATGTCTGGCCAGCGTGAGCAAGCGGCCGACGTCGGGTTCCTCGCCGCCCTGATTGTCTGGATGTACCCCGACTGAGGCAAACACGTTCGGAAATCGCTCGGCGATCGACAGAATCTGGGAAAGCGTTTCGAGGTTGACCGAAACGCACAGTGCGTGGGTAACGGCGTTCGATCGCATCGCCGCGATCACACCTTCGAGGTTAGCCGCGAGCTCGGGAAAATTGATGTGGCAATGAGAATCTACGAACAAATCTGACTTTTTATTAATAGGATGAACAAGTTAGTTCATCTTCTTTCTCACATCGTATGAGTCGGGCGGTTGATCTTCAATTGCCCGTCCAAAAGCTCCTCGATCTTGATGCGGGCCGCGACACCGCCTTCATCGTCGCTGAACTGCACGCCAATACCCTGCGCCTTGCTGCCCTGGGATCCGGCCGGGGTAATCCAGACCACCTTGCCTGCCACCGGAATCTTGTTGGTTTCACCCATCAGCGCAATCAGCATGAAGATTTCATCACCCAGCCGGTACTGCTTTGTGGTGGGAATGAAAATGCCGCCGCCCTTCAGGAACGACATATAAGCCGCGTACAGGATCGACTTCTCGCGAATGTTCAGCGAGAGCGCGCCGGGACGGGCGTTATGGGGACGATCTTTATCCAAGGCGATTTGTGCCTCCGATACTCAAGCGGCCGGGTAGCGCGACAGCAGACTCTCCAGGCCAGCCGCTTGTTCAACGGATGCTGGGCCGCACGCTGGTATTGTAGTACCGAGTCGTACCAGACCAAGAGTCCTGGCGCCGGCAGCTTTCTCGCCAGCGGCTCGAGCGCGGCGGCGTAATCGGGATGGTAGCGAACCGTTCCTCCAGATTTGAGCGAGACCAGATCGTAAGCCCACTGTGACAGCAGCCTGGCCTACCACCGGCCCGTCGATTGGTTCGGCTCGATCCGCAGCCGTCAAAAGGATCAAATTCAGGACGGGTCAGTTCGTCGAGCAGCGTCTTGCGCTGGTTCCAGAACTCCTCGTCCGCGCCCTTCTCCAGTGCTGCCAGTGGAGCATAGCCTCCACTGTGCCAACGCCAGCCTGGGATGTTCTATCCCCTGCCCCTCCAGCCAGTCCAGCGCGACATCCAGTTGACGGTACGCCAAACGGCACCTGGAAACAGCGGCTGCGTATGGTTGGCAGAACCCGGTCGGGCCGATGACTTACCAGAATGAAATAAGTCGCACGGCCTGGCGGTTCCTCGAGCATCTTGAGCAACGCGTTGGCGGCGCTCGGATGCATCGATTCGGCAGGTGCGATCACGATCACCTTGGCACGTCCTCGATGCGCGGTAATGGCGACGAAATCTGACAAGGGCACGGATCGCGTCCACCGGAATCTGGCGGCTCGGTTTCTTCGCCGGCGTTGCCGGTTCTTCTTCCGATGACTCGCTGGCCTGTACATCCTCCTGTCCGATTTCAATGAGTGCGCAGATCGGAATGATTGCCGGCAACGTACAGATGGCAGGACGGACATTTTCCGCAGGCCCCCAGCACCTGCACGCTCCGTCTCGCAGAGCAGGGCCTTGGCCAGAAACAGCGCCGTCGTTCTCTTCCCCAGCCCCGCTTGACCGGTGAGCAGAAGCGCATGTGGCATCGCCGAAACCGTTGGCGGCAATCTTTCAAGCGCGGACTTGACCCAGGGAAAGTCTATTTTTTCCATATGGCCAGGAGTCGTTGCTCGATTTCGCGCTGGATGTCGGCAATGAGCTTGCTGGCATCGATCCTGATTATCCGCTTAGGCCACCGCTGCAAGCGTTCGAGGTAGGCATTGCGCACCCTGCTGAAAAATTCCACGTCTTCACGCTCGAAGCGATCCGGCGACTTGATGCGCGCGACCCGATCCTGCCCTAGTTCGGCGCTGACATCGAAAAGCAGCGTCAGATCCGGCTGCAGGTCCGGGATGGACCCAGCGTTCAAGTGCTTCAAGCTTATGCTTTCGCAACCCCGCGTCCGCCGCCCTGATAGGCAAAGCTGGCATCGGTAAAGCGGTCGCACAGTACCCAGTCACCGCGCTGCAGCGCCGGACGGATCACGTCTTCCAGGTGTTGACGCCTGGCCGTAAACATCATCAGCGTCTCGGTTTCGGGATGAATGAGCTGTTCACCAGCCAGCAATATCTGACGCAGTTGCTCACCGAGAATGGTTCCGCCAGGTTCGCGGGTCACAATCAGGCCTACGCCGCGCCCGCGCAGGAAATCGGTGGCCCAGGCGACGATGCGTGCTCTTCCCTGCCCCGTCGATGCCCTCGAAAGTGATGAACTTGCCGCGCTTCACCGCGAGTCGCTGGTACTTGTTCACGGCGCGGTTGTGCTCTACCAGCGTCGAGGAGAACTCATGGCTGCCGTCGCCACGGGCAACAAAGTAGAGCACAGGGCTATTGGCCGGGTTCAACGTCGCCTCGATGGAAGCTTCGCCGGGCATCGCGATCGGCGTCGGCGGAAGCCCGTAACGGGTATACGTGTTGTACCTCTGGTCGGTCTCGAGATCGCGGCGACGCAGGTTGCCGTCGAACGATGCGCCCAGCCCATAGATTACCGAAGGATCGGTCTGAAGACGCATGCCGCGTTTCAATCGATTGACAAATACGGCGGCGACCATTTCGCGTTCGTCGCCGCGGCCGGTTTCCTTCTCCACAATCGACGCCAGGATAAGCGCTTCGTATGCACTGGCAACCGGCAGGCCTTTGGCTCGTTGTTCCCAAAGCGTGTCGAGCTTCGTCCGCATCCTCAGGTAAGCCTGCCTGAGGATCGTCAGGTCGCTGGTACCGGCGGCAAAGTAATAGGTGTCGGGGAAAAACAGGCCCTCGGGGGATTTTTCCTCGAGTCCGAGGCGTTCCAGAACTTGCGCATCGGCAAGCTCCGCGCTGTCGTGTTTCACGGCCGGATGCTGATCGAGCACATTGCGGATCTGCCGGAAGGTCCAGCCCTCGATGAAGCGAAGTTCCGACTGGGCGAAATCACCACTGACGATCTTGTCGAGCAGGCGATGCGGCGTGACTCTGGTGCCGACTTCGTAGCTGCCAGCCTTGATGTCGCCGGCGTTTCCGAGCAGGCGCGCGAGCACCAGAAAGCTCCAGCGGTCGGAAATCAGGCCCGCATTTTCAAACTGCTCCGCCACGCTGCGCAGGCTGCTGCCCTGTTCCACAATGAATTGACGTGCCTGCGGCGCCACTTCAACCGGCTTCAACGCGAAATAACCGAGCCAGAAGGCAGCCCCAATCGCCGCGAAAATGCCGAAGAGAAACAGCGTCCGCAAAAGGCGCATGAGCGTCCATTTGGGTTGGGGCAGAAAAAGGTTCTTGCGCTTTGCCATGCTGGGGGTGGTCACCTCAACGGCATATTCGCCATCTCCAGGAAGTCTGCGGCTGCCGCAAGGTCAAGCGGCCGACGCCGTCGGGGTTATGCTTCGGCCAGCGCTCAGATCGCGCGGAAAATCAGCGTGCCGTTGGTTCCGCCGAATCCGAATGAATTCGACATGACAACTTTGATTTTCATCGATCGTGCGGTGTTCGGCACATAGTCGAGGTCGCACTGTGGGATCTTGATCGAACAGGTTGATGGTCGGCGGAGCGACCTGGTCCCGAATCGCCATCACCGAGAAAATCGCCTCTATTCCGCCGGCGGCGCCGAGCAGGTGTCCGGTCGCCGACTTGGTCGAACTGACCGCGAGACGTTTGGCGTGACTCGCCGAAGCAGCGCTTCAACGCAACGGTCTCGGCGAGGTCGCCCAGCGGCGTCGAGGTGCCGTGGGCATTTACGTAATCCACCTGGTCCGGATTGATGCCGGCATTGCGCATTGCGTTGCTGCATGCCGCGCGCGGCGCCTTCGCCGTCTTCGCAGGGTGCGGTGATGTGGTGCGCATCCGCGCTCACCCCATAACCGGCAAGCTCGCAGTAGATTCTGGTGCCGCGCGCCCTGGCGTGTTCCAGTTCCTCCAGCACCAGCACTCCGGCGCCCTCGCCCAGCACGAAGCCGTCGCGATCCTTGTCCCAGGGGCGGCTCGCCGTCGCGGGATCGTCGTTGCGCGTGCTGAGCGCGCGCGCCGCCGAGAATCCGCCTACACCCAGCGAACAGATTGCGGCTTCGGATCCGCCCGCAACCATGACGTCGGCATCGCCGTACTCGATCAACCGCGCCGAGTCGCCCAGGCAATGATTGGCGGTCGTGCATGCCGTGACCATCGCCAGGCACGGTCCCTTGAAACCGTACATGATCGAGAGGTTTCCGGAGATCATGTTGATGATCGCGCCGGGAATGAAGAACGGGGAAATCTTGCGCGCGCCGCCTTCGATCAGGGCCCGGTGGGTTTCCTCGATCATCGGCAGTCCGCCGATTCCCGAACCGACATTCAGGCCGATGCGCTCGGCGTCCTTCGGATTGGCTTCGAGCCCGGCATCACGGATCGCTTCCATCGCGGCGGCAATGCCGTAGTGGATGAAAACGTCCACGCGCCGCGCCTCCTTCGGCGACAGCACCTGCCCGACATCGAAATTCTTTACCTCGCCGGCGATCTGGGATGCGAAAGGACTGGCGTCAAAACGGGTGATCCGGGTGATTCCGGATTTGCCCGCCCGGATGTTGCCCCAGGCCTCCTTGACGCTGTTGCCGACCGGGCAAACGGTCACCCAGGCCGGTGACTACGACTCGGCGCCTAGACAACGGGACTCCAGAAAAAGACGAGAGTAGGCGCGATTAGTTGAGGTGCGCCTTGATGTAGTCAATGGCCTGCTGTACGGAAGTGATCTTTTCCGCCTCTTCGTCGGGGATCTCGCACTCGAACTCTTCTTCAAGCGCCATCACCAGTTCGACGGTGTCGAGGGAATCGGCTCCGAGGTCGTCGACGAACGTCGATTCATTCTTCACGTCCGCCTCGTTCACGCCCAGTTGCTCGGCAACGATTTTTTTCACGCGCTGTTCTACGGATTCCATTAATGTCCCTTCCCATTGACTTGAAGATGCAGTTACGTGTCTGTCTGCCGCCCGCCCCGGAGGGCGCCCGCAACGGTGAAAAACACGCGCGTTAGTCTACCAAAATTGCAAGCCTTCCGGAGTCAATCCATGTACATGCCACCGTTGACATGCAGGGTACTTCCGGTGACATAGGCGGCGCCCTCGGAGGCGAGAAACACGACCGCCGCCGCCACTTCCCGCGGCTGCCCGAATCGGGCCAGCGGCACGTGCGCCAGCAGCGCAGTCTTGGCATCCTCCGGCAATCCGCGCGTCATGTCGGTGTCAATGAAACCGGGCGCCACGCAGTTTACAGTGATGTTGCGGCTCCCGACTTCACGAGCAAGCGATTTGCTGAATCCGACGATTCCGGCCTTGGCTGCTGCGTAATTCACCTGCCCCGGGTTGCCCATCGAACCCACCACCGAGGTAATGTTGATGATGCGCCCGAATCGCGCTTTCATCATGGGACGGATTACCAGCTTGCTCAGCCGGTACACCGATTTGAGGTTGGTGTCCATGATTTCGTCCCATTCACTGTCTTTCATTCGCAGCAGCAGGTTGTCGCGGGTGATTCCGGCATTGTTCACCAGGATTGCGACCGAACCAAACTGCGACTCGATGTTGCCGAGCACCTGGTCCATGGCTTGGGGGTCGTTAACATTGAGCCTGAGCCCGGCGCCCTTTATGCCTTCGCCGGTCAGATAGGCTGAGATTGCCGCGGCGCCCGTGTCGCTGGTGGCGGTACCCACCACCGTCGCACCGGCCTTGCCGAGTGCAACCGCGGTTGCCTGCCCGATTCCTCGGCTGGCGCCGGTCACCAGCGCGACTTTTCCTGCGAGCATGAACTCCTCCCCAGTAGGTCTGTTTCAGGCCTATTTCAGTGCGGATAAAGCCTGACCGAATGCCACGCCGTCGCCGAATGAAAGCATCTGGGTTTTCGGCGCGATGCGCTTGTTCAGTCCGGCCAGCACCTTGCCGGGTCCGCATTCGACGATATGGGTAACCCCTATCCGACACCATTTGGCGCACCGTCTCCACCCAGCGCACCGGCTGAATCATCTGGCGCACCAGCGCGTCCTTGATCGTCGTCAGCCGATTCGGCGCACTTGACATCGGCATTGTGCAGCACCGGAACTGCGCCGCGCCTGAACGACCGCGGAGCCCAGTTCGTTCGCGCATGCGCTCGGCCGCTGGCTGCATGAGACTGCAATGCGACGGCACGCTCATCGGCAGTAGCACCGCGCGCTTGGCACCCCTGGCTTTCGCGATTTCCATGCCACGTTCCACAGCGGCCTTGTTGCCGGCGATGACCACTTGCGACTGGCGAATTGAAGTTGGCGGCTTCCGCCACTTCGTTTGCGCCACTGGCCTCCGCACAAGCCGCGCGCACCTCGTCGTCATCCAGACCGAGTATCGCCGCTATCGCGCCCACGCCGCCGGCACCGCTTCCTGCATCGCGCGGGCGCGAAACCGCACCAGCGGCACCGCATCGGCAAATTCCAGCGCGCCGCTTGCCACCAGGGCGGTGTATTCGCCGAGGCTGTGTCCCGGCCATGATCGCCGGCGCCAGCCCTGCGCGCGCCTGCCAGGCACGATACAGCGCCATGCCCGCCACCAGCATCACCGGCTGGGTATTGGCGGTGAGATTGAGTTCTTCCGCAGGTCCCTCGGCAGCGAGCTTCCACAAATCCTGCTCCAGCAGTTCGGATGCCTGCGAAAAGGTTTCGCGAACACCCGGAAGGTCCGCGAAGGACTGCATCATGCCGACCGATTGCGAGCCCTGCCCGGGAAAGACGAATGCAAGTGTCATGTCGTCGCGATCACCAGCGCAGCAACACCGCGCCCCAGGTAAAGCCTCCGCCCACGCCCTCCAGCAGCAGCGTCTGGCCGGGACGGATTCGCCCGTCGCGCACCGCTTCGTCGAGTGCCAGCGGGATCGAGGCCGCCGAAGTATTGCCGTGATGATCCACGGTGGAGATGACTTTCTCGACCGGCAGGCCAAGCTTCCTGGCGGTCGCTTCCATGATGCGGATATTGGCCTGGTGCGGAACGAACCAGTCCAGGTCCGATACCTTCAGCCCGGCCTGATCCAGAACTTCGTATGCGACCTCCTCGAATACCCGCACGGCGAACCTGAAAACCGAGGCCCCGTCCATGTGGACGAACGGCCTGCCCCACACCTTGCCGCCGCATACGCTACCCGGCACCGACAGCTTGTCCTTGTAGCTGCCATCGGCGTGCAGCCGCGTGGCCAGAATCCCGGGTGTGTCGCTCGCCGCGAGCACGACCGCACCCGCTCCGTCGCCGAACAGCACGCAGGTGCCGCGGTCGTTCCAGTCGAGAATCCGGGAATAGACTTCAGCGCCGACCACCAGCACTTTCTTTGCCTGGCCGTCGCGGATGAAAAGATCCGCCGTGCTCAGCGCATAGACGAAGCCGCTGCACACCGCCTGCAGGTCGAACGCCGGACAGCCGGCAATACCGAGTCTGGTTTGCAGGATGCACGCGGTGCTCGGGAAAATCATGTCCGGCGTGGTGGTGGCGACGATGATCATGTCGATGTCGTCCGCCGCGACACCCGCGGATTGCAGCGCCTTCTGCGCAGCGGGCAGCGCCAGATCGCTGGTCAGTTCGCCTTCCGCCGCGATATGACGGCTGCGAATGCCGGTGCGGCTGCGGATCCATTCGTCGGAAGTGTCGACGATCTTTTCCAGATCGGCGTTGGTGAGAACCTTATCGGGAAGATGGCTGCCGGTGCCGATGATCCGGGAATTCATCACGCCACCCTTTGATGAATTGAGGCCATGCGCTCGCTTATGCCGTGGAGCATGTCATTATGCGCTTCCTCGTAGGCCCGCTCGATCGCGAAGCGGAAACCGAAACTGTCCGCCGAGCCGTGGCTCTTGACCACGATGCCTTTCAGACCGAGCAGGCTTGCGCCGTTGTAGCGACGAGGATCGACGCGACGGCGGAAGGCATTGATGACCGGCAAAGCCATCGCGCCGCGACAGTCTGGTGAACAGATTGCGGCCGAACTCCTGGCGCAGGTACATCGCCAGCATCTGCGCCAGCCCTTCCGAAGTCTTGAGCGCGACGTTGCCGACGAAGCCGTCGCATACGATCACGTCGGTGGTGCCCTTGTAGATGTCCGTGCCCTCGATGTTGCCGTAGAAATTGAGGCTGCTTTCGCGCATCAGTTCCGCAGCCTGCTTGACTACTTCGTTTCCCTTGATCTCCTCTTCACCGATGTTGAGCAGTCCCACCGTCGGGCGTTCGACTATGCTCCACCGCGCTCACCAGCGACGATCCCATCACGCCGAACTGCAGCAGATGTTCGGCGGTGCAGTCTACATTGGCGCCGAGATCGAGCATGCAGGTGCGGCCGCGCTGGGTCGGCAGGAAAGAGGCGATCGCCGGACGCTCGATGCCGGGCAGCATCTTGAGCACGAACCGCGACATTGCCATCAGCGCTCCGGTGTTGCCGGCGCTGACGCAGGCATCCGCCTGTTCACTCTTGACCAGGTCGATCGCCAGCCGCATGGACGAGGCGCGCTTTCCCCGCAGCGCCGAGGCCGGCGATTCGTCCATTTCGACCACTTCCGGTGCAGCTTCGATGCGAATGCGGCCGCCTGCCTTTGCGCGGCGGCGCTTCAGTTCGGTTTCGATCGCTTCGGGAATTCCCTACCAGGACAACGTGCGCGTCCCCGACGCCATCGATGAAAATCGAGGGCGGCGGGCACGGTGACGTGGGCGCCGTGGTCGCCACCCATGCAGTCGAGCGCTATCGTAATCGCCATGGATTATGCGTTGACTCGGGAAGCGTGCCGCACCCGGGAGATTCCGGATGACGGCCACAGCCGATTGTCGCACCCGCTGGAGCGGGTCGAGGCAGGCGTTCGGCTCATTCGTTTCAGCTGCGCAGCTTCGCAGCCAAAAAGCCGGCGTCGGCTCAGTCGCCCTTGGTCTTGACGACTTTCTTGCCGCGGTAGTAGCCGTTGGGGCTGATGTGATGACGCAGATGCACTTCGCCGGTGGTGGGCTCGACGGCGAGCGGCGGATTGGTCAGAAAATCGTGGGAGCGATGCATGCCGCGTTTCGACGGCGACTTCTTGTTCTGTTGGACTGCCATGAGATGACTCCTTCAATAGAAACTTTTTATTGCCGCTTGAGGGCCGCCAACGCGTTGAACGGCGATTCCCGCTTACCTGCTTCCGTTTCGGCGACGGTACCGCGCAGGCGCCCTCCTCGTGGTCCGTCACCATCGGCAGGTCCCTAGAATGACTTCGTCTTCGACCAGAGCAATGACATCGAATTGCGGGTCGGCGTGCAGTTGTTCCGTGTCCTCCGACTCATCGGCGGGATCGCTCAGTGCGTGGCCCGCAGGAACCAGCACGAAGTGGCGCACCGCATCCAATCGGAACCGAACCGGCCCCAGACAACGCTGGCACCGAAGCACCAGTTCGCCGACGAGCGCAAGCCGCAACGAGGGCTTGCCCTCCCGATCGACCTTACCTGCCAGCTCATACGCGATATGCGCCGGACTGATCGAACAACGCATCCTGCACACGCACTAGTGCCGCAACCGCCACTGTTGCGCGCAATTCACCGGACTCACGCGCAAACTTGATGCTATCGACAACAGCCCGCTCAAACATAAGCCGCGCATAATATTAGTTTTGAATTACCCTGTCAAAACAAAATGTCTCCAACAAACAGTGGGCTGCAGTTGATTCTCGCCTCCACCTCGCGCTACCGCAAGGACTTGCTTGCGAGGCTCGGCCTGTCCTTCAAAACCGCCGCGCCGGAAGTGGATGAAACACCGCTGGACGGCGAACCACCGAGCGACATTGCGAGTCGTCTCGCGCTGGCAAAAGCCCAGGCGGTGCGTGCCAGATTCCCCAACGCGCTCATCATCGGTTCCGATCAGGTGGCGGTGTGCGATGGTGGGCACCTGGAAAAACCCATGACGCATGCGGTGGCCGTTCAACAACTGCGCCATGTCAGTGACAGGTCCGTGAACTTCCATTCCGCGGTGGTGTTGCTCAACGCGCGCAGCGGCCGTATACAGACGCATCTGGTGCCCACCGTCGTAAAGTTCCGCCGCCTTGACGACGCGGAAATCGAGCGTTACCTGCACCGCGAGCCAGCGTATGACTGTGCCGGCAGCGCCAAGGCCGAAGGGTTGGGCATCTCACTGGTCGAAAGCATCGAATCCGTTGACCCGACCGCGCTCATCGGCCTGCCCCTCATTGCCCTTTCAAGCATGCTCAGGAAAGAAACATTATTTGTTCCATAACAATGTTTTAATTAATATTATTAATGTAAATAATGGGAAAGGGGCAACTCTATCTGATTCCAGTTGATCTGGTTCCCGGGAGCACCGGCAACTGGATTGGAACGCGCCTGAAAACGACGGTGCAGGCTTTGCGCTACCTTTGTGGTGGAGCGTCCGAAGTCAGCCCGCCAGTTCCTGAAAGCATTGAAACTTGCCGTTGCCGGAACTGACGCTTGATGTGCTGGACGAACATTGCGGAAGCGAAGACGTGCAGCGATTCGTGCGCAAACTGGAGGCAGGAGTCGATCTGGGCCTGCTCTCGGAAGCCGGCTGTCCGGCGATTGCCGATCCGGGCGCGGCGTTGGTAGCGAGCGCGCACGCGGATAGGCGCGCGAGTGATCCCGCTGGTGGGCCCCTCCTCCATCGTCCTGGCGTTGATGGCGTCCGGGCTCAATGGTCAGCGCTTTGCGTTCAATGGCTACCTGCCCGCGCGCTCCCCTGAGCGCGAGCACGCCATCCGCGAACTGGAGGAAAGGTCGCGGCGCCAGGACCAGACCGAAATATTCATCGAGGCGCCATACCGTAATGATCAATTGTTCGCCGCACTGATGCGCACCTGCGACGCGGATACCATGCTGTCGCTGGCAACCGACCTGACCGGCGCTACCGAGCAGGTGACGACCTGCACTGTGGCGCAATGGAAAAATGCAACGCCGAGCCTCGACCGCAGGCCGACCGTATTCCTGCTTCTGGCAAAGGCTGGATTTGAGAAACTGGGAATTGCCAAACCCCCAGATCACTCAAGGAGTCCAGCCGAATGAACGTGCATAAGAATGCCCGACTGACGTTTGCCCGTCGAATCGAGATGGTTCAAGAGATAACCGAGCGCGGCATGCGCCTGAGTACAGCCGCCGCGGCCCACGGGGTCAGTGTGCCCACTGCACGCAAATGGCTTGGCCGCTATTTGGCCCACGGCCGAGCAGGGTTGGTGGACCGCTCCTCGCGTCCGAAGCGCAGTCCCCGGGCGATTTCACCGGCCAACGCCTTGGGGATCGTCGAGCTGCGCCGCCGCCGGCTTACCCAAGCGCGCATTGCAGCAAGTCTGGATGTGTCCAAGAGCACCGTGGGCCGGGTGCTGGCGCGTGCGGGGCTGTCGCGCCTGCGCGATCTGGAGCCTTGCGAACCGGTGGTGCGTTACGAACACGCGCATCCTGGCGACTTGGTCCACATTGACACCAAGAAGCTCGGGCGCATCGAGCGCATGGGTCATCGCATTACGGGCAATCCGCGCGACAACACCAACGGGGCTGGATGGGAGTACTTGTTCGTGGCCATCGATGATCACGCCCGTGTGGGGTTCACTGATCTGTACCCCAATGAGCGCCACCCATGCGCCGTAGCGTTCCTGCAAAACACCGTGGGCTACTTCCGATCCTTGGGCGTGCGGGTACGCAGGCTCCTCACCGACAACGGCTCGGCATTCCGCTCAAAGGCCTTTGCCGCCGCCTGCCAAACCTTGGGCCTGCTTAGGGAAGCTCTGATCAAGTTCCACCTGCGCGACCGAGGCGATTCGGGTCGAGGGCAAGACGGCGAGGACGCCGTGTAGCCGGACGGCTGTGACTCGTTAGCGGTACGCCCGTTTGCGGGAGCAGCCGTATAGGCGCTCCGTTTACAATGACTGACACACAGCCTCCATGCGCTCCTGTCCGCCCCGAAGCTACGCTCGCCGAGTCCGGAGTGCACATAAGGAGGAGCCGACGCAGACATCGGCCCGAATCGCCCAGTCCCTCAAAAGATTCGAAATGTCATTGGGTTGTGCCAGGGTGCGGCGCCTGCGTTGTTACGCTCCTTGTTGGGGCTTCAGCCGCAACTGTGAAGCGACGCCTAGCAGTCATCCGCACCTGGCGCAACGCGCGTCGCGGAACTTGATCAGAGCTTCCCTAGAGTTTCAGCGCACCGGGGAAAGCGGACCGGCGGCACGCACTAACGCCTCGCCGAGCGAGGCGCCAAAGCGTTTGGCAAAGCGCTCGGCCAGATTCTCGCGCAGAGTAAAGTCGACGATTCTCTCGGCCTTGATGACTTCACGGGCCACGAAATCAACGCTCCCGAGGGCATCGGTAAGGCCCAGGTCGATGCTTTTCTGGCCGGTCCACACCAGGCCGGAAAAAACGTCCGGCGCTTCCTTCAGGCGCTTGCCGCGCCCCTTGCGGACCACTTCGACGAACTGCTGGTGAATCTCCCCAAGCATGCGCTTGGCGTATTCGCGCTGCGCGGGATCGAGCGGCGAGAACGGATCGAGAAATCCCTTGTTCTCTCCGGCGGTAAGCAACCTGCGTTCGACGCCGAGTTTTTCCATCGTACCGGTGAAGCCAAAGCCGTCCATCAGCACCCCGATCGAACCAACGATGCTCGCTTTGTCGACGTAGATCCGATCGGCGGCAACCGCCACGTAATAGCCGCCCGAGGCGCAGATGTCCTC
>CAVOIO010000014.1:0-37675 GCA_963695915.1 uncultured beta proteobacterium
GAGCAGGTTGGTTGCGGGGGCAGGATTTGAACCTACGACCTTCGGGTTATGAGCCCGACGAGCTGCCAGACTGCTCCACCCCGCGACCGGATTGGAACCCGAGAAATCAGGCTCCAAGACATGGGATGATAGCAACGTAACGAGATGCGCGTCAACCAAAGAGCAGGATCAGACCGCACGCTGTTGGCTTTTCAGTCCTCTTCCAACCAATCCAGTAACGGCTGCCACTGCTCGAGGTCTCGCGCGCTCAGATAATCGGGCAGGTCGAATACGCTCAGACCATTGAATGCCGCGTTTACATAGACCTGCGTGTCGCGCAGATACGTCAACACGGGCAATTTGAACTGGGCAAGAAAGGCTTCGAGAGTCGCCGCAGCCTTTGTCCTGGAATCGACCCGCATGCCGACGATACCGACAAAGGCCCTGTGCTTTCGTATCGCCTTTTCTTCCATCAAGACTTGCAGGAAAGCACTCGTCGCCGCCATGTCGAAAACCGATGGCTGGACCGGAATCAGCACTTTCTGGGCGAGTTTCAATGCACGCGCGAGATTTTTGCCACGCAGTCCGGCTGCCGAGTCCAAAATGAGCCAGCTCGATCCGCGCGGCAACTCAGGTTCGTCGTCATTTCGCGCGTCGAGTCTGCGAATCGCAGGCCGGTCTGCCGGACGAATCGTCAGCCAGTTCATCGAAGACTGCTGGCGATCGAGATCCCAGAGATAGACCTTCTCCCCTCGCGCTGCCAGAGAACCCGCGAGATTGGTCGCAAGTGTGGTCTTGCCGGATCCGCCTTTGGGATTGGCAACAAGGACGGCTTTCATGTTGTTCTCCAGAACGGCACCGGCATTGACCACTGCCGGATGGCGGTCCTTCAAGCCGGATAGGTTTGCGTCTCCGCGGGTTTTTCCTCCCCATTCAGGACCGAATCGGCTGCACCTCCTGCGGGCGCGCCGAATTGTTGCTCCTGCACCGCCACCTGTTCCGTGTCGACCAACGAGCCGAGATCTTCCAGCGGCGGCAGTTCGTCCAGCGAGCGCAGGCTCAGATCGTCCAGAAACGTCCGGGTGGTGGAGTAAAGCACCGGCCGGCCCGGCACTTCGCGGTGACCGACTTCGTCGATCCAGCCTCGCGCCTCGAGCGCCTTGAGGATGCCACTGGATACCGTGACCCCACGAATTTCCTCGATATCTCCACGCGTGACGGGTTGTCGGTAGGCAATGATGGCAAGCGTCTCCAGTACCGCCCTCGAGTACTTCGGCGGTTTCTGCGGATTCAGCCTGTCCAGGAATTTCTGATAGCCGAGGACGGACCTGAAACCGCCACCCGCTTGCGACATTCATCAGTTCCGCGCCTTTCTCGGCCCATTCAGCGCGTAGTTCTTCCAGCATAAGGCGGATGAAATCAGCACCGACATCCTCGTCGAACATCTTTCTGAGATCGGCGATGGGCAAGGGTTCGGCGCTGGTCAACAAAGCGGTTTCGAGCACGCGCTTGATCCGGCCCGGTCAGAAAGAGGTAATTCCATGATTCAACCTTACATAAATTGGTGAAAACGCACCCTGCTGGGTGACCTGCACGAGGCTTTCGCGGGCCAGTTCGAGTATTGCGAGAAAACTGACCACCAGGACGGGCACGCCTGCCGTTTCGTCGAAAAGATCCTCGAAGCGGACGAAGCGCAGGTGCTGCAGGCTGCGCAGAATGCGGCTCATGTGCTCACGGACCGACAGTTGCTCGCGGGTGATTCTGTGGTGCCGCGTCACGCGCGCCCGTGCAACCAGTCCCAGCCATACGTTGCGCAAGTCCTCAGGATTGACGTCCGGCAGCCTCTGCTCGACTTCCCGGTCGAGCCAGACCTGCACCAGGGCGAAATCCCGTCCAGCCTGCGGCAACTCATTGATCTGCTGGCCCGCGAGCTTCATGCGTTCGTATTCCAGCAAACGGCGCACCAGTTCGGCGCGTGGGTCCTCCTCCTCAGGGCCAACCTGGGGTGGCCGAGGCAGCAACATGCGCGACTTGATTTCGATCAACAGCGCAGCCATTAGCAGATACTCGGCGGCCAGTTCAAGCTGATGCTGCCGCATCACCTCGACGTACTCCATGTACTGGCGGGTCAGGCTCGCCATGGGAATGTCGAGCACGTCGAGGTTGTGCTTGCGGATCAGATAGAGCAGCAGGTCAAGCGGACCCTCGAAGGTATCGAGAAAAATGCGCAGCGCGTCCGGGGGAATGTAGAGATCACCGGGCAGTTCGTGCACCGGTTCGCCGCGGAATAGGGCAAACGGCTCGGCGGGGGATTCGACGCTCATGTTCTTGTGTGGTGGGACGCCGCCGGCATGCCTCTGCAACCCCGATGCGAAAGCGCAACCTTGCCGCTCACGCACGCACAGGACCGGCGCGTTTCAAGGCACGAATTATCGGTCAAAACCGGGGCGCTATCCAGCCGCGGACCAATTTTCAGTTCGCGCCGGCGGCGTGGGCGACTTGTTTTCCCTTTTCGAAGCGGAGTTTGCCTCCCACCGTGGTAACGCGAATCACATCCTTGTGCGGCAAACCGCCCTTCGAGGATCTCCTTGGCCAGCGGATTCTCGATCGTCGACTGGATCGCGCGCTTCAGCGGACGCGCGCCGAACACCGGATCGAAACCGACATTGGCCATTTCGGCCAACCCGGCATCGTCTCACTTGCAGCTTCATCTCCATCGCGGCCAGGCGTTTTTCCAGATAGCCGAGCTGGATCTTCGCGATCGACTTGATGTGCTTCTCGTCCAGCGCGTGGAACACCACGACTTCGTCGATGCGGTTGATGAACTCCGGCCGGAAATAGGCTCTTGACCTCGCCCATCACCGCCAGCTTGATCACCTGGTAATCGTCGCCCGCCATCTGCTGGATCATCTGGCTGCCGAGGTTCGAGGTCATGACGATCACCGTGTTCTTGAAATCCACGGTGCGGCCCTGACCGTCGGTCATGCGGCCGTCGTCCAGCACCTGCAGCAGCACGTTGAACACGTCCGGGTGCGCCTTCTCCACTTCGTCGAGCAGGATCACGGAATAGGGCTTGCGGCGCACCGCTTCGGTCAGATAGCCGCCCTCCTCGTAGCCGACGTAGCCGGGCGGCGCGCCGATCAGGCGGGCCACCGAGTGCTTCTCCATGAACTCGCTCATGTCGATGCGGATCAGGTGATCCTCGCGAATCGAACAGGAACTCGGCCAGCGCCTTGCACAGTTCGGTCTTGCCGACGCCGGTCGGCCCGAGGAACAGGAAGGAACCATACGGCCGATTCGGATCGGACAGCCCCGCGCGCGAACGGCGGATTGCATCCGACACCAGGCGCACCGCCTCGTCCTGTCCGACCACGCGCTCGTGCAGCCGCTCTTCCATGTGCAGCAGCTTCTCGCGCTCGCCCTGCATCATCTTGGAAACCGGGATGCCGGTTGCGCGCGACACCACTTCGGCGATTTCCTCCGCGCCGACCTGGGTGCGCAGCAGCTTGAATTTCGGCTGATCCGTCGAGCGTTTCCGCCTTCTTGAGTTGCGCTTCAAGCTGCGGGATCTTGCCGTACTGCAGCTCGGAGACTTTCTGCCAATCACCCTTGCGTTTGGCAGCCTCCATTTCCAGCTTCAGCTTCTCCAATTCTTCCTTGATGTGCTGCGAACCCTGCACCTGGGCTTTTTCGGCCTTCCAGATTTCTTCCAGGTCGGAGTATTCCTTCTCCAGCCGCTTGATCTCCTCCTCGATCAGCCAGAGGCGCTTGCGCGAGGCTTCGTCCTTTTCCTTCTTCACCGCCTCGCGCTCGATCTTGAGCTGGATCATCCGGCGGTCGAGCTTGTCCATCTCTTCCGGCTTGGAATCGATTTCCATCTTGATGCGTGCGCGCCGCCTCGTCGATCAGGTCGATTGCCTTGTCCGGCAGGAAGCGGTCGGTGATGTAGCGATGCGAAAGTTCGGCCGCGGCAACGATGGCCGGGTCGGTGATTTCCACGCCGTGGTGCAGCTCGTATTTCTCCTGCAAGCCGCGCAGGATGGCGATGGTGCTTTCCACGCTCGGCTCGTCGACCAGCACCTTCTGGAAGCGGCGTTCCAGCGCGGCATCCTTCTCGATGTACTTGCGGTATTCGTCCAGCGTGGTCGCGCCGACGCAATGCAGTTCGCCGCGCGCCAGCGCCGGTTTGAGCATGTTGCCGGCGTCCATCGCGCCTTCGGCCTTGCCCGCGCCGACCATGGTGTGCAGTTCGTCGATGAAGACGATGATGCGGCCTTCGTCCTGCGCCAGTTCCTTGAGCACGGATTTGAGCCGTTCTTCGAATTCGCCGCGGTACTTGGCACCCGCCAGCAACGCCGCCATGTCGAGGCTGAGCACGCGCTTGCCTCTTCAGCGTTTCCGGCACTTCTTCATTGATGATGCGCTGAGCCAGGCCTTCGACGATCGCGGTCTTTCCCACTCCCGGCTCGCCGATCAGCACCGGGTTGTTCTTGGTTCGGCGCTGCAGGATCTGGATCACCCTGCGGATTTCGTCGTCGCGGCCGATCACCGGGTCGAGTTTGCCAATGCGGGCACGCTCGGTCAGGTCAAGGGTGTATTTCTTGAGCGCTTCGCGGCTTCCTTCCGCTTCCTGGCTTTGCACGCCCTCGCCGCCGCGCACTGCGTCGATGGCCTGTTCGAGCGCCTTGCGATTGACCCCGTGACTCTTCAGCAGCTTGCCGGTTTCCCCCTTGTCGTCCGCCAGCGCCAAGAGAAACAGCTCGGAGGCGATGAACTGGTCGCCGCGCTTTTGCGCTTCCTTGTCGGTGAGATTCAGACAGGTTGGTCAGTTCGCGCGAAACGCTGATCTCGCCGCCGTGACCTTCCACCTTGGGCAGCCGGCCAATACCGGCCTTCAGCGCTTCCTTCAGCGGCGGCACATTGGCTCCGGCACGGGCGAGCAGGGACGCGGTACCGCCGTCGTCCTGCTCGATCAGTGCAAGCAGAAGATGCTGAGGCTCGATATACGGATTATCCTGACCGACCGCCATGCTCTGGGCATCGGCCAGCGCCTGTTGGAACCGGGTTGTGAGTTTGTCAAACCGCATGGCATTCCCCTGGTATAAGGTATTGCCGCCTAGATTGGGTGGTAAGCAACCAATTTCAACGGTTTGGATTCAGCCGAACTGGACCATCCGGTCGCGCGACGTTGCCGACGGCCGCGAAACTGGCAGATTTAGCTGAAGATTTGCTTCCCAGGACTCCGTGAATACATGAAGAACTTCCGACTGATGCCGATACTGCTGCTCGGCGCGCTGGTTCCCCGGCAATGGCCGACGAACTGACCGTCGCCGCGCGCGCGACCGCGTCCGATCTGATTCAGCGGCTCGGTGCCGTATTGAAGAAAGAAATGGCCGCCGGCGGGCCTGACAATGCCATCGCGGTTTGTCGGGATATTGCTCCGGGACTTGCGGGAGAACTATCGCGAAAGACCGGCGCTCGCGTATCCCGCGTCAGTCTGAAAACCCGTAACCCCCTGCTTGGCCAGCCCGACGCGTGGGAGCAACAAGTGCTGGCGGACTTCGACCGGCAGGCGGCGCAGGGAGTCAAGCCCGAGACATTGGAGCGCTCCGAGGTCGTGACCGAGCCGCAGGGCCGCTACTTCCGTTACATGAAGGCAATTGCGGTACAGCCCTTGTGCCTGACCTGCCACGGTACGACGGATTCCATTCCCGACCCGGTGAAGGCCAGGCTGGCCGGCGACTATCCGCACGACCGCGCCACCGGTTATGCGCTCGGCCAGATTCGCGGCGCTGTATCCATCAAACAGTCCATGGAAGACGCCAGATGATTTTCCGGCAACTATCCGGCCCCGCCGGTCGGCAAGACTCGCGACCAAATCATCGAAATGATGAGTGCGCTTAACCTGCCCGAGCTGAAAAAGATGGCTGAAGTCGTACCGGCAAACCTCCGCGGCGGAACAGGCTGATGGATTCGCCTCCGGCGCTGAAGGCGCTGGTGTTCGATGCCTACGGAACTTTGTTCGACGTACATTCGGTGATCGCCGAGTGCGAAGCATTGTTTCCTGGTAAGGGCGCATCGCTTTCCCAGTTGTGGCGCGGTAAACAACTCGAATACACCTGGCTGCGCAGTCTCATGGGCCGCTATGCCGATTTTTCCGCGATCACGGCTGCAGCGCTGACAACTACGTGCAACATGTTGCGTCTGGATCTGAGCGAAGCCGCGGCCAGACGCCTGATGGACGCTTATCTGGAGTTGAAAGCATTCCCGGACGTCACGGATACGCTTGCCCGGCTTCACGGACGCAAGCTCGCCGTTCTCTCAAACGGGTCACCGGCGATGTTGAACGCCGTGGTTCGCCACACCGGACTCGACCAAGTGCTCGACACCGTGCTCAGCGTCGATGCGCTGAGAATATTCAAGCCCCATCCGAGCGTCTACGCCTACGCCGCGGAACGGTTGCAGGCCCCGGCAGGCGCAATCGGTTTCGTGTCCTCGAACTTCTGGGATGTGGCGGGCGCCACGTCCTTCGGATTTCGCACCTTCTGGATCAACCGTGCGGGGGCAACTCCGGATGCCCTCGGCTATCAGCCTGCAGCGGTGTTGACCAAGCTCAGCGACCTGCCCGACCTGCTCAAGTGACGTCCTGCACGAACCAGAACAACATTAGTCCGACCAGGATCAGGCCAAGAATGGTCCCGATCCCATACGAGAGCACCCCCACTACGCCCGACATCAATGCCTCCCGCGATAGAATGCCGCCTTCAGTTGATGGGATATCCCGTGGATTTGGCACCGGTAATCAGGAACGACGTCGCACGAGCGCTGGCCGAGGATATCGGCAGCGGCGACGTTACTGCCCGACTGGTGCCCGAGAACAGGCTGCGCATGCACGCGTCATCTCCCGCGAAGCGGCGGTGTTGTGCGGCAGCGAGTGGTTCGATGAAGTGTTTCGCCAGATCGACCCTGGGACGCGGGCGACATGGCACGCGAGGGACGGCGACCAATTGCCCCGGAATCAGGTGCTGTGTGAACTCGATGGCCGCGCCCGCGGCCTGCTCACAGGCGAACGCACTGCGCTCAATTTCCTGCAGACCCTGTCGGGTGTCGCCACCCGCACGCGGACATTCGTGGACGCGATCGCGGGAACGAAAGCAACCATTCTCGACACGCGCAAGACGCTGCCGGGCTGCGCCAGGCGCTGAAGTACGCGGTGCGTTGCGGCGGCGGCAACAATCACCGCATGGGTCTCTACGACGGGGTTCTGATCAAGGAGAACCACATCGCGGCCGCCGGGGGAATCGGTCCGGTACTCCGGCGGCCGCACAGGTTGCGGGGAATGTCCCGATTCAGATCGAGGTGGAATCGATCGCTCAGCTAAGCGCGGCGATCGAAGCTGGCGCCAAGCTCATTCTGCTCGACAACTTCGATCTCGCGGGCCTGCGGGAGGCCGTGAAGGTTACCGCGGGACGCGCGGTGCTGGAGGCCTCGGGCGGAGTGAATCTCGACACCGTGCGGGCCATCGCGGAGACCGGTGTGGACCGCATTTCCATCGGTTCGCTGACCAAGGACGTGCGCGCCGTGGACATGTCGATGCGTTTTACGTCCGGCTGATCAGGGCCACATGCAACGCGAAACTAACATAGGGAAAAGCACTCTCCCCATCCATCTCCTCGACCACACAGAGGGCACGGCGGAACTGCAGGCCGCACGCTGCGGTCCGAGCCAGAGTTCGAGGCGGTCGCCGCCCGCATGGCGGGTGGAGAGGGTGACAAGACACCAAGCAATGTCATTTGCTGTGAGCTCCCTCTCCACTCAAGTGGCGAGGGCGGGGGGGTGAGGCGTCTTTCTCCGTGAATTCAAGATTTAGGAAGATTCTCGCCGATCACGCGCTCGATCGCCGCACGCGTGGCATCCACTACGACCGGCTTGGTGCTCTGTGCGATCGCGGTGTCGGGATCTTTCAGTCCGTGGCCGGTCAAGCGTGCACACAATGATCGTGCCTTCGCCGATCACACCGAGTTCCAAATCCTTGAGCACACCGGCAATCGAAGCCCCCGAGGCCGGCTCGCAGAAAATTCCTTCTGTTTCGGCCAGGAGTTTCTGTGCCCGGAGGATCTCTTCGTCGGTGCATTCGTTGAACCAGCCACCGGATTCGCTCTTTGCCGCCCAAGCGAGTTTCCACGATACCGGATGACCGATGCGGATTGCTGTGGCAATCGTTTCGGGCTCATTCACCATTGCACCGCGCAGAAACGGCGCGGCGCCCGCGGCCTGGTAGCCGAGCATGATCGGCCGCTGGGTCGCGATGGGTTTGGCCAGGTACTTGCAATCGCTGTCGCAGTGCGAGCAACTCTCGGTGTTCTTGCCCACCGCCTCGCTGTAGCCCATCCAGTGCGCCGAGATGTTGCCGGCATTGCCGACCGGCAGCGCGTGGTAATCCGGCGCATTGCCCAGCGCCTCGATCACCTCGAAGGCAATGGTTTTCTGGCCCTGCAAGCCGATAGGGATTGATCGAATTGACGATGTTCACGGGCATGCTTTGCGCGATTTCCTGAACCAACCGCATGCCGTCGTCGAAATTACCGCGGATCTGGATGACCACGGAGCCATGCATCATCGCCTGCGAGAGCTTCCCAAGGGCGATCTTGCCTTCGGGGATCAATACGTAACAGGTGATGCCTGCGCGTGCGGCATAGGCAGCGGCGGCTGCCGACGTATTGCCGGTGGAAGCGCAAATGATCGCCCGCGCACCCGCTTCGACCGCCTTCGTCACCGCCATGGTCATGCCGCGGTCCTTGAACGAGCCGGTTGGATTCAGACCCTCGAACTTGCAGAGTATACGAACGTCCTTCCTGATGATCTTTCGGCAGATTGACCAGTTCGATCAGCGGCGTATTGCCTTCGTTGAGCGTGATGACGGGTGTGTTCGGCCCGACCGGGAGGCGGTCGCGGTAGCGATTGATGAGGCCGGTGTAGTGGTTTGTCATGTTTGCTTATTCTAGAAATTCAAACCCTCTGGCATACAGAGAACACAGAGAAACACAAAAGTATATTGAATAAGGGGGCCGTGAAGCTGTCTCGTTGAGACGGAGGCAAAGGAATCCTATTTTGGTGCATGCCGCACGCGTCAGTCTCTGCCTTCCTCTGTGTTCTTTGTGCCCTCTGTGGCAAAGATTTTCTTCTTGATTCTAGTTGCGACCAAGTTGCTCGAGCCGGATCCGGGTGACCTTGCCGGACACCACCGGCAGCGACTTCGATGCGCTTGATCGCGGAGTTGACGTTTTTCTCCTGGGTCAGGTGGGTCAGCATGATGATGTCCACTTGTTCCTCGCCTTCACTCGGTTCCTTTTGCACCATTGCGTCGATCGAGATCGACATGTCGGCGAGGATGCGGGTGATGTCGGCAAGCACGCCGGGGCGATCCAGCACCCGCAGCCGCAGGTAGTACGAGGTCTCGACTTCCTCCATCGCCAGGATCGGCGTATCGGACATCCGGTCCGGCTGAAAGGCCAGATGCGGTACCCGTTGCTCCGGATCGGCGGTATGCATCCGGGTCACGTCCACCAGATCAGCCACCACCGCCGAGGCCGTCGGTTCGGCGCCGGCGCCGGCGCCGTAGTACAGCGTGGCCCCGACCGCGTCTCCTTTGACAAGGATGGCATTCATGACCCCTTCCACGTTGGCGATCAGCCGCCGCGACGGGATCAGCGTCGGATGCACCCGCAATTCGATTCCGGCCGGCGTGCGCCGGGTGATGCCGAGCAGCTTGATCCGGTAGCCGAGTTCCTCGGCGTAGCGGATATCCTCCTTGGTGAGCTTGGAGATGCCTTCGGTATAGGCCTTGTCGAACTGCATTGGGATGCCGTAGGCGATCGCCGCCATGATGGTGAGTTTGTGCGCGGCATCCACGCCCTCGATGTCGAACGTCGGATCGGCTTCCGCATAACCCAGGCGTTGCGCTTCGGCCAGCACGTCCTTGAAGCTCGAACCCTTCTCGCGCATCTCCGACAGGATGAAGTTCGAGGTCCCGTTGACAATTCCGGCAATCCACTCGATGCGGTTGGCGGTCAGGCCTTCGCGCAGCGCCTTGATGATCGGAACACCGCCGGCAACTGCCGCTTCGAAGGCCACCATGACCCCTTTCTTTTGCGCGGCAAGGAAAATCTCGTTGCCGTGTGTCGCCAGCAAGGCCTTGTTGGCAGTTACGACATGCTTGCCGTTGTCGATCGCCGCCAGAATCAGGTCCTTTGCGACGTTGGTGCCGCCGATCAATTCGATCACGATGTCGATTTCGGGATGGCGTACCACTTGGCCGCGTCATCGGTTATCTCGGCGGCATCGCCGACCAGTTTGCGCGCCCTGCCGAGATCCTTGTCGGCGACCATCCTGATGACGATGCCGCGGCCGGCCCGTCGGGTGATCTCCTCCTGGTTGCGGCGAAGCACGGCGAACGTCCCGCCACCCACGGTGCCGATGCCGAGCAGGCCCACGTGTATCGGTTTCATTGAAATTCTTTTCGGAACGAAAACGAGGTGATGAAGAATCCTTCGCGGAAATAAAATCGGTGCGCGCGGGTGCGGTGCGTTCCCGATTCCAGGTCCAGTCCCGGCAGCCGCGATCGCGGGCGACCTGTTGCAGATGCGCCATCAGCGCCCGCCCGACTCCGGAGGAACGTTCGCTTTCATCGGTCACCAGATCATCGACGTAGAACCGTCGACCGGCATGGGTGTTTTCGAACTCGCGGTAGACCGCCACGCCGACCACTCTGTTGTTTATCACCGCCACACACATTTCGCCGCCATCGCGGAAAATCCGTTGCATCTTGGCGGGATAATCGGCAGGCAATTGCGGACGTAACTGCCGGTGCACGACCTCTGCGGCAGCGAGCCACTCGTGCTCCAGCACTTCGGCATTCTTCCCGGTGATCTGCACGATGCGCAATGCGTCGGCTGCCATGATCAATCTCTGCACAAAAATATCGGGCGACGCGCGCCCGATCGAATCGGAAATCGGAACATATCCGGCGCACCGTGTGCAACGTCAAGCTGCCCGGCGCGCAGTGCCTATGCGGAAACGAGGCGCGGTCCCGGTACCAGCAATCCGTCGCGTCGGAACATTTCCTTGATACCGCGCACGGCCTGGCGGGTGCGCGCCTCGTTCTCGATCAGGGCGAAGCGCACGTGACCGTCGCCGTACTCGCCGAAGCCGATGCCGGGAGACACTGCCACCTTGGCGTCCGCCAGCAGTTTCTTGGCAAATTCGAGCGACCCCATTTCTCTGTAAGGCGCCGGAATCTCGGCCCATATGTACATCGACGCCTTCGGCACCTGAACCATCCATCCGGCTTCGTGCAGGCCGCGCGCGAGCACGTCGCGGCGCTTCTGATACTTCTCGCGGATTTCGCGCACGCAGTCCTGCGGGCCTTCGAGCGCGGCGATGGATGCCACCTGGATCGGCGTGAAGCTGCCGTAGTCATGGTAGCTCTTGATGCGCGCCAGCGCGGACACCAGCTCCTTGTTGCCGACCATGAAGCCGATCCGCCAGCCGGCCATGTTGTAGCTCTTGCTCATGGTGAAGAATTCGACCGCGACGTCGCGGGCGCCGGGCACCTGCATGATCGATGGCGCCTTCCAGCCGTCGAAGCAGATGTCGGCGTAAGCAAGATCGTGCACCACCAGGATGCCGTAATCCTTCGCCAACGCCACGACGCGCTCGAAGAAATCGAGCTCCACGCATTGCGCGGTCGGGTTGCTCGGGAAACCCAGGATCATCATCTTCGGCTTGGGAATGGATTCCCGGATAGCCCGCTGCAGCTCCTGTATGAAGTCGATCCCCGGAGTCATGCGCACCGATCGGATATCCGCTCCGGCGATCACTGCACCGTAAATATGAATCGGGTAGCTCGGATTCGGCACCAGTACGGTATCGCCGTGACCCAGACGTCGCGAGCATCAGATGCGCCAGTCCTTCCTTCGAACCGATGGTGACGATGGCCTCGGAATCCGGGTCCAGCGTCACGCCGAAGCGAGACTGGTACCAGTTGCAGATCGCGCGCCGCAGCCGCGGTATGCCCTTGGAGATCGAGTAACCGTGGGTGTCTATGCGCTTTGACGCTTCCACCAGCTTGTCCACGATGTGCTTGGGCGTCACCCCGTCCGGGTTGCCCATGCTCATGTCGATGATGTCCTCGCCGCGGCTGCGTGCCGCCGCCTTCAACTCACCGGTGATGTTGAAGACGTAGGGGGGCAGGCGTCTGATGCGGGGGAAATCATTCATTGGCATGGGTTCGGGCCGGTGCTGGCGTCGGCTCGTAACCGACTGTTGGAGCGATGGAAATGCCGGGGCGATTGAGAAGTTATAATCCTACCGGATCAGCCGCATTGCAGCAAAGAACCGCCGCGCCTTGAAATTTCACCTCGCCAGAAGCGACAACCAGAATACCTTCACCGGTTACGGCGAGGGCTACGTGATGGTGAACGCGGTGCGCTACGAGCGCAGCCTCGTGGTCTTGCCCGATCAGCCGGTTGAGGCTTGGACAGTTGCGGGAGTGGATACGCTGCGGGAAGAAGATCTCCAGTTTCTGGCCAGCCTCGGCGCGGAAATCGTGCTGCTTGGTACGGGAGTCAGCCTGCGCTTCCTTCACCCCCGCCTTCTGCAATCACTGTCGCGGGCCCGCGTCGGCGTCGAAGTGATGGATACGCGCGCGGCCTGCCGGACTTACAACATCCTGGTGGCGGAAGGCCGCAAAGTCGCGGCGGCACTTATTCTTTAAGTCTGACGCGCATCTTATCGACGCTTGCAGAGGGGCAATGGCACCGTGGATGCTTTGCTTTCCTCAAAACCGAGCCAAAGCACGCAAGTGTACGGCAACGCTTCTTGCCAGTGCGCCCAGCTCATATCCTCCCTCAAGCGTCGAGACAATCCGGCCCCTCGCAGAGTCCATCTGCGATTGCCACCAATCGTTCGGTTACCCACGCGTAGTCGGCTTCCACCAGACCCAGCGAGGCCATGTCGTCATCGCGATGCGCATCGAAGCCGGCGGATATGAAGATCATCTGCGGCTGGAAACGATCCAGCGCCGGAACCCAGAATTTCTCAACCGCTTCCCGGAACTGGACGCCGCTGCTGTAGGCGGCCAGCGGAATGTTCACCATCCGTTCGGAACGCCCCTCCACCCCGCTGTAGGGATAGAACGGGTGCTGAAAAGTGGAGACCATTACCACACGGGGTTCATCGCGAAAGATATCCTCGGTGCCATTGCCGTGGTGCACGTCGAAGTCCACAATGGCCACCCGTTCGAGCGCGTGCGCCGCCAGCGCATGTGCGGCACCGACTGCCACATTATTGAAGAAGCAGAATCCCATCGCGCGCGCACGTTCGGCATGATGCCCCGGTGGACGCACGTTGCAGAAGGCGTTCTCGACCTCACCGCTCATCACCATGTCGGTCGCCTTGATAACCGCACCCGCCGCCCGCAGGGCGGCATGATACGAGTGCGGGTTCATGGCGGTATCGGGATCGAGGTGAACAAGCCCGCGCTCCGGAACGCTGGCTTCGATCGCATCCACATAGTTCGGGATCATGCACCCGCAGCAGTTGCTCGCGCGTCGCCGGCGGCGCGTCCACGTCCGCCAGATGCTCCAGGATTCCGCTGGCGAGCAGGTAATCTTCGATTGCGGTTATCCGCGCCGGGCACTCGGGGTGATGGGAACCCATGTCGTGCAGCATGCAGTCTCGGTGATGAACAAGGGCGGTCGGCATAATGCGGCGCGTGGTGACGGGAACCGGGACGTCGCCGCATATTATTCAGTGTCACTGCGCTTGTCCATGACGTGCGATTCGCGGAAGTTGGGCTAACCTTTACGGATGAACTCGCTCCCGTCCGCACGTGGCCGATAAACTGCCCTACCCTGTTGAACTGGTTCAGAGGTGGACGCTGCACGACGGTACCCGTGTCGTCATACGTCCTATTCGGGCGGAGGATCGCCAGATCGAGAAGGACTTTGTGCACAACCTTTCCGACGAATCACGCTATTTTCGTTTTTTCAACGCTGTTCGCGATCTAAGCGAAACAGCGCTCACGCGCTTCACGCAGGTCGACTACGACAGGGAAATGGCGCTGATCGCGGTCATCAGCGAGAACGGCCGCGAAACAGCAAATCGGCGTAGCGCGTTATTCAATCAATCCGGACGGCAAGGGCTGCGAGTTCGCAATCGCCGTTGCCGATGCCTGGCAGCGCAAGGGCATAGGTTCGAAACTGATGCACAGCCTGATGGCCGCCGCCCGCAGCCATGGGCTCGAGACCATGGAAGGCTGCGGTCCTGTCAGGTAACACCAGGATGCTGGCCCTGATGGATGGGCTTGGTTTCACCGTCGACGCAACCGCCGGCGATCCGTCGTGCGGCATGTGGTAAGGAAGCTCGCAGACACGCGTCACTCCGGCCGGAACGGCGGAGAATCGGGAAACAACCTGAGGTAAACTAGCGAATTCCGGGAACTTCCGGGGCGACCGTGCTTTCCCAATCGAGCATGGCTTCACCGAAATTGCATCCAGGAATCCATCCCAAACGCATGCCCAATCCGCTCGATCCCGTTGTCGTTCAGATCGGCCGCATCATCCTCGGCAAGGAACACCAGATCCGCCTGACGCTTGCCTGCCTGCTCGCACGCGGGCATCTGCTGATCGAGGATCTTGCCCGGCGTGGGCAAGACAACGCTCGCACACGCGCTGGCCAAGACCCTGGGGCTGGATTTCCAGCGCATCCAGTTCACCAGCGATCTGCTTGCCCGCCGACATCCTCGGCGTCTCGGTGTTCGAGCGCGAAAGTTCGACCTTCAAGTTCCATCCCGGCCCGGTCTTCTCGCAGGTGATCCTCGCCGACGAGGTCAACCGCGCCACGCCGAAAGCACAAAGCGCGCTGCTGGAAGCGATGGAAGAACATCAGGTCACCACCGACGGCCAGACCCGGCCGCTGCCCGAACCATTTTTCGTGATCGCCACCCAGAATCCATCGCATCAGGTCGGCACCTTCTCCTTTGCCGGAATCGCAGCTCGACCGTTTTCTCATGCGCATACATCTGGGATATCCGGACAGCGCGGCCGAGCGCACGCTGCTGGAAGGACGCGAGCGCCGCGACATGATTTCCGACCTGGCACCGGCGTTCACGGTGTCGGAACTGCTCACGTTGCAGAAGAAAGTGCGCGACATCCTCACTGCGCCGGCTCTGCTGGATTACTTACAGGCACTGATCGCCTTTACCCGCCAGTCCCCCGATTTCGTCAACGGCCTGTCGCCGCGCGCGGGCCTGTACCTGTTGAATGCCGCGCGCGCATGGGCATTCATGGACGGACGCCGAGAAGTCATTCCGGAAGACGTGCAGGCGGTGCTGCCGAGCGTGGCCGGTCACCGGCTCTACCCGGTCAACGGTTACGCATCGCTGGGCAGCACGCAACTCGCCGAACGGCTGATTGCGGAAGTGGCAATTCCGTGAGGGGCAGGCTGAGGCGTAGCAAATCTGCTGCAGGCACCATGTTCGGCGCGTTGCCCTTCGCTTCACGCCTCACGCCTCACGCCTCTCCGCGGCCGATACGTGACAGGATCGGCGACTGGATATTCCCGCCCAGGGGTCCGGAAGCAGGGACCGGTGGTACTCGGCCAACGACGAGTCTACATTCTCCCGACCAGCGCCGGACTCATGTTCGCCGTCACCCTGGTGTTGCTGCTGATCGGCTCGATCAATTACAACCTGAGCCTCGGATTCGTCCTCACCTTCCTGCTCGCCGGCATCGGCGTGGTGTCGATCCTGCATACATGGCGCAACCTGGCACGGGTCGCCCTGCGCCCCGCCAAGACGCGACCGGTTTTCGCCGGCGATTCCGCCCGCTTTCACATCGTGGTCGCGAATCCGGGCGCACATCAACGGCTTAGCCTGGCAATCCAGCTGGCCGGCCAAGGCAGGTGTACTTCGACGTGCCACCGCGTGATGCGCAGGACGTGGAAGCCGGGATGCCCGCGGCAAGACGCGGCATGTTGCGGCCCGGGCGATTTCGCATTTTCACTGTCTATCCGGTCGGTTTGTTCTATGCCTGGGCCAACGTCGAACTCGACTTGCACTGCCTGGTCTATGCACACCCAGAGCCCGGCAACGTTGCCCTGCCGCCAGCGCAGGCCGCCAGCGGGCAAGGTGGAATCAGTGGGAGCCGGCGAAGAGGATTTTGCCGGCCTCCGCACCTACAATTCCGGCGACTCACCACGCCGTATCGCCTGGAAAGCGTTCGCGCGCAGCGACGTATTTCTCACCAAGCAGTTTTCAGGGAGCACGGCCTCGGAGTTGTGGTTGAATCTCGCCGACATTCCGGAAATGCTGGGTCTGGAGGCCAGACTTTCCCGTCTCACCCGCTGGGTGATCGAGGCGGAAACCGCGGCCAGCGTTTCGGTCTGCGCGCGCCCGGAATCGAATTCGAACCCGAGTTTCGGCGCATCGCATCGCGATCGTTGCCTGCAGGCGATTGCGTTGTACAAACCGGCACGCGAATGACATGGCGAGCGCCGCCGCACTGAGCCCCATCAACCTCACGGCGCTGCTGTTCTCGGTGGCGCTGGTCATGGCCCCGCATGCACGACATCTGCCGATATGGATTCCGGCGTTCGCCGCCACGGTGCTTCTGGCGCGCTTCTATCTGGGCTACCGGCGCAAACCCCTGCCCAATCGCTGGCTGCTGCTTGCGGCTGCACTGGCCTCCGTCGCCGGCGTGGCATTATCGTATCGGACTCTGTACGGTCGTGACGTGAGCGTCGCGCTGCTGACCGTGATGGCAGCTCTGAAACTGATGGAGATGTCCAAGCCGCGCGACACCATGGTAGTGGTGCTGCTCGCCTACTTTCTGGTCATCACCAATTTTTTCTATTCACAGTCGATTCCGACCGCGCTGTACATGCTGGTCATCGTATTGCTCATTACCGCGACCATGATCGGCCTTCAGCACCAGGCAAGCCCGCCCAAGCCGGCCGCCGTGCTGCGTCATGCGGCTGGTCTGATCGCGCAAGGCATTCCCATCATGTTGGCACTATTTCTGCTGTTCCCGCGGGTTGAGGGCCCGCTTTGGGGATTGCCGCAAGTCAACTACGGCGCCAGGTCGGGATTGTCGGACGTCATGTCTCCCGGCGACGTGAGCGCGCTTAGCCTTTCCGACGATGTTGCTTTCCGCGTGTTGTTCGAAATACCGCCGGAAAAACCCATGCAGTTCTATTGGCGCGGCCCCGTGCTGTGGGATTTCGACGGCCGCACTTGGCGTGCCGGCCAGACCTACACCGCCGACTCGATCGAGTACGAGGCGCTGGGTCCGCCGCTGAACTATACGGTAACGCTGGAACCTCACGACCAGCGCTGGATGTTCGCAATTGACCTCCCGGCGCGCGCCGCTCCCAGAAGCTATTTTTCCGTGGATTATCAGATGCTGGCGCGACGGCCGGTGCGCGAACGCATCCGCTACGACATGCAGTCGGTGCCATCCTACCGGGTGGGGGTCAAGGAACAACGCATGCAGTTGCGTCGCGCACTGCGGATTCCCGATGGCGCGGCCCCGCGAGCGCAAGCGCTGGCCGCCTCCTGGCGCGCCGAACTCTCCAGCGACCGCGACATCGTGCTTCGCGGCTTGACGATGTTCCGGGAACAGCCGTTCACCTACACCCTGGCGCCGCCGGAGCTCGGCGACAATCCTGTCGATCAGTTTCTGTTCGAAACGCGCAGCGGCTTCTGTGAGCATTACGCCTCGTCATACACCTACCTGATGCGCGCCGCCGGCGTGCCTGCGCGTGTGGTGACCGGCTACCTGGGCGGCGAAATGAACTCCGTTGGACGGTTATCTCATCGTCCGACAGTCCGAGGCACACGCCTGGACCGAGGTCTGGCTGTCCGGCGAGGGTTGGGTCAGGGTGGACCCGACCGCGGCGGTTTCACCGTTGCGCATCGAACGTGGACTGGCCGCGGCAGTACCGGAAACCGATCAGGCATCGCTGCGGGCGCGCAAGCGACTCGAATGGCTGCGTCAGGCCCGGTTCGCCTGGGATGCCGTCGCCAACTCCTGGAACCAGTGGGTGCTGGGCTACAACACGGAAAGGCAGGTGCGCTTCCTGTCACAGGTCGGATTGGCTCAGGCTACCTGGCAGAACATGGTAGTCGCGCTCATAGCCACCAGCGGCATCATCCTGCTGGTGCTGGCATTGCTGCTGCTCGTGCGGTTCACTGCGCGGCGCATGGATCCCGTGCAGCGCGCTTATGCCAGATTTTGCCAGGCGATGGCCCGGCGCGGCGCACCACGCAAGCCCAGCGAAGGACCCCGTGACTTCGCGGCCAGGGTATCGCTGCAGTTTCCGCAACTGAAGGAGGCGGTTCAGCGCATCGCCGTGTTGTACGTCGCGTTGCGTTACGGCGGCGAAAAGAGTCCGCGGGTTCTGGACGAATTCCGCCAGGCGGTGAACAGCCTTAGATGAAATGCAGTCGGGCGGGCCTGGGGCACGAGATTCAGAGCAACGTTTCCCTCGACATTCCGCTGCGGCGCAGAATCTTGCGCAGCGATGCGAGCGCCTCGATCTGAATCTGGCGTACTCGTTCCCTGGTCAGACCCAGGCTTTGCGCCAGTTGTTCGAGCGTGTGGATTTCCGACCCGTTGAGCCCGTAGCGCCGCTCGATCACGCTGCGCTGGCGTTCGTTCAATTGATTCAGCCACTCGCGCACGTACGTCTCGATCTCTGCGTTTTCCAGCCTGATATCCGGTTGCGGCGTGTTTTCGTCGGCGATCGACTCGCCGACAGAAAGCATGGGATCGATTTCCAGTGGCGCATCCAGCGATGTCATGCGCTCATTGAGCGACAGCAGGCGGCGCACGTCCTCGACCGGGAAATCCACCAGATGCGCAACGTCATCCGCGGTCGGGTCGCATTCCGAATGTGTCTCAAGATGGCGCATAGCCCGCAGCACGGTGTTCAGTTCCTTGATCACATGCACGGGCAGGCGGATGGTACGCGACTGATACATGATGGCGCGCTCGACGCTCTGGCGGATCCACCACGTGGCATAGGTCGAGAAGCGGAAGCCGCGTTCGGGGTCAAATTTCTCGAGCGCGTGGATCAGGCCGAGGTTGCCCTCTTCGATCAGGTCCAGCAGCTGCAGCCCGCGGCCGCTGTAGTGCTTGGCGATGTTCACTACCAGCCGCAGATTGTGTTCGATCATCTTCTGGCGCGACAGGAAATCCCCCTGTTTGACCAGCCGCGCGTACCTGACCTCTTCCTCTACGGTGAGCAGCGCGTTCTGCCCGATGTCGTTGAAATAGAGCTGAGTGACGTCGCTGAGGATGTCGGTGCCGAAATAGTCATCGATCGCGGACTCTTCGACGGGCCCGATTTCCTCCCCGCCCTCTTCCTGCGAAGAATGGTTCTCCTCGTTCATGAACTCCGCTCAGGCAGATACTGCAGCGGGTCGATCGGCTTGCCGAGCCGGCGGATCTCGAAGTGCAGGGCCACCCTGTCGCTGTCGGAATTACCCATTTCCGCGATCTTCTGGCCCTTGGCCACCGATTGCCCTTCCTTCACCAGAATCTGGCTGTTGTGTGCGTACACGCTCAGGTACGAAGTATTATGCTTGATGATGATCAGTTTGCCGTAACCGCGCAGACCGCTACCGCTGTACACGACCTTTCCGGGCGCGCTCGCGAGCACCGCCTGACCGGACCGGCCTTCGATTCCTACGCCCTTCTGGTTCGTTCCTTCCCCGAAACCGTAGATCAGTTTTCCCTGGGTCGGCCATTCCCAGACCAGCCTCACGTCCGCACTTCCAGCTTCTTTGGGTGCCGGCGTTGCCGGCACCTTGACTGCCGGCTTGGCGGCAGGCGCTACTGTGGGCGGTGACGATGGCTTCGGCGTTGCCACTTTCAACTGCGCCAGCGCCTGTTCCGAGTAAGGCAGTTTGCGCGCTTTCGGTTCGGTCTTGACCGGTACCGTAACCGGCGGGGACGGCATCTCCAGCGGGACGGCCTGCGGCTGCGCCAGTTCTCCAACGCTGTCCGGCGGGAACAACCGCAAGCGTTGATCCAGACGAATCAACGCCGGATCCTCAAGGTTGTTCCAGGCCGCAATTTCACGGTAATCCTGTCCGTAATCCAGCGCGATGCTGTAAAGCGTGTCGCCTTTCTTGACGACGTGGAATTCCGGGCGCCAATCGCCTTCTCGATAGGGCTTGATGATCGGCTCTTCCGTGTTTGCGAAAACCGGTGGATCGATTTTCTGGACCGTCGGTGCGGCCGGCGCACCGGACTGCGGAGGCACAGCCGCCTGGGGCGTTTTGACAACGGGCGCGGTTGCGGGAGTAGCGGCGGGCGCGGTTGCGGGCGTGGCGGCCACAGGTGCAGTTGCGGGAGTGGCGGCGACGGGTGCGGTTGCGGTGGATTTGGTCGATGTGGCGGTGGTAGGTGTGGCGGGCGTGGTGGGCGCGGTTGGCGGGGTGCCCGTCGTTTTGGCCGGTAAGGTCTGGGACGAATTCGGAGAACGCTCGAGCACCGGAGCCGCAGTTTGCGTGGAGGCGCAACCCGCGAATTGCGATCAATGCAGCGAGCATCAGCGCCGCGAGACGTATCTCGCTACGAGAAAAGATGTTCAAGTCGATACCCCCGCAATCAGCGGAACGAAATTGACATCGTCCAGCACCGATTGGTTGAATCCGTCGTGGCCGCGCTCGACCAACACCAGGCGCTGCTCGCGCGTGCCCAGCGGAAGAACAAGGCGCCCGCCTTCCACCAATTGCGCAGCCAGCACCTCGGGTATGTGCGTCGCCGCGGCCGCCATCACGATTGCGTCGAACGGGGCGCCGTCCTTCAGTCCGTGATGACCGTCGCCGTGTCTGAGTTTGATGTTACGGATTCCGAGTTCGCGCAATCGAACCCGCGCCTTGGACAACAGGCCGGCGAGACGCTCGATGGAATAGACTTCGCGCGCCACCCGAGACAGTACGGCTGCCTGATAGCCGCAGCCGGTGCCGATCTCGAGCACCTTGCCGAGCGCGCGGCCGGCACGCGCCAGTTCGACCATGCGGGCGACGGTGAACGGATTGGAGATTGTCTGGCCGAAACCGATGGGCAGGGAAACGTCGTCGTAGGCACGGCTCGCGAGCGCCTCGTCTACGAACATGTGGCGCGGCACATCCGCCATCGCACCCAGCACCACCTCGTCCTTTACGCCTTGGTCGCGCAGGCGTTCCACCATGCGCATGACGGGTGCGCTGGGAGGTCATGCCGATGCCGCCGATCCTGTTGTTCATGTCGTGTCGAAATGACCGTCGAGCCAGAATTCTAGGTGAGTGCCGGTTCCTTCAGCCAGTCGCGCAGGCTTTCCAGCCTGGCGTACTGCGTGAGATCAATCTGCAGCGGCGTCACCGAAACCATACGGTTCGCTACGGCGTGAAAATCCGTGCCCTCGCCAGCATCCTCCGCGTCGCCCGCTGCGCCGATCCAGTACACCGTTTCGCCGCGCGGGTTGGTGGACCTGATCACCGGCTCGGACTTGTGCCGCCGTCCCAGTCGCGTGACTGCGGTGCCCGCCAGCTGATCGGCGGGCACGTCCGGGACGTTGACATTGAGCAGCACTGGAACAGCAATAGGCCGGCGACGAAAACGCTCGACCATGTCGCACGTCGCCTGCGCTGCGGTCGGATAGTTGCCCGCCGCCTTGCTCGCCAGCGACACAGCGATTGAGGGAATACCCAGGAGGAATCCTTCAGTTGCCGCCGCCACCGTTCCGGAGTATATGGTGTCGTCGCCCATGTTGGCACCGTGATTGATGCCTGAAATCACCATGTCCGGGAGGCGGTCCAGCATGCCGGTCACGGCGAGGTGCACGCAGTCGGTGGGTGTGCCGTTGACGTAGTGAAAACCGTTGTGCGATCGCCTTACCTGCAGCGGGCGATCGAGGGTGAGCGAATTGCTGGCGCCGCTGCGGTCGCGTTCTGGGGCGACTACGACGATTTCGTCATTTTTTGAAAGCGCCTCGGCGAGCGCAGCGAGTCCGGGTGCGAAGTACCCGTCGTCGTTGCTCAGAAGAATTTGCATCGGGGAGAAGGACTGCGATTCAGGCAACGGTTGGGGACGCCCCGCGAAACAACAGACCTGGAAACTGGATCTTCCCGTCCGTGCATTTTTCTCGCGAGCCCGCCGGCCCCTCGTGTCTACCGCGATAGTTGGTCGGGGCGAGAGGATTTGAACCTCCGACCACCTGCACCCCATGCAGGTACGCTACCAGGCTGCGCTACGCCCCGAATCGAAAGCGGATTATAGCAGAGGCCCCTGCGCGCGAATCGTGTCAGGCGCGCAGGATGTCGAGGATGACTCTGGATCTCCCGGCGTAACAGCGCCGGATTGAACCTGGAGGAGGACGTTTTGAGTTGCACTGCAGCCTCGTCCAACCGCGCCCGCGCGCCGCTGATGGTGAATCCCTGCTCGTACAGCAACTCGCGGATGCGACGGATCAGCAGCACTTCGTGGTGCTGGTAGTAGCGCCGGTTGCCGCGCCGCTTCACCGGCTTCAACTGGGTGAACTCCTGCTCCCAGTAGCGCAGCACGTGCGGCTTGACCCCGCATAGCTCGCTGACTTCACCGATGGTGAAGTAGCGTTTGGCGGGGATCGGGGGCAGCGGGGTCTTAGGACCGCTGCTGTTGTGGCTGCTGCTGTCCACCGTAGTTCTTTTCCACCATCGCCTTCAGTTTCTGGCTGGCATGAAAGGTCACCACCCGTCGCGCCGTAATCGGGATTTCCTCGCCGGTCTTGGGGTTGCGGCCCGGACGCTGCGGCTTGTCGCGCAACTGAAAATTGCCGAAACCGGACAGCTTCACGCCCTCCCCCGCCTCGAGTGCAATGCGCACTTCCTCGAAGAAAGACTCCACCATATCTTTGGCTTCGCGTTTGTTCAGACCGACTTTCTCGAACAACAGATCCGCCAGATCTGCTTTGGTCAGTGTCATGACTTCACCTTATTGTCTCAGCTTGGCGCCGAATTCTTGTTCCAGGACCTTGCGCAGACCCGCAATTGCGGCGTCCACTTCGGCATCCGTTAGGGTCTTTTGAGTATCTTGCAATAACACACGGAAAGCAAGACCTTTTTTCCCGTTTTCGATACCTTTGCCACGATACACGTCGAACACCCGGACCTCGTGAACGATGGCCGCTTTCGCCCGCAGAAGCCCGTCCAGAATGGCTTGCACTGGGGTGGCTTCGTCTACGGTAACCGCCAGGTCGCGGCGCACCGCGGGGAATTTGGAAATCTCGTGGAACAGCGACACCGGCAGCCCCAGGAGCGGTTCGGCATCGATTTCGAAGGCAACCAGCGGCTCTGGCAACTCGTACTTCTTCTGCCATTTCGGATGCAATTCGCCGATCCAGCCTATGATCGCGTCATCCAGGATGACTTGGGCTGCGCGCCCGGGGTGCAACGCCGGGTGCGAAACCGGTTCAAAGCGCGCCCGCTTGGAGGCGATCAGCGTTTCCAGGTCGTTCTTGATATCGAAGAAGTCGACGCCGCGCGCCGCAACGCCCCACTGTTCCTCGACCGCGGTGCCATACGCAACGGCCGCCACGCGCATCGGCTGGCGGATGCCTGCGACATCCCTTTCACAGTCCCTGACGGCCGGATCGCGCAGGAACGCCCGCCCCACCTCGAACGCACGCACACGCTCCAGTTTGCGGTTCAGATTGTAGGCAACGTTCGCCACCAGCCCGCCGATCAGCGTGGAACGCATGACCGCCATCTGGCTGGCGATCGGGTTGAGCAACCGGATCGGATCGGCATTTGCGGCAAAATCCACCTCCCAAGCAGCGTCGACAAAACTGTAGTTGACCACTTCCTGGTATTCGGCGGCCGTCATTTGCAGCCGCAGATCGTGCAGGGAGCGTCTCCACTCGGGAAGCGGCAACATCGCACTCGGCGCCACCGGGGGTCGCGCGGGGATGCGCTCGAAGCCATACACCCGCGCCACTTCCTCGATCAGGTCCTCCTCGATTTCGATGTCGAAGCGGTACGAAGGCGGGGTGACCACAAAGACCTCCTCGGCGCCCACACCTTCGCGTTGGAACGCGAGTTTCAGACGACTGAAGATGTCGGACACGTCCGCCGGTTCTACCGGCATGCCGATGACCTTGCGCGCGCGAGCCACCCGCATGCGTACCGGGCGGCGCTGCGGCAACTGCGCCACCGTGTCGTCCACCGGCCCGGGTTCGCCACCGCAAATATCGAGAATCAGACGGGTGGCACGTTCTATGCCATCGACGTTGTTGTTGAAGTCAACGCCTCGTTCGAATCGATGCGACGCGTCGCTGACGAAGTTGTAGCGGCGCGCCCGTCCCGCAATCGCCTCCGGGAAGAAGAAGGCGGCCTCGAGGAAGACGTTGCCAGTTTCCGGGTCCGCCTTGGTGCTGTCTCCACCCATGATGCCCGCCAGCCCGATCGGCCCGCTGGCATCGGTGATCGCCAGCACGCTCTCGTCGATTTCCACGACCTGCTCATTGAGCAGCTTGAGTTTCTCGCCCGTGCGGCCGAAGCGCACGTCGATGCCGCCGGTGAGCTTGTCCAGGTCGTAGACGTGCAGCGGCCGGCCCAGTTCGAGCATTACGTAATTGGTGACGTCCACCAGCGCCGAAATCGAACGCTGCCCGGCGCGCTCCAGCCGTTGCTTCATCCACTCCGGCGTGGGCGCGCTGGCGTTGACGTTGCGGATCACCCGCCCGGTGAAGCGTCCGCATCCTTTGGGATCGGAAATCCGCACCGGAAACCTGGCGTCGTTCCTGGCGGCTACGGGGTGCGTGTCCGGAGGGTTCAGCGGCGCACTGGTAAGCGCCGCCACTTCGCGCGCCACGCCAAGCACCGATAGGCAGTCGGCGCGGTTGGGCGTGAGCTTGATCGTCAGTACTTTGTCGTCGAGCGCCAGCACCTCGCGCACGTCGCTTCCGGGCGCCGCATCACCGGAAATTTCGAGCAGGCCGCTGTGGTCGTCCGACAGTCCGAGTTCGCGCGCCGAGCACAGCATGCCGCGGCTTTCCACTCCGCGCATGGTCACGGCCTTGATTTCGAACGGTTTGTCCGCCGATGCGCCCGGCAGCCTGGCGCCGATCAGCGCACACGGCGCCTTCATGCCGGCAACCACGTTGGGCGCGCCGCAGACGATACCGAGCGGCTGCCCGCTACCGACGTCGACCCGGCATACCGTCAGCTTGTCCGCGTTCGGGTGCTTCGTCGACGCTGAGCACCCGGCCCACCACCACTCCGGTGAAGGGCGGCGCCACGCTCACGCTGCTCTCCACCTCCAGGCCCGACATGGTCAGCAGATGCGCGAGCGCGTCGCGTGGCCAACGGCGGATCGACCAGCGTGCGCAACCATTTTTCCGGGAACTGCATTCGTGTCCCTCAGTGAGATCTTCTTCGCGTCCTGGCGTCGGCGATTCAATTGAATTGCTGCAGGAAGCGCATATCGTTCTCGAAAAACAGCCGCAGATCGTTGATGCCATGGCGCAGCATGGTCAGCCGCTCGAGCCCGCTGCCGAAGGCGAAGCCGATGTAGCGCTCCGGGTCGAGGCCGAAGTTGCGCACGACGTTGGGATGCACCTGCCCGGCCCCGGAAATTTCCAGCCAGCGGCCCTCCAGCGGCCCGCTGGGAAACGCCATGTCGATCTCGGCGGAGGGCTCGGTAAACGGAAAAAACGAAGGGCGAAATCGCACCTGCAGGTCGTCGGTCTCGAAGAAGCGGCGCAGGAAATCGGTGTAAACGCCCTTCAGATCCGCAAAACTGATGTGTTCGTCCATCCACAGCCCCTCGACCTGGTGAAACATCGGCGAGTGGGTCGCATCCGAATCGACGCGGTAGGTGCGCCCCGGCGCGATCACCTTGATCGGCGGCTTGCGCGCGCGCGCGTAACGCACCTGGATCGGGCTGGTGTGGGTACGCAGCAACAAGCCACCCTCCACGTAAAAGGTGTCATGCATCGAGCGGGCGGGATGGTTCTCGGGTTGGTTGAGCGCGGTGAAGTTGTACCAGTCGGTTTCGATTTCCGGCCCATCTGCGACGTCGAATCCCGCCGAGCGGAAAATGCCTTCGATGCGCTGCCAGGTACGGATCACCGGGTGAATGCCGCCGTGGCCGCGGCCTCGCCCCGGCAGCGTGACGTCCAGGGCTTCCTGCGCCAGGCGAGCTTCGAGCGACTGCGCCTGGATGGCATCGCGACGCGCAGTAAGAAGCGTCTCGACCTTTTCCTTGGCCTCGTTGATGCAGCGCACCGGCGCCAGGCCGTTCCCCTGCAGGCAGTTTGCCGACGACCTTTTGAAAGTTCGGTGAGCGCTCCGGCCTTGCCGACAAATCGCGCCTTTGCCTGTTCGAGGTGTGCAGCATCGCTGATCCCTTCAAACGTGGCACGCGCTTCGGCGACGATCTTTTCCAGGTTGTCCATGGGTCACTGTCGTCCTGCGAATAAAAAAAGGAGGCCCTGAAGCCTCCTTTTCCACTGCTAGTCCGATTCAGGCACCGAGGCTGGCTTTCGCCTGACTCGCAATCCTTTCAAAAGCCTGTTTGTCGAATACGGCAATGTCGGCCAGCACCTTGCGGTCCACCTCGACCGATGCCTTCTTCAGGCCGTTGATCAGCGTACTGTAGGTCATGCCGAATTCGCGTGCCGCGGCGTTGATGCGCACGATCCACAATGCGCGGAAATCACGCTTCTTCTGGCGGCGATCACGGTAGGCATACTGCCCGGCGCGCATCACCGCCTGTTTGGCGATGCGATAGACATTACCGCGGCGGCCGCGGAAACCCTTGGCCTTGGCGAGGACCTTCTTGTGCCGCGCGTGCGCGGTTACTCCACGTTTGACTCTTGGCATGGCTGTCCCCCTTACGCGTACGGAAGCATGGCACGGATATGCCCGTGGTCCGATGCCTTCACGGCAGTCGTGCCGCGCAGATGGCGCTTGCGCTTGGTCGACTTCTTGGTAAGTATGTGGCGCAGGTTCGCCTGCGAGCGTTTGAAGCGGCCGTTACCGAGCGCACGGAAGCGCTTGGCTGCGCCACTCTTGGTCTTCATCTTGGGCATGAATCAACTCCTGTCGTTTTAGCCTGACGCCGGGTGGCCGCAGGCGGCACTTTCGGAACCCGGACATCACTTGTTTGACAACGGTGGCTAGTGAATAGCGATCGGTAAGGAGCAAAAACGCTTCGCCGATCTCACTGGACACCAGTCACAAATTACTGATCGCGAATCACTTCTTCTTGGGCGACAGCACCATGACCATCTGCCGGCCCTCCATCTTCGGAAACTGCTCGACCGCCCCATAAGGCTCGAGGTCCGACTTCACGCGCTCCAGCAGCTTGACGCCGAATTCCTGATGCGCCATTTCGCGGCCGCGAAAGCGCAACGTCACCTTGGTCTTGTCGCCTTCTTCGAGGAAACGGATCAGGTTGCGCAGCTTGATCTTGTAGTCGCCCTCGTCGGTGCCGGGCCGGAACTTCACTTCCTTGACCTGGATCTGCTTCTGTTTGAGCTTTGCCTCGTGCCTTTTCTTGGCTTCGCTGTACTTGAACTTGCCGAAATCCATCAGCCGGGCAACCGGCGGTTTTGCGGTAGGTGCGATTTCCACCAGGTCGATTTCCAGTTCCTCCGCCATGGCATTCGCCTGGGCGAGGCTGACAATCCCGATTGGCTCACCCTTGATGCCGATGAGCCGGACCTCCGGCGCAGTGATCTCGCCGTTGATCCTGACGTCCTTGTCCTGAGCTATGAGCAGGCCTCCATCAAAAAATTAAGCCGTACTTCCCGCATGGGGCAGCTCGGATCTCAGCCGTGCGACGAAGGCGTCGAACGACATCTGGCCGAGATCAGTACCCCCCCGGGTACGCACGGCAACGGCGTTTGCAGCGACCTCTTTATCCCCGACGATCACCTGATAAGGCAGCTTCTGCAAACTATGTTCGCGAATTTTATAGGTAATTTTCTCGTTTCTCAAGTCCGCAAAGGCGCGCAACCCGGCGGCCTCGAGGCGCCCGGCCACCGCGCCGGCGTATTCGTACTGGTGTTCAGAGATGTTCATGACCACCACCTGCTGCGGCGCCAGCCACAGCGGCATTGCCCCCGCATGGTTCTCGATCAGGATGCCGATAAAACGCTCCATCGATCCCAAAATCGCCCGGTGGAGCATAACAGGCGTCTTCCTGCTGTTATCTTCGGCGATGTACTCAGAGCCAAGCCGGTTGGGAAGCTCGAAATCGATCTGCAGCGTGCCGCATTGCCACACCCTGCCGATGGAATCCTTGAGCGAAAACTCGATTTTCGGGCCGTAGAACGCGCCCTCGCCGGGGTTGAGGTCCCATTTGAGGCCCTTGGCGTCCAGCGCCGCCTTGAGCGCTGCTTCGGCCCGGTTCCACGTCTCGTCCGACCCGATGCGTTTGACTGGCCGGGTCGACAGCTTGATCAGGATTTCACTGAAGCCGAAATCGGCGTAAACCTTTTGCAGCAACTCGATGAACGCCGACGCCTCTTCCTGCACCTGTTCCCCCGTACAGAAAATATGCGCATCGTCCTGCGTGAACCCGCGCACCCGCATGATCCCGTGCAAGGCCCCGGAGGGCTCGTTGCGATGGCAGGCGCCGAACTCGGCGAGCCGCAATGGCAGGTCGCGGTAGCTCTTGATTCCCTGATTGAAGATCTGCACATGCCCCGGGCAATTCATCGGCTTCACCACGTAGTCCAGCTTCTCCGACTCGGTGGTAAACATCAGTTCGCGATAATTGTCCCAATGCCCGGATTTCTCCCAGAGCACGCGGTCCATCACCTGCGGGGTGCGCACTTCCCGGTAGCCATGCCGCGACAGCGTTTCGCGCATGTACTGCTCGACCTGCTGCCAGATGGCCCAGCCCTTGGGATGCCAGAACACCATCCCGGGTGCCTCGTCCTGGAGGTGGAACAGATCGAGCTGCCTGCCGAGCTTGCGGTGGTCGCGCTTTTCCGCCTCTTCGATCCGGAACAGATAGGCATCGAGGTCCTCCTTCTTTGCCCAGGCGGTGCCGTAGACCCTCTGCAGCATTTCGTTTCTCGAATCACCGCGCCAGTACGCGCCGGCGACCTTGAGCAGCTTGAAGACCTTGAGCTTGCCGGTTGAAGGCACGTGCGGGCCGCGGCACAGATCGGTGAAGTTCGCCTGGGCATAGAGGGAAATCGCTTCGTTTCCGGGGATCGCCTCGATGATCTGCGCCTTGTAGTGTTCGCCCTGGTTTTTGAAGAAACTGATCGCCTCGGAGCGGTCCCATACCCGCCGCTCGACCCTGATGTCGCGCCTGACGATTTCCGCCATGCGCTTTTCGATCGCGGCAAGGTCCTCGGGGGTAAATGGACGCTTGTAGGCGAAATCGTAGTAGAACCCGTCCTCGATGACGGGGCCGATGGTGACTTGCGCGTCGGGATACAGTTCCTTGACCGCGTGCGCCAGCAGGTGCGCGGTCGAGTGGCGCAGGATCTCCAACCCGTCGGGATCCTTGTCGGTGACTATGGCGAGGTCGGCGTCACGGTCTATAAGATAGGAGGTGTCGACCAGTTTGCCGTCGACGCGGCCGGCCAGCGCGGCACGGGCCAGTCCGGCGCCGATCGAGGCCGCCGCCTCGGCAACCGTAACCGGCTTGTCGAAAGTCTTTTGCGAACCGTCTGGCAATCGGACGATGGGCATTGTTGGTGATCTGGCCCGGTGTAAAAAAAAAGTGCGGCCGAACCGCACTTTTTCGTCAAAGGAAAAACAGGTTCAGCGACGATACTGCATCGGTCCGCTGGTGCAAGTTCGGATTGACACTTTTCCTCTGCTCCCTGCGGAAGTTGGTAGGCGCGATTGGACTCGAACCAACGACCCCCACCATGTCAAGGTGATGCTCTAACCAGCTGAGCTACGCGCCTAATGAAGGGCGGATTCTAGCCGAAAGGATAAGGCCGTTCAAACTTCTTATCGGCGCCGCGCCGACTCCACACCAGGAACGTCGCGGACCAGCGCGAGCAGGCGCTTGAGTTGCGCCAGGCCCTCCACTTCCAGAGTGAACGCGATCCTGGCGTTGAGATCATGGTTCACCGACTTGCTGGCTGACGACCCGCACTTTCTCGCGCGTATAGATATCGAGAATTTCTCGCAGCAGCGCGGGGTGTGCACCGGCGATGATCTCCACGTCCACCGGGAAACGGGCTTCCCCGGTTCTTCCCCAGTTGGCCGCGATCAGGCGTTCCGCCTCCAGGCGCCCGACGTTCTTGCAATCCCGGCGGTGAACTGTCACGCCGCGTCCACGCGTGACGAAACCGACGATGGGGTCCGGTGGCGCGGGTTTGCAGCAGCGCGCCAGGGCGGTGAGCAATTTGTCCACGCCGACCACCAGGATTCCTCCGGCACCGGGCCTCGCCGGCGCTGGCGCCCGGGCCTCGACTGCCGGCGCAACCGGGCCTTCCTCTCCACCAATGGCGGACTGCAATTGCCGCGGTGTCACCTCGGCGCGCCCGAATGCGGCAAACAACTCCTCCACCCTGGCGAAGCTCAGCCGCACCGCCAGTTCTTCGAGGTTCTGGCCAGTCTTGCCGAGACGATGCAGCTCCCGTTCCAGCACGGCACGGCCGTGGATGGTTGCCTCCTCGAGCTGCTGCGCGTTGAACCATTGCCGAACTTTGGCGCGAGCGCGGCTGCTCTTGAGGTAGCCAAGCGCAGGATTGAGCCAGTCGCGCGACGGGCCACCTTCCCTGGCGGTGATGATTTCCACCCGCTGGCCATTGGACAGCGCATAGGTCAGCGGCACGATCTGGCCGTTGACCTTGGCGCCGCGGCAGCGATGGCCGAGTTCGGAGTGCACGTGATAGGCGAAATCGACGGGCGTGGCGCCCCGCGGCAGGTCGATCACCCGCCCTTGCGGCGTCACCACGTAGACGCTGTCCTGAAACAGCTCGGTCTTGAAGTATTCGGCCAGCTCGCCCGCGTCCGCGAGTTCATCGCGCCAATCGAGAATCCGGCGCAGCCAGGCGATGCGATCGTCGAACGCAGCGTCACCCTTGACGGCTTCCTTGTAGCGCCAGTGCGCGGCGACTCCGAGTTCGGCGTGCTGGTGCATCTCGTGGGTGCGGATCTGCACTTCCAGCACCTTGCCATCCGGCCCCACGACCGCGGTATGCAGCGACCGGTAGTCGTTGGCCTTGGGCTTGGCGATGTAATCGTCGAACTCGCGCGGCACCGGACGTCCACAGGTTGTGCACCAGGCCGAGCACGGAATAGCACGCCTTGACGTCGTCCACCAGCACCCGCACCGCGCGCACGTCGAACAGATCTTCCAAGCCTACGCCCTTGCCCTGCATCTTGCGCCAGATGCTGAAGATGTGCTTCGGCCGTCCCGCGACTTCGCCGGCGATGCCGGCACCTGCGAGTTCCGCGCGCAGCAACTGGACCACGTTGCTGATGTAGGTCTCGCGATCCACACGCTTCTCGTCCAGCTGGCGCGCAAGATTCTTGTAGGCATCAGGCTCCAGGCAGCGAAATGCCAGGTCCTCCAGCTCCCACTTGATCTGCCACACGCCGAGCCGGTTGGCGAGCGGCGCGAACAGGTCCATGGTATCGCGCGCCGCGTTCTCGCGAGCCTGTGCGTCGCCAGTGGCAGCCAGCTCCCGCAACAGTTGCACCTGATCGGCCAGCTTGATCAGAACCACCCGCACGTCCTGGACCATCGCCAGCAACATCTTGCGCAGCGACTCGAGTTGCGCCGCCCGGTCGGCCTGGCGGGGGCCGGACTCGACCCGTCCGCGCAGCACCTGGATCTGCTCCATGCTCGACACGCCTTCCACCAGTGCAGCAATCGCAGGCCCGAAGCGCGCCGCCAGGTCCTCGCGCTGTGCATGGGACGACACTTGCATACCAAGCAAAAGTGTCGCCGCAATGGCTTCCCCGTCGACGCGCAGAGCGCTGAGTATGCCGACGGCAGCGCGCACATGCTCGATCCAACGCGTACCCGCCGGGTGCAGGCTGTCGGCGTAGTGTTCCTGTGACCACAGGTCGGCGCGCGCCACCAGGTCGCGCTCGGCCTGTGATAGGCGCGCCGTCACCACCTCCAGCCATTCGGCGGATGCAGTATCGCCGGTGATTTCCCTGACCTTGACCATGTACCGGTAACCGAAATCAACGACCTTGCCAGTAACGCCGTTCGAGCTGCCTCCAGCCCGACGTCTGGATCCCTGAACTGCTTATTCTGACCAGCACCGCACCCGCCAAATCGGTGCGAACCAGTTCACTAGCCTGTGCGCGGTAACGGCGCACCACGGCCGGGTGCGGATGCCCGAAACGGTTGCGGTATCCGACCGAAAACACGACCAGCCGCGGCGCCACGGCATGCACGAATTCCGGCGTGGATGAAGTACGGCTGCCATGATGGGGGGCGATCAGCACCTCGGCGGACAGACGCTCCGGGGAATTGCGCAGCAGCAGGATTTCGCTGCGTCGTTCGATGTCGGCCGGCAGCAGCACCGCCCCGTAGGGAGAAACGATCCTGAGCACGCAACCGCGATCGTTGTCCTTGAAATTGAATTCATCATAACTTTCGGTTTCGGGATGCAGCATTTCGAAGACCACGCCGTCCCACTCCCAGTGTTGACCGGCACTGCACCGCCGTGGGTGTGCCGCTGCGTCGCTGATTGGGTGAACCTCGGACAGCGGAGAGGACAACCACTGCACCGGCATCGCCTGCAATACCGCCAGCGCGCCGCCACTGTGGTCGAGATCATCGTGGCTGACGATGACACCGTCAAGGCGCTGTACACCACTAGCGCGCAGATACGGCACCACGATGCGTTCGCCGGCGCTTACCTGGTCCGAAAATGCCGGCCCGGCGTCGTAAAGCAGCGCATGTCCCTGGGTGCGCACCACCACCGCGAGCCCCTGGCCGACGTCCAGAATGGTCAGCCACAGCTCGCCCGGCAAGGGCCGCGGCGGCAACGATAGGAACAGCGGCAGCATGAATCCGGCACCCACCAAACGCGCCGGAAAACCCCGTGGCAGCAGCATCCAGAGCGCGCCAAGCATCGCCAACGGCACTGCCCAGGAAGGCGGTGCATGTTGCTGCCAGACCGCGTCGGGTACACGGCCCAGCGTTTCCAGCACGCCCATGCAAAACGCCATGACCGCATGCGCGGCGTGCGCCAGCCAATCGAGCGGCAGAACGGCGGCGAGCAGCGTGAGCGGCACCACGACCAGACTCACCAGCGGAATCGCGACCGCATTTGCAATCGGCGACACCAGCGACACCTGCTGAAACATCGCCAGCAACAGTGGCACCAGCGCCAGCGTTACCGCCCACTGCGTCCGTGCCCACGCGCCCAGCAGGGAAAACCGGCCAATGCGGCCGCCATTTGCCAGCATGATCACCGCGACCGCGCCGAAAGACAGCCAGAATCCGGCAGAAATCACCGCCATTGGATCGACGACAATGACCAGCGCCGCCGCCACCGCCAGCACTGCAAGCGGTCGCGTCATCCAACCCAGCCAGAGCGCGGCAGCCACGATCGCCAGCATGTATACGGTACGCTGCGCCGGCACCGCGAATCCCGACAGTGCCGCATAGGCAAGCGCGGCTGCAAGGCCGGCGACGGCAGCGGAACGCGCCGCGGGCAGGCGCAGAGTCAGCGTTTCCGAACGGCGCCACAATCGCAACACCAGCATGTACGCCAGGCTCGCGACCATGGTGATATGCAGCCCTGAAATGCTCATCAGATGATTGACGCCGGTGCGCGTGAAAACCCGCCACTGCGACGGCGCAATGGCGCGCTGGTCGCCCACCGCAAGGGCAACGATCACCCCGGCGTAAGCCCGGCCATCCAGCGCATCAAACAGTCTGGCACGCATCGCTTCGCGCAAGCGCTCCAGAACATAGGCAGGACGGTTCACTCGTGCCGCGATCAAGGCTGCCGGCGTATCGGCTCTGACGTACCCAACCGCGCGTATGCCGCGCTCCAGCATCCACGCCTCGAAATCGAACCCACCCGGATTAGCGTTGCCATGGGGGCGACGCAGGCGCGCGCTCAGGCGCCAGCGTTGTCCCGCGTGCAGAACAGGAAACTGCGCGCTATCGCCAGACTGATACCAGGTGAGGGAAATCCGCGGGGGCACTTCGGCACCCGGCGAATATACCTTTTCAACATCGAACACGAAGCGTACTCCGCGTTCGGCTGGCTGGGTCATATCGGCGATGACCCCCGACAACTCGATATCTTGCCCTTCCCATGTGTCCGCCAGCGCGTGCGCAAGACTCCAATGCCCCATCGTGGCCGACCAGTAGAACCCGGCAATCGCGAAGCCAGCCAAGGCAACGGCACGCGCTGCCAAACCTGCCGCTGCACCCTTTCTGCGCGCAGCCAGCAACCACAACGCCACCAAAGGAACCAGTACTGCCGCGCCGGTCAAATCAGGGAGCAGGGGCTGTTGCTGCAGCCACCAGGCGCCCGCAATCAGGGCGACAACGTTAGCAATCATACGGAGCCGTTCCGGTACAATTCGCAACCTTCATGCCACGCAAGTTTTTCCGCAAGTACCTGCCAAGCCACGAGAGTGTCCGCCAGAACCGGCACATTCGTTTTTTGGGCACGGCATTGCAACACCCCAACCTGTGGCACCTGAACCGCAAGTCGGTGGCGGGCGGCACGGCCGTCGGCCTGTTCTGCGGACTGGTGCCGGGCCCGCTGCAGATGCTTTCGGCTGCGCTGCTCGCGATCCTGTTCCGCGTCAACCTTCCCGTTTCCGTGATTCTCACCTGGTACACCAACCCGTTGACCATCGTTCCGATTTATTACTTCGCCTACAAGCTCGGTATGTTCGTCACCGGCGGCAACGGCAATGCCCTTCCCGGCCGCGACCTGGATCTGTTGGCTCTGCCGATCGTGGAATGGATTCCGGCGCTATTCCACTGGCTGACTGCGATGGGCAAGCCGTTCATGCTCGGCCTGTTCCTACTTGCCCTGATCCTCGCTGTCTCCGGCTACGTGCTGGTGATTGCTGCATGGCGTGTGCACGTCATACTGTCGTGGAGAAAACGCCGGCGCATGCGAATCTTCGCAGCAAGAAAATAACCGGCACGGCGCGTTCTGTTTCCTGCCGGGGTTGGAATGTATACTCGAATCAACGGATCCCCTTCCGCAATGACGTCCGACGACGCGTGTTGCGCCAGGTGCGGATGAATGTGCCAGGCGTCGCTTCGCCGTTGCGGCTGAAGGCCCAACAAGGAGCGTAACAACGAAGGCGCCGCAGCTGGCACAACCCAATGACATTTCGACGCTTTCGAGAGACCGGGCGATTCGGGTCGATATCTGCGTTGGCTTCTCCTTGCATTAGGCTGGCTACACGGCGTCCTCGCCGTTTTGCTCCCGACCCGAATCGCGCCGGTCGCGCATACGGGACTTTTGCGGAGCGTCCCCATGCGACCACCTGTTGAATCATGACGCCATCCTACTGGCATGATGCCACTCGCGATCTGGCGAGCCGCGACCCAGTTCTGAAAATACTGATCCGCAACCACGATGGTCTGCAATTGCAGAGCCGCAGCGACGCTTTCATGACGCTGGCACGTTCGATCGTCGGTCAACAGATATCGGTGCAGGCGACGGAAAGCGTATGGCAGAAGCTACTGGAATCGGTCGGGTCGCTGGGACCTGCGACCATCGTGCGCATGGATCCGTCGAGACTCCGTGCCTGCGGCTTGTCCAGCAAGAAGTCCGCATACCTGATCGACCTGGCCGAGCATTTTCTCGACGGCTCGCTGGAAATCGAGCGCTGGAGCGACCGCGACGACGAGCAACTGGTCGCTGAACTCACCAGGGTCAAGGGAATCGGACGCTGGACCGCGGAAATGTTCCTGAACTTTTTCATGATGCGCCCGAACATCTTGCCGGTGGACGACATCGGATTGCAGCGCGCCATGGGCCTGCATTACAACAACGGCAAGCCGCTCTCGAAGTTGAAGATGCGCCAGATTGCCAACGAGTGGCAACCGTGGTGTACCGTTGCCACTTGGTATCTGTGGCGCTCGCTCAATCCGATACCGGTCGCATACTAATCGGTGAGGAGATAGGCGTGAGGGGTGAGGCGTAGAAGCAATCCTCCAAATGCTCGCCTTACGCCTGACCCCTCACCCCTCTCCCCTCACGCCTCACGAAGTCTTCCATCCTCCAGCCGCAGCGTTCGCTGCATCTTCGCCGCGATCGTCGGGTCGTGAGTCACCACCACGAAACTAGTGGCGAGATCGCGGTTCAGTTCGAGCATCAGGTCCAGCATGCCTTCCGCGGTATGACGGTCGAGGTTGCCGGTGGGCTCGTCGGCGAGCACGCAGGCGGGTTCGGTGACCAGCGCGCGCGCCAGCGCCGCGCGCTGGCGTTCGCCCCCGGAAAGTTCTCCCGGTGTGTGCGTCATGCGCGCGCCCAGGCCGACCCGTTGCAGGATCCCGGCCGCGCGCTTGACGGCATCTGCCGCATCGAGACGTCTGATCAGCAGCGGCATTGCCACGTTTTCAAGCGCGGTGAACTCCGGCAACAAGTGATGGAACTGGTAGACAAAGCCAAGTGCACGGTTGCGCAGCCTCCCCTTTTCCTTCTCGTTCAACGAGTCCAGCCGGCGGCCAAGCACGGTGGCCTCTCCCGCGCTCGCTGCATCGAGCCCGCCGAGCAGGTGCAGCAGCGTGCTTTTGCCTGAGCCCGACGCACCGACGATTGCCACCGTTTCGCCACGCGCGACGTCAACGTCAACGCCTAACAACACCGGGACCGCGTACTCGCCCTGGCGAAAAGTCTTCTGCAGATTGCGGCAGGAGAGAACGACCTCACTCATAGCGAAGCGCTTCGGCCGGATTCACACGCGATGCACGCAGGCTCGGATAGATGGTCGCCAGCAGGCTCAGCCCGAATGAGGTCAGGCCGATTACGGCAACGTCTTGCAGATGGAGATCCGAGGGCAGGTCGCTGATGTAGTACACGTCCTTGGAGAGGAACTGGATGCCCAGAACGCGCTCGATCGCCGGGATGACGACCTCGATGTTTGCCGCCAGCAGCACGCCGCAGACCACCCCGGCGATCATGCCGACAGCGCCGATCAACGCGCCCTGGATGATGAAAATCTGCATGATCTCCCCCGGCGCGGCCCCCAGCGTGCGCAGGATGGCGATGTCGGCGCGCTTGTCGGTGACCGCCATCACCAGCGTGGAAACAATGTTGAACGCCGCCACCGCGACGATGAGCACAAGGATGATGAACATTACGCGCTTCTCGATCTGAACCGCTCGGAAGAAATTCGCATGACTGCGCGTCCAGTCGGTGGCATAGACGTCGCCGCTCAGCGTGCGCATCAGGTCGCGTGCCACCAGCGGGGCCTTGAAAAGGTCGTGGAGTTTGAGCCGCACCCCCGACACCTTGTCTTCCAGGCGATAGAGCTTCTGCGCGTCCTCGAGGTGCATGAACGCCAGTCCGGCGTCGTATTCGGCCATGTCCACTTCAAAAATCCCGACCACTTCGAACTGCTTGAGCCGCGGCAGGATGCCCGCAGGCGTAACCTGTCCCTGCGGCGCGATCAGCACGATCTTGTCGCCAACGCGGGCGCCAACGCTCATCGCCAGGTCGATGCCGAGAACGATGC
>CAVOIO010000015.1:0-189082 GCA_963695915.1 uncultured beta proteobacterium
TTATCTAGTCTCTAGTTTCCAGACACCAGTTTCTAGATGGTGGAGGTGAACGGGATCGAACCGATGACCCCCTGCTTGCAAAGCAGGTGCTCTCCCAGCTGAGCTACACCCCCTCTAGATACTAGAAACTGGAAACTAGAGACTAGATAAAAGCTTGGGACGCGCGCTCGGCGCGCCCTTCATCAATCTAGTTTCCAGTCTCTAGCCACTAGTCTCTGCGCTCGCTACGCGAGCGCTGGTGGGTCTGGTTGGAGTTGAACCAACGACCCCCGCCTTATCAAGACGGTGCTCTAACCAACTGAGCTACAGACCCCTCAACTTCGAGGGGCTAGGGGTGAGCGGAGAGGGGTGAGGGGCTTTCCCTCGTCCCTCATCCCACGTCCCTCGCCCCTGCTGTTCACAGAACAACCGATGAGTGTGGGCACTGTCGTGCCTTGATACGCTTGTTTCTCTAGAAAGGAGGTGATCCAGCCGCACCTTCCGATACGGCTACCTTGTTACGACTTCACCCCAGTCATGAATCTCACCGTGGTAACCGCCCCCCCTCGCAGGTTAGGCTAGCTACTTCTGGTGAAACCCACTCCCATGGTGTGACGGGCGGTGTGTACAAGACCCGGGAACGTATTCACCGCGACATGCTGATCCGCGATTACTAGCGATTCCGACTTCATGGAGTCGAGTTGCAGACTCCAATCCGGACTACGACGCACTTTCTGGGATTGGCTCCGCCTCGCGGGTTGGCAACCCTCTGTATGCGCCATTGTATGACGTGTGAGGCCCTACCCATAAGGGCCATGAGGACTTGACGTCATCCCCACCTTCCTCCGGTTTGTCACCGGCAGTCTCATTAGAGTGCCCAACTGAATGTGGCAACTAATGACAAGGGTTGCGCTCGTTGCGGGACTTAACCCAACATCTCACGACACGAGCTGACGACAGCCATGCAGCACCTGTGTTAAGGCTCCCTTTCGGGCACACCTCGCTTTCGAGAGGCTTCCGTACATGTCAAGGGTAGGTAAGGTTTTTCGCGTTGCATCGAATTAATCCACATCATCCACCGCTTGTGCGGGTCCCCGTCAATTCCTTTGAGTTTTAATCTTGCGACCGTACTCCCCAGGCGGCGAACTTCACGCGTTAGCTGCGGTACTAAGGAAGTCTCCTTCCCCAACACCTAGTTCGCATCGTTTAGGGCGTGGACTACCAGGGTATCTAATCCTGTTTGCTCCCCACGCTTTCGTGCATGAGCGTCAGTGTTGACCCAGGGGGCTGCCTTCGCCATCGGTGTTCCTCCACATCTCTACGCATTTCACTGCTACACGTGGAATTCCACCCCCCTCTGCCACACTCTAGCCCTAGTCACAAACGCAGTTCCCAGGTTAAGCCCGGGGATTTCACATCTGTCTTAAAAAACCGCCTGCGCACGCTTTACGCCCAGTAATTCCGATTAACGCTCGCACCCTACGTATTACCGCGGCTGCTGGCACGTAGTTAGCCGGTGCTTCTTCTGACGGTACCGTCATTAGTCACGGGTATTATCCGTGACCGTTTCTTTCCGTCTGAAAGAGCTTTACAACCCGAAGGCCTTCTTCACTCACGCGGCATGGCTGGATCAGGGTTGCCCCCATTGTCCAAAATTCCCCACTGCTGCCTCCCGTAGGAGTCTGGACCGTGTCTCAGTTCCAGTGTGGCTGGTCGTCCTCTCAGACCAGCTACGGATCGTCGCCTTGGTGAGCCTTTACCCCACCAACTAGCTAATCCGATATCGGCCACTCCGAAAGCGCGAGGTCCTTGCGAATCCCCCGCTTTCCCCCTCAGGGCATATGCGGTATTAATCCGGCTTTCGCCGAGCTATCCCCCACTTCCGGACATGTTCCGATATATTACTCACCCGTTCGCCACTCGCCGCCAGGGTTACCCCCGCGCTGCCGTTCGACTTGCATGTGTAAAGCATGCCGCCAGCGTTCAATCTGAGCCAGGATCAAACTCTTCAGTTCAATCCATCGTTTGCACCAGCCCCCAAAAGGACCAGCACCTCACTCAAAGCAATTCACAAAAACAAATTACTTACGCGTGAGCACTTCTCATACCAAAGCTTCTCCGTAAGGCGGCTTGTCCTGCAGTCCTTTCAAAGACCCCAAGACCGGGCGATAACCCACCCACCCCACGCAAGCGCCCCAATACACGAAGCACCCACACGCATCGGCTGTTTGATTTTTTAAAGAGCGACGCCGTTACCGGCGGCCGTTTCCGGCGAAGGTGCGCATTATACGGATCAAAGCCCGCCGGTCAACACTTTTCATGGAATCATTGCTGTCGGAACAGACGGTTTTGCCAAGGCGGCGTCTGTCCCGGGGCTGCGCCTCAGGACAGCAGAACTTTCGCGAACTTTCGCTTGCCGACTTGAAGGATAAACGGCCCTCCAGCGGCCAGCTTGAGGGCCTTGTCGCTGACTTTCTCTCCATTCATTTTGACCCCGCCCTGTTCGATCATCCGAATCGCCTCGGAGGTACTGGCGGTCAGGCCGGCTTGCTTGAGCACCTGATAGATAAGAATCGGTTCGCCCTCAGTGGGCAACGTAATCTCCGGAATGTTCTCCGGAACCTCGCCCTGTTTGAAGCGCGCCTCGAAGTTGACGAGCGCCTTGTCCGCCGCTGCCCAATTGTGGAAACGCGCCACGATTTCCCGGGCGAAGGTCACCTTGACGTCACGCGGATTCCGGCCCGCCTCAACCTCTTGTTTCCATCTTCTGATCGTCGCGAGCGATTCGAAGGACAGCATTTCGATGTAGCGCCACATCAGTTCGTCAGAGACAGACATCAGCTTGCCGAAGATCTGCTCGGGACTTTCGGTAATGCCAATGTAATTGCCGAGCGACTTGGACATCTTGTTGACGCCATCCACGCCTTCCAGCAAGGGCATGGTGAGAACGCACTGCGGCGGCTGCCCCCAATGCTTCTGCAGCTCACGTCCCATCAGCAGGTTGAATTTCTGGTCGGTGCCGCCCAGTTCCATGTCGGCACGCATCGTCACCGAGTCGTAACCCTGCACCAGCGGATACAGGAATTCATGAATCGCGATCGGCTGGTTACTCCTATAGCGCTTGCCGAAATCGTCGCGCTCGAGCATGCGTGCCACCGTATGCGTCGCCGCAAGTTTGATGATGTCGGCCGCGCTAAGCTTGTCCATCCAACTCGAGTTGAAGCAGACCTCGGTCTTCCTGAGATCGAGAATCTTGAAAACTTGTGTGGTATAGGTTTCCGCATTCTGCTTGATCTGTGCGCCGGAAAGGGGCGGGCGGGTTGCATTCTTGCCGGTCGGATCACCGATCATTGCCGTGAAGTCGCCGATCAGAAACAGAATATGATGGCCGAGATCCTGCAACTGCCTCATCTTGTTAATGAGGACCGTGTGTCCCAGGTGCAGATCGGGCGCGGTTGGGTCGAACCCGGCCTTAATGCGTAGCGGACGACCGGACTTGAGTTTGTCGACAAGTTCTTCCTCGATCAACAACTCGTCGCTGCCGCGCTTGATGATTTCCAGTTGTTCTATTATTTCCATGTACAGTTTGCGGTCATGCTTCCAGTATTCAGCTGGCCAGTAACGGGACCGATAGCCCCAACGCAACGTAATCGGGAACGCTAGTTGCATTTCGTAGGTTTCGCTGGGCGGGGGATTCTGCTAAGCTCCGCCCCAATTTACCCAGAATACGTACGCATGTTATTGAACAAAGACGAGATTCTAGCGCAAAAGCATCGGTTCCAGGCGCGCCGGACGCGGCTACATTGGCCGCTTGTGGTCGCGGCTTTGCCGTTTTTCGGCGTGGTGGCCGCCTTTGGTATCGCACCAGACACCGTCCCGGAGCCGATAGAACTGCAACACGTCGTTCAAGACATCGCGCTGCCTTCCGGACCTTCGACGGGTACTGATGAACTCGCCCGATATTGGCGCGAAGAACGTATTCAGCGCGGGGATACCGTGGCCTCCGTTCTGGCGCGTCTGAATGTAAACGATCCGGCCGCAGTCGCATACCTGCTTCAGGCAAAAGACGTGCGCTCTCTTTACCAGCTGATCCCCGGCCGCAGCATTCGCGTGGTCACCATCGAAGATGGTGGTCTGGATTCGCTTTCCTACGTCAACACCGACGGCCGCCGGCTGCAGGTCAAACGTAGCGAACTCGGCTTTTCTGCCTCCGAGGAAGTGCCGCCGACCGAGCAATGGGTCATGCAGAGCTCGGGCGAAATCGAGACGTCATTGTTTGCCGCGACCGACGTCGCGGGCATTCCCGAAATGATCGCGGTCCAAATTGCCGAGATTTTCTCCAGCGATATCGATTTTCATCGTGATCTGCGGCGCGGCGACCGCTTCTCGGTGGTTTACGAAGCGCAGACCGCAGACGGCGAATTCGTCGGTTTCGGCCGTGTTCTGTCGGCGGAGTTCGTCAATCAGGGCAACGTGTTCCGTGCGGTTTTTTTCCGTGATGCCCAGGGACGCAACGGCTACTACACGCCGGACGGACGCAACATGCGCAAGGCATTCCTGCGCTCGCCAATCGAGTTCTCGCGCGTAACCTCGGGTTTTTCCAGTTCGCGCTTGCATCCGGTTCTGAAGACCTGGCGCGCCCACAAGGGCATCGACTACGGTGCGCCCTCGGGCACACGTGCTCGCGCAACCGCTGATGGTTACGTCACGTTCGCCGGTCGCAAGGGCGGGTATGGCAACGTGGTGACGGTGCGTCATACCAACGGCTATACCACTTTGTATGCGCACCTTTCGGGGTTCGCGCAGGGTGTGCGTCAGGGCAGACGTGTGGTCCAGGGTGAAGTGGTTGGATTCGTCGGCAGTACCGGACTGGCGACCGGCGCTCACCTGCACTACGAGTTTCACGTCAACGGCGTTCACCAGAATCCGATGCGGCTGGCGATGCCTCCGGGCCCGCCGATCTCCGCGCAACTGCGCCCCGAGTTTGAGGATGCAGCCCAGCCGCTCGTCGTGCGGCTCGACATGCTGCGCGACACCAATCTCGCCCGCCTGGACTGAAGCGCACACCATTCCACCTGCGGCCCGTGGCCCGTTGCCCTGATAGACTCGGCAATCATGGCCGGTAGAGAATTTTTCATCGGGTTGATGTCCGGAACCAGTCTGGACGGAGTCGATGCCGTCCTGATGGATTTCTCAAAGAACGCAAACCGGGTCATCGGCGATGCGTTCATCCCTTACGACGAGCGCCTGCGCGCCCAACTGCTTGCGCTGCACCAGCCTCATGCCGGGGAGTTGCATAACGCGGCCGTTCTCGGAAATCAACTGGCGCGGATTTATGCGCAAGCAGTCAGCGAGTTGCTTCACAAGTCCAGGATCGTTAGCCAAGATATCGTCGCGATTGGCTGCCATGGACAGACGATTCGGCACCGTCCCGACGCCGGCTACACCATACAACTGGGCAATGGCGCGCTGCTGGCGGAACTCAGCGGCATTGCGGTCGTGTGTGATTTTCGCAGTCGCGACGTCGCCGCCGGCGGTGAAGGCGCGCCTCTCGTGCCGGCATTCCATGCTGCCGTATTCTCCCATCCGTCAGTGCATCGCGTAGTCGTCAACATAGGCGGCATCGCCAACCTGAGCGATCTTCCAACGTCCGGAAACGTGCGCGGCTTTGACACGGGACCCGGTAACGCGCTGATGGACGCATGGACTCACCGCCATCTCGGCAAGCCCTTCGACAAGGACGGCGCCTGGGCGCAAAGCGGACGCCCGGACGATAAATTCCTGAACACGCTGCTGGCGCACGAATTTTTCTCGCGCAAGCCGCCCAAGAGCACCGGACGCGAAACCTTTCATCTTCAATGGGTGGAGCAGTTTTTGACCGGGCGCGAGAAACCCGAGGATGTTCAAGCGACGCTGCTGGCGCTTACCGCGACCAGCATCGTCCGCAGCGTCAAGTCGTACTGTGCCGGCACGACAGAAGTCTATCTTTGCGGTGGCGGGGCGCAGAATGGTGCACTGATTGCCAGTCTGAAAGCGATGTTGCCGGGGATGCTTATCGAGCGCACCGACGATCTCGGTGTCGGCGCAGATTGGGTCGAAGCGTGTGCGTTTGCGTGGCTCGCACATCAGGCACTGCAGCGACGGCCGGGAAACCTTCCTGCGGTCACCGGTGCAAGGGGACTACGGATACTTGGCGCGATCTATCCGAGCTGAAGAAAAAAAAGGGCGGCAATTGATGCCGCCCTCGTTCTCTGAAGGAAACCGTGTCTACGCGGAGAAGGAGGAACCGCAGCCGCAGGTTGACGTGGCGTTCGGATTCTTGATAACGAACTGCGCGCCTTCGATGCTTTCCTGATAGTCGATCTCAGCACCCGCCAGGTACTGGAAACTCATCGCATCGATCAAGAGCATCACGCCGTTCTTTTCCATCGACGTGTCGTCTTCATTTACGGCTTCGTCAAAGGTGAACCCATACTGAAAGCCCGAACAGCCGCCACCGGTTACGAACACCCGGAGTTTGAGGTCGGGATTGCCTTCCTCGTCGATCAGTTCCTTGACCTTGGTGGCCGCACTATCGGTGAAGACTAACGGCGACGGCATCTCTGTCACTGCATTCATTTCGCTCTCCTGCTGACGAATTCCCAAGAAATTATCATCTTACTCAGAACCAGGGGTCAATCGCCGCCAGATCCCTTCAACGACACGACTTTCTGTGCCTTATCGTCGTCCTGGTGTACCAGCCTGCCCTGTACCACCGCACCGAGCTGAATTTCCAGCGTCTTGTAGTGCACATCACCTGTGACATTGGATTTTGGCTGCAGTTCGACGTATTCGGCGCCATGCACCGGCCCAATCACCGTTCCATTGAGCACGGCGTGGGAAACGCGTATCTCTCCTTCAATTTGAGCCTTTTCGCTCAAAACCAAGGTGCTGGGCTGTTCATCCGTGGCGGCAACGTTGCCACGCACACGTCCATCGACCCGCAGGCCGCCGGTGAAGGAAATATTACCCTCGACGACAGTACCGGAGCCGATCAGACTGTCGATCCGATTCTGCGGTTTGGTGGGTTTTGCTCCGAACATTAGTATACCCCGCTCACGATAAGGCGACGCTCTGCGTTGATACCGGCGTAGGATTGCCGTTCTCCAACACGCGCACTTGAACCTTTTTTACGACAGCGCCGGGTGCAACCATGAACGTCCCCTCGACGCGTTGATAAAACTTGAAGATCAGATTATACGCCTGCATGGACTCGCCTTCGCGCGGCAGGCTGATCACTTCCGCTTTGCCGCCATCTTCGAGGTCGACGATGAACTGGATACGCCCGCGGAATTCCCGCACCCGCTGCTTCGACTGTACGATCAGCAGCCGATAACGATACTCACCCGGCAGGGCATCCGGTTGTACGCGAAAGCGATTGACGCTGACCCCACCGGGCTCGCTCCCGGACGCCATCAGAGTCTGGAAGAACGCCAGGTCTTCCTTCAGCAAAGCATTCTCTTCGGCAATCGTGCGATTCTGAGCGGACAGGTTGCCATGGGTCGCCAGTTCGATCTGCAACTGGCGTTCCGCTGCTGCGATCTCGCGCCGCAGGGCCGCATTCTCATCCTTCAGTTTCGAATTGAGATCCTCGAGGCGCGCTTTTTCGCGCTGCGCCTCGCCCTGATCGAAGCCCGCGTATTGGCGACCGAAATCGTAGGTCAGCCAGGCAACGCCGAGCGCCAGCCCCGAGACGACGATGATCGACAGCCAGCGCCAATACCACGGGACGTGGGTGTGAATCGCCACCCGAGGCGCGTCAATGCCGAATCGGCGCTTGATGGTTCGTATTAGCGTCACGGCAGCAACGCCACGTGTTCGATTCCGGTGGCCTCGGGCAGACCGAACATCAGGTTCATGTTCTGCACAGCCTGGCCAGCCGCACCTTTCACCAGATTGTCGATCACCGACAACACCACGACGGTATCGCCGTCACCAGGGCGATGCACGGCAATGCGGCAGACGTTCGCGCCCCTGACTGAACGCGTGTCCGGATGGCTGCCGGGTGGCAACACATCGACAAACGGCTCGGCTGCGTAGCGCCTTTCGTAAAGCGCCTGAACGTCGAGATCCTTGGTCAAACGCGCGTACAGCGTGGCATGAATTCCGCGGATCGCCGGAGTCAGATGCGGCACAAAAGTCAGGCCGACCATTTTGCCCGCCGCACCGCTAAGGCCCTGCACGATCTCCGGCAGGTGACGATGCCCGGGTACCCCGTAAGCTTTGAAATTGTCGGATGCCTCGGAGAACAGGATATGCACCTCCGCTTTCCTGCCCGCCCCGCTCACGCCTGATTTTGCATCGGCGATCAGATGTTCGATGTCCACCACGCCGGCCTCGACCAGCGGCAGAAAACCAAGCTGAACCGAGGTGGGATAGCAGCCCGGGTTCGCAACCACACGTGCCTTCTTGATCAGATCGCGATTCACCTCGGGGAGTCCGTACACTGCTTCGGCGACGACCTCGGGGCATGCGTGCGTCATTCCGTACCACTTTTGCCATTCGGCGACGTCCTTGATGCGAAAATCCGCGGCGATGTCGATCACGCGTGCACCGGCCCTGAGCAACGCCGGCGTCTGCTCCATCGCTACGCCATTTGGTGTCGCGAAGAACACGACGTCGCATTTTTCGAGTTGTGCCGTCGCCGGATCCGAGAATTTCAGCACCACCCGCTTGCGTAGGCTGGGAAACAAGTCTGCCACCAGCACGCCGGCCTCTTTTCGCGAGGTAATGGCGGCGAGCTCCACGCCTGGATGCGTCGCCAGGATCCGCAACAATTCAACTCCGGTATAGCCTGTACCGCCGACGATACCTACTTTTATCATCTTCACCAAGGACTTATACCATGATTCGAGAATATTGCCTTACCCGAGAACGGTGCAAACAAAAAAAGCCGCCCGGTGGGCGGCTTTTTCTTGATGCAAACGCTCAACGCTTGGAGAACTGTTTGCGACGACGCGCCTTGTGCAGGCCCACCTTTTTCCGCTCGACTTCGCGCGCGTCGCGGGTGATCAACCCCGCCTTGCTGAGCACCGGCTTGAGCGACGCGTCGTAATTAACCAGCGCTCGGGAGATGCCATGCCGGACCGCGCCCGCCTGGCCCGATTCGCCGCCGCCGTCCACGTTGATGAGGATGTCAAAGGTATTCAGGTGATTGGTCAGTACCAGCGGTTGACGCACCACCATGCGGCCGGTCTCACGGGAGAAGAACTCGTCCACCGGCTTGTCATTGACGACGATGTTGCCTTTGCCCGGCTTGATGAACACGCGCGCGACCGCGCTCTTGCGGCGGCCGGTGCCATAGTTGTATGGAGTTGCCATGGTTCGTCCTAGAAATTCAGCGATTGCGGCTGTTGGGCGGCGTGCGGGTGCTCGCCATCGGGATAGACCTTCAGTTTCTTCAGCATCGCATAGCCAAGCGGGCCTTTCGGCAGCATGCCTTTTACCGCCTTTTCCAGCACACGGCCGGGAAATCTGCCCTGCAGTTTGGCGAAGTTAGTGCTGTAAATGCCGCCTGGGTAAGTCGAGTGGCGATAGTAAATTTTCTGTTCGGCCTTGTTGCCGGTCACGCGCAGTTTCTTGGCGTTGACAACAACGATGTAATCCCCGGTGTCCACATGCGGAGTAAACGTAACTTTGTGCTTGCCGCGCAGGCGTTTCGCGATCTCGGCGGCCAGCCGCCCCAGCACCTTGTCGGTGGCGTCGATCACGAACCAATCGCGCTTCACCTCATGCGTCTTGGCTGAAAATGTTCTCATGGCAGTCATTCCGCGGGGGGCGGGGGTCATTAGCGAAAGCCGCGTAGTGTAGTTGAACGGCGCGCCCCTTGTCAAACCGGATTCTTTGGCCCAAGTTGCGGATTTCTAAGCCTTAATCGGCCAACCGTGCGAAGCATCCGGGCGTCGTTCACGAGCAATTCCAGGGGCCGCACAATCAGGTTTCAGCGTGGCCAGGATCGCTTCTATGACAAGTCCATTTGGTGAATAATGCGTGGACGCCCGCGCCTATTGCTGCGTTCCTCCACGTCTCAGGTTTGCTTTCATGCGCAAGTTTTGGCTCATGTTTTCCCAGGCAGTGACGATCAGCCTGGCGGCGTTGTTCGTCGTCGTCACCTTGCGGCCCGACTTGGTATCGTGGAGCGCCCACAACGGCGGCATTGTCACCGTCCGTGAGGCGGCAGATGGGCCGGGGAATCGTGCCAGCATGGGTTCGCTCAGTTCTGCGGCGAGGAAAGCCATGCCTTCCGTGGTAAACATCTTTACCAGCAAGGAAGTGAAGGTTCCGCGCCACCCGTTCATGGATGATCCGTTGTTCCGGCGTTTCTTCGGCGACCAACTGGACGGCGACACCCAGCACAGCTCCAGCCTCGGTTCCGGCGTGATCGTAGGACCGGAAGGCTACATTCTGACCAACCATCACGTGATCGAGGCGGCAGACGAGATCGAGTTGGCGTTGGCCGACGGCCGCAAGGTGCCGGCCCGAATCGTCGGCACCGATCCCGAAACCGACCTTGCCGTACTCAAGGTCGACATCGCCGACCTTCCCGCAGTCACCTTCGGAAATCCACAGAAGCTTTCGGTCGGAGACATGGTGCTCGCGATCGGTAACCCATTCGGTGTCGGCCAGACCGTCACCATGGGCATCGTCAGCGCGCTGGGCCGCAGCCACCTGGGTATCAGCACCTTCGAGAATTTCATTCAAACCGATGCTGCCATCAATCCCGGCAACTCAGGCGGCGCGCTGGTGGATTCGGCAGGCAATCTGGTCGGGATCAACAGCGCGATCTACTCACGCAGCGGCGGTTCACTCGGGATCGGCTTCGCCATTCCGGCGGATCTCGCCAAACAGGTCATGCAGCAGATCGTTGGAACAGGATCGGTGACGCGCGGCTGGATCGGCGTCGAGGTGCAGGACATTTCGGCGGAGCTGGCCGAGTCGTTCCGACTTTCGGACACTAAAGGCACGCTCATCGCCGGCGTGCTGCGTGGCGGGCCCGCTTATCGTGCCGGCGTCAAGCCCGGAGACATTCTCGTAGCGGTGGAATCCAGCCCGGTCGTCGACTCGACCAACATGCTAAATCTTATCGCTGCCCTCGAACCGGGAAAGCAGGCAACGCTGAAAATCCTGCGCAACCGCGCCGAGATGCTGATCGAGGTGAACGTCGGCAAGCGGCCGAAACCCAGTCGCCGCGGCGAACTCGAATAACTGCACAGGTATCTCCGGGCACGGTCAGGCTGCCGGGTCGGATGTGGTTTCCCCAGTAGCGGATTTTCCGACCCACTGGGCGACGAAAATCCCGAGTTCGTACAGAATCCACAAGGGTACAGCAAGCATGAACTGCGAAACGACGTCGGGCGGCGTGAAAATCGCGCCGATGACAAACGCGCCGACGATGACGTAGGGACGAATCTCGCGCAATTTCGCGACGCTTACCATCCCCATCCGCACCAGGATCACCACGGCCACCGGCACTTCAAAGGTCACACCGAAGGCGAGAAACAGGGTGAGGACGAAGTCCAGGTACTTGCCGATGTCAGTCATCACCGCCACGCCTTCCGGCGCAACCTTAATGATGAACGCGAACACCACCGGAAACACCAGGAAATAGGCGAAAGCCATGCCACAGAGAAACAGCAAGGTACTGGTAATAATGAGTGGCACCACCAGTTTCTTCTCGTGGGCATACAGCCCCGGCGCCACGAAAGCCCAAATTTGATAAAGCAGGTAGGGCAACGCGATCACCAGCGCAGCCATCAGCGTCACTTTGATCGGGACAAGAAACGGCGCGGTGACTTCGGTCGCGATTAGTTGCCCGCCCGCAGGCAGCGAGGCAAGCAATGGCTGGGCAAGAATGGCGTAAAGGTCTCGCGCCCAGTAAAACAACAAGCCGAACACCACAATGAGGGCAATCGCGCAGCGCAACAGCCGGTCGCGAAGCTCGACCAGATGCGACATGAAGGAATCGGGCTCGATCATCTTGGACCGCTGGTTTGTCTCGTTGAAAAAGGCGTTCGACACGCCGCAGAATCAGGCGCGTTTATCGCCCGGGGCGGGCTTGTCCAGTCCCAATTCGAGTTGCGGCTCCGGCTCTTCCGACACATTCGGTTTCTGTGCCGACTCTTCGACAGCAGGCGATTGGCTTGCGCTCGCCGGCGTGCTGGTCGGCATCAACTGAATTCCTGAAATCGGAGCGACCGCGGACTCCACTTGCTTCTGGACCTCGGTCCCGGCCTGCTTGACTTCGGATTCAATGAAGCTGACCTGTGAATTGACCGACTGTTCGATGGAGCGCGCCGCATCCTGCATGGTGGACTGCAGCTTGCGCAGCTCGTCGAGTTCGATTTCACGGTTGATGTCCGCCTTCACCTCGGAAACATAGCGTTGCATGCGGCCAAACAGAAGGCCAACGGTTCTCGCCACGCGCGGCAGACGCTCTGGACCGATGACGATCAGCGCAACGACCCCAATGACGAAGATCTCGGTAAAACCGATGTCGAACATGACTCAAGCCAGAAAGCTGCCGTCTCCGGCTAGCTCTTGGTCTTTTCTTTGACTTCGCCTTCGATGGTCTGACCGGCGTTGCTGTTGTCGATCTTGGCCGTCGTCTTGTCGTCGTCCGCGCTCTTCATCCCTTCCTTGAAGCCGCGCACTGCGCCGCCAAGATCGGTACCCATGTTGCGAAGCTTCTTGGTGCCGAAAATCAGCAGCACCACCAGAAGAACAATTAACCAATGCCAGATGCTGAAGGAACCCATCTTTGTCACTCCCGATGCGAAACGCCTACTTTGACCGAAGAATCATTCCAGGCAGCGGATTCGTGCCGCCGAGAACATGCATGTGCACATGAAACACGTCCTGCCGTCCCACCCGCCCGGTGTTGACGATGGTGCGGAACCCGTCCGGCGATCCCTGCTCGCTTGCCAGCCGGTGCGCGAGCAGCAGCATCTTCCCCAGCACCTTCTGGTGCCGATCCTCGACGTGTGCGAGCGATGCCACGTGTTCCTTGGGGATCAGCATGAAATGCACCGGCGCCACCGGGTCGATGTCGTGAAAAGCCAGGATCTCGTCGTCCTCGTAAACCTTGCTGCTGGGGATCTCGCCCCTGACGATCTTGCAGAAAACGCAGTTCTCGGCCGCCATTTTTCTGATTGATTGCCCCGGAAGTTCTTCGCTAACGATCGAGCCTACTGGCCGGATTACTTGGGTCGGGATAACTTCTCGTCTATCCCGGAAATGCCTTCCCGGCGCCGCAACTCGGCAAGCACGTCGTCGGGCCCGAGACCGTGCCATGCAAGCATGACCAGGCAGTGAAACCACAGATCGGCGGTTTCTCGAACGATATGGAGTTTATCACCGTCCTTCGCGGCGAGCAGCGTCTCGGCCGCCTCTTCGCCGACCTTCTTGAGCACGGCGTCGTGCCCTTTGGCAAACAGGCTCGCCACGTAGGAGTCGCCCGGATCGCCCTGCTTGCGGCTCTCGATGATTTCCGCAAGCCGGCGCAGGATGTTGGCGTCTATCATGCCTTTGACTCGTAGATTTCCTGCGGATCCCTGATCACCGGCTCGGTGATGACCCATGCGCCGTTGTCGAGCCGGCGAAAGAAGCAGCGGCTGCGGCCGGTGTGGCAGGCGATGCCGCCGACCTGTTGCACCTCGAGCACGACGACATCGCCATCGCAGTCGAGCCTGATCTCCCGGACATGCTGGATGTGGCCGGATTCCTCGCCCTTGCGCCAGAGTTTGTCTCGCGAACGCGACCAGTATACCGCTCGACCCGATCGCACAGTCTCGGCAAGCGCTTCCCGGTTCATCCACGCGAGCATCAATAGCTTCCCAGTGCCCGCCTCCTGTGCAATCGCGGGAACCAGGCCATGCTCATCCCAGACCACCTCGTCGAGCCAGACGTCTCTCAAAGCCGCACCTCGATGTCGTGTTGCGCCATGTACTGCTTCGCTTGCTGCACCGTGAACTCCCCGTAGTGGAACACGCTGGCGGCGAGCACGGCGTCGGCCTTGCCGAGAACGATTCCGTCCACCAGGTGCTGCAGGTTTCCAACGCCGCCGCTGGCGATCACCGGAATATCGAGGGCCTCGGAAAATGCGCACGTAAGCTCGACATCGAATCCCGCCCTGGTGCCGTCCCGATCCATGCTGGTGAGCAGGATCTCACCCGCGCCAGCGGCCTGCATTTTTTTCCCCCACTCGACCGCATCGATGCCAGTGGAGCGGCGTCCGCCGTGTGTGAATACTTCCCAGCGCACTGCACTTGAGCCCGGGACACGCTTGGCGTCCACCGCAATTACAATGCATTGTGAACCAAAGCGTCCCGCCGCATCTTCCACCAGGCGCGGATTCTGCACTGCTGCGGTATTGACACTGACCTTGTCAGCGCCGGCGTTGAGCAGCCGGCGCACGTCATTGACCTCGCGCACGCCGCCGCCGACCGTGAGCGGTATGAACACTTGCGATGCAACCTGCTCGACAATGCCAAGAATGAGGCCGCGATTGTCCGAGCTCGCGGTGATATCCAGGAAAGTCAGTTCGTCGGCGCCCTGCTCGTCATACCTGCGGGCGATCTCCACCGGGTCGCCGGCGTCACGCAGCTTTATGAATTTGACGCCCTTGACCACGCGCCCTTCGGTGACGTCGAGGCAGGGGATGATGCGTTTGGCAAGGCCCATGTGCGAGGGGAGCGACGAGGCGAGTGGCGTCAGGCGAGAAGCAAGGGGGTGATTGAGCGGAACAAATACGACCGTATCGCGGCAGGTAGAAGTGAATGAATCAAGGAAGGCCGTGCGGATCGAGCCCGCGGCCGCACCGGGTGGCGCCTATCCACTACTCGCGGCACACCTCTCAAATCCTACGCTTCGCCCTCCTTCGCCTTGGCCGTCTTCTCCGCCATTTTGTCGGCGACTTTCTGTGCCTCGGTGAAATCCAGCGTGCCCTCGTAAATTGCACGGCCGGTTATCGCACCCATGATCCCTTCCGACTCGACTTCGCAAAGCGCCTTGACGTCCTTGATGTTGGTTATCCCGCCGCTGGCGATCACCGGGACCGACAATTCGCGCGCGAGTTCGACCGTAGCCTTGATGTTTACCCCGCTCATCATGCCGTCACGGCCGATATCGGTATGGATGACCGCCTCGACACCGTAATCCTGAAACTTCTTGGCCAGGTCGATCACGTCGTGGCCCGTCACTTTCGACCAGCCGTCGACCGCAACTTTGCCGTCTCTGGCATCGAGGCCGACCATGATGTGCCCGGGAAAGGCGTAACAGGCATCGTGTAGAAATCCGGGGGTTTTCACCGCGGCCGTGCCGATGATGATGTAAGCAATGCCGTCGTCAAGATAACGCTCGATGGTATCGAGGTCGCGGATACCGCCGCCCAGTTGCACCGGAATGTCCGCACCAACGGCCTTGACGACGGCCTTCACCGCCTCTTCGTTCTTGGGTTTGCCGGCAAACGCGCCGTTGAGATCAACCAGGTGCAGGCGACGAGCACCCAGTTTCAGCCAGTGGCGCGCCATGGCTCCAGGATCTTCGGAAAATATCGTGGCCTCAGCCATCGCGCCTTGCTTCAGACGGACACAGTGTCCGTCCTTGAGGTCAATCGCCGGAATGATCAGCATGGGTTGGATATCACTCGCTGCAGGCGGCGCAAGCAGCGCGCGCCCGTTGAGGCCGTTGCGGCAGACAAGGGGATCCTTACGGGTTACAAGGGTTTAGGCGCTCGCCGTGGGAATCGCCCGTCTTTGGCCGGAGGAGCGGCTCGTTCCGTCCCAGGAGACGAAATTCGACAGCAGGCGCAGGCCGGCAGACTGACTTTTTTCAGGGTGGAACTGCACGGCGAAAATGTTATTCCTCGCAACGGCGCAGGTAAAGCTGAAAGGATAACGGGCAGTACCTGCCACCATAACCTGTTCCCGGGCATCCACATAGTAGCTATGCACAAAATAGAAGCGGCCGCCATCGGGAATGCCCGCCCACATCGGATGGGACATGGTCTGATAAACCTGGTTCCAGCCCATGTGGGGCACCTTGAGCTTCTCGCCACGGTCGCCCATCATGCGGTCGGCGGGAAAGCGAACGACTTTGCCGGGCAGTATGCCCAAACCCTCGACGCCACCCTCCTCGCTCGACTCGAACAACATCTGCAAGCCGATGCACAGACCCAGAAACGGCTTGCCGCGCGCCGCCTCCAGCAACGGCACACGCAAACCGCGCGCGTCCATCTCCCGCATGCAGTCCGGCATCGCGCCCTGGCCCGGGAACACCAGCCTGGACGCAGAGCGCAATACCGCCGGATCGCTGGTCACGGTAACGACTTTGCCGGGGGCGACATGTTCCAGGGCCTTCGCCACCGAACGCAGGTTGCCCATACCGTAATCAACGACAGCAATATCGGTCATACCAGCGCGGTTCGTGACTCGTGCTTCGTGTTCAACAGTACTTGCCGACGCATAAGCGGCCGGAAACCCGATTCGTGAAAACGCTCAGAGGCTCCCCTTGGTCGAGGGCAATGCGCCTGCCGCCCGCGGATCCATCTCGGAGGCCATGCGCAACGCGCGCCCGAAAGCCTTGAAGATGGTCTCGGCCTGGTGGTGCGCGTTCCTGCCTTTGAAGTTATCGATGTGCAACGTCACCAACGCATGATTTGCGAAGCCCTGGAAGAATTCATGGACCAGGTCGATGTCGAATTCGCCGACCAGTCCGCGCGCATAGTCGACAGCATATTCGAGCCCGGGGCGGCCCGACAGGTCCAACACCACCCGCGACAAGGCCTCGTCGAGCGGAACGTAGGCGTGGCCATAGCGGCGCACGCCTTTCTTGTCGCCTAGCGCCTTGGCAAATGCCTGGCCGAGCGTGATACCCACATCCTCGACAGTGTGGTGGGCATCGATGTGCAGGTCGCCCTTGGCTTCAATTTCCAGGTCGATCATGCCGTGGCGAGCCACCTGATCGAGCATGTGATCGAAGAATCCGATGCCGGTGGCAAGCTTGGACTTGCCGCTGCCGTCGAGATTGAGCTTGACGCTGATCTGGGTTTCCAGGGTATTGCGGGTTACTTGGGCTTGGCGCATACGATGGGCGTCAGAAATTGCTTCATCCTAACTCTAAGTGGCCGACGAGGCGACACCCGTATCGAGAACAATCCCGTGCAAGGCACCGAGCAGCGCATCGCACTGCTCATCCGTTCCCACCGTAATGCGCAGGTACGGGGCTATGCGGGGCGGATTGCGGAAATGCCGCACGAGAACGCCCCGCTCGCGCAACCTGGCTGTCAAGGCCGCGCCTTCCCAGCGCGGATGGCAGACGAAGACGAAGTTTGCCGCGGAAGGCAGGACCTCGAAGCCCAGCGCCTGAAGTCCGGGAACCAGGCGCTCGCGGCTATGGATGACCTTGCGACAGGCAGCTTCGAAATGATTCTGATCCTCCAATGCCGCCACGGCTCCCGCCTGGGCGAATCGGTCCATAGGATAGGAGTTGAAACTGTCCTTGACCCGGGTCAGCGCCTCGATCAAGTCCGAATGCCCGATCGCATAGCCCACGCGCAGTCCCGCCAGCGCGTGCGATTTGGACAAGGTGCGGGTCACCAGCAACTGGGGGTAGCGGTGCACCAGCGGTACCGCGGATGTCCCGCCGAAATCCACGTAAGCCTCATCGATCACCACCACCGACCCCGCATTTCCCTGCAGGAGGCGTTCAATTTCGGGCAAACCCAGCAGGCGCCCGGTCGGGGCATTGGGATTGGGGAACACAATGCCGCCGTTGCTCGTCTGCAGATAGTCATCGACGTCGATCTCGAGCGAATTTTTCAGCGGAATCTCGCGATAGGCAATGCCATACAAATGGCAGTACACCGGGTAGAAGCTGTAGGTGACGTCCGGAAACAACACCGGTTGGTCGTGCCTGAGCAGCGCCTGGAAGCTATGCGCAAGGACTTCGTCGGAGCCATTGCCGACAAAGACCTGATCGGCAGCAACTCCGTGCCGGGCGGCCACGGCCTCGAGCAGCCTCTGGCTGGTGGGATCGGGATACATGCGCAGCGAATCCGCCACCTCGCCCCGCAGCGCATCCAGCGCTCGAGGGCTGGGGCCGTACGGATTCTCGTTGGTGTTGAGCTTCACCAGATTGGGCAACCTCGGCTGCTCGCCTGGCACATAAGGCGTCAGGCCATGGACCACGGCGCTCCAGTAACGGCTCATCTGTGCAGTCGCAATCGGGCGGCACGCGCATGCGCCGGCAGGCCCTCCCCGGTCGCGAGCTCGGCAGCAATCGCGCCGAGCTTGCGTGCGCCCTCCGCGGAAACCTGGATCAGGCTGGTGCGCTTCTGAAAGTCGTAGACCCCGAGCGGCGAGGAAAAACGCGCGCTGCGTGCGGTCGGCAGCACGTGATTCGGACCGGCGCAGTAATCTCCTAGCGCCTCCGAGGTGTAGCGGCCCATGAACACCGCGCCGGCATGCCTTATTTTCTCGGCCCAGCGCTGCGGCTCGTCCACCGACAACTCCAGGTGCTCGGGGGCGATCCGATTGGCGATCTCGCAGGCCTCGTCGAGATCGCGGGTTTGGATCAGCGCGCCGCGTGCCTCGAGCGCAGCCGCAATCACGCCGGCACGCGGCATGTCCTTCATCTGCCGCTCCATGCTCGCCGCCACCTTTTCGATGAATGCGCGCTCCGGACAGAGCAGGATCGCCTGCGCCATCTCGTCGTGCTCGGCCTGAGAGAACAGGTCCATCGCCACCCAATCCGGATCGGTGCCGCCATCGCAGATCACCAGGATCTCGGACGGGCCCGCCACCATATCTATTCCAACGACGCCGAAGACGCGCCGCTTCGCGGCCGCGACGTAAGCGTTGCCCGGGCCGACGATCTTGTCCACCTGGGGAATGGTCCGGGTGCCGTAAGCCAGCGCGGCCACAGCCTGGGCGCCGCCGATGGTGAAAACGCGATCCACGCCGGCAATGCACGCGGCGGCAAGCAACAGTTCGTTGCGCTCCCCGCGCGGCGTGGGCACCACCATGATGATTTCCCTCACGCCCGCCACCTTTGCCGGCAGCGTGTTCATCAGCACGGTAGACGGGTAAGCCGCCTTGCCGCCCGGCACATACACCCCGACGCGATCGAGGGGGGTGACTTTCTGGCCGAGCGTCGTGCCATCGGCCTCGGTGTATTGCCAGGATACGAGCGGCTGGCGTTCGTGGTAGGCACGGATGCGCGCCCCGGCCTGCTCGAGCGCATCGCGCCGCGCGCCCGGCAACGCCGCGAGTGCGCGCGCCAAATCGGCCCTGCCGACTTCGAGTTCCGCAACCGAACGCGCCTCGACCCTATCGAACTTGCGCGTGTACTCGAGCACCGCTTCGTCGCCACGCGCCTTGACCTCGCGCACAATCGCCGCCACCGTGTCTTCGATGCGCTCGTCTTGGGTATTCTCGAAAGCGAGCAGTCCGGCCAACCTCTTATCGAAGTCGGCTTCGCGGGTGGAAAGGCGCGCAATCCCGATCATGGTCCACTCTTTTCCACCGCCGCGGCGAAAGCATCCAATATCGGTTGGATCGCCTGGCGCTTGAGCTTGAGTGCGGCCTGATTGACGATCAGCCGGGCACTGATCGACATGATCTCCTCGACCGCCTGGAGATTGTTGGCACGCAGCGTGTTGCCACTGGAGACCAGGTCCACGATCGCGTCTGCAAGGCCCACCAGCGGCGCCAGTTCCATCGAGCCGTAAAGCTTGATCAGATCGACGTGCACGCCCTTGGCGGCGAAATGCTCTCGCGCGGTCTTCAGATACTTGGTGGCCACCCGCAGCCGCGCGCCGCGGCGCACCGCGCCCTCATAGTCGAAGCCGTTTCGCGCGGCCACCATCATCTTGCATTTTGCGATTCCCAGGTCGAGTGGCTGGTACAGCCCGGTTCCCCCATGTTCGAGCAGCACATCCTTGCCGGCGATCCCGAGATCGGCTGCGCCATACTGAACGTAGGTCGGCACGTCCGAAGCACGCACGATGATGAGGCTGATTTCCGGCCGGCTGGTATCGATGATCAGCTTGCGCGACGTTTCCGGATCCGCCGACGTGACGATCCCCGCCGCTTTCAGCAACGGCGTCGTTTCTTCGAAAATGCGCCCCTTCGACAAGGCGATCTTGATGTTCATGTGACTTGTCTTCTAACCGAGAAACCTTCGCCGCAAAGATTCTTTTCAATACCCCCTTGAGGAATACGCCAAAGAAGAACGGCATACGATTACATTTTCAATCCTGATCCCGCTTTTCTTCGAGTTACCTTGGTGTCCTTCGTGTAAAGACATTTGATCTGGTTAATTGCTCAATACTCAGTTTAATTGCTCAATACTCAGTGCGACCGCTTGATGCGCGCACCCAACAGACTGAGCTTCTCTTCGATGCATTCGTAGCCGCGGTCGAGGTGGTACACCCGGTCAACCCGGGTTTCGCCCTGCGCCACCAGACCCGCCAGCACCAGGCTCGCCGAGGCCCGCAAATCGGTGGCCATCACGCCCGCCCCCTGCAATTGCGCCACGCCGTGCACCACCGCCGTGTTGCCTTCCACATCGATCTTTGCCCCGAGCCGCCGCAGTTCTTGCACATGCATGAAGCGGTTTTCGAAAATGGTTTCTGTCACCACCGCCGTCCCTTCGGCAATGGCGTTGAGTGCCATGAACTGGGCCTGCATGTCGGTCGGGAACGCCGGATAGGGCGCCGTGCGCAGGTTCACCGACCTGAGCTTGCCATTGGTGGAAAGGGCAATCCAGTCCTGGTCGTGCTCGATGTGCGCACCGGCCTCGCTGAGTTTGCCCAGCACCGAGTCCAGAATTCCGGCGCGCGTTCCCCGCAACCTGATTTCGCCGCCGCTGGCCGCCGCAGCCACCAGGAACGTGCCGGTTTCGATGCGATCAGGCATTACCCGGTAGGTTGCACCCGTGAGGCGCTCCACGCCTTCGATCGTGATCACGTCGGACCCGGCGCCGACAATTCTCGCGCCCATCGCGTTCAGGCACTCCGCCAGGTCCACCACCTCCGGCTCGCGGGCCGCGTTCTCGATCACGGTGGTGCCGCCGGCCAGCGTCGCCGCCATCATCAGGTTCTCGGTGCCGGTCACGGTTACCAGGTCCATGACGATGCGCGCGCCTTTCAGACGGCGGGCACGGGCATGAATATAGCCCTGTTCGATCTCGATCTGTGCACCCATCGCCTGCAGGCCCTTGATGTGCAGATCCACCGGCCGCTGGCCGATGGCACATCCGCCCGGCAGCGACACGCGAGCCTCGCCGAAACGCGCGACCATCGGTCCCAGCACCAGGATCGACGCGCGCATGGTCTTGACCAGCTCGTAGGGGGCCGCCAGATTGTGCAGCTTCGCCGCCGTCAAGCCCACGCCCATCTTCTCATCGAGCGAAATATCGATGCCCATTTGCGCCAGTAGATTCAGCGTCGTGGTGACGTCGCGCAGATGGGGAAGATTCTGCACCCGCAGCGTCTCCGGCGTCAGTATGGCGGCGCACAGTATTGGCAGGGCCGCGTTCTTGGCCCCGGAAATGCGCACTTCCCCGGTAAGCGGCACGCCGCCCTGGATTATCAGCTTGTCCACGGGAACCTATTGAAACGCTATCGGGAAGCCCAATCCTCGGGTGTCAGGGTTTTCATCGACAACGCGTGTATTTCCTCGCGCATGCGATCCCCCAGCGCCCGGTACACCGCCTGGTGTTGCTGCACCCGCGACTTGCCGCGGAATTCCGGACTCACGATTACCGCCTCGAAATGATGGCCGTCGCCGACCACCTCGACGTGATCGCACGCGAGGCTGTCCCGGATGTAAGACCTGACCTGTTCGGGGGTGACCATTCAAACGTCTTTCTCAGTGGCGAAGCTTGTAGCCGCGCTTGAGCAACGACAAGGTGGCGAATGATAAGGCTAAAAGGGAGCCCCCCACAATCGCGAGACTGAGGCGCGGCGAGACGTCGGATACGCCGAAGAAGCCATAGCGAAAACCGTCGATCATGTAGAAGAAGGGATTGAGGTGCGACACCTGCTGCCAGAACTGCGGCAGCGAGTGGATCGAGTAAAACACTCCCGACAGGAAAGTGAGCGGGACGATGACAAAATTCTGAAATGCGGCGAGCTGATCGAACTTGTCGGCCCAGATGCCGGCGATGATGCCGAGCGTACCCAGAATCCCCGACCCGAGCAGCGCAAAGGCGACCACCCACAGCAGGTTCTGGACCGGCACGGGGACGAACATCGCGGTGACTACGAATACGCCGAGTCCAACCACCACACCCCGCGCCGCCGATGCCAGCACGTAGGCGCCGAAGAATTCGAGGTGCGACAACGGCGGCAGCAGAACAAAGACGATGTTGCCAGTGATCTTCGACTGGATGAGGCTCGACGAGCTGTTGGCAAAAGCGTTCTGCAGCAGCGACATCATCGCCAGGCCAGGTATTAGAAAGGAGGTATAGCGCACCCCCGGGTAAACCTGCACGTGATCTTCCAGCACGTGAGAGAAGATCAACAGGTATAGGAGCGCAGTGAGTACCGGCGCCAGGATGGTCTGGAAGCTCACCTTCCAGAAGCGCAGGATCTCCTTGTAGAACAACGTGGCAAACCCGGTCATCGTCGCCTCATTCCCTGCGCATGATGGCGACGAAGACTTCTTCCAGGTCGGGCTGCTGCAGCTCCATGGCCGCCACCTCGAGTCCGTTGTCGCGAATGGCCCGCAACGTGCCTTCGACATCGGCGTAATCATGAAGCGCCAGGACGTACTCGCCGCTCACTTGGGCGGCCGCCAGCATCGGCCGCAAACTCCCGGGCAGCGCGCCGTTGGCAAGCCGCAGCCTCAGGTGAATACCCGAGAACCCTTTGAGGAGGTTGTGCGTGGAATCCAATGCGACCAGTCTGCCCTGCTTGAGCATTCCCACACGGCTGCACAACGACTCGGCCTCCTCCAAATAGTGCGTCGTCAGCACGATGGTATGGCCGTCGCCGTTGAGCTGGCGTACGAATTGCCAAAGACCCTGGCGCAGTTCGACATCTACGCCGGCGGTCGGCTCGTCGAGAATGATCACCGGCGGCTTGTGCACCAGCGCCTGCGCCACCAGCACACGCCGTTTCATCCCGCCGGATAGCGCGCGCATGTTCGAGTCGGCACGGTCGGTGAGGTCCAGTCGTGCCATCACTTCGTCGATCCAGTCGTCATTGCGGCGCAAGCCGAAGTATCCGGACTGGAAACGCAAACTCTCGCGTACAGTGAAGAACGGGTCGAACACCAGCTCCTGCGGCACAACGCCGAGAGCACGCCGCGCCTGCCGGTAATCAGCCACCACATCATGGCCCATCACCTTGAGAGTGCCTGCGCTGGCGCGCGCCAGCCCGGCCAACATGCTGATCAGCGTGGTCTTGCCGGCGCCGTTGGGCCCAAGCAGCGCAAAGAACTCGCCCTGGGGAATCGCCAGGTCGATGTCACAAAGCGCGCGTACGCTTCCGTAGGTCTTGGAGACGCCGCGTATCTCGATGGCTGGGACCACAGCGAGGTTGTGGAGTGTCTTGTTCCGGATCGACGGCTACTCAGCCGCAATGGGAATCAAGTCCGTGACCCCGTAGAGATTGGAAATGCTCACCAGACTTTCGCCGATGTTGGCAAAGAAGATCTGGCGGTTGCTGCCGTGCATGCTCCGGGTCCACTCCAGCATCAGGCTGATCGCCGAGGAGTCGGCCTCCGCCACTCCCGAAAAGTCCACGACCACGTGACTGCCCTCAAAACTGCGGCTGCCCTCGGCGAGCAACGCGCTGACACCCGCCAGTGTTACCGGGCCTTCGATCAGGTAACGGTCGCCCTGTTTGCTGATCATTGTTTGCCGGTGGTCGCCGTATTGGCATTGGCGCTGTTCTTGTTCTTGAGACTCTTGATCAGGCCGTCGATTCCGCCACGATCAATGTCCAAAGCGAACAGGTTGCGGTAGTTGATGATAAGACTGGCGCCTGCGACACGAACATCGTAGACCTTCCATCCATCTGGAGTGAGCGCCATGTCGTAGTCCACGGTGACCGGCTCCGCGCCTTTGGGAAGCATGATGAGAGTCTGCACGCTCGCCTCGGTGTCACCCGGATTGGATCTGAACGGCCGATACTCGACGCTGACCCCGGTGTAGGCAGTGAATGCGGCCGAGTAGGAGCGCACCAGCAGGCTGCGAAACTCCTTGATCAGCACCTCGCGCTGAGCCGGCGTCGCATCGCGCCATGCACGCCCGACCGCGAGCCGCGTCATGCGCACAAAATCGAAGTGAGGCGCAACCTTTTCCTCGATCAGATCGACAATGCGTTCGACCTTGCCGGCCTTGATGTCCTTGTCGTTGCGCACGATCGTGAGGACTTCTTCGGTGGTATTGCGCACCAGCACGTCCGGAGACAGCGCCTCTGCCCTGGCTTCCAATGCCGTCACGGAAGCCGCGAGCAACAACGATCCCGTTAGCCACCAACCTGTCCTGTTTCCGTTTCGTGTGTGCATTGTTGGCCCCATGAAAGCGGAATCCCCCGCTACTTTGCCTTTTCCGCGCCGGTCTCCGCCGCTTTGCCATACAGAAACTGCCCGATAATTTTCTCCAGCACCACCGCTGACTGGGTGATCATCAGGCGGTCACCTTCCTTGAGCATTTGATCGTCACCCCCACCGTCCATTCCGATGTACTGCTCGCCCAGCAGGCCGGCGGTCAGGATCGAGGCTGAAGAGTCCTTCGGGAACTGAAAACGTTTGTCGATATGCAAAGTTACACGGGCACGGAAGCTCTGGTTGTCGAATGACACGTCGGCCACGCGCCCGACCACCACTCCCGCGCTTTTCACCGGGGCACGCGGCTTTAACCCACCCACATTGTCGAACTGCGCATATACCTTGTAGGTATCGGCAACGCTGAATCCGCTCATGTTTCCAACCTTGAGCGCCAATACCAGCAACGCGCCGATGCCGGCACAAACGAACAGTCCCACCCACAGGTCGAGCATCGAGCGTTCCATCACACCCCCCGAAACATGAATGCTGTCAACACGAAATCCAGGCCCAGGATGGCCAGCGACGAAGTCACCACAGTACGCGTGGTTGCACCCGAAACACCTTCCGCGGTCGGCGGGGCATCGTAACCCTCAAACAGCGCGATCCAGGTCACCGCGACACCGAACACGAAACTCTTGATCACGCCGTTGACGATGTCCTCGCGGAAATCAACGGCGTTCTGCATTTGCGACCAGAACGAGCCCTCATCGACGCCGATCAACACGACCCCAACCAGGTAACCGCCGAACACGCCCATGGCGCTGAACATCGCGGCCAGCAACGGCATCGAGATCACCCCGGCCCAGAAGCGCGGCGCCACCACGCGGGCGATCGGATCCACGGCCATCATTTCCATTGCGGAGAGCTGCTCGGTCGCCTTCATCAGACCGATCTCCGCGGTCATGGCGGAACCGGCGCGGCTGGCAAACAGAAGCGCGGAGACCACCGGGCCCAGCTCGCGCACCAGCGACAGAGCGACCAGCACGCCGAGCGCGGACTCGGAACCGTAAGTCTGCAGCGTCTGATAACCCTGCAGCCCGAGCACCATACCGACGAAAAGGCCCGACACCAGAATGATGATCAGCGACAGCACGCCGGTGAAGTAAAGCTCGCGGATGATCAGTCGCAGGCGGTGGAAACTGGTTCCGGACTGCAGCAGAATCAAGACGAAAAAACGGCTTGCGTAACCGAGCCGCCACAAGGCATTGACCGTGTAATGGCCGATGGTCCTGACGTTGATGATGACAGAACGGTTCAACATGCTATCGGTTGAGCAACAGATCGTCGCGGTAGTCCGCGCTCGGGTATTGAAACGGCACCGGCCCGTCGGGTTCGCCGTATACAAACTGATGGACCAGCGGCTCCGCCGATGCCTGCATCTCCTTCGGCGTGCCCTTGGCCACGATCACGCCGTCGGACAGGTAGTAAACGTAATCGACCATTCTCAGCGATTCCTGCACATCGTGCGTTACCACGATCGAGGTCGCGCCGAGCGCATCGTTGAGCCGCCGGATGAGATTGCCAATAACGCCCAGCGAAATCGGATCGAGTCCGGCGAACGGCTCGTCATACATGATCAGCATCGGGTCGAGCGCGATTGCGCGTGCCAGCGCCACGCGCCGCGCCATGCCGCCGGACAGTTCCGAGGGCAACAGCCGATGCGCGCCGCGCAGGCCCACCGCGTTCAGCTTCATCAGCACCATGTCGCGAATCATCGCTTCCGGCAGATCGGTGTGCTCGCGCATCTGGAACGCAACGTTATCGAACACCGACAGGTCGGTGAACAGCGCGCCGAACTGGAACAGCATGCCCATGCGGCGGCGCATCTGGTAGAGGCCGTCGCGGTCGAGTTGGTGTATGACTTTGCCCGCCACCTTGACCTGGCCCCGGCGCGGTTTCAGCGCGCCGCCGATCAGACGCAGGATGGTGGTCTTGCCGGAACCGCTGATGCCCATGATCGACACCACTTTCCCGCGCGGAATGGCCATGTCGATCCCGCTTAAGATCGGGCGGCTCTTGTCGTACCAGAAATTCAGGCCGCTGATTTCTACCAGGTTGTCGGATTGCGCCATGTTCTTCAGGATCAAAACAGGCGAGCATTGTAACGGAGAGCGCTGCGCGCCGCAGAATGCTTGCATATTGGCGCGATTGCGTGCACTTTTGTGCAACTACATATAGGTTCGGTTCACTATCATGATGATGCGCGATGCGGGGGATTCCTCCGCGATCAGCTTTCGGGGGCTGAGCAAGTTTTATGCGGACACGGCGGTTTTGCATGGGCTCGAACTCGACGTCCCTGCCGGCGGCACTTTTGCGCTGGTCGGATTGAACGGCGCAGGCAAGACCACGCTGATCAAGTGCCTGCTGGATTTTTGCGAGTTCGATGCCGGAGACATCCGCATTTTCGGTTTTCCGAGCCAGAATACCCACGCGCGCGCGCGGCTGGCGTTTCTGCCGGAACGGTTCGTGCCCCCCTATTACCTGAACGGGGAGGATTTCCTGCGTTACATGATGAAGCTGTATTCATGCGAATACGAGACTGAGCAAGTGAGGCGCACGCTTGCCGAACTCGATCTCGCGGAGACGGCGCTGCGCAAGCCGGTGCGCACGTTCTCCAAAGGGATGACGCAAAAGCTCGGACTCGCCGCTTGCCTGCTCTCGCATCGCGAGTTGCTGGTGCTGGACGAACCGACCAGCGGGCTGGATCCGAAAGCGCGCGCGTTGCTGAAAGACCGGCTGAAGGCGGCACACGCAGCCGGCCGCACCGTTTTCTTCACCTCGCATGCGCTCGCCGACGTCGATGAACTGTGCGACCGGATGGCGGTATTGCACAAGGGACAACTGCGTTTCTGCGGCACGCCTATGGAACTGCGTACCCGCTTCAACGCCGCCACGCTGGAGCAGGCCTATTTGGCCTGCATCCAGTAACCTGTTATTGCTAACTGTATGAGCCGTCTAACTTTTCTGGCACAATGAAATGAATGAACGCGACCCTGCCGTACCCGTCGGCAACATGGACGCCCAGTCAGCGACCAAACCCGAACTGCTGATCGTCGACGACGATCCGCTCATCACCGACACGCTCAGCTTCGTGTTGGGCAAGCACTACAGCGTGCGCGTCGCGGCGTCGCGTTCGCAGGTAAAAAGCCTGTTGCGCCAACTCGACGCGCCGCCGGCGCTGGCGCTAGTCGATCTGGGACTGCCACCAACCCCGCACCGCCCGGATGAAGGCTTCCGCCTGATTACCGAACTGCTCGCGTACTCGCCCGCAATCAAGATTCTGGTGCTGTCGGGTCAAAACGACGAAGGCAATGCCCGTTACGCCCGCACCCTTGGTGCCGTCGAGTTCATAGCGAAGCCCTGTGAACCCGAAGTCCTCAAAGCGATGCTCGCCAAGGCGCAGCAAATCTCCAAGGTGGAACAGGGCTCCGCGGACGGTGACACAGGCATCGTCGGCAGCGGCTTTGCCATCAGGAAACTGCATCAACAGATCCTGCAGTACGCTCCGGCACCTTTCCCGGTGTTGATCGAAGGCGAGTCCGGCAGCGGCAAGGAGTTGGTGGCGAAGTCGCTCCACCGGCAAAGTCAGCGCGCCGCCAAACCCTATCTTGCGCTCAACTGCGCGGCGATTTCTCCGACGCTGGTCGAACCGACGCTGTTCGGCTATGTAAAGGGCGCGTTCACGGGGGCCACTTCATCGCGATCCGGTTATTTCGAAGATGCCCACGAGGGCACACTGTTTCTGGATGAGATCGGCGAGTTGCCACTGGAACTCCAGGCCAAGCTTCTGAGAGTGCTGGAAAACGGCGAATTCCAACGCGTCGGCGAAACCCAGAGTAGGACGTCCAACGCACGCGTCATCGCCGCCACCAATCGCGACCTGCGCCAGGAGGTGCGCGCCGGGCGCTTTCGCGCCGACCTCTATCACCGCTTGTCGGTGTTCTCGATTGCCGTTCCGCCGTTGCGCGAACTAAGTGATGACAAGCTCAGGTTGTTGCAGCATTACTCGTCGATTTACGCGCGCCAGAGCGGGATTCAGCCTTTCCAGCTCGACCCGAAGTCGATGGAGTTGTGGATGCAATATGGGTACCCGGGCAACGTCCGCGAATTGCGCAACATCGTCATCCGCCTGACCACCAAGTTTGCCGGCCAGACGGTCAACAGCGAACAGCTGCTGGCGGAGTTCGACTGGGACGAGCCGGCCGCAACGCAACCCGCCATGGCGCCGGCGCAGGACTTCAAATCCACGGTGGAGGCGGCGCGCAAGCACCTGCAGGTGCAGAAGAACTTCAATCTCGACGATGCGCTCAGGGATTTGGAGAAGAGCTACGTCGAGGCCGCACTCGACATCACCCGCGGCAACCTGAGCCAGGCAGCGAAGCTGCTCGGTATTCATCGCACCACGTTGTACAGCCGTATGCAGACCTATGCCGCCACTGGGGAGGAGGGGCAGTAGATGTATTACGCCTTCTTCGGGCTGACTCAGGCGCCCTTCAAGATCACCCCGGACACAGATGTCTTTTTCGAGGGCGGCAATCGCGGTGCAATCCTCGAGGCGCTGATCTACGCGATTTCGAACGGCGAAGGGATTATCAAGGTAACCGGTGAAGTGGGCAGCGGCAAGACCATGCTCTGTCGCGTGCTGCAGACCCGGCTGCCGAAAAACGTCGAGACCGTATATCTTGCCAACCCGAGCGTTTCTCCCGATGAGATCCTGCACGCGATCGCCTTCGAGTTGCAGTTGCCGATCGCCAGGGACGCCAGCCGCCTCGAGGTAATGCACGCGCTCAACGCCTATCTGCTCGAGCGCCACAGCCAGCAGCGCCAGGTGGTAGTGTTCGTGGAAGAGTCCCAAGGCATGCCGATCCCGACCCTGGAAGAGGTACGGCTGCTTTCCAACCTTGAGACCCAGGAGTACAAGCTGTTGCAAATCGTGCTATTCGGCCAGCCCGAACTGGACGAAAATCTGCGCCAGCCGCAAATTCGGCAACTACGCGAGCGCATCACCCACAGCTTTACCCTGTTCCCGCTCGACCAGAAGGACGTCAAGGCCTATCTGACTTTCCGCCTTCGTGCGTCCGGGTATCACGGGCCGGACCTGTTCAGCCGGAGAGTGATCACTTACGTCACCAAAGCAAGCGGCGGACTTACACGGCGTATCAACCTGGTTGCCGACAAAGCGCTGCTGGCGGCCTTTGCCGAAGGCACGCACAACGTCACCTTGAGACACGTCAGGGCCGCGGTGCGCGACAGTGAATTCAGCGACCTGCCGCGGTCGCGCAGCTCGGCAAGTTTCGCCTACGCGCTCGGCGGCCTGGCACTTGGCGGCGCAATCGGCGTAGCCGTGTTTGCGGCCTACCAGAAGTTGGACGCTCCAGCGCCACCGGTTTCGGCGCCGATGGCCTCGACACCAGTGGATGCGGTGGTGGCAGGCGTTGCGCCGTCGGCAAGCCAGCCACCAAACCAAGCACTGAAGGCCGCTACGCCCGTCAATGAAAGGAGCGCCACCGTGGGCGGAGATCCCCGCTCCACGCCAGCACGGGGACCTGAAAGCATTGCGGCGGGTGCGCCCGTCTCTGCAATGGGCAGCCAGACAGTCGCACAGTTCGGCGCGGCCGCGCAGCCAAGGCCGCAATCGGGGCTTGCGGAGGCGAATCCGGCAGCTGGCGACCAGGATCTGGCGGCTAACGATGTCCTGGAACAGCGCTTGCGTGCAACCGTGCAGTGGCTGGCGGAGCAAAATGGCACTGTTTACAGCATTCAACTGCTCGGAACGAACGACCCGGAACTCCTAAGAGATTATTTCAAAACGATCGCTAAATATCTTGAAATTGAAAAGGTTTATGTGTACCGTACGATGGCAAATCAACGCCCTTCGTTGACCGTTCTCTACGGAAACTTCGGTGACCGGGCGGAGGTCAATCGGGCGCTACAAAGTCTGCCGGAAGAACTGAAAATAAATCGCCCGTACTACCGCACTATCCAGGGCGTGCGTGCGGAGATCGCCCGGCACAGGACTTAGCAGCCTGAGTGGCACTGAAACCGCTTCAGTAACCACTGCGCAAGAAACACGGAATACTTCTTCGAAAGTCGAGTATGGGTCATTGGGAGGGGCAAAGCGCTATGCGCTACGCGGCGACGCAGCATTTGCGAGGACGTGATGTCGCACGCCGTCACATGATGCCGAGGCGCGGCTTTTCGACGTTGTTACTGATCGTTGTCGCCATGACCGCCGCCGGGTGCAACTACAAGCCCACGGTTCGACCGTCCCAGGGCCACATCAACGCCGAGCAATTTCCGCCCAAGGCCGCCAACGAGAAGATCCTGCCGCCGGTCACGGCAAATGAATTCGTGCCCGTGCCCAAGCCACAGGTCAAGGTGCCTACCTACAGCGTCGTGGTGCAGGAGGTTCCGGTCAAAGAACTGCTGTTTGCCCTGTCGCGCGACACCAAACAGAACATAGACGTGCACCCGGGCATCCAGGGACTGGTTACGCTGAACGCGATCGACGAGACGCTGCCGGCCATCCTGGAACGCGTCGCCCAGCAGACCAACCTGCGCTACCGCACCGAAGGCCGGACCATTTTAGTGGTACCGGACACGCCCTACTTTAAGACCTACCGGATGAATTACGTGAACATGAGCCGCGACACGGCTTCCAGCATCGGCGTGAGCGGGGAAATCTCCGGTTCGTCGGTTGGTGGCGGCGCCGGCCAGTCGGGCGGCGGGCAAGGCACAAGCGGCTCGTCGAACACCAAGGTGGAAACGAAGTCGAATAACAATTTCTGGGAAGTGTTGCGGCAGAACATCGAGTCCATCCTGGCGGCCAGCAAGTCATTGTCCCAGAGTGCCGATCAGCGCGCCGCACGTGCCGAAGCCGAACTTGCGGCCCGCGAGGAACGCATCGCCCAGGCGGAAGCCGTGTCGCGCGCCGGCGCCAATGCCGCGTCGCTTTTCAGCACCGCGTTCGGGCAAAGCCCGAGCGCCCCCTCCGATAGCAAGAACGACATCGTCGTCAATGCCGTCACGGGAACCGTCACCGTGCTCGGCAACGAAAAGCAGCATGCTTTGATTCAACAGTACCTGGACAGCGTCAGCTCGGCGTCACAGCGGCAAGTGCTGATCGAAGCCACCATCGTCGAGGTGAAGCTCTCCAACAACTATCAGGCCGGTGTGGACTGGAGCAGGATCGCCTCCGGTACCGGATTCACCTTCCAGCAACAGTTGCTCGGCACCAGCCTGGGCACACCGCCGCGCATGGTTGTTGGTTATACCAATCCCACCTCGAGTGTTGGCAACATCGCTGCGTCGCTGCGCCTGCTTGAAGAATTCGGCAGTACCCGCGTGCTGTCGAGTCCTAAGCTGATGGCAATGAACAACCAGACCGCGCTGCTAAAGGTTGTCGACAACGTCGTGTACTTCAACATCGAGGCGGAAACCACGACCAGCGCCAACGTCGCTGCAATCACCACCTTCACCTCGACTGCAAAGACGGTTCCGGTAGGCCTGGTGATGAGTGTGCTGCCGCAGGTCACCGAGTCGGGAACGGTAAATCTGACGGTGCGGCCGACAATCTCGCGGGTTAACCGGTTCGTGCGCGACCCAAATCCTTCGCTGCAACTCGACTCCGCCGGCAATCCCCTGCCGAATCCGATTGAAAACCTGATTCCGGAAATCCAGGTGCGCGAAATGGAATCCGTGCTGCAGGCCGGTAGCGGCCAGACCATTATCCTTGGCGGGCTGATGCAGGACGATGTGCAGCGCGACCGCGATACTGTGCCCGGCCTGGGACGGCTGCCCTCGCCGGCGAGCGACGTGTTCAGTTTCCGCGACGAGAAGGTGAGCAAGACCGAACTCGTTATCTTCCTGAAGCCGACGGTGATCAGCAATCCGTCCCTGGACAGCGACGAATTGAAGTTCTTTCAGCGTTTTCTCCCGGTTATGGATAAAACCGGCAATAACCCATGAGCCTCCTGCTGCAAGCCCTGCAGAAAGCCGCCAAGACCCGGGAAGACGGTGAGGGTGAACCAGCTGCAACACGCGGCGCGGCAGATCAGCTTGCCCTGGAGCCGATAGGGTCCGAACCGACACTGCATGACGAGATGCCGAGCCATTCGCCGACTCCGGCACAAGCCGCGACGGTGGTGCAGGCGAGCCGACTGCCGCCCTTCGATCCAATCAACTATGCGCGCGATCACTATATGATCGTGTTCCTCGGGGCAGCCGTCCTGGTCGCCATCATTTACGGCGTCTACGTCTACATCCAGGTCTCGAACCCGGGGCTGCTGCGCTCAACGCCGGCGCCGATGACGGCCCCGCTCGCAGCGGCACCTGCGCCCGCGCCGCCCGCCAGTGCGCCGGATACGGCGGCAAAGATCTCCGGGATGCCCGCCAATACGATATCACCTTCGGCGGCGACCGCCGGGTCCGCGCCTTTGATGTTCGACGATTCGAAATCAATGGCGCAGGCGGCCCAGACGGACCGACCTGCCCGGGCGGCAACAACGCGCCCACGCAGTACCGCCAAGGCAGAAGAGGCAACGGTGGCGTCGGAAACAGCGATCGTCTCCTTGGCCGATCCGCCGGTCGAAACCGTGGTGATCAAGACCAACGAAGCGAAGGGCATTTCCGTGCGCCGCCAGCCTGCCACGCTGGTGCCTGTGGATCCCACCCTGATGCAAGCCTACGAGGCGCTGAAACAAGGCGATCTGGCGCTCGCTCACCGTCTTTACCAACAAGTCCTGCTGGCCGAGCCGAGGAGCATCGACGCGCTGCTTGGCCTGGGCGCCATCGCCTGGAAGGAGGGCCGGATCGAGGAAGCAGGCCAACGCTACCAGCGGGTATTGGAATTGGAGCCGCGCAACCCCTATGCCCAGGCCGGTCTGATCGCAATCATCGGCGGCGCCGACCCGCAGGCAAGCGAGTCCCGGCTCAGGCAATTGATCGCCCGCGAACCCTCGGCCTTCCTCTATTTCACCCTCGGCAACCTCTACGCCGATCAGGGCCAATGGCCGGGAGCAGAACAGGCTTATTTTCAGGCTTACCAGTTGCAGCCGGACAACCCCGACTACGCATTCAATCTCGCCGTCGGCCTCGAACACATCGGCCAGATCCGACCCGCGCTCGATTACTACCGCAAGGCGCTTGAACTTTCCTTCCGCAAGGGCCGCGCCAACTTCGACCAAAACCTCGTCATCCAGCGCGTTGGCCAGCTCTCCGCCCGCGTAGAGTAGTGGCAAAGTAGCGCAACCGATGGCCGAGCAGCGCAAAAAGCTTCGCCTAGGCGAGCTCTTGGTGCAGCAGGGTTTGATTACCCAGGATCAGCTGCGCATCGCGCTCACCGAGCAGAAGACCCAGAACATCCCGATTGGTCGGCTGCTGGTGCGGCTGGGCTTCGTCACCGAGGCGGTGATTCGCGACATCATGGCGCGAACCATCGGCCAGGAAAGCATCGACCTGTCGCAGGTGCTGGTGGATGCCGAGGCGCTGAGGCTGGTGCCGCAAGACTTCGCCCGCCGCCACCGGATGCTGCCGATCGCTTTCGATGCGGAAAAGAACGTGATGGTGGTGGCCATCACCGAGGTGTTCAACGTCGTGGCACTCGATCAGTTGCGGGCCACCCTCGGCCACAACATACAGATGAAGACGGTGCTCGCGGGCCAGGCGCAGCTCGACGAGTTCATCGACCAGTTCTACGGCCACGAATTGTCGGTCGACGGCATCCTGCGCGAGATTGAGACCGGCGAGATCGACTACCAGAGCATCCAGGCGGTCGGCGACGAGTACACCCAGCCTATCGTGCGGCTGGTCGGCGCGTTGTTGGTGGACGCGGTCAAGCGCGGCTCGTCCGACATCCATTTCGAGCCGGAATTCGCCTTCCTGCGCATCCGCTACCGCATCGACGGCGTGCTCGAGCAGATCCGCAGCTTGCACAAGAACTACTGGCCGGGGATTGCGGTGCGGCTCAAGGTCATCAGCGGCATGAACATCGCCGAGACCCGCGCACCGCAGGACGGGCGGCTTTCGCTCAACCTCAACGGCCGGCCGGTCGACTTCCGGGTTTCCTCGCAACCCACCATTTGGGGCGAGAACATCGTGCTGCGTGTGCTCGACCGCGAAAAATCCATCATCAGTCTCGAGCAGATGGGCTTACCAAAGTCGGTCATGGCGAAGCTCAACCTGATGCTGGCCAGGCCGGAAGGCATTCTGGTGCTGACAGGCCCGACCGGCAGCGGCAAGACCACCACGCTTTACTCGATGCTCGCCAAACTCAATGTCGAGTCGGTGAATATCATGACCCTCGAGGATCCGGTCGAGTATCCGGTGGCAATGATGCGCCAGACCTCGGTGAACGAAACGGCAAAAATGGATTTCGGCAACGGCATCCGCTCGATCATGCGCCAGGACCCGGACATCATCCTGGTCGGCGAAATACGCGACCGCGATACCGCGGAGATGGCATTCCGGGCAGCAATGACAGGCCACCAGGTTTTCACCACCTTGCACACCAATTCAGCGCTCGGCACGTTCCCGCGCCTGCTTGACATTGGCATCGCGCCGGACATCATGGCCGGCAACATCATCGGCATCATTGCGCAGCGACTGGTGCGCCTGCTGTGCAAGCATTGCAAGGAGGCCTACACGCCGTCTCCGGAAGAACGGCAACTGCTCGGACGCGATCTCGACAGCGGGGCCAAGATTTTCCGCCCGGTCGGCTGTGACCGCTGCAATCGCCGCGGCTACCGGGGCCGCACTGCGATCCTCGAGATCCTGCATATGGACAGCGACATGGATGAACTGGTCGCGCGCCGGGCAACGCCTCGTGACTTGAGGGAGGCGGCCATCGCCAAAAATTTCCGCTCGCTCGCCGAAGAGGGCGTACAGCGGGTGGCTGAAGGGGCCACCAGCCTGGCGGAAGTGGCACGCGCCATCGACCTTACCGGACGGGTGAACTGAGATGCTGCGCATCGAACCTGCATTGCGCTGCCCGCGACGGGTGTTGCGAAACCACATTTTGGCGACAAGGCACTGATGCCGGCATTCGAGTACAAGGCGGTAGACAGATCCGGCCGTTCCGCCCGGGGCAAGCTCGACGCCGCCAACGAAGTCGACCTCGAGTTGCGGCTCAGGAAGATGGGGCTCGACCTCATCACGACGCGCCTGCTGCGCAGCCACAGCCCCACGCTGGCGAGCGGCAACATTACGCGCCAGGATCTGATCACTTTCTGCTTCGACCTGGAGCAGATCTCCCGGGCCGGAATTCCAATTCTCGAGGGACTTCGTGACCTGCGAGACGGCATGGAGAACCCGCGGTTCCGCGAAGTACTGACCTCGGTGATCGAGGATATTGAAGGCGGCAAGACCATGTCGCAGGCGCTCGCCGCGTTCCCGCGGGTTTTCAATACCGTATTTGTCAGCTTGATTCGCGCCGGTGAACTCTCGGGCACGCTCACCGAAGTGTTCGAGAACCTCGGGGGGACGCTCAAATGGCAAGATGAACTTATCTCGCAAACGCGTCGCTTGCTTGTATATCCGGCACTGGTTTTCGTCGTAGTCCTCTGCGTGATGCTGTTCCTCCTGCTCTATCTGGTTCCGCAGGTCACGGCTCTTATGAAAACCATGGGGCTCACACTTCCACTCCAGACCAGGGTACTGATCTGGCTGTCCGATACCACTGCGACGTATTGGCCGGTGTTGGTTCTGCTCCCGGTGATCGTCGCATCCGGGATCAATTTCATGGTGCGAACCAATTCGCGCGCGCACTACCTATGGGACTACGCCATCTTGCGGCTGCCGGTAACAGGAGTAATTCTGCAAAAGATCATCCTTGCCCGTTTCGCTAATTTCTTCGCGCTGATGTACCGCTCCGGCATCACCATCCTGGACGCGGTGAGAACCAGCGAGGATATCGTCGCCAACCGCGTGATTGCGGAAGGCCTGCAACGGGCCGGACAACAGATCAACGCAGGTGAAAGCCTGCCGGAAGCGTTCGCCAACCTCGGAATGTTTCCGCCGCTGGTGATTCGGATGCTTAGGGTGGGGGAAAGCACGGGCGCACTCGACGTGGCGCTCATGAACATCACTTACTTCTACAATCGCGACGTGCGCGAGTCTGTAGACAAAGCACTCAAGCTTCTCGAGCCGATGCTGACGCTGATTCTGGGTGGAATGCTCGCCCTGGTCTTGTTCTCAGTGCTGACCCCGATATACGATATCATCGGTAAGCTCCAGTTTTGATAATGTCCGTCAAGCTTCTACTTTGTGTGTCCGCCGATCAAGCCACGGCTGCATTGTGGCAAGGGCGCCGTCTTGCCGGGTGCAGGCGTTTTGACAACGATGAGAACGGCTGGATTGCATTCAGCAATTTCCTCCTCGCTGGCCGGGGCATACCGATACACATCATGGTGGACTCGGTAGACGAAGACTACCGTTTCGAATCGTTACCGCATGCCATGGGCCGCGACCGCGCGGAAATGGTTGGCCGGAAACTGAAGCAACTGTATCGGGGTACGTCCTACTACTCTTCGTCGCTTCAGGAACGCGGCGCCGGCAAGCGCAAAGACGACCGCTATTTGTTCGCCGCGCTCACCAATGCCGAACTGTTGAGCCCCTGGTTGCGCGCCATTGATTCCAACGGCGTACCTGTCGCGGGGGTCTATCCGCTGCCGATGGTGACATCTTCGCTCATCGAGCGCTTGCGGTTGAAACATACCAACCTGCTGATCGTCACCAAGAATACCGCGGGCGTGCGACAGACATTTTTCAAGAACCTCAAGTTCCGCATAAGTCGTCTGACGCCGTTACGTGATGCGACTGGGGTCGCCGACCAGTACTATGCCGACGAAGTCGGCAATACGCGGATGTATTTGGACGCGTTGACGGTCACGCACGTCGACGACACGCTGCAGGTGGTGATCCTCGACCAGGACGACTCGCTTACGGGTCTGCCAGCGGCAATTGCGCGCGGTCGCCCGAATATGCAGTGTCAATTGCTGGCCCGAGCCGATATCGTGGCCCGTTTCAGCGTCGCAGTTACGGAACTCGACGCATCTGCCGACGCACTGCATCTCCATCTTCTGGGCGAAAAGAAGCCTGCGATCAATTTTGCACCGACCCAGGTCACGGGCGGTTTCCAGCGTTACCTCGGGCGGCGCTGGTTGTACGCCGCCTCGGCCGCGACGCTGGGAGGCGCAGTGCTGTGGAGCGGTGTCAATGCGTTCGAGGTGTTACGGTTACAAGACGAGATGGTAGGCCTGCGCCGGCAGACGCAGGAGTCCCAAGTTCAGTACCAGCAAGTGACCGCGGAGTTTCCGCAGGCGCCTATCGCCGCCGACAGTCTGCGCCACACCGTCGAATTGGCCCAGCAGTTCAGGGGCAGCGTGCGTACGCCGGAGTCGATGTTCCTGGTGGTTAGCCGCGCACTTGATGCGTCGCCTCAGATTGAACTCGCTCGAATCGCATGGCATTACGGCAGGGTCCCGGCCGGAATTGGTGCCGACGTTACCCCGCCGGGAACAGGGGACCAACCCCCACTGGATCCGGCGACGGTGGTGCAAACCGGGGTGCTGCGTGGCGAGGTTACGCCTTTCGATGGTGACTACAAGGCGGCGATGCGGCTCATAAGCGCCTTTGCCATCCAACTTGCGGCCGACGACAAGGTGGCCGAAGTGCGGACCTTGAAGTTGCCGCTCAACGTAAGCTCGGATACCGGATTGAGCGGCAGCACCAATGCGCCAAGCGAAAGAGGGAGCGCCCAGTTTGAAATTGCGATCGTGTTCAAGGCCGGGGTCTGAGAGTCCATGAAGCTTGCCGCCAAAGATCTTTCCGCGATGAAACTACCGTTTCTGGTGCTCACGGTAGCGATCGCAGCCTCTTTCTTGCTCGTGAGATTCTCCTCCGACAAGCGCGAGCAGACTGAAATTCAACATCGCATCCTGTCCACCGCGTTGCAGGATGCCCGCAGCCGCTACCAGCGTTCCGGAGACGAGCGCGAAACCATCCTGCGCTACCTTCCCGCCTACCGGCAACTCGAGAATCAGGGTTTCGTAGGCACCGAACAGAGGATCAACTGGCTTGAAAGCCTGCGCGTAGCCAATTCACATGCCGGTTTGTTCGGCGTGACTTATCAACTCGACGCCCGGAAGCCTTTTCCTCTGATCAGCCAAGGCAACCCGATGTCACAGAACTTGCACAATTCACAGATGAAGTTGTCTTTCGGACTGGTTCATGAAGGCGATCTCATGCGCTTCTTTCAAGCGCTTGCAGCGCAGCAGACCGGGATATTCATTCTTACCGGCTGCGCACTCGACCGCGTAGCACGAAGCGAATCACCGGCACCCAGGCAGGCGAACCTCACCGCGCAATGCGACCTGTCCTGGCTCACAGTCGACCCCGGAAAGGGCAAGTCATGACGCGAGGTCCGCGAATTCTTCTGGTCCTTGCCGCGATGCTGCCGTGGTTGGCAACGCATTCCGCAGAGCCTTTGGGGAGATTGTTCTTTACGCCGTCGCAGCGCGCTGCGCTCGATGCCGGCAAGCCGTTGAGCAAGCCTCGTATCGTGCGCGACGCCGCACCACGCGGACCACGGGCGGTTACGCTCAACGGTGTCGTAACCCGCAGCGATGGCGAAAGCGCGGTCTGGATCAACGGCCATGAAGCGGGCGGCAAGTCCGTTTCCGGGGTAAGCGCTTCGACCTCCGCAACCGACCCGACGTCAGCCCAACTCAGGATCGGTGGTGGTCGCAATTCCGTGCGATTGCGCGTTGGCCAACATTTGGACCCCGTAAGCGGCAAGGTCCGGGAAAGCCACCAATCGACCATTCCCAATGCGGCAGCGGCAATCCCCGCGCCAAAGAACCTGGTTCGAGAGGTTGGTCCGCCCGCAGCGGGCCGTCCGGATAAGACGGGCGTGCCCGAGACCGACGAACCGTCTGACGAGTGAGTCACCTTCAAAGCAGTCAAGCGCCGGTGGAATCACGCTGGACTCATCACAAGTCGTGCGCGCACGCCCGCCGCACAGCCCAGACCGCGGGCGGCGCAACTCCGAAAAAGTAATGTCCATTGCCTCCTCCATCGGACTCGGCGACGCCGAACGGTCCGGGTCACAGACACTGTGGCCGAGTCCGGAAAGGTTACTCCCACAAATGACTGGTGCAGGCCAAGACCGTCCAAGAGCGGGGAAAGTTACTGTGCGTGTGTCAATTTCCCGCATAGGTGGCTCATCCGCATGAGACCCAGGCGGTCCAGACCCTCTACGCCCTCCCATCAGCGCGGACAAGCGCTGATCCTTACGGCGCTTCTTATCATCGTCGGTTTTGGCGCACTCCTTTTCAGCTCGACAATATTGGTTTCCAATTCGATCGCCAACCAACAAGCTAAAAGCGTTGAATTCGAACTTGCCAAGGCAAGAGATGCGCTTATCGGATGGTCGGCTTCGCGCACGCCTCCCGTCGGCGGCGCCAATGCACGCCCCGGTGATCTCCCCTGCCCCGACATGAACAATGACGGCTTCGAGGACGGCAGTTGTGTGGCAGGGGCGATTGGACGTATGCCATGGAAAACTCTCAACATTCCCGAACCCAAGGACAGCGCAGCCGAAACACTGTGGTATGCCATTGCTGGCCCCTTCCGCAACTACAATATGAACTCCGCTCCCATCACCAGTGACACTCTGGGCGATCTCACGCTATACATCGGCAGCAGTGCAACGACACTTACGTCACAGGCGATCGCGGTCATTTTCGTGCCCGGCGCATCGCTTGGAACACAGAACCGGGACCCCTCCGCCAACGCGTTGTGCGCCACCACGGGAACGACCATCGCGCGCAATCTGTGCGCAACGAATTACCTTGAGCCTACCGGCGGCGGCAACAACGCGCAGACTGGCGGGCCGTTCATCCAAGCCCAATCATCGGGCACATTCAACGACCGCCTGCTGGTCATCACCAACGCCGAGCTCATGCCGGTGGTCGAGCAGCGCGTCGCACGCGAGATGCGGTCGTTGCTGCAAGGTTATAAGGCGGCGACTGCGACATCGGCATCGTATCCTGGAGGTGTCTATCCTTGGGCCGATAACTTCAATGGCGTCAGCAACGACGGTGAAAACCGCCACCGTTTTCCCTGCGGCACCGCGAGTCCCGTCAACTGGAACACTCTCGTGCCGGGTTCCGTACCAGGAACAAACACTCCCGCCCTGCCCAACTGGCTCACCAATGGCTGCGGATCCAATTCTGTCGGCTGGTCCCACATCATCTACTACACGGTGGGGCGCAATTATCTCGAGGCAGGCGGCGCCAGTTGTGTATGGGGCTATTGCCAGGATCCGACGCTCAGTGTTAACGGTGTTCCCGGCTTCGAGATCGTATTGCTAACTCCGGGGGCGGCGAGCGCGAGCCCGCGTGGCGCCTGGCCCACCGCGTATCTCGAAGACGCGGGAAACGACGACGACAATGACGACGACTACGTCACCCCAACCTCAACGGCATACACCCGTGACCGCATCTTCACCATCCCCTGAGCGTGTTCGCGGCTTCACCCTCATCGAAATGGCGGTGGCGATGTTTATCATCGCACTGCTGCTCGGAAGTATCCTGGTTCCGCTACAAACCCAGATCGAAAGCCGGAATTTTGAGAATACCCAGCGCATTCTCGATCAAGCGCGCGAGGCGCTGATTGGATTCGCCGCAGCCAATGGGCGATTTCCGTGCCCCGCTTCGGCCACCAGCAACGGGGCCGAGGACTTTAGTGTTGCGGGGAATGCCGCAAATGGCATTTGCGACGCCACAGTGACCGGAGCGAGCGTTTACCACGGATTCCTACCGGCGGCCACCCTCGGCGTCACACCGGTTGATGCCAACGGCTACGGGCTGGACGCCTGGGAACGGAGCCCGCAAAACCGCATCCGTTACGCGGTTTCGAATGCCACTATCGGAGCAGCGAACACCAACACGTTCACAAGGACAAGCACTGCGACAACCGGCATGCGCTTCGCGGGTATGTCCAACATCGCGAGTGCCACCACCCTGCTTTACGTCTGCAACAGCGGCACCGGCGGCGCCGCCATGACTGCGGGGACCAACTGCGGCACGGCGGCAACGCTCACTTCGAACACGCCGGCCGTAATTTGGTCGGTCGGCCCCAACGCGGCCACCACTGGTGGTGTAAGTACCGATGAACAGCAGAACCCGAACCCCGACCCCACAATTGCCGGCTTCAGTGCCGACCGCATATTCGTCAGTAGAACCAAATCCGGGGGGACGAGCGGCGAGTTCGACGACATCGTCACCTGGCTCAGTTCCCCAGCGCTGTTCAACCGGCTGATCGCCGCAGGGCAACTGCCCTAGAACAACAACAGCGTGAATCGTGAACCGACAACGACAATTTGCGGTGCGCAGTTGCAGTTATTGCAAACTGACTGCCGTCGACTATAGACGCTTACGTAACCACATGACGACCGTAGCGCAGTCGCGCTACGCAATCACCCCAGCGCGCTTCGCTTCCACGAAAAGGAGTGGAAATTTTCCCTCCCTCACAAGTAGGGGTGTTTCCGAAAGAGGCGGAGTGCTGTGGTCAGGCGTCGCACGGATACGTACGGTTCGATAATCCAGTACCCGATAAAGGCGGATCGCGGCTAGTCAGCTTCCTTGAAGGCAACCGCACTTCAATCTGGTTATCGTTTGGGCGAGAGCGTGAAACATACGCTTCCCTGTTCGTTTCGGGACAGCGCGACTTCGTAACGTTGCTCTCGGGCAAAACGTGCCACCTGGTACATAGCTACGCCTAGTCCCGCGGTGGAAGGCACCGGAGACGAGAATAACTGCCGGACGAGCGCTTGCGGCACCGGCTGGCCATCATCGCAAACGGAAAGATGAAAACCATCGTCCCACTGCAGCTTGGCGGTGATATGCAGCGTGTTCTCCACCTTGCGCTTTTCAAGTGCGTTCTGCAGGAGATTTTCGGCCGCCGTCTCGAAGAGGTCTGCCGGAAGCACCGCACCCGCGGGAAACCCGCCGCCTTCGAACTCAACGCGCTCGTGCGCGTAACGCTGCTTCAGCGCCTCCCACCATTGCAACGCGGAGGCGGCATCGTTTCCGATCGGCGGCTTGGTGTTGAGTTTGTCGAGCGTAATCTGCAGACGCTGCGTGATTTGCGGTAATTGCCGTTGCATCAACAGGCGTAGTGCCTCCGAATCGCCTTCATTGCTGGTCTCGGCTGCGGAGCACAGGGACCGCAGCGTCTGCAGCAGGTTTTTCACGTCGTGGGTTAGACGCGAACCGGTCTCGTAAATTGCCTGGATGTAGGCATTGCGCCGCTGCTCCTGCTCGCGAATCTTCGCGTCGTAGTAGTCGCCTAGCAGGCGCGCCAGCAAGCGCATATGCAGCATCAGCGCGGGACTGGGCGACGATCGCGTGTAAAACGACACGGTCAGGTCGCCGAACGTGAACGCAGTCGGGTACTTGGTCGCATCGCCCGCATTGCCGGCGGACCCGCGCGACTGCCAGCGAATCCCCGATAGCCACGGCAGTTCCGACATCTCATGCGCGGCCACGATTACAAATTTGTCGGCGTCCCGCTCGCGGTCGGCAAGTGCGGCAAGGCTGTGCATCCAGCGCTCGAAGGGCATGCCGATGCTCAGGAAATAGCGGGTCAGCAACTGGCCGATGCCGGCAAAGCCCGCGCGCGGATCCCACAACAGTGACAACATCACCAGCAGGCCCGCGATCACGATCAGTGCCTGTGCCAGCGCGATCACGTAGTTTCCGTGGCTGACCTCCTTGATGACAAAAGCGCCCAGCACCAACACCACCACCATCAGGAACAGCAACAGACTGTAAAACAGATCGACCGAATAGGGCGAGGCGCCCTGCTGTTTCCCGGAGCGCACGAAGAAGATCGCCGCCGCCGGAATAACCAGCCCAAAGCGTACGACCGCCAGCAGTGCCTGGGGAAACGCCTGGTCAGGGAACAGGTGCGGTACCACCCAGGTAAGCAGGATCGAAAGAAGGTAGACCGCCGCCAGCAGTGAAATGATGCGCTGGCCGAAGTTCTTGATCCCCGGTACATTGCCGCCAATCAACGAGAACAGCACCGCAATCCACAACGCCATCAACCACCAGCTGCTGGCAATGATCAGCAGCACCGCAGCACCGATTATCAGCAACACCTGCCCGGGGATCAGTTTCTTCTCGCCACGCCAGAGCGGCTGCCAAAGCAGGAAGAAGCCGAAGTGGGAAAGCATCAGCGCCTGGGCCAGCGGATCGGCGAGATCGAGAATGAGCGCGCCATGCAGGGCGAGCAAGGCCAGCGACAGCCAATGTTGCTGTCGCATCGCCGCAATTGCGCGCGCGGCCACACTACCGGAGTTGATTTCCATCGCCATTTCGTGACAACCTCAGCGCCGCCCGCGCCAATGAGCATGGAACCATGAACCACGCCACCGCAGCCACTTACGTGCCATCCCGCCGCAACGCACGGCGCATCGGCGCGATCGCCCGCTATACCGTGCTCGAAGCCTGGCGTAACCGCCTGATCGTGCTTGTCGTGGTCGCGGTGGCGCTGTTGACGCTGCTCAGCCTTTTCGCCCGCGAACTCGCGGTCACCGAAAGCGGACGCCTTCAGACCGCGATCCTGGCATCGACTTTGCGGGTTGCCGGCGTGTTCCTGATGGCCCTCTATATTCTCAACGGCCTTACGCGCGAATTCAACGACAAAGTCCTGGAGCTTATGCTGTCGCTGGATCTGCCGCGCCCGGGTTACCTGATGGGCAAGTTTCTCGGCTATGCAATCGTGGCGCTGGCCGTCGCGACGATCGTTACCGTGCCCGTCGCGGTCCTCGCTCCCATGCATGCGGCGCTGGCGTGGGGATGCTCGCTGGCGCTGGAACTGCTTATTATTGCCGCACTAAGCGTGTTCTGCATCACCACGTTCACGCAACTGCTGCCCGCCGCCGCATTCGTGACGGCATTTTACCTGCTCGCCCGTTCCATTACCGCGATTCAATTGATGAGCGGCTCCAGCCTACTCGGGGTCGACGGATTTGGACAGAAGGCGAGCGCCGTGCTCGCCGATGCCCTTGCGATCGCACTGCCGCGCATGGATGCATTTACCCAGACCGCCTGGCTGGTGAACGACGCCGGCGCCCAGGCTGCGCTTTTCAACATATTGCTGCAGACCACGGTGTACGTGGGTCTGCTGCTTGCCGCGGCGATGTTCGATCTCTACCGCAAGAATTTCTGAGACGCCATGGCTGAACGGGCAATCTCGACCGTACCAGGCATGGTTCTGTTACTCCTTGCCGCTGCGCTCGCGTCACAAATTGTGTTGAAGGCAATGGAGCCGCACCCCGCCGCCACGGGCGCGGACCTTCCCCAGGCTCCCCCAATCACAGCTTTGCGGTTCGCATCCCTTGGCGAGCCGATCGCAGCCGCCAATCTGCTATCCCTGTATTTACAGGCTTTCGACACCCAGCCCGGCATCAGCATCCCGTTCAAGGATCTCGACTACGACCGGGTGGAAAACTGGTTGATCCGGATTTTGGAGCTCGATCCTCCGGGACAGTATCCGTTGTTGATGGCCTCGCAGATCTACTCGCAAGTGCCGGATGAGAAAAAGCAGCGACAAATGCTCGATCTGGCGTATCGCCAGTTTCTGCTCGACCCCAACCGGCGTTGGCGCTGGCTCGCACACGCGGCCATCATGGCCAAGCACCGCCTTCACGATCTCGGACTAGCTCTGCGTTACGCGCGCGCCATCAACCAGCATGCCACCTCGGCGGAGGTCCCGCACTGGGCCAGGCAAATGCATATTTTTGTGCTCGAGGACATGGGCGAACGCGAAACCGCGAAGATCCTTCTCGGCGGCCTGCTGGCAAGCGGCGTGATCACCGATGCACACGAGGCCCGTTTCCTGACCCAGCGCCTGAACACGCTGCAAGCTGTTGAAAAATCGTCAACTATGTCGGGAAAATGACTTTTGGCAATCGACCCCTCCAGTAGGCGAAAGTCCGCCCTGGACCCGATTGTCCCTGTTACGAATTTAGAATAAATGTAATATTAACAACTATTTACGTCAGATCCGCAAATGCCGATGCGTGACCCGTGAGCGAAAACTCCAGCTTGGGCCGGTTTATAGAGAAAAGAATTAACTTATTGTAAATACATAAGTTTTCTGTTTCCCTGCACGTTTGGCACGATTCTGGCGCGACAAAGCTCACCAAAACGCACCAAATCATTGAGGTACACGATCATGAACCGCAAATACGCTCAGGGTTTTACCCTCATCGAAATCGCCATTGTGCTGGTCATCATCGGCCTGTTGCTCGGCGGCATTCTCAAGGGCCAGGAACTCATCACCAGCGCGCGCGTGCGCAACCTTATCTCGCAGCAGGACGGTGTGAAGGCAGCCTTTTTCGGCTTCCAGGACCGGTTCCGCGCTTTGCCCGGGGATTACACCGCGGCCACAACCAATATCGCGAACGTTACCGGTGGCGGTGCTTGTGGCCTGACCACCAGTTACGGCAACGGCAATGGCAACGGACGTGTCGAGTCTGCGGCAGGAGGCCTTTATGAGAACGTGCTCGCCTGGGAGCAACTTTCCAAGGCAGGATTCATCACCGGCACGTACACCTGCGCCGCGACCGAAGGCCCTGTTACCTCTCCGGTAAATCCTTATGGCGTCTACATGCAGTTGGTGTTCGACGGCATTTATGGAGCCGGCACGACAGCAGCACCTTCGCCTCTGAGGCACAACATCAAGTCGGGAAGCCAGGTCCCGGTAGACATCATCTCTGAAATGGACCGCAAGATCGACGACGGCGCACCCAATACAGGTGGCTTTCAGTTCTCCCGTTATCAGGGGAATGGTGCTGCGGCACCGACCGACGGCTCCGCCACTCAGCCGGCCTGCACCAGCGCAACAACTGCGGCTGGCGTCTGGAACACCACCAACGGCAGCACGAATTGCGGCGGTGCCAGCCTGCTATAGGCGCCTACGCAGAATTGCATGTCGCTGCGAACGAGCCCGCCGGGAGGTGGGCTTGTTTGTTCCCCTGACCTGCAGGCCAACAGAACACAGCAATTGTCCGGAATGACAGATTGCCGACCGTCCTTTCAGGCGGACATCCGGTACCGCAATACGCGATGGGCGTTCTTTGAGCAGTCGGGGCGATGAGTCAAAGCAAACCAAACGGATTTACGCTCGTCGAGACCGCCATCGTGCTGGTCATCATCGGACTGTTGCTGGGTGGAATTCTCAAGGCCGTGGAATTGATAACAAACGCCCGCGTCCACGAATTGATTTCGCGACAGGAAGGCATCAAGGTCGCCTTCCTTGCTTTCGAAGATCGCTTTCGCGCAATGCCTGGCGATTACTACCGTGCAACGGTAAACATCCCCGGCACCACCCAGAACGGCAACGGCAATGGCCAGATCGAAGACACCTCGACCCCGATCGAGTCCATTCTGGTATGGGAACACTTGTCCCGCGCGGATTTCCTCACGGGTACCTACACTTACAGCGCAACGGAGTCGGACGTGACCAGTCCGGCCAATCGCAATGGGGTTTATCAACAGATCGTGAATGACGGCCTTTACGGGGCTGGCACAACAGCCTCGCCTTCGCCACTTCGGCACAACATCAAGTCCGGCAGCCAAGTGCCGGTGGCGATTATCGCCGAGGTGGACCGCAAGATCGACGACGGCGCGCCCTTCACCGGCGGATTCCAGTTTTCCACGTATCGGGGCAATGGCGCTGCCAATCCTGCCCTGACCGGTCCCAACTCCTGCATTACCGGTGCAGGCATGACCGCCATCTGGGCAGTGACCGCCGACCAGACGAACTGCGGCGGCACCAGCCTGCTGTAACGGAAACCTTGCGCCAGAAAAAAGCCAACAAGAAAGCGGGCACTTTTCCGATCTACCCCTGCATCAGGTACATGTCCGCGACTTCAAGGTCTTCCTGGCTGCCGCGCAGCACCACCACATCGCCCACGGTGAGCCGGGTCTCCGGATCAGGGGTTGAACTGCGGATATTGCGACGGCGGATCGCGCTCACCTCGACGTTCAGCCGCGGCAGATCGAGTTCCTTCAGGGTCTTTCCCACCGCGGCCGATCCCGGCGGCAACATTACCGAGTGCAGCCGCGGCTGCAGCTTGTCGCGGTCGGCGCCAACTTCGTCGGTGACTCCGCGGTAAAAGCCCCGGAACAGCCCGTAACGCTGTTCGCGCATCTGGCGTATGCGCCGGAGCACGCGGTTGAGCGGTACGCCCAGCATCATCAACGCCTGGGTCGCCAGCATAAGGCTGCCCTCCAGGATTTCCGCGACGACCTCGGCTGCGCCCGCTTCCTTGAGCCGGTCGATGTCGCTGTCGTCCAGCGTGCGCACCACCACCGGCAGCCCGGGACGCAGTTCTTGCACCAGCGCCAGAATCTTCAGCGCTGAAGCGGTATTCGCATACGAGATCACCAGCGCGTTCGCCCGCAACAGGCCCGCTGCGACCAGCACTTCGCGACGGGCCGCGTCGCCGAACACCACGCTTTCGCCCGCTGCCGCCGCCTCCCTGACCCGCTGCGGGTCGTAATCGAGCGCGATGAAGCTCACCTGCTCCTGATCGAGAAAGCGCGCGACGTTTTGGCCGCTGCGCCCATAACCGCAGATGATGACATGCCGGTCGGTGCCCATGGCGCGGATGGCGATGTGGTGCAGGGCCATGGCGCGGCTCATCCACTCGCCCGCGTTGAAGCGCCGCACCAAGTGCTCGCTGTGCTCGATGAGGAAAGGCGAGACCATCATCGACAGTACCAGTACCGCCAAGGCGATCTGCAGCATCGACACCGGCAAAAACCCAAGCGGCGCAGCCTGCGCCAGCAGCACCAGGCCGAACTCGCCGGCGCCGGCCAGAGCAAGCCCGGTGCGCAGCGCCACGCCCGGATCGCTACCGAACAGCCGGCTCAGTCCGGTGATGATCGCCGCCTTGCCGACCACCACAACGGCCAACAGCACCACCACCCAGGGCCATTCGGCAACCAACACGCCGACCTGAAGGCGCATGCCGACCGTGACGAAGAACAAGCCGAGCAACACGTCGCGAAAAGGCTTGATGTCGTCTTCCACCTGGTAGCGGTATTGCGTCTCGGAAATCAGCATGCCGGCGAGGAAAGCTCCCAATGCAAGCGAAAGCCCGGCGAGCTCGGTAAGCCAGGCAAGGCCCAGCGTGATTAACAACACATTGAGCACGAACAATTCGGAGGACTTCTGTCGCGCCACCAGAGTGAACCATTGGCGCATGAATCTCTGTCCGACAGTCAGCAACACCAGCAGCACGAATCCGGCCTTGACCAATGCCACCACGAGCTCCTGCACCAGTGCCTCGCCGCCCGTTCCCAATACCGGAATGACGATCAGCAGTGGCACCACTGCGAGATCCTGGAATAACAGGATGCCGATGATCTGGCGGCCATGAAGGGAATTGAGTTCCAGGCGCTCCACAAGCATCTTGGCCAAGATGGCGGTGGAGGACATCGCGAAAACCCCGCCCAGTACCACACCGGTGCGCCAGTCGAGTTCGAGAATTGCAGCACCGGCAAGACAAAGCAACAACACCACACCGACCTGCGCGGCACCGAGCCCGAATACCATGCGCCGCATGGTCACGAGCTTTGGAAGGCTGAACTCCAGCCCGATGCTGAACATCAGGAACACCACACCGAACTCGGCAAGGTAGCGCGTTTCCGCGCTGGCGGGCACCAGCCCGAGTGCGTGCGGCCCGATGACGATGCCGACCAGGAGGTAGCCCAGCAATGCCGGCAACCTGAGAATCCGGAAGATCACCACAACCGGAACGGCGGTGGCGAGCAGTATCAACACGAGTTCCAGAATTCCAGGGTTCACGGGCGGCGGAGTACCGCGAAACGTCGCGGGGTGATGCAGACGGATTGCTTCATGAACTCTAACACAGGAATTTTCCGGTTCCTCGAGATGCCCGAAGAGGCGCTCGCTCGATGCCATGGGTTATACTCCATCACCATGACAGCACTGGGAAAGATCGCACCGGCGCAGGCAATCACGCTGGGTCGACGGGTGCTCGAGATCGAGGCGCGCGCTGTGATGAAGCTGTCGGAACGGCTCGATGACAGTTTCGTGCGTGCGCTCGAAATTGTGCTCGGTTGCCGCGGTCGCGTCGTGGTGAGCGGAATCGGCAAGTCCGGCCACATCGCCCGCAAGATTGCGTCCACTCTGGCGAGCACCGGCACTCCCGCATTCTTCGTCCATCCCGCCGAAGCCAGCCATGGCGACCTCGGCATGGTTACGCGCGACGACGTGATGATCGCCCTGTCGAATTCGGGTGAGAGCGCCGAACTGCTGGTGATCGTCCCGCTTATCAAGCGCCAGGGCGCCAAGCTGATCGCCATCACCGGCAATCCGCGCTCGTCGCTGGCCGCCGAATCCGATGTCCATCTCGACGCCAACGTCGCCGAGGAAGCCTGCCCGCTCGGGCTCGCGCCGACCGCCAGCACCACGGCGGCACTCGCGCTTGGCGATGCGATCGCGGTCGCGCTTCTGGAAGCGCGCGGATTCGGCGAAGCCGATTTTGCCCGCTCCCATCCCGGCGGCAGCCTCGGTCGGCGTCTGCTCACCCATGTTTCGGATGTCATGCGCACTGGTGGGGCAATTCCGAGCGTGTCTGAAGACGCGTCGCTTTCGGAGGTAGTGCTGGAGATTTCGAAAAAGGGAATGGGCATGACCGCCATCGTGGATCGGGGAGATCGTCTTGTCGGCATCTTCACCGACGGCGACCTGCGACGCGCGCTTAACAAACTCGGCGATCTGCGAAAGCAGAACGTGCGCGAGGTCATGACCCCCGGCCCGCGCACGATCCGGCCGAATCAACTCGCCGTGGAAGCGGTGCAACTCATGGAGGAGCACAAGATCACCCAGTTGCTTGCTGTGGACACGGACATGAAGCTGCTTGGCGCACTTAACATGCACGACCTGATGCGGGCAAAGGTCATATGAGAGTGGTTGCGTCGCAGCACCGCGACTGGCGAGGACTCTGATCGGTGAACAAGCGGCTGATCGCGCGCGCGCGCCGCGTCCGTCTCGCGATTTTCGACGTGGACGGAGTGATGACCGACGGTACGCTGCATCTCGACAAGCACGGCGAACAGGTCAAGGCGTTCAACATCCTAGACGGCCTCGGGCTCAAAATGCTGGCCGCAACCGGTGTAGGATTGGCGCTGCTGTCCGGGCGCAAGTCATCCGCTGTTGCGCTGCGCGCCAGGGAAACAGGCATCAAGTACGTGCTGCAAGACAGCACCGACAAGCTCCAGGCCTATCACAGCCTGCTGCGCAAGCTCAAACTCGCGGAAGAGGAAACTTCGTTCATGGGGGACGATCTGCCCGACTTGCCGGTGCTGCGCCGGTGCGGCCTGGCGTTCAGCGTGCCGGACGCGCCGCAGATCGTACGCAGCCACGCCCACTACGTTACGGCGATTGCGGGGGGGCGCGGCGCGGTTCGCGAAGCCTGCGAGTTCCTGATGCGCGCGCAGGGAACCCTGGAAGCCCAACTGGCGACTTACCTGCGATGAACGACAGACTGGTGGCCTGGTCTCCGCTGCTCCTGCTGGCGCTGCTGGCGGCGTTGACGTTCTGGCTCGATCGCAAGGTCCAGACGCCTGCGCGGCTGCCCGACGGGAGCACGCGTCACGACCCGGATTTTTACATCGAGGGCTTCTCGGCGATGAAGATGAACCCGGACGGAACGCGCCGCTATTCCCTGTCGGCAGAACGGATGGTGCACTACCCGGACGACAACAGCACCCACCTGGACTTGCCGCGCCTGGTGTACTTCGACTACGAGCGCGCCCCGGTGACGGTGCGTTCCGACACCGCGGAAGTGGCGCAGGGCGGGGACGAAGTGTTTTTCAACGGCGACGTTCAGTTGGTGCGCTCTGCCTACGCAGGCAACGCGGAACTCGGTATGTTCACCAGCTTCCTGCACGTGATTCCCGACAAGGATCTCGCCAAAACCGACAAACCGGTGAGAATGGTGGAAGGAAATTCCACGGCCAGCTCGGTTGGCTTAGAATTCGATAATCGGACCCGCCAGATCAAGTTCTTGTCGGAAGTCAAGGCCACGTATGAAGTTCCCAAGCGTATTCAAAAGAGACCTGCGAGCCCGTAGAGGCACACGCGCGCTGGCCTGCGCCGCGTTCGCCTGCGCCATTAACGCGGCGCCCGCCGTGTGGGCCGAACGCGCCGATCGCGAGAAACCGGTCAATCTCGAGGCCGATCGCGTGGAACTCGACGACGCCAAAAAGGAAGCGGTGTTCGAGGGCAACGTGACGCTCACGCAGGGTACGCTGTTGATCAAGGCCGACAAGATCATCGTCAAGCAGGATGCCGACGGCTTCCAGTACGGGATCGCCTACGGCAGCCCGGCTCACTTCCGCCAGAAGCGCGAAGGCTTCGACGATTTCATCGAGGGTTCTTCCGAGCGCCTCGAGTACGACGGCAAGGCCGACAAGGTGCAGCTTTTTACCAACGCAAGCATTCAGCGCGGTCGCGACGAAGTGCGCGGCGACTACATTGCCTACAATGCCATCACAGAGTTCTTCCAGGTCATCGGCGGAGGCAAGACGGCGGCCACGCCTGGCAATCCACAGGGCCGTGTGCGCGCGGTGATCCAGCCCAAGTCCAAACCAGCTGCCCAGCCCGGGGCCGCCTCATCGGTCGAGTTGGCGCCCTCCGGCCAGCTGCAGCCGGCGCAACGCTGACGTTGCGACCGCGTCCGCGGGCGGCACGGGTCCCATCGAAGCATCGTTCATGAGTCAGCTGCGCGCGGAAAGACTCAACAAGCGCTACAAGGCGCGCACGGTGGTAAAGGACGTTTCACTCGATGTGTCCAGCGGCGAAGTGGTGGGGCTGCTCGGCCCCAACGGCGCCGGCAAGACCACGTGTTTCTACATGATGGTCGGGCTGGTTGTACTCGACGGCGGCGATCTTTTTCTCGACCAGCAGGCGCTTACCCACACCCCGATTCATCGGCGCGCGCGCATGGGGCTGTCCTACCTGCCGCAGGAGGCCTCCATTTTCCGCAAGCTCACCGTAGCGGAGAACATCCGCGCCGTGCTGGAGCTGCGTGATCTAGAGGAAGACCAGATGCGCGAACAACTCGACACGCTGCTGCACGATCTGCACATCGCGCACTTGCGCAACAGCCCGGCGATCAGCCTGTCCGGCGGCGAGCGTCGCCGGGTCGAGATCGCCCGCGCTCTCGCCACGCAGCCGCGGTTCATTCTGCTGGACGAACCGTTCGCCGGCGTGGACCCGATCGCCGTGCTCGATATCCAGAAAATCATCCGCTTCCTCAAGGATCGCGACATCGGCGTCCTGATCACCGACCACAACGTCCGTGAGACCCTGGGGATCTGCGATCGCGCCTACATCATCAACGACGGCTCGGTACTGGCCGCCGGCAAACCCGAGGAAATCGTTTATAATGAAAGCGTAAGAAAGGTTTATCTGGGCGAGCATTTCAGGCTGTAACAGAGGCCCGAAAGACCGTCCATTCGCCACCTGCGCCTGCGGCCCCCAGCCAATGAAGCACTCCCTGCAGCTCAAGCTGTCCCAGCACCTTACGCTCACGCCGCAGCTGCAGCAGTCCATCCGCCTTCTGCAGCTTTCGACCCTGGAACTCAATCAGGAAATCGAGACCTTCCTGCAGGAAAACCCGCTGCTCGAGCGTGACGAGGAGGAAGCAGAAACCGCGACTGTCCCGATCAATGGCGCCCTGCCGGCAACGTCTCCTGCCCCGGCCGAATCCGCGCCAGCGCCGGCGGAGAATGTGTCTTCGGACGAACGCGTCATGCCTGAAGGCGAGTGGTCTGTCGACGACGGTTACGGTTCGTTCAGCGGCCAGGATGCCGACGACGAGGCCGACCCACCCCAGATCGCCGCAGAGCCGGCCAAGCTGCGCGACCATCTGTTCGGGCAGATCAGCATCATGCAGATGCCGGACCGCGACAAGCGCATCGTCGCGTATCTGATCGACAATCTCGACGACGATGGCTTCATGACGCAGGATCTCGCCGAGCTCGCGGCGCTGTTGCCGGCCGAGCTGGAGATCGGCGCGGACGACCTGACCATCGCGCTGAAATACCTGCAAAGCCTGGATCCGCCCGGCGTCGGCGCGCGCTCCCTGGGCGAATCCCTGTCGCTTCAGTTGGAAGCCCTTCCGGAGAACACGCCTTATCGCAAGGAGGCGTTGCAGATCGTGACGCAGCACCTCGATACCTTCGCCGCGCGCGACTATTTCAGGCTGAAGAAGCTGCTGCGCTGCGACGACGACGCGCTGCGCAGCATCCAAAGCCTGATTATCGGCCTCAACCCGCGGCCGGCCGCAAGTTTTTCCGACGGCGAGACGCGCTACATCATCCCCGACGTGGTGGTGCGCAAGATAAAGGGCCTGTGGGTCGCGTCGCTCAACCCCGAGGCCATGCCGAAGCTGCGTATCAACCGCATGTACGCCGACATCCTGCACCGCAACCGTGACGCGAGCTTCCAGCAGCTCGCCGGCCAGTTGCAGGAGGCGAAATGGCTCATCAAAAACGTGCAACAGCGTTTCGACACTATCCTGCGCGTTTCCCAGGCGATCGTGGACCGGCAGCGCCATTTTTTCGAGCACGGCGAAGTGGCGATGCGGCCGCTGGTTCTGCGCGAGATCGCCGACACGCTGGGGTTGCACGAGTCCACCGTGTCTCGCGTGACCACGCAGAAGTTCATGCTTACGGCGCGCGGCATCTTCGAACTCAAGTATTTCTTCGGCAGCCATGTCACCACCGATACAGGGGGCGCCTGCTCCGCCACAGCCATACGCGCGCTGATAAAGCAATTGGTCGGCGAGGAAGACCGGCGCAAGCCGCTGAGCGACAGCCAGATATCCGAGATTCTCGGCAAACAGGGCATCGTGGTGGCGCGCCGCACCATCGCCAAGTACCGCGAATCTTTGCAGATCCTGCCTGTCAGTCTCCGTAAGAGCATCTGATCAACCAAAGTATGAAGGGAAAGCCAATGAATCTGCAATTGTCTGGCCACCACCTCGACATCACCCCCGCCATCCGCGCTTACGTCACCGAAAAGCTTTCCCGAGTAACCCGCCATTTCGACCACGTCATCGACGTCAACGTCATCTTGTCCGTAAGCAAGCTCGACCAGAAAATCGAGGCCAACGTGCACGTGCGCGGCAAGGACATCTACGTCGAGTGCGTGGACGCAAACATGTATGCGGCCATCGATGGCCTAGTTGACAAGCTCGATCGCCAGATCCTCAAGCACAAGGAGAAATCCGTCGACCACCATCAGGGCGAAGCCGTCCGCAACAGACCGGTTGCATCGTAACTTTCCATCGCGGCTCCAGGACGCCTGGCATGAGTCTGCTATCCAAGCTGTTGCCTGTTGGGAACGTCATTCTCGATCTGGATGTCACCAGCAAGAAACGGGTGTTCGAGCACGTCGGACTGTTGTTCGAGAATGTGCTGGGCGTCGGCCGCGGCCGCGTGTTCGACGCGCTGTTCGCGCGCGAGCGGCTGGGCTCCACCGGCCTTGGCCATGGCATTGCCATTCCGCATGGCCGCATAAAGAGTCTGCGCGAGGCGGCTGGCGCATTCGTGCGCACCAAGGCGCCGATACCCTTCGAGGCGCCGGACGGCAATCCGGTGCAATTGATCTTCGTGCTCCTGGTTCCCGAGAAGGCGACCGATCTGCACCTGCAGATACTCTCGGAACTGGCGCAGATGTTCAGCGACAAGGAGGTGCGTGCGCAGCTGGCGGCATTGCCGGATGCGCAGGACGTGCAACGGTTTATCAGCGAATGGGAACCCCATGCCCCAGGTCAGCGTCGCGCAGCTGTTTGAGGAAAACGCCGACGCGCTCAAACTCGCCTGGGTATCCGGGCCGCGCGATCCTTCGCCCTTTCTCGACAGCAGCGAGATCAACCACGCCTCGCAAGGCCTGATAGGCCACCTGAATCTGGTCCATCCCAACTGGATTCAGATCTTCAGCCGTACCGAGGCCGCGTACTTTTCCTCGCTCAGCGAACCGTCCCAGCGAGAGGCGCTGATGCGGCTCGGCGGCAGCGGCCTGGCCTGCATCATTCTGAGCGACCAGGAGAAGGCGCCGCCGACGCTCGCCGAGTTCGCCACCTCGCGCAATGTCCCGATGCTGGCGTCGCCCCTGCACAGCCTGCAGATTATCTGGGTGGTGCGCACCTATCTCGGACGGGCACTGGCCGAGTTCGTCACCCGCCACGGCGTATTTCTGGACGTGCTCGGCATGGGGGTATTGATCACCGGCGAAAGCGGCGTGGGTAAGAGCGAACTGGCGCTGGAGCTGATCTCACGCGGCAGCGGCCTGGTTGCCGACGACGTCGTCGAGCTGTATCACATCGCGCCGCAAACGCTCGAGGGACGCAGTCCCGAATTGCTGAAGGATTTCCTCGAAGTGAGGGGGCTGGGAATGCTTAATATCCGCACCATTTTCGGCGAAACCGCGGTGCGCATCAGAAAGAACCTGAAATTGATCGTCCAGCTGGAAAAACCGGTCGGCGGCGTGATTCCCGGCCTTGAGCGCCTGCCGCTCAACGCCAGCTCGGAAGACATCATGGGCATCAGCATTCGCAAGGTGGTGCTGCCGGTCGCAGCCGGCCGCAACCTCGCCGTGCTGGCGGAAGCGGCGGTTCGCAATTATGTCCTGCAACTGCGCGGAATCGACAGCACACAGGAGTTCATACAGCGCCAGGAAAAGCAGTTGAGCAAGCGGGGTTAAAGCGTCCTGTTCCGCTGCTTCACGGCTGAAAACCCGACGAGAATCGACGCCATGCTGTGTTACAAAGCTTCGCCGTGCGTGTCGGAGCGCGGAAGAGGGGCCCCTCTGGGGATCTGACCGCGTAGACTCGCGTAAGGGCGGTGGTCGACACGCTATTGGCCGGTTACACGGTCGCATCCCCGCGGGCGGGATCCCTGCTCCACGTTCCACCGGCCCCGGCCACGGTCGAAGACTCGCGCCTTGCCTGACACCGATTTCGCGGGTTTTCCATTTGATGATGAACTGTTGCCAAATGCATAAGAGGTGTGCCTTCCAGGGTTCGCAGATCGTCCCACGAATCAGCGGAACAGGACGCTAGCATCCATGCGGCTCATCGTCATCAGCGGCCTGTCCGGATCCGGGAAGAGCATCGCGCTGAACGTCCTGGAAGACAGCGGCTACTACTGCGTGGACAACCTGCCGGCGAAGCTGTTGGTCGGGCTCACGCAGTTCCTCGCCCAGGAAGACCAGCAGCGCGTAGCTGTCAGTATCGATGTGCGCAGCGGCGCGACGCTATCCGAATTGCCCGGTTATCTGCTACAGCTCCGGCAGCGCGGCATCGACCTGCACCTGGTTTTCCTCGATGCCAAGACCGACACGCTGGTCAAACGCTTCTCCGAAACCCGTCGCCGGCATCCGCTCGCACACGAGGAACGCACGCTGCCGGAATGCATCGAGCGCGAGCGCGAACTGCTCGCCGACATCGGCGACCTCGGCCATCGAATCGACACCAGCGACCTCAATCCCAACATATTGCGGGCCTGGGTGAAGGATCTGCTCGACCTGGGCGAGTCCGGGCTGACGCTGCTGTTCCAGTCCTTCGGATTCAAGCACGGCATCCCGCTGGATGCCGACATGGTGTTCGACGTGCGTTGCCTGCCCAATCCGCACTACGAGCCGGAACTGCGCGCCCTGAACGGAAAGGACGCTCAGGTGATTGCGTTCCTTGAGGCGGACGCCAATGCGCGCAGCATGCTTGCAGACATTCGCGGCTACATCGAAAAATGGCTGCCGTGCTTCGTGCGTGACAATCGCAGTTATCTGACGGTGGCGATCGGCTGCACCGGCGGCCAGCACCGCTCCGTCTACTTTGCGGAGAGTCTGGCGGCGCACTTCCGCGCCAGCCGCAGCGTTCTGATCCGGCACAGGGAATTGTCCACGTGAGTACTTCCGGATCCGTCATTGCGGCGCCGGCACCCAGGGCGCGCCGCGCGCGACCTTTGGCTGCCGCCAAGGACGCGCCATGACAGCGCGCACCATCGCGCTCGCTTTTACCGGTGCTTCCGGGATGCCTTACGGCGTGCGGCTGCTCGAATGTTTGCTCAAATCGGATTTGCACGTATACCTGCTGTACTCGCAGGTGGCACAAGTCGTCGCGCGCCAGGAAATGGATCTCGCGCTACCCGCCCGCGCCAAGGAGGCTGGCGATTTTTTTGCTGCACGTTTTGCCGCGCGACCCGGGCAGCTGCAGGCATTCGGCCGTGAGGAGTGGTTTGCGCCAGTTGCGTCAGGCTCGAATCCGCCTGACGCGATGGTGGTTTGTCCCTGCACAATGGGTACTCTCGCGGCAATCGCCGCGGGGCTCGCGGACAACCTGATCGAACGCGCCGCCGACGTCACCCTGAAAGAAGCGCGCAAGTTGATACTGGTGCCGCGAGAAACGCCCTTCTCGGCGATTCATCTGGAAAACATGCTCAAGCTGGCGCGCGCGGGCGCGGTGATCCTGCCGGCCAACCCGGGTTTCTATCACCACCCGCAGACGCCGCAGGACCTGGTGGATTTCGTGGTCGCGCGCATTCTCGACCATCTTTCTGTCCCGCATTCGCTGATGCCCCGCTGGGGCGAACCCGGCGAGGTCGACGGTTGAGTTGCCGGCAATTCGCCAAAAGGACCAAACAGAGACTAAATGCTCACCACGAAGCCGCGAAGATACACGAAGAAAAACGACGCGATAGTTGTTTTTGTAGCTCCGTTCCAGCCACCCGGCCACGCCGGACCCAAAGATGGAAAGTTGCGACCGAAACCCGAAGAACACAGATGTGCACAGTGAAACCCTGAACTTGAATTTAACTTCTACGTGTGTCTTTGTGGTGAGATTTTGGTTTGGGTTGTTTCGCACCCTTTGGCACTGAGCGACATGACGACAACGATCCCGATTTTTCCGCTCAACACCGTACTCTACCCCGGCGGAATGCTGCCGCTTAGAATTTTCGAGAATCGCTATCTGGAAATGACCCGGGACTGCCTGCGCGACGCATCGCCCTTCGGCGTATGCCGCATCAAGGAAGGCATGGAAGTCGGCAAGCCGGCGCTGCCTGAAGCGGTCGGCTGTACGGCCATAATCGCCGACTGGGAGATGCCTCATCTGGGCGTGTTTCTTCTCAAGGCCAGGGGCGAGCAGCGGTTTCGAATCCGCAACCATACCGCGCAGCCGAGCGGCCTGCTCCGCGCAGACATCGAGCTGCTGGAAGACGTTCCCGGAAGCGCGAACGAGGAATCGCTGGCCCTGTGCCGCGGGGTGCTCGAGCAGATCGTCAGCCGCCTCGGTACCGAGTATTTTTTTCCGCCGCTCGCGTACGACGATCCACGCTGGGTGAGTTACCGGCTGGCGGAAGTCCTGCCACTTGCCCTCGAGGAAAAACAGTCGCTGCTCGAGACGCGCGACGACCACGAACGGCTGACGCGCCTGTACGCGTTTCTGAAATCGTCCGCATGACGGGCTTCAACCGCCGTCGCGAAGCCGGCGCAGGATCGCGCGTACCGGCGCCGGAACCGCCGCACCAATCGCATCTTCAATCGTCAACCACACATGGCCCGGCGATTGTGCGCGCGGCTCTATCCGCGTCACGCGCAGCAGCGTCGGCGTGATCGTGAGCGAGAAATGGGTGAATCCATGGCGGATCGCCGGCAAGATGCCGTCGGCCTTGACTGCGGCACCGAAACGGCCGTGCAATAGCGTTGCCGCCTGCGATGCGTCGCTGACTTCGGGAAAGCTCCACAGGCCGCCCCAGATGCCGGGCTCCGGGCGTTTCTCCAGCAAAACTTCGCCGTTGCGCTGCAGGATCAGCATGACCGTGGATTTCTCCGGCACGGGTTTTCTCGGCCGCGGCGACGGCAGTTCGGAGATGCGGTTCTCGCGCCTGGCGGCGCACTCAACTGCGAGCGGACAGACCCCGCAACGCGGGCGGTGACGTGTACAGATGCCGGCACCGAGATCCATCAGCCCTTGCGTGTACGCCTCGACATCACGCTCCGGCAACAGCCCGGCGGCGAGTTCCCACATGAAATTCTCGATTTTCTTCTCGCCGGGGTAGCCTGAGATGCCGAAGCAGCGCGCCAGCACGCGCTTGACGTTGCCGTCCAGGATCGGCTGGCGAGCGCCGGAGACGAACACCGCGATCGCAGCCGCGGTCGATCGTCCGATCCCCGGCAACGCCGCAATCGCTTCGAGGTGCCCCGGAAATACGCCGGCATGTTGCTCGACGACGATGCGTGCGGCGCGGTGGAGATTGCGGGCACGAGCGTAGTAGCCGAGCCCGCTCCAGAACGCCAGCACGTCGTCCTGGCCGGCGGACGCCAGGCTGGCGACGTCGGGGAAGCGGGTCATGAAGCGCTGGTAGTACGGGATGACTGCGGCGACCTGGGTCTGCTGCAGCATGATTTCGGAAAGCCAGACCGGATAGGGATCGCGTGTGCCCTGCCACGGCAGATCGTGGCGTCCATGTTGGCGCTGCCAGGCAATGACGCGCTCGGCAAGTGTGCTCATGTCGGAATCGTCGGTCAGAACAGCTTCTTCAGCTTTTCCTTTAGTTTGTCCTCCGGCTTCTGCGGAGGCGCCGATTCCTCGCCCGTGGCGGGACCTGTTTCCCCGGCCGGCTTCTTCGCCCCCGCCAATCTGGACTTGAGCTGGTCTTCGAGCTTGTCCTTGAGTTCCTCCTTTTTCTCTTCGAACTGCTGCTTGGCGCTGTCCGAGAACGCGGAGCCGAACTCGAGTCTGTATTTGAGCGCCGTAAAAGGTCCCGAAGCACGCACCGGCAGCGTCAGGCCCCGGATGTCGGCGAGTTCCTTTCCGCCCTGGCCGGTGCTGGTCGCCACTGCCGTCGCCTTCGCCAGGTAGTTCAGGCTGCCTTCCACGATGTTGATATCACCCGCGCCGGTCAGCCGCAGGAACGGGGACTTCGCCAGCAAATCGTCGTTGTGTGCCACGCCCTCCCGGACGACAAAGCTCGCGCTCAACTCGGAGAAATCGGTCTTTTCTCCAGCGGCTGCAGCTTGCTCGGAATCGCGCGTCCCGCCGGTAAACATTGCTTTGGCGTTGCGCAGCGACTGCGCCAGGTTGATACCCTTAATTGCGCCGTCCTTGAGCCTGAGCGCAGCGGTGCCGTTGAGCGACTTCTTGATCGCGCGCACGGTGTTGCCGGTGGTGGTGACATTGAGCGCGACGTTACCGCGCCCTTCAAGCAAATCCTGCCTAAACGCATCGCGCAGCAGCGGGCCGATGGATACGCCGGAGAGGCTCTGTTTGATGGCGAGCTGGTCGTTGTTGGCGTTGACCGTCGCCGTACCCTTGGTACTGCCTTGATAGAGGTTGGCGGACAGCGGATCTACCTCCAGCCTGCCACCCCTGGCCTTGACGTCCATCCGCACATTTTGGGCCTTCACGTTCGACGCGATCAATTCGTCGACGCGCAGGCTGCCTGCCAGGTTGAGTTTCTTGATCGGTGAAAAATCGATCAGCTGCTCGGCCTGCGGCGCCGATGCCGGTTCGGCGGTCGCTGCCTTTTTCTCCGTCGGCGGCAGATAGCGGTCCACGTTGAGCTTGTCGATGGCGATGTCGAAGAGGGTGAATGGCGCCGCGAAGTCGGTCATGTCGATTTTGGCCTTGATGTTGCTTTCGTCGAACCGACTGGTCAGCTCGGCGTTCACTGTCTGTTTCTTCAGGTCGGCGCGGACCGTGCCCGCCAGCGGAACTTTCAGTTTCTTCATCGCCAATGCCGGCGACGCCACGTCGAATTCGCCGGCAAGTTTGGACAGTTCGAAAAGCTGCGTTTCGAAGTCGGCCGCAATCGGCATCGAAAGCGTGCCCTTTACCGAGTTGTATGCCTTCTTGGCGTCTACGATGATCAGGAATTCCCGAACCTGCAGCGCTTTGGCCGACCCCTCCACGCCTGAAAGTTTGATATTGAGTCCCGCTTCGAGTTGCGGACCCTGCGCGCTGACCGATGCGGTCAACACGGCCACCGAGAAAGTGCGATTCTGCGGGTCGGCGGTCACGTTTCCGGCGCCCTGCAGCTTCACGTCCAGCTTCGGTTCAGATGCCGCGAATGCCGCGGCCAGCTCGAATTTGACCGGTACGCCCGCGGCCACCCGCCCGGTTTCCAGATTGAAGTTCGATACCGCATACTCGGCGCCGGCCATTTCATCCTTCCAGCTCACCGCGGCCTTGCCCACCTTGACGCCATCGATGTCGAACTTGATCGGGATCGCGGCTGCGGACGGCGGCGCGGGCGCGGGCGCCGTGGTTTCTTCCGCTCCGAGCAGGTCGGCGAAATTGGTCGTGCCGTCCTTGTGCTTGATGAGGGTAACCCGCAATCCTTCTAGCTGGACCTGGTCCACCACCACCTGTTTCGATAGCAGCGGCAGCAGGGCCAACGACACCCGCATCTGCTCAAGTCCGGCAAACTCCTTGTCGCTCCTGAATTCCGAGAGACGCGTTTTCCCAAGTTGCACGCCGACCCTGGGGAACAGCGTCAGTTTGATGTCGCCTTCGATGGTAAGTGTTCTCTGGGTTTTCTCCTTCACCAGGTCGGCAACCTGCCCCTTGTACTGATTGGGATCGAAAGTGGCGGCGATGAACGCCAGCACTCCGGCGAACAGGACGGCCACGCCTCCGACTGCGATCAGGATCCATTTGAGCAGCTTCATTCTGGGATCTCCAGTTGATTCGATCTTCCGAAAAGGGTTTCGCGCAGGGAAATCCGGTGAGATAGCGGGCTACCGGCGATCCCATCCTCGAAGAAATAGAGCCGCGTAGCGCGGCTCTGTCTTATTGGAGCGATTGGAGCGGGTGAACGGGATCGAACCGTTGTCTAAAGCTTGGGAAGCTTTCGTTCTACCATTGAACTACACCCGCGGACGCTGCTGATTCTACGACAATTTTGCAGGGCTGCTCAACGGATTCACCATCACGTTGCGAGGGGCAACGGAATACCTGCCACCGCGCAATACCGTGATCGGAGTGGAATCATGCACTAGAATCGCGACGATCGCGGTCAGTCGATCGTGTTTTCTCTCGTCGGGTGCTTTCAATGCAAAAGCCGGATCGTGACGCCTATGTACAGTACGGGTGCGGCTTCTGTGCGCCCGCATCCTGGCGCAACTTCGACGCTTCGCCGACGCTGCGATTCGAGCGCATTCCCTTTGTCGGGTCGCTGTATTCGCGAAATGCGTCGCGCTTCCCCGACAACGTCGAGTACGGAGACATCGTCAGGGGTTTGCCTGTCGCCGATGGCAGCTGCAGGGCCGTTTACTGCAGCCATGTTCTCGAGCATCTGTCGCTGGACGAATTCCGCCGGGCATCGCGCAATACCCGCGCGCTGCTGCAGGACGATGCGATTTTCCGGCTGGTGATGCCGGACTTCGAAGAGTGCGTGAAGGCTTACACGTCCAGCCAGGATGCAGAGGCGGCGATCAGATTCATGTCGTCTTCGGGCCTCGGTACGGAGGCCCGTCCGCGTTCGCCCGGGAGCGTGCTATCCGCGCTATTCGGCCATGCCCGCCACCACTGGCTGTGGGACTTCAAGGCCGCCCGGCTCGAGCTTGAACGCAGCGGTTTCCGCGAAATCAGGCGGGCCCGGTACGGCGACTCGACCGAAACGAGGTTTGCGGACGTTGAAGAGGAGGCGCGCTGGACCAATTGCCTCGGCATCGAGTGCCGCAAATGAACCAGCCGCCAGCGCCCGCACCTCACTTCCGCACGCGCCGGTGCGGCTGCCGGCGATGACGTGCTAGCATGTTAGCAACACTAGCCACCCAAACTTCCAGAAGTGATTGCACTTACGATCAACGGCCAATCGCGGTCGTTCCCAGGCCCTTTGAATGTTGCCCGCCTCATCGAAGAACTGGAACTCGAGGGCAAGCGCATCGCGCTGGAACGCAACGGCGAAATCGTCCCGCGCAGCCAGTTCAACCAACTCGCGCTGGCGGACGGCGACGCGCTAGAAATCGTCGTGGCGGTTGGGGGGGGATGATAAATGCAGGGACGAGGGTTCTGAACCCTTCACACCTTCACTCATTCACTCATTCTCCCCTCACAAGCCACTAACCACCAGACACCAGTCACCGCATTATCCATGGATCAACTCATCATCGCAGGAGAGCCTTACTCGTCGCGCTTGCTCGTGGGCACCGGCAAGTATCAGGACTTCGCACAGACGCGCGCAGCGGTCGAAGCCAGCGGCGCGCAGATCGTCACCGTCGCGATCCGCCGCACCAACATCGGCCAGAACCCGAGCGAGCCCAATTTGCTCGACGCGCTGCCGCCGTCGCGCTACACCATCCTGCCCAACACCGCCGGTTGCTACAGCGCACAGGACGCGGTGCGCACGCTGCGCCTGGCGCGCGAACTGCTCGATGGCCACGCCCTGGTGAAGCTCGAGGTGCTGGGCGACCCGCATACGCTGTATCCCAACATGGTCGAGACCCTCGCCGCCGCAGAAGCGCTGGTCAAGGAAGGCTTCAAGGTGATGGTTTACACCTCCGATGATCCGATCCTTGCCAAGCGCCTGGAGGAAATCGGCTGCGTCGCGGTGATGCCGCTGGCCTCGCTGATCGGTTCCGGAATGGGCATCCTCAATCCGTGGAACCTGCAGATCATCCTCTCCAACGCCAAGGTTCCGGTGCTGGTGGACGCGGGCGTAGGCACCGCCTCCGACGCGGCCATCGCCATGGAACTGGGTTGCGACGGCGTGCTGATGAACACCGCGATCGCCGCGGCGCGCGACCCGGTGCTGATGGCTTCGGCGATGAAGAAGGCGGTCGAAGTCCGGGCGCGAGGCTTTTCTCGCCGGGCGCATGCCGAAGAAGCTCTACTCCGCTGCGCCATCGTCGCCGACAACCGGGGTCATCGGCACGCCTTCCAAGGACAAGGCCGCCTGAAAGATTGCCGGCGCCGTGGCACATGACACGGCTACTTCAGTGAGCGGTCCTGTTACCCGGCCACACATCCGCAGCTTCGTATTGCGACAGGGCCGCGTTTCCAGCGCGCAGCGCCGCGCGGTGGAAACTCTGTTGCCGCGATTCGGCATCGCGTACGCGCCGGCCTTGCTCGATCTGAATGCGGCATTTGGACGGCCTGCGCCGAAAATTCTCGAAATCGGCTTCGGCATGGGTGAGACAACGGCGCAGATTGCGATAGCGCACCCCCAAAACGATTATCTCGGGATCGAAGTGCACACACCCGGCGTCGGCAGCCTGCTGCGGCTGATCGAGGCGGACGCTCTTGCCAACGTGCGCATCATTCAGCACGACGCGGTCGAAGTGATGAGCCACATGATCGCTCCAAAAAGTCTCAGCGCCATTCACGTCTTCTTTCCCGATCCCTGGCCGAAGAAGCGCCACCACAAACGCCGCCTGATTCAGCCGCCGTTGGTGCGCCTGCTGGCCAGCCTGTTGCTCCCCAGGGGCTATCTGCACCTCGCGACCGACTGGGAGGATTACGCTCTGCAGATGCTCGAGGTGCTGTCCGCCGAATCACAACTTGTGAACAGCGCACAGGGTTTCGCCGCGCGCCCCGCATACCGCCCGCTCACCAAGTTCGAGACGCGCGGGCTGAAGCTCGGCCACCGGGTTTGGGACCTGATATTCAGGCGAAACGCTGCAGGCCAGCGCGGGAAGCACCTCTAACATTAAGCAAGCGCCGGAGTCCGGTAGATCGTCTTGCCCTTCACCCGGATTTCCGTGTCCACCAGATAAGGCCTCAGCCCCTCCGGATCGACCTCCGTCCCCAGTCCTGGCGCGTCCGGCACGCGCACCTGCCCGCCGTCATCGGGCAACAAATGGGCACGGGTGATCGCCAGCGCCAGGGCTTTCGGCTCTGCCGGATACTCGCAGATCAGGTGGTTTTCCAGCCCCGCGTACGGCTGCAGGGAAGCCGAGAGCGCGAGATGCGAAGTAAAGGTGTGATTGACGTAGGTAACACCCTTGTCATTTGCGTAATCCGCCACCTGTTTCGCCACCGATATGCCGCCGATGCGCCCGGCATCGATCTGCACGTATTTCAGCCCCGCGTGGTCGATCATGTGTTTCGCCATATGGAAATTGTGCGAACCCTCGCCACCGGCCATGCCGACCGTCCCGCTTTCCAGGGACAGGGTGCGATACTCGTCGAGCGCGCCCGACACGAACGGCTCCTCCAACCAGGTGGCGCACGCCCGTTGCAGCGAGGCGAGTCGCTTGCGCGCCGCACCGACGTCCGTGTTCCAGACCGTGCCGGCGTCCACCAGCAGGATCGCGTCCGCCCCCAGGCCCTCCCGCGCCGCGGCGACCTGGTCCTCGTCCTCCTGCACCGAACCATGACCATAGGGCCCCCAACCGAACTTGGCGGCACGAAAGCCCTTCGCGCACGCGGCCCGCGCCTTTGCACGCGTCTCATCCGGCGTGTCGCCGAACAACACCGAAAAGTAAGGAGTCTTGGCAAATGACTTGCGCCATCCCAACAGCTTCCAGGCCGGCTCGCCGAGTTTTCTGCCGAGCAGATCCCACAGCGCCATGTCGATACCGGACAGCGTATGGTCGGCCTGAAGCAAATCGAGACTGTTGGCGCGCACTGCGTCGCCGATCTTGCGGATGTCATCAGGCGTGCCGCAATTTGCGCCGAGCACCGAGGCCTGTACCGGCTTGCAGGCGGAGTGCGACATCGGGCATACCAGGCTCGCAATCGACGGCAGGGGCGCCGCCTCGCATTCACCCCAGCCGACTTGATCGCCCGCCACGACCCTGACCAGCAGGGCGTCCTGGCTGCCGTCGCCGATGTCCAACACCTCCGGCATGGACAGATAGAAGAAGTCCACTGCTTCGACTCTCACGGTCTCCTCCGTTTCTTCTCTTTAGCCGGCGTTCAGGAAAATCTGCAGCAGGTCATTCAGGAATCTCTGTCCCCGCAGCGTCGGCCGTACGCGCAAGTGATCGCTTTCGATCAGGCCCGACCGCTCTGCAGCTTCCAGCGGTTTGCGCAACGCGTGAACCGGCAATCCGGTGCGTTCCGCAAACAGGCGCAGCTCGAAGCCATCGATGAGCCGCAGCGCATTCATCATGAACTCGAAGGGCAGCTCTTCAGCCGCAAGCCGCTGTTCCTGCTGGACCGGCACGCCGGCGGCCATTTTCTCCAGATAGTCGCGCGGATGCTTGGCGCGCACCTGCCGCAGGATGCGGTCGGCGAACGAGAGTTTGCTATGCGCGCCGGCGCCGATGCCGAGATAGTCACCGAAGGTCCAGTAGTTGCGGTTGTGCCGGGCCTCGCGCGCAGGCTGCGCGAAAGCGGAAGTCTCGTAGTGCCGGTAGCCTGCGGAGACCAACCGCGCTTCGATCGCTTCCTGCATATCGGCCGCCACATCCTGGTCCGGGACCTGCGGCGGATGGCGGAAGAAATAGGTATTCGGCTCGATGGTCAGGTGATAAGCGGATACATGCCCGGGCCCGAAGCCGATAGCGGTGTCGATGTCGGCGAGCGCCTGTTCCACGGTCTGGCCCGGCAGCGCATACATCAGATCCAGGTTGAAGTTGTCGAAACTCACCTGCGCGATTTCGATCGCGGCGCGCGCCTGTACCCCGTCGTGAATGCGGCCCAGCGCCTTGAGATGCGCAGGATCGAAACTCTGGATGCCGATCGACAACCGGGTCACTCCGGCGGCGCGGAAGTCGGCGAATTTCTTCGCCTCGAAAGTCCCCGGGTTCGCCTCCAGGGTAACTTCGGCGTCAGGCGCGAGGGACAGCCTTGACCGGATCGCCGACAGCAGCTCGTCCAGCGCACGCGCCGACAGCAGCGACGGCGTGCCGCCTCCGAAGAACACCGTATGTACTGGCCTTCCCCAGACTTGCGGCAGCGCCAGTTCCAGGTCGGCAATGAGTGCCGAGACATATTGCCTCTCGAGTTCCGGATCAACGCCTGCCATCCCCCTCTCCTCCAAAAGGGGCACCGAACGGTTGTGAGGTGGCCTCAGTTCGTGGGAATTGAAATCGCAATACGGGCATTTGCGAACGCACCACGGGATGTGAACGTACAGGGACAGCGGCGGCAGCGCTGCCAGCGCCACGGTCCCGGCCGGACTCTTCATCTGCTGGATGTGCATGCGGGAAACGTCTTGAGATGTATGCACTTTGTACTATAACCTGTCCGCAATTCGAGTCTCGTGGGTAGATCAACACACAGATGAATAATCGCCCGGCGGGTTCGCAGGCGCCCTGATGCAGTCCGGATCCACGCCGCGCGTCTCACAGAACAGCCCCATCGGCGTATTCGATTCGGGCGTTGGCGGGCTCACCATCCTGCGCGCGGTGCGCCAAGCCCTGCCGCACGAGGACCTGGTCTATGTGGCCGACTCCGCCCATCTTCCCTATGGGCAGAAACCGGCAGAGTTCGTTCTCAGTCGTGCAATCGCGATCACCGGATTCATAGTCGAACAGGGCGTCAAGGCAGTGGTAGTGGCATGCAACACTGCAACTGCAGCCGCGCTCGGTACGCTGCGGACGCGCTTTGCGCTGCCCTTCATCGGCGTGGAACCGGCGGTCAAACCGGCGGCGATCGCCACCCGCAGCGGCGTCATCGGCGTGCTTGCCACGCCCACCACGCTCGCCAGCGAACGCTTTCGCGCACTGCTGGACCGGTTCGCACGCGACGCCCGCGTGCTGCAGCAGCCGTGCACCGGACTGGCAGAGCATATCGAGCGCGGCGACATGGACGACGAGGCAACCGAAGCGCTGGTGCGCGTGTTCGTCGAGCCCTTGCTTGTCGCGGGTGCGGACGTCATCGTGCTCGGCTGCACGCACTATCCCTTCGTTGCGTACATCGTGCAGCGGATTGCCGGACCCCATGTAACCGTGATCGAGAACGGCACCGCCGTGGCGACGGAACTGGCGCGTCAGCTTGCCGTACGCGGCATTCGCAAGCCGTCAGGAGCGGGGCGGCAGACTTTCTGGTTTAGCGGAGCGCCGGCGGACGCCGAGCGGATCCTGGCGCGCTTGTGGGCGCCGGAAGTGCGCGTGCAATCACTGCCGTTTTAGGGGCCGGCGCGCAACCGTTGCAGCCGGTCGGCGAGTACCCTCGCCAATGGCACGACAGTCGCGAACAAGGTAACGCCACGATAACCCAGGCGCAACGCCCGGCGCGGTCCGGCCACCGCAAGCACACCCAACGCCAGCGCCGTCCATAGCGGCCGCGATTTGACCTGCCGATAGGCGCGCACCGCCAAACCAGCGAACCACAGCGACGGGCGCAGTCCGGACGCTGCCTCGGCAATCTGGGCGCGTTGCTCCGCGGCACGGACGATCAATGCCTCGCGCCGACTCACGATCTCCGCAATTCTTGAAGACATCATCCGGAATTGAGCTGGTTGCGATCCTTGGCCAGTTCCTCAAGGCTCGCCTCGAACAACCGCGGCCTGGCTTTGGCTCTTGCAATGAATCCCAGCACGGCGATCACCGCAAGCACCACGAACACCACCGCCAGCCCCCCGGCCGCCAGCACCCGGTTCGAATCCCAGAACAGGACGATGAAAGCGATCGCCGAGAGGATAACGCCGGTAAACGCTAGGAACAGGGCCACCAGCCCCCACACCAACAGCGACACCAGTCGGGCGAATTGCTCTTCGACCTCGGTGCTGATCAACTCGACGCGGGTGTGGGCAATCCCCACCAGCGTCGCCAGCAATGCCTTGCCCGAGTGGAACAGCCCGGCCGGCCGACTTTCTTCCGCCGCATCCGGCGTATTGCGATCATCCATACGCGTGGGTCACTTGCGGTTGATGAGAACGCCGATCAGGATTCCCACACCCACGGCGATGCCCACCGCAGCCCACGGATTCTCGCGCACGTAATCGTCGGCGGCTTGTGCGGCTTCGCGGGTTTGCTCGGCGGCCTCGCGTCCGGCGTCAACGATACGCGCCTTGGCTGCGCGGATGGAATCCTCTGCGCGCGCCCTCGCGTTGCCCACCTTTTCTCCCGCCTGGCCGGCAGTCGCCCTGACCAGTTCCTCGGCATCCGATACCACCAGCCGCAGGTCTTCAATAAGCTTGTCGGTCGTAACTTCCTTTTTCATCGTGGACTCCATGAACTGTTGCATCAACCCGCGTCAGACACTATGCACAATGTATACGCCTGTCGGGCAACGCCATGCAAGTATAGTTCCGGCGGCAGATGCAGAACCGTGGGGCCCTTACTCGCGCCGCTTCAACACGCCCACCAGCGCTGCCAGCGCCTTGCCGCGATGGCTGACGCGATTCTTCTGTTCCGGCGCCAGCTCTGCCCCGGTTTTCCCCAGCGCCGGATCGAGGAACAGCGGATCGTATCCGAAACCGCCGGACCCGCGGGGTTCGCGCAGGATTTCGCCGTGCCATTCGCCCTCGGCGACCAGCGGTTGCGGGTCGTTCCCATGACGCATCAGCAGCATCACGCAGTAATAATGCGCCCGGCGATCGTTCCCGGCCTCCAGCATTTCGAGCAGCTTGTGGTTGTTGCGCAGATCCGATCTTGGCTCGCCGGCAAAGTGCGCCGAAACCACGCCCGGCGCACCGCCGAGCGCGTCCACGCAGATGCCGGAATCGTCCGCCAGTGCCGGCATTCCGGTCAAACGTGCTGCATGGCGCGCCTTGGCAAGCGCGTTTTCGATGAAAGTGGCGTGTGGCTCTTCGGCCTCCGGAACCCCGAACGCCGACTGCGGGATGACCTCCATGCCAAGTGGCGCGAGGATCTCGCCGATTTCTCGCAATTTGCCCGGGTTGTTGCTTGCTATGACCAGCTTCTTGAACATCTAGACCTTGTACCGCAATAGCGCAATGACGCAAAGAAAAACACGCAAAGAAATGTGAGGGGATTGAATGCGATATATCCACGCTGCCTGGAAAATTGCTTGCAAAAAACGGCGCATCAACGAAATATCTCTTTTCGGTTTCCTTTGCGTTACCTTTGCGCCTCGGCACCTTTTCGGTTAATCATTCATTTCCAGTGCGGAGCGCTGCGCGGCGATGAGCTGGCGGATGCCTTTTTCAGCCAGATCCAGCATGGAGTCCATTTCCTTGCGTGAGAACGGCGCGCCTTCGGCGGTGCCCTGCACTTCGACCAGTCCGCGGGTGCCGGTCATCACCACATTCATGTCGGTATCGCAGGCGGAATCCTCCGGGTAATCGAGGTCCAGCAGCGGGATGCCCTTGTACACCCCGACCGACACTGCCGCGACGTGGTCCTGGATCGGCCATTCTCCAATCATCTGCCTTGCTTTGAGATGCGTCGCCGCGTCGTGGAGCGCGACAAACGCACCGGTGATGCTCGCGGTGCGCGTGCCGCCGTCAGCCTGGATCACGTCGCAGTCGATCTGAATCGTGCGCTCACCGAGCAAATCGAGCCTAGTCACTGCGCGCAGGCTGCGTCCGATCAGGCGCTGGATTTCCTGGGTGCGCCCGGACTGCTTGCCGCGCGCGGCTTCGCGTTCGGTTCGCGTGTTGGTCGAACGCGGCAGCATGCCGTATTCGGCGGTGAGCCAGCCCTGGCCTTTCCCCTTCAGGAACGGCGGCACCTTCTCGTCGATGCTTGCCGTGCAGATCACTTTGGTGTCACCGCACTCGATCAGCACCGAACCTTCGGCGTGGCGGGTATAGCGGCGGGTGATGCTGAGCTTTCTCAACTCGGCGGTGGAGCGTCCACTGGAGCGCATTGTGGCTCTTTCATGATGTCGGGATAAAGGTGTCGCGGGCGTCCGCGGCGCGCATGCTATGAGAACTGCCTGTCGGCAATATGCCGTTGATTTGTGTGCTATCTTTTCGGCTCGCCAATTCTGGTCAAGTCCTTTCACCTTGTAAAGCGCCAAGGTCGCCATGATCTACAGCATGACCGGTTATGCCGTCGCCGTTGCCGAGTTGCCAATCGGCGCGCTCAACCTCGAGCTGCGCTCGGTCAATCACCGCTATCTGGACGTGCAGTTCCGCACCCCCGACGATCTGCGAACTCTCGAAGCGGGGCTGCGCGAAAGAACCACCGGACGTATCACGCGCGGGAAAGTGGAAATCCGCATTACCGTCAACAAGACGCCGGCGTCGCAGTCGGGGCTGCAGGTCGACGAGAACCTGCTTGCTCAGCTCAAGCAACTCAACAACGACGTGATGACGGCGATACCGGGAAGTGCGCCACTTTCGGTCAACGATGTGCTGCGCTGGCCGGGAATGCTGGGCAATGACACCGTGCACCTGGAGGACCTGCAGGAAACCTGCGGCCGGCTGCTGGAGCGGGCACTGGACGATCTCACCGCGACCCGCGGCCGCGAAGGCGAAAAACTGAAGAATGTCCTGCTCGAGCGCATCGGCGCGATGGAAACGCTGGTTAGGAACATCGCGCCGCGGATGCCGCAATTGATTGCCGGCTACAAGGACAAGCTCACTGCGCGCCTCAGGGAGGCGATGGTGAACATGGATGACGACCGGCTCAAGCAGGAACTCGTGCTGTTTACCTCCAAAATCGACGTCGACGAAGAGCTGTCCAGGCTCAGTACCCACTTCGGCGAGATCCGCCGCATCCTGGACAAAGGCGGTGCGGTCGGAAAGCGACTGGATTTCCTGATGCAGGAACTGAACCGCGAAGCCAACACGCTCGGTTCAAAATCGGTTGATCTCGAGGTCACCCAGACCTCCATGGAGCTGAAGGTGCTGATCGAACAGATGCGGGAACAGATACAGAACATCGAGTGAAGGGCAACGTCTTCATCATCTGTGCTCCCTCGGGGGCCGGCAAAACTTCCCTGGTCAGGGAATTGCTCGCCCGCGATCCGAACGTGCACCTGTCGGTGTCCCATACCACCCGGGCATCACGGCCGGGTGAGCGGGACGGGCGCGACTATCACTTCGTAACCAGGCCAGTATTTCAGGCGATGCTCGAACGCGCCGAGTTCTTGGAAAGCGCGGAGGTACACGGCAATTTGTACGGCACCTCGCAGGCATGGATCGAGGCGCACCGCGGCCAGGGCCATGACATCGTGCTGGAGATCGACTGGCAGGGCGCACAACAGGTGCGCAGGTTGATTCCCGCTGCGATCGGCATTTTCATCCTGCCGCCCTCGCTGGACTTACTGAGGCAGCGCATGAGGGATCGCCGCCAGGACAGCGCCGCCGTAATTGAGCGCCGCCTCCGGGCCGCGCGCGGCGAGATCGCCCATTTGGAGGAATTCGACTATGTTATTATCAACAGCAACTTCGATGACGCCGTGAAGGATCTGGCAAGCATCGTACGAACCGCACGGTTGCGGCTGCCCTCGCAGATTGCGCAGCACGGTGAATTGATCAACAGTTTGAAGTGAAGGTGTTATGGCGCGTATCACCGTAGACGACTGTCTGAAGCACATTCCGAATCGCTTCGAGCTCACGCTGGCCGCGACCTATCGCGCACGCCAGCTCGCAACCGGCGCTTCCCCGATGTTGGATACAAACAAGGACAAACCCACCGTCATCGCCTTGCGCGAGATTGCGGCCCAGAAGGTCGGGGTCGATATTCTCAAGTCCAAAGCTTGACGGCGCTGCTGTCCTACGATCGCAGGAGGATCAGCCAAGCACACTTCCACCGGTGAATGCCTGTGGGCCACCGGTTCCCGGCTGAATCCCCAGCGCTGACCATGTCCGAGGCCGAGCTTCTCTTCAAGGATGCAGCCGGCTATCTCAAGCCGGAGGACATTGCTCAGCTTCAAAACGCATATCAGTTCAGCGAGTCCGCGCACGAAGGCCAGTTTCGCAAGTCCGGCGATCCCTATATCTCTCATCCGATTGCCGTAGCCCACATCCTGGCGCAGTGGCATCTCGACGGCCAGGCCCTCACCGCGGCGCTGCTTCACGACGTGATGGAGGACACCGCCGTCACCAAGACCGAAATCAGCGACAAGTTCGGAAAGCACGTCGCGGATCTCGTGGACGGCGTCTCCAAGCTCGACCGGATCGAGTTCCAGACCCAGGAGGAGGCGCAGGCCGAGAACTTCCGCAAGATGCTGCTCGCCATGGCGCGCGACGTGCGCGTCATACTGATCAAGCTGGCCGACCGCCTGCACAACATGCGCACGCTGCAGGTCATGCAGCCGAGAAAGCGCGCGCGCATCGCCCGCGAAACGCTGGAAATCTACGCGCCGATCGCCAACCGGCTTGGGCTCAATCAGCTCTACCAGGAATTGCAGGAGCTGGCGTTCAACCATCTGCTACCCGAACCGCTTCAACGTGCTGTCCAAGGCGCTGATGCGCGCGCGGGGAAATCGCCGTGAGGTGGTGGACAAGATTCTCGACGCGATCAAGCAGAAGCTCGCCGACAGTCACATCGAGGCCACCGTCACGGGCCGGGAGAAGAACCTCTACAGCATTTACAAGAAGATGCTGGAGAAAATCCTGTCCTTCGCGGAAGTGTTGGACATCTACGGATTCCGCGTGATCGTCGAAGATATCCGCAGCCTGCTATCTGGCGCTGGGCGCGCTGCATCGGCTTTACAAACCGATTCCCGGCAAGTTCAAGGACTACATCGCCATCCCCAAGGTCAACGGCTACCAGTCGCTGCACACCACGCTGTTCGGGCCTTTCGGCACGCCCATCGAGGTGCAGATCCGCACGCATGAAATGCACAAGATCGCCGAAGCGGGCGTCGCCTCGCACTGGCTGTACAAGGACGATGCCAGATCAACGAACTGCACAAGAAGACCCACCAGTGGCTGCAAAGCCTGCTGGAGATGCAGTCGAAAGCGGTGACTCGATCGAGTTTCTGGAGCACTTAAAGGTGGACCTGTTCCCAGACGAGGTCTATGTGTTCACCCCCAAGGGCAAGATCATGGCGCTGCCGCGTGGCGCCACCTGCGTCGATTTTGCCTACGCGGTGCACACCGACATCGGCAACCGCTGCGTTGCCGCCAAGATCAACCACGAACTGGTGCCGCTGCGCTCCGAACTGAAGAACGGCGACCGCGTGGAGATTATCACCGCGGCGCACGCCAAGCCCAACCCGGCCTGGCTCAGTTACGTGGTCACCGGCAAGGCACGCTCGCACATCCGCCATTTTCTCAAGACCATGCAGTACGAGGAGTCGGCGCAGCTCGGCGAACGCCTGCTCAACCAGGCGCTTGCCGCGCTCAAGTCCAGCCCGGACCAGATCAGCGACGCCCAATGGGAGAGGCTACTCAAGGAAAACAGCGCCAAGACCCGGCAGGAAGTGCTGGCGGATATCGGGCTGGGCAAGCAACTCGCGATCGTCGTCGTGCGCCAACTGCTGTCGATCAGCGAACCCAAAGGCAGCAGCAAGACGGAGAAGCTGCCCGGCAGCCTGACCATTCGCGGCTCGGAGGGCATGGCGTTGCAATTTGCCAAATGCTGCCACCCGATACCGGGTGATCCGATCATCGGTTTCCTGCGTAAGGGCCACGGCCTGGTGATTCATACCCACGACTGCCCGGTGGCGAGCAAGACCCGCGGTGATCCGGAGAAGTGGCTGGACGTGGAGTGGGCACCGGACACCAAGAAGCTTTTCACGGTGAACGTCAAGATGGTGGTTGCCAACGAGCGCGGCGTGCTGGCCAAGATCGCCGCGGTAATTGCCGAAACCGGCTCGAATATCGATAACGTCAGCCTTGAGCCGGGCGACTCCAGCGCCTACACCATCATCCACTTCACCTTGCAGGTGTCCAACCGCCTGCATCTGGCGCAGATCATGCGTGGCCTGCGGCGCGTTCCCGAAGTCATCCGCATCTGGCGCCTGAAGGGTTGACGTCAGCGCGCCCATCGGGTATCGTTCGCGCCGCATTCTCAAAGGGGAGTAGCTTCACGACGGCTCCGGTCATCACGGCGCAAGCCTCGGCCCGTCGGCAACCTAACCGTTGCAGCGAGACCTTTACCGCCCGGTAAAGGTTTTTTTTCGCCCCGACTTTCCCGCGCGGCTTTCAACGTTCGCCGGGGCCTGGATCGGGAACATGGAAATCCTTTCCGCGGAGTTTTTCTCCGCCCTGCTGGCAATAGTCATCATCGACCTGGTGCTCGCGGGGGACAACGCCATCGTGATTGCTTTGGCGGCGCGCGCGCTCCCGCCGCAGCTGAGGACGAAGGCGGTGGTCTGGGGCACCGCGGGCGCGATCGCGGTCAGGGCGGCGATGACGCTGATCGTGGTCTGGTTGCTGATGATTCCAGGACTGCGCTTCATCGGCGGCCTGGCGCTGGTATGGATCGCCTACAAACTTCTAGCGCCGAACGAAGGCAAGGGAGATGGCCATGGCAAACCGGTCGACAACTTCTGGGGAGCGATGAAGACCATCGTCATAGCCGACGCGCTCATGGGCCTGGACAACGTGCTGGCGGTGGCTGGCGCCGCCAAGGGCAGCTTCCCGCTGGTGATCCTTGGCCTGCTGATCAGCATTCCGATCGTGGTCTGGGGCAGTACGCTCATTCTGAAGTGGGTGGACCGCTTTCCGGTGATTGTCTACATCGGCGCCTGCGTGCTCGCGTGGACCGCAGCGCAGATGATGCTCCACGAACCGCTGCTGGAACCCTTCGTCAAGGGGCGATCTCTAATTCAGGCCATCGTCTACGCCAGCATCATCAGCGGAGTGCCGCTCGCTGGCCTTATCGCCGGGCGCCACAAGCAGGCGGCTTGACCCGGATCAAACCGCCCCGCCGTTGGCAGCCTATAATTCATACAGAATTGGGTTTGTTTGGTGACATATATATGATGCTCAGACTGATCCTCGCCGCCGTCATCGTCGCTGCGGTGTTCACGCTTCCGGCCTATGCGGCTGACGACGACTCTTCGCCTCCCTATTCGCGCAGTGATTCGCTCGAGCTTCCCGGACTGACCGCCGGCTGCCACATCTGCGAGTGGCGGCCTAAGCTCAATCAAAAGCCGGCGGCCGAACAATGCGGCACCGACGATTTCGGTTCGGCCAAGGTGGGCCTTTTCGAATGCGGCTTCTCGCAGGACTGTGAACGACAGTGTCACTTCCTTCGCTGCGGCACGAATTGACCGGCGACTTTCCCAATTGGTCCGATGCGCATTGACGTGCTGTCGTCGGCGGAACGCCGCGTAAACACCGGAGTGCCGGTGCACAAGCCACGACCGGTCGCCTGCAGGCGACGGTATTACTATGAAAATCCCTTACTTTCCTACATCAGGGTTGCAACGGTGCGCCAACGTCTTGATTGACGGCAGCAAAAAACCAGTGGCACGGCCATTGCGATACCACGGCTGGAGAGATTCCAACCACGAGGTGCGGCATGATGCTCGATCCGATTTCCGAATTGTCGGCACGCCCGGTCCGTGGCGTTCTGCAGATCCTGCAAGAAGGCGTGCAAACCCTGTTTCATCTGATGTTGTTCTCACTGCTGGTGCTCGGATTCGGCGGCCTGTTATACAAGGCCCTGCGCGCTGGGGGCTGGGTTGAGAGTGTGTTGGGGCGCATCTGGGACCAGCACCCCACCGTGGCGTTCGTGACGCTGCTGGCGGCACTGGCAGGTGCAACCTGGAGTACGCGCCTGATCGATCGTCTGCCGCTGTTCGGCAAGCGCGGCGACATGCTGGTTTATTGCTGCCTGGCTTTGGGCCTGTTTTTCGCCTTCAAGCTAGTGGTAACCGGTTCCTTGTAAGTCCTCCCTTGCCCCCGTCCGCAGACCCACCCCTGGGGACGGGTTTGGCAAGGGACTCCTCCCGCCGTTGTCGTCCGGCGACAACACGATTCTTCCAGCAGCCTCAGGTAGTTAGTCAGACACTGCCGAACCCTGTCGCCCGCGGGCGACTGCACCGCCCGACAGACCTCGTAATCGACTGTTTTTTCTCCCTTCTCGTGGATGGCATGGGAGTTGCGGCGATTGGTATCAACTTGGTCCGTAACAGGGGACGTGTGATCACGGCCACGACCGGCTTCGCCACCGGCGACGTGTCCGCGGCGGCCCAGAGCAGCGCCGAGGCCGCCGTAGTCGAGGAATCCAAGGGAGGCGCCCATGTGTATGCAAGCGTTACTGTTACTGAGCGGCATCGTCTTCTTTGCTGCACCCGGATTCGCGCAGGATGCGCAGTCACCTGCCAGCACCTCCGCTGCCGAGGCCGGTTCCGGCGAGCAGCGGATCACGGCTCCCGCGGCCCCGGGCGCTGCCAGCGCCAAGGAAGGACCGCCCGGACAGCCCGCCGAAACGAAGAAGCAGAGAATCCGTTACACCTTTCCTCCCGCTGCAGCGAAGCGCATGTAGGCGCTTTGCAAATGAAAAGGCCGCGCATAACCGCGGCCTTTTTCTTTTCCTGCTTCGACGTTACCGGATGTGTCGGCGCCAGTGTCAGGCAGGCTTGCGCCTGACCGGGTTGGAAAGCGTCCCCAGCCCTTCGATGCGGCACTCGGCCACGTCGCCGTCCCCGATCACGACTGCCCCTGGCGTGCCGGTGCTGATGATGTCGCCGGCGTAAAGCGTCCCAACATGCGAGTGGAAAGACACCAGGTAGAACGGCGGGAACGCCATGTTGGCTACCACGTTTTCGCGATGAAGCCTGCCGTTGCTGTACGTTCCGACCTTCACCTTCAGAACATCCGGCACCTCGTCGGTAGTTATTAACTCGGGGCCGAACGAAAAGAAGGTGTCAAAATTCTTCGAGCGGGTGAGGAAGCGCGGATTCTTCTGCAGGATATCTTCGGCGGTCATGTCGAGTATCAGGCAGTAGCCGGCGATGTACTCCGGTGCGTGTTCCTCGGACACGCAGCGGCATTGCCTGCCGATGATCACCCCGATCTCGGCTTCCGCAGTGACACGTCCCGACTGGGGCGGCAGTTCGATCGTGTCTCGCGGTCCGATGATGGTGTTGTCGCACTTCATGAACGACGCCGGTTCGGTCGGGTAGGGTGCATTCAGATCGTCAGCGTGATCGCGGTAATTCAACCCGATTCCGAGAATCTTCCGCGGGTACCGGTATAGCGGCCCGTATTGCACCGCCTTCGGATCGAGTTTCAACGGTGTCTGCTCGGCGTCGGCGAGCAGGTTCGCACTGATTCCGCGCCGAATCAGGTCGTAAAGTTCCTCCGGCCAGGTTTTTCCCAAGTGAGCGTTGATCGCTGCAACCGGAACAATGCCGGCGCGCGTCGCCACCGCGGCTTCTTCGCATCCGTCTCTCTTGATAGTGCACAGGCGCATGTTGTTGCCTCTATGATCTTTCGAAAGTTGCGATTATAAGGGCTGATCAATCGCGCCCCTCCTACGGCTACTTTTCGGCGACGAAGCGGCCGCCTCCGAGGGTGCGCGCCTGTACCAGAGCAACCAGTCGCGCGTAGGACCGGTAGAACTCTTCGTCACCCGAGGACGTGCCGAGTGCGATGGTTTCTTTGCGCAGTTTCCGGTACATCGCGAAGCGCTGCTCCAGGATTTTTCCCCACTCGGCGGTCAGGTCCTTCCTGGAAATGATGCGAAAGCCGACGTCCCGGAGCATACAATCGTAAGAGTCGAAGCTCTGGATAGTCTGCGCCGCGATGCCGCGCCACATCGATTCGGAATCGGTTGCGTCGAGCCTGCGGTGCTCAATCCAGTCGGTAAACGCCAGCCGGCCGCCACTCTTCAAGACCCGGTGAGCCTCGGCCAGGACCGCGCGCTTATCTGCAACATGCAGCAGCGCTTCCTGACTGATGACCGCATCCATCGTGTCATCCGCCAGCGGCGTTCGCGTCACATCGCCGCGCACGATCCGCACCTGCCGATCCAGTCCGACGCGCCGGGTCAGGTCAGCCGCCCCGGGAGCGCGACCTGGATTCAGCTCGATGCAGGTCACCGTCGCTCCATACTTATGGGCGAGATAGCGCGCCGGACCGGCCAGCCCCGCGCAGAAATCGGCGACCTGCGTGCCCTGGCCGATAGCGGTGCAATCCGCCAGCGCATCGACCGCCGCCAGCCCCCCGTAGTGGTCCTGGTCGTAGGGAAAAAGATCCTCGGGTACCAGATGCGCGCGTTGCCCGCGCTGCGCAACGAGTCTGGCGAGGATCTGGTCGCGCGAGATCGGATGGCGATTGTAAAAGCCCACTACATGATTGTCGTCTTCTGGCATCGCCTGCAACCCTGGGTCGCTCTCAAGATCGGCCGCAAGTCTACACCGCCGGAGCAGATATTCTGCGCGGATGCCCTATAATTGCGGCGCCAATTCATTCCGGGACGAACGTCCGACACCAATCGGCACGGAATCCGGCCGCCGATCCGGCCGTGACTTTCTCTGTAATGGCGTGTGGCGATTACGTCCGATCCAGGAAGAAAATAAATGAAGCTGAACTTGTTGATTCTCGCCTTTACGCTGATCCTGCCATCGTTGACAGTGATGGACGCAGCAACGGCCGCGAAGTCGGATTCCTGTGCGCACTGCCACGGCACAGATGGAAACTCGACGTCCAGCGCGTATCCCAGTCTAGCCGGCCAGACCAGTGAATACCTCTATCGCCAGATGAAGGATTTCAAGGAGGGGCGACGCAAGAACGCGATGATGTCCCCATCAATCGGCGTGGTGTCGGATCAGGACATGCAGGAGCTTGCCGAATATTTCTCCGCGCAAAACCTTATCCGCAGTACGTTCAACGCGGACCCCAAAAAGGTCGAGCAGGGCAAGAAAATCGCGCAGGAAACGCAGTGCACGGCCTGCCATCAGGCCGGCTTCAAGGGCCTGAATGAATTCCCGCGGCTATCGCGTCAGAAGTACCCCTACATCGTTAAGCAGCTCATGGATTACCGCGATGGTTTGCGCACCAACGACAACGGCCTGCATGCGCCCGCCGCCAAGAACCTGAGCGACGAGCAGATCGAGGCGTTGGCCCATTACCTCGCCAGTATCTAGCGTCCTGTTCCACTAATTCGCGGCTGAAGTCCCGGCAAAAGAAAAAGGGGGCGGCATTGTTGCCGTCCCCTTGGTATTCCTGGTGGGCCGTGAAGGATTCGAACCTTCGACCGTTGGATTAAGAGTCCACTGCTCTACCAGCTGAGCTAACAGCCCTTTTTGAAGGGGCGAATTCTAGCAAGAATCCGAGGCATAAAGTCGCAGGATGACGGATTTCGGCAGATGCAGCCAAGCCGAAATGAGGCGGACTATGCCGGGATTCCGCGTTTGCCGGAACAATCTGGCGATTCTGCCGTGCGCGCGCGCCAGTTTGGTGCCGGAGGCTTTGCAGGAACGGTTCCTGCATTACACCGTGCAGTGAGCCAAACCACTGGTTCGTCGGTGCCGTGTGTCCCGGAAATGTCATCGCGGCGTGTCAGTCGCAAACGATTTGCGTCAATCCGGAGTGCGGGCAGTATTGCAGGAGCCGGAAGCGAGAAGGAGCATTGTTTGAATTCAGATTTCAAGGCAGCGTCCGTGGTTGAGCGGCTGAGTACATCGCTTGCAGACGCACAGATCGACTATCAGACCGGCCAAGGCATTCACGAATTCATCGTCCGCCTGGGCGGAATGCGTCACGTCGTGGACTTCAGCGACGATTTGATGGAAAAGAAGAATGACACGGATCTCTCCATCGTGATCCTGGGGATCGTGGAACGTGCCTCGACTCAATCAATGCCGGTTTACTTCATGGTACGCAACGACAACTTCGACATGCTCATGCGGGCACTGAAGCACTGATTGCCCCCTGCAAAGAAAAAAGGCCAGCAGACGCTGGCTTTTCGTGGTGGTAGGCGGTGCGAGATTCGAACTCGCGACCAACGGATTAAAAGTCCGCTGCTCTACCGACTGAGCTAACCGCCCAAAAAAAAGAGCGCGCATTGTACCGGCAGCCCTGTTGGTGCGTCAAACAGGAATGTCCGGAAAACCGCGCGGATTCTTGTTCCGCGCGCGTTCAGGCTTCCTTGAGCATGCGCCAGTACTGAATCTTCATGGTCACGGCCGCGCCGGCGATGATCGAAAAGAATACGAGAAACGAGCCGACTGCGAGAGTGGAAAGGCCGGTTATGCCCTGACCGATGGTACAACCCATCGCGGTGACGCCGCCGAAGCCCATCAGAATGCCACCGATGATGTGATTGCGGGTATCGGCCGCGGAGGCAAAACTCTCCCAGCGGAAGTTCCTGGTGAGAATTGCGTAGGCGAACGACCCGAGCAGCGTGCCGGCTACGACGGCGACACCGAAGCTCAGTTTCGAGGTCTCGTCTGCCCAGAATTGCAGCCACCCGAGCGTGTTGGCAACCGGGCCGACATAGGTCAGCGACTCCGGGCGGGCGGTCCTGGAGCCGAGGTAGACCTCCTGCAGCGTATCCGGATCTTCGGCGACGAAGCCGATATGTCCGGTGACGTACCAGCCGGCGACGATCACCAGCCCGAGTACCAACCCGCCGAACACGTGTTCGCGCGTGGCGCGGAACGTTCGATCCCTGAACACGAAGAAAAGCAGCGGGATCACGATCAACGCGGTTATCCACAACTGCAAACCGTGCCGGCCCACACCGAACAGTGTGGCTACGACCCAGGGCAAGTCCTGACCCTGATCGAAATGAATTGCGACTGCACTCAATACCTCCACGCGCGCCGGCGCAAACAGGCCGCGTATGGTCATTTCCGCGGAAATTGCGAGGAACACCAGAACCACCAGCGACTTTAGGTTACCGCCACCAGCCCGGACTACGCTGCGGCTGCCGCAACCGGAGGACAGTGTCATGCCGACGCCGAACAGCAGTCCGCCGGCGACGTATGCGATCCAGGGGCAGCGTTCCGCCGGATAGGCGGAGCGCGACAGATCCACCAGTCCCGCCCAATCAAGCGCATTGGCCCCGGCAACCGCGACCGCTATGGCGAGCAGCCACATGCGCATGCGACCCCAGTCGCCCATGTTGACCACGTCGGCCACCGCACCCATGGTGCAGAAATTGGCTTTGTGGGCGACCGCACCGAAGACGAATCCAAGGACAAATCCGAGCGCGACGACCAGGCTTGCAAGGTGGGCAGAATTTTCCATCAGGGCGATCGGCGGATTCGCGTGCGGGAAAAAATTCTAGCACTGCGCGGCGCGCCTGCGGGTCGAGGCGAGTGTGGTCGCGAATTCAGGACCGGCACAATGCAACGCAGCGAACTTCTTCGCCTTCGGTGAGGCTTTTTTCAAACCTCTGGAAGGGTAAGGGGCCGGGTTGGCGTGGATCGCGGACGCCTATTTGAGCTTGGCGAGGCGCCCCTTGGCCTTATCCGCAGACTCGGAATTCGGGTACCTGGAGACCAGTTCCTCGAAGGTCTTCCTGGCGGCGGCATTGTCTCCCAGGTTGGTTTCGGCGGTGCCGATGATCAGCAGCGCGTCCGGCACCTTGGCGCTGTCGGGGAAATAGCCGAGAAGCCGGCGCTGCGCTTCGATCGCGGTTCGGTAGTCGTGCAGCTGAAAGTATGACTCGCCGATCCAGTACTGGGCGTTGGCCGCCAACTGGTGCTTCGGGTAGGTCTTGAGGAACCCGTCAAAGCCGCGGATCGCACCCTGATAGTCGCTGATTCGATAGTTGCTGTAGGCATTGTCATAGGCGCGCTGGATAGCTGCCTGATCCACTGCGGAGAGGTTGGCCGGAGGCAGCGATGGTTGCGCCGCCGCCACGGTCGTGGCCGCCGGCGCAACAGCCGGCGCAGACACCGTGGTCACCCCGCCAGGCGGCGCGGCGGTGGTTGCGGCGGCAGCCGACGCAACCGGAGCCGGAATCGTCGTCAGTCCGGCTGCGGCCTGTTCGAGTTTGCGGATGCGCTCCTCGAGGGCAGGCAGCGCTTCCTGGTCCTTTTTGGCGGCGGCGCTTTGCTGCTCCATGCGGCGCAGCCGCGTGTCGAGATCCACGTACATGTCACGCTGGCGCTTCTGCGCGTTGTTGATGTCGTTGGTCAGCACTTCGATCTGCCCGCGCAACCGGTTCAGATCTGTATTGAGCCCTTCGACCCGGTTGAGCAGCTGCACAACGCCACGATTGGCCCCTTCTGACTCTACCTGGGCAAGTTTCTGTCCGGCGATTTTCTGTTCGTCACTGAGAGACTGCACCTGGGCCAGGATCAAGGTAAAACGATCCTGCAGCTCCTGATGGGTGCCGTGAATCTCCTGATTCTCGCCAGCAAGTTTTGCGTGTTCTTCGCGCAGCGACACCAAAAGCGTATTGAGATCCTTCTGCACGCCGTACAGGCCGTCGTAACGGATCTGCAATTGGTCGCTTTGAGTCTGGATCTCGGCGCGCCATGTGTCGAGTGAACGCACCTGGTTCTGCAACTGCGCTAGCTGCGTCTGCTGCCGTGAAATCTGCACCCTCGCTTCGCCGTCGACTGCAGCATTGGACTCCAAAGACACCAGGGCCAAAGCAACGAGGGGTAGCCAACGCTGCCCCCGGCTGAACGGCGTAGATTGAAAAGATCGGAATATTGAGAAGCGTCTCATCATCGCCGGCCCTCCCAGGAAGTCAGCAGAGGTATGGAAGCGCGCCGGGAATCCGGCGCGCCCGTGAGTTGCCAACCGCGAGGTTTACTGCGGTTCCTTAGGGTAAACGATATCGCTGCGTCGATTCTTTGCCCAGCTTTCCTCGTCCTGACCGAACGCGACCGGCTTTTCCGCGCCGAAGCTCACGGTCTCGATCTGCTTCTCGTTGACGCCCAGAAGCACCATCGCCCGCCTGACGCTGTCGGAACGACGCTGGCCGAGCGCGAGGTTGTACTCGCGGCTGCCGCGATCGTCGCAGTTGCCCTGCACGATGATCTTCAGGTCGGTATGCGCCGCCAGCAACTTGGCATGCGACTCGATGATCGGCACATACTCTTCCTGGATTTCGTAGCGGTTGTACTCGTAGTAAATACTGCGCTTGGAGAGCAGGCTTTCGGCCTCCTTGAGCTGCGCCCACGGATCGGACTTGAGCTGCGATTCACCTACCGTGCCCTCGGGCAGCGGCCGTACGATCGGCTGGTCCTGCGCCTGTGACTGGCCCTGCTGGCGCCGCTGCTGTTCCTCGAGCTGGCGCTTGAGCTCTTCCTGCTCCCGCATGACCTGCGCCTGCTTCTCGGCCTCCTGCTTTCGTGCCGCCTCCTGCTGGCGCTGCGCCTGCTGCTGGTCGAACAGGTCGCGCTGCTCGATATCCGCGCTTTTTCCACCCTGACTCGCGCAGCCCGCAATGAAGAAACCCAGGAACGCGACAAACAGAACATTTCTCATGACTCATTGCTCCTTTCGGCGATTGTTCAGAAGCGGTCCCCACGCAGGCTCGCGGATGTCACCAGACTGCGCGGTAAATCTCTGCTTGATCCGCCCATCGCTCGACACGGCGGCTAATATACCACGCCCCTTTACCTCGGACGCATAGAGGATCATCTTGCCGTTGGGCGCGAACGTGGGTGATTGATCGAGGCTGCCGGCGGTCAGGATCTGCATCTGGCGCGAGGCGAAATCCTGCGCCGCAACGTTGAAGCGGCCCTCGTTGCGATGGATGAAGATGAATGACTTGCCGTCCGGGCTGTGGCGCGGCGTGACGTTGTAGCTGCCTTCAAAAGTTATGCGCTCGGCCTCCCCCTCGCCGTCGGCACGCATGCGGTAGATCTGCGGGCTTCCGGCGCGGTCTGAAGTAAACAGGATGTACCTGCCGTCGCGCGAGTAATTGGGCTCGGTATCAATGGCCTGGGTGCTGGTGAAACGCGCAAGTCCCGAACCGTCGGCGTTGATCGTGTAGATGTTCGAGTTGCCGTCCTTGGTCAGCACCAACGCCAGCATCTTGCCGTCGGGCGACCATGCGGGCGCGGAATTCGAACCTTCGAAATTGGCCAGGACCGTGCGCGTTCCATCAAGCAGGTTGTGCACGAACACGATCGGCTTCCTGCGCTCGAAGGAAACGTAGGCGATGCGGGTGCCGTCGGGCGACCATTGCGGTGAGATGATCGGTTCCTTGTGTGCCAGGATGAATTCCGGGTTGTAGCCGTCGGCATCCGCCACCTGCAGTTCAAAACGTTGGGCGTTTTTGGTTACGAAACAGATCTTGGTGGCGAAAACGCCGACGTCGCCAGTCAGTTTCTCATAGATGAGGTCGGCAATCTTGTGGGCGGTGACGCGCAGCTGCGAAACCGTTACCGTGTAGGAAAAACCGAGGATCTGGGACTGCTTGGCGACGTCCATCAGGCGAAAACGAACTTCGGCATGCCCGTCGGCTTTCTCGATCACGCTGCCGATGACCAGCGTTTCGGCGCCCTCGTTCTTCCAGTAGCGGTAGTTGATCTCGGAAGGCTCCGTGGGAAAGGGCCGCACGCTGCCCACAGAACCCAGCCGGAACATGCCGCTGCGCTGCAGATCCGCGGAGACGATCTGGCTGGCGCGCTGATTGAAGCGCTCTTCACCGGCAAAAGGCAGGATTGTGACTGGAATCTGGTTGGCCCCGCCACCGATGATTTCGATGGTCAGTTGTGCCGAAGCCCCGCCCGCGCAGCCAAGGCAGAACAACAGACCTCCCAGGACGAGAAAATCACGGATTCGTTCGGCCAATCTAAAGTTGGTCAGGTTCATTGGAAAAAGTATATCAAGGGACGTTGATCAATCCTTCGGGCGGAACTTCAGATGCAACTCGCGAAAGTTCTCCTGGAACAGGTCGGTCTCGCCGGGCACCGGCAACGGCTGCGCCGCCATGATGGCACGCTCAACCGCGGCGTCGTAAGCCTCCACGCCGCTGGATTTCCTGAGCGTCGCACTGAGCACTTCGCCCCCCGGCAGCAGCACCACGTCGAATCGCGCTTCCGGGTTGCCCTGCATGTTGGGAGGCACAACCACGCGGCCCTTGATCTTCGCCTGAATCCGCGCCGTCCAGTCGTCGATCAGTTTCTGCTGTGCGGCGCGCGCGGCCGCCTCTGCGCGGCGTTTGGCCTCGTCGGCCTCGCGCTGCTTGCGTTGCGCCTCCTGTTGCTGGCGCTCGCGTTCGGCGGCGGCGGCGCGTTCGCGGCGCTCCTCTTCGCGTTTCAGATTTTCCTGCTCCAGGCGCTTCGCCTCTTCCTCCAGGCGACGCTCCTCTTCCGCACGGCGCTGCACTTCAAGCTGTTTCTGCTCCTCCAGCCGGCGCGCTTCTTCCACGCGTTTCAGTTTCTCCTGCTCCAGTCGCTTCGCCTCATCCTCGGCCCGTCGCTGCTCTTCGTTGGCCCGTCGCTCCTCATCCAGGCGGCGCTTCTCCGCGTCGAGCGCTTTTTTCTCCTCCACGCGTTTGGCTTCCTCTTCTTCCTTCTGCTTGCGCTGCTTTTCCCGCAACTCGATCTCGGCCGGCGAGGGCTTGGGCGGCGCCTCGACCTTCGGCGGCGGAGGTGGCGGAGGCGGCGGCTCCTTCCTGACCTCGGGCGCCGGTTTTGGCGGTGGCTCCACTATCTTTGGCGGCGGGCTCACTTTCTTGACCGGCTCCGGCAACTCTTCCCACAGGTCCACCATCACCGGTGCGACGATTTTCTTCTGCCAACTGATGCCGAACACCAACATGCCGAAGAACAGCAGATGCACCAGCAGCGCGAGGATACCGGAGGGGACGCGGCCGGGTTCGTCAATCGTGAGCATCGTCAACCCGCGCGGGGTTTGGCCAGGAGTCCCACCCTCTTTACGCGGTTCTGCTGCAGCAAGTCCATTACCTGGATCACGACCTCGTACTTGACGTCCTTGTCTGCGGAAATGACGACCGGCTGGTTTGGCTTCTTGGACTGTTTGCTCTTGATCACATTAAGCAGTTCGTCGCTATCCCTTAACGGTCTTTCGGCGTTGGAGAGGTCGCGATCGATATAGGACAGCGCCCCGCTGGCGCGAATCGAGATTTCGATCGGCTGCGCCGGCGGCGCAGATGCCTTGCCGATGGTTGGTAAATCGATGACGCCGGGATTCATCAGCGGCGCGGTAACCATGAAGATTACCAGCAGCACCAGCATCACGTCGATATAGGGCACGACGTTGATCTGGTTCATCAAGCGCGGGTGGCGGCGCATGCGCGGTCAGGTTCCGGTTGCCGCGACCGGCGTCTGGCCCACCAGCGGCGGCTGCGCCACCGCGTTGGCCTGCCGCTGCAGGATGTTGGAAAACTCTTCCATGAAGCTCTCGAAGCGGGTCGAGAGCCGCTCGATATGGCGTACGAAATGGTTGAAGGCGATGACCGCCGGGATCGCGGCAAACAGACCCATCGCGGTCGCGACCAACGCTTCCGCGATGCCGGGCGCTACATGCGCAAGGGTGGCCTGGCCGACGTTCGCCAGCCCGCGAAACGCATTCATGATTCCCCACACCGTGCCGAACAGGCCGACATAGGGACTGACCGATCCCACCGTGGCGAGAAAGGACAGGTGCGCCTCGAGATGGTCCATCTCGCGCTGGTATGTGGCGCGCATGGCGCGGCGGGTGCCATCCATGAGCACCGCCAGGTTGGTCCCGGTCTGCTTGCGAAGTTTCACGAATTCTCGGAATCCCGCCTCGAAGATGCGCTCCATGCTGCCGGCATTTTGGCGCGAGCCCGCCGCCTGCTGATACAGCGTGCCAAGGTCGGCGCCGCTCCAGAAGCTGCGTTCGAACTGGTCGGTGCGACGAACGGCGTCGCGAATCACGAACAGCTTGCGGAAAATGAACCACCAGGAAATCAGCGAAACCAGCAGCAACAACGCCAATACCAGTTGCACCAGCACGCTGGCGTTGGTGAGCAGGCTCATCAAAGAAAGATCTTGGGTAACGTTCATGTCTGTTTGTCTAGCGAGTTAAACGCAGCCGCGGCGCCGGCGGGGTTGCAGGCGTCAAGCGGTCGCCGCCACCGGTAACAGCCCTCCATTGGCAAATGATGCCAGCACCTCTTCCGGGACCGGCATCGGCTTAAGGCTGCCGGTCGCTACGCAGGCCAGGTTCACCGAGGCGCGCACCAGCGCCTCCTTGCCACGCAAGATCTCATGCAGCAGGGTCACCTGCGCACGGCCCAGCTTTTGCACGGCCGCAGTCACCGTCACCAGATCGTCCAGCACTGCCGGCTTCAGGTAGGCGATGTCCAGGTGCCGGACGATGAATACGAGCCGGAACCGGCGCGACAGTTCCTGCGGCTCGAATCCCTGGTTGCGCAGCCACTCGACCCGGGCGCGCTCCATGAAATCCAGATATGTGGCGTGAAACACCACGCCGGCCGCATCCGTGTCCTGATAATAAACCCGCACCGGAATGGCAAAGGACATTTCAGTGTCCTGTTCCGCTAATTCGTGGGATAACTCGTGAATCTTGGAAGCCAGTTCTACAATTCAATTGACTGCGAACCAACATCGATCGGAAAACCCGCGAAATCGGCGTCAGGCAAGGCGCGAGTCCTCGACAGTGGCGGGCACCACGGCGAGGACTTGTGACACAGCATGGCACCGATTCTCGCCGGGTTTTCAGCCACGAATTAGCGGAACAGGACACTCAACCCTCCCGCCATAAGTCGCCGTTCGCCCTGCCCGCAGGCAGGGCGGTGCCGAAATGCCGGTAGGCCAGCACGGTGGCCATGCGCCCGCGCGGGGTGCGCTGCAGGTACCCCTGCTGGATCAGGAACGGCTCAAGCACATCCTCGATGGTGTCGCGTTCCTCCCCGATCGCCGCCGCCAGGTTTTCTATGCCGACCGGTCCGCCGCCGAACTTCTCCAGCACTGCGAGGAGAAGTTTGCGGTCCATCACATCCAGACCGATCTGGTCGACGTCGAGCATCTTCAGCGCCGCGTCGGCCACGTCCTTGGTCACTTTGCCCTGCGCTTTAACCTCCGCAAAGTCGCGCACCCGGCGCAGCAGGCGGTTGGCGATGCGTGGCGTGCCGCGCGAGCGCGAAGCGATTTCCAGCGCGCCGCCGGCCGCGATGTCCACAGTGAGCAGACGCGCCGAGCGCTCGACGATCCGAGTCAACTCCGCGGGTGAGTAAAATTCCAGCCGCGAGACGATGCCGAAGCGGTCGCGCAGCGGATTGGTGAGCATGCCGGCGCGTGTGGTGGCGCCTACCAGGGTGAACGGCGGCAACTCGAGCTTCACCGAGCGCGCCGCCGGACCCTCACCAATCATGATGTCGAGCTGAAAGTCCTCGAGCGCGGGGTAGAGGATTTCCTCCACCACCGGCGAGAGCCGGTGGATCTCGTCGATGAACAGGACGTCGTTGGGTTCCAGGTTGGTGAGCAACGCTGCCAGATCGCCGGGGCGCTCGAGCACCGGGCCGGAGGTCTGTCGCAGGTTCACGCCCATTTCCCTGGCGATGATGTGTGCCAGCGTGGTCTTGCCGAGCCCCGGCGGGCCGAACAGCAGCACATGGTCCAATGATTCGGCTCGGTTCCTCGCGGCCTGGATGAAAATCTGCAACTGGCCGCGGATGGTCTCCTGGCCGATGTACTCGTCGAACTGCTTGGGACGCAACGCACGCTCAAGCGCCTCCTCCTGCGTCGAGGCCGGTGCGGGCTGAATCAGACGGTCGGTTTCGATCATCCTGTGGTGCCGCGGCGCTGACGCCTTTGAGGCATCACCCGCGACCGCTCTTGAATTCCTCTAGCAACGGCCGGACCTGGTCGGCATAAGCATCCACTTGACTGGGCAGCCTGCCGGCCACTTCGTCGATGCGCCGGTTGACGATGCCCGTCAGTTTCAGGATCGCGGTCACGAAATACTTCTTTCCGAGCGGGGACAGGGCAAAGCGCTGTCCCTCGACGTTGGTCGCATCCTGGATGGAAAAACGCATCTCCGCGTCCTCCGCGTTCCACAGGTCCTGCATGCACGTCCGATCGGCCTCGGCCCCCGCAACGTCTTTCAGCTTGCCGGAAAATGACAGGGCCATCATCACGTGGGTCGACACCGTATGATCCATGATCTTGACCTGCTTGCGGCCCACAGCGGACCGCAGGTGCAGCAGCAGCACATCGATTTCCTCGGCAGAAAACTCGCGACTGTCTAGGTCATGCCACTGCGGCCGCAACCAGTCGAGGCTGGCCCACTCCTGCGCGATTGCCGCCGTCACCGGCCCGAGCAGTCGTCCCTCTGCGCGGCGCCACTGGGGATTGGCGGGATTCCATTCCGGGCCGAGGTTCTGTTCCCGGCCCAGGCGGGCCAGCAACGCGCGTATTGCCAGCAGGCTTTCCTGCTTGAGGTAGTAGTTGCCGATTGAAACCGATGTCTTGAGATCGTGCAGATCGATGAGTTCGGCGATCTGTTCGCTTTTGCCGCTCGCAGTCTCGGGATTCGCTGCGACGGGCAGCGCGACCACCAGGGCCAGCAAAGCGGCAGCGACCTGTCGTGTGTCCACAATCATGAAAAACCCGCTCCCGCGTGAGTGCGGCGCCCCATGCCGGCGCCACGATTTGAGCGGGATTATATCCCAGGGCTCCCGCAAATCACTGTCCCAATGCGCTGATTTGTTGTCGTTGCAGGGCGACATTGCGGTGGTCGATTTCCTAAAGAGTTTCATTCAGCCCGATCTCCCCGCCGATGCACGAGAAACAGACCGGCGATTGCTCTTACTACCTATTCGAGAGCAGCTTCAGCGCCTGCCGGATCGCCTCCGGAACCGCAGTCTCAGGAGAGACCTTGGCAAGTGCGGCGTTTGCTTCCTTGTCGCTGTATCCGAGCGCACTCAGCGCGTTGAGCACGTCCCCTCTCACCGAGCCGGCACTGCCCGGTGCGGTCGGCGCCACAACTCCGGCCAGCCTGTCGCGAAGTTCGAGCAACAACCGCTCCGCGGTTTTCTTGCCGATGCCGGGAATCTTGGTAAGACGTGCGCCATCCTGTGTGGACACGGCCTGATACAACTCCGACACCGACAGACCAGACAGCACGGCCAGCGCAGTGCGCGCGCCGACGCCGCTGATCTTGAGCAATTGCCGGAACACCTGGCGCTCTCCCTCGGTGCCGAAACCGAACAGCAGGTGTGCGTCTTCGCGCACCACCAGGTGAGTGCGCAGCGCCACGGTCGAACCGGTTGCCGGCAACGTAAAGAAGGTGCTCATCGGCACGTCCACCTCATAGGCAACGCCGTGCACGTCGACCACCACGGTGGGCGGCCGCTTTTCGATCAGCTGCCCGGTAATACGGCCGATCACACCAACCGCCCGCGTTTCATGCGGTAGCCACGCGTCGCGAGATGCCCCAGTCCCATGCCTCCGTGCGCGTGGCAAATTGCGCAGGCCAGCGCGTCGGCGGCGTCGGCGCTGGGGTTACCCGACAGATGGAGCAGCCGGCGCACCATTTCCTGCACCTGTTCCTTGCGCGCGTGTCCGTTGCCGACCACGGCTTGCTTGACCTGCAGCGCGGTGTACTCCGATACCGGGAGTCTGCTGATCACCGCGGCACAGATTGCCGCGCCGCGCGCCTGACCGAGCAGCAATGTGGATTGCGGATTCACGTTGACGAATACCTTTTCCACGGCAACTTGCTGCGGCTTAATCTCGCCGATCAACTGACATAGTCCCTCGAGGATGGTCTTGATGCGCTCCGGCAGTTCGCCATCCTGCGGGGTGCGGATACAGCCGCTGGTAACGTAACTCAGTGTCTGGCCAAACTTGTCCAGCACTCCAAACCCCGTCACCCTCAGCCCCGGATCGATTCCCAGAATCCTCATGGCCGGTGAGGCATGAGGCGCGATGCGTGAGGCGGCGAACCTCATTCAGCGACCCTTCAGAAGATCGAGCCGATGGCGCAAGAACCCGAACCGCGGAGCCCCTTGAGGCTGCGTCTTCATACTTCTCGCACCTCTCCCCTCTCCCCTCTCGCCTTGCGCCTCGCGCCTCACGCCTTTCGTCGCCCGCCTCACCCTTCCATCACCGCGGTCGTATGGATCTCCTGCACATCGTCGATCGCTTCCAGGGCATCGAGGAGCCTCTGCATCCTCGCCGCGTCGTCTCCCGCCAGCACGTTCTCCACCGTTGGTTTCATGGTCACTTCCGCAACTTCCGCCTCCAGGCCGCGTTTATCCAGCTTTCCCCTGATCGTCATGAACTCGTTGGGTGCGGTGATGACCTCGATGCTGCCGTCGTCGTTGGCAATCACGTCCTCCGCGCCCGCATCGAGCGCAGCATTCATGACCTTTTCCTCGCTGGTGCCGGGAGGAAAAAGCAACTGTCCGCAATGCTTGAACAGGAAGGCGACCGAACCATCGGTGCCGAGATTGCCGCCGTGCTTGGTGAATGCATGACGCACATCCGCGACCGTACGGATGCGATTGTCGGTCATGCAGTCCACCATGACCGCCGCGCCGCCGATTCCGTAACCTTCGTAGCGCACTTCCTCGTAACTTACGCCCTCGAGCTCGCCGCTGCCGCGCTTGATCGCGCGCTCGACGTTGTCCTTCGGCATGTTGCTGGCATACGCCTTGTCCATTGCCAGGCGCAGCCGCGGGTTGGTGCCCGGATCGGAGCCGCCCAGACGGGCGGCGACGGTGATTTCCTTGATGAGGCGGGTGAAAACCTTGCCGCGCTTGGCGTCTGCCGCGGCTTTCTTGTGCTTGATGTTTGCCCACTTGCTGTGGCCTGCCATGACTTCCTCTGCAAAGGCGCGGCAGCGGCGCCGGATGCGAACCGCTGACCAATCGTGATGAGCCGCCGTATACGGCTGATATAATTAAAATTTTATCATCATCTCCGGTCCCGCAAGAAAACACATGCAACAACCACTGCCAATCGCCAAATGCTCCCGGGATCTTTTTCTTCTGCCCGCGCTCGCCAACCGTCACGGACTGATCACCGGCGCCACCGGAACCGGCAAGACCGTGACGCTCCAGGTAATGGCCGAGCGGTTCAGCGCGATCGGCGTGCCGGTTTTCATGGCCGACGTCAAAGGCGATCTTTCCGGACTTTCGCAGCCGGGCGCAATGAACCCCAAGCTCAAGGCGCGTATCGACCTGCTCGCTCTTGGCGAATTTTCTTTCGCCGGCTGCCCGGTCGCGTTCTGGGACGTGTTTGGCGAACAGGGACATCCGGTGCGCGCCACCGTCTCGGAAATGGGCCCGCTGCTGCTGGCGCGGCTGCTGAATCTCAACGACACCCAGGCTGGCGTGCTCACGCTGGTGTTCAAGATCGCCGACGACAATCAATTGCTGCTGCTCGACCTCAAGGACCTGCGTTCGATGGTGCAGTACGTCGGCGACAACGCCAGACAGTTCACCACCGGGTACGGGAACATTTCCTCAGCCAGCATAGGCGCGATCCAGCGCGGGCTGCTGGCGATCGACCTGCAGGGCGGCGACCGTTTCTTCGGCGAGCCGTCGCTTAATATCGCGGATCTGATGCAGACCGACGACCGGGGCCGAGGGGTCGTCAACATTCTCGCCGCTGAAAAACTGATGGCCGCGCCCAAGGCTTACGCGACGCTGCTGCTTTGGCTGCTCGCGGAATTGTTCGAGGAACTGCCCGAAGTCGGCGATCCCGAAAAACCGAAACTGGTGTTCTTCTTCGACGAAGCGCATCTGCTGTTCAACGATGCATCGCCGGCGCTGCTGGACAAAATCGAACAGGTGGTGCGGCTGATCCGCTCGAAAGGTGTGGGTGTGTACTTCGTCACCCAGAATCCGCTCGATATTCCCGACACGGTGCTCGGCCAGCTTGGCAATCGCGTGCAGCACGCATTGCGCGCCTTCACCCCACGTGACCAGAAGGCGGTGAAGACCGCCGCCACCACGATGCGAGCCAACCCGAAACTCGATGTCGAGAAAGTCATCGGCGAACTGGGCGTGGGCGAGGCACTGGTATCGCTGCTGGACGAGAAAGGCCAACCGACGATTGTCGAGCGCGCTCTCATATTGCCGCCGCACAGCCGCATCGGGCCGGCCACGACCGAGGAACGTCGCGTAGCCATGCAACGCTCGCTGGTGGCAGGCGTTTATGAGAACACAGTCGATCGCGAGTCTGCGCACGAAGTCCTGAAGGCGCGCCGCGAGGCGATCGCGGCAGCCGCACCACGGCCGGCCACAACGCCGGCAGCCGGCGGGTCGGTGTTCGACAACGTACTGGGTGGCGTACTGGGCGGCGGCAATTCGCGCCGCCAGTCGACCGGCGAAGCCATGGTGAAAAGCGCGGCGCGGGCGATCGGTTCGGAAGTCGGACGCCGCATCGTCCGCGGCGTGCTCGGCTCGATACTCGGCGGCGGCACCCGGCGCTGATCCCGGCCGCCGATGCCGCATGATCACGCCCGGCCATCGCTCGCGGGCACGGTTTGCGTCCTGCTTGCGGCGATGACCTTCTCCGCGAAAGCGGTCATCGTCAAGCTGGCCTACGCGTATGCGGTCGATGCCGCCACGCTGCTGGCGCTGCGCATGCTTTTCTCGGCGCCTTTCTTCGTGCTCATGGCGCTGTGGTCGGGCCGCGGCACGGCCACGGTATCACTGACCCACAAGGACTGGCTTGCGGTGGCGCTGCTCGGATTCATCGGCTACTACCTTGCCAGCTATCTGGATTTCCTCGGGCTCCAGTACATCACCGCCGGCCTCGAGCGCCTTATTCTGTTCCTCTATCCGACGGTGGTGGTGATGCTGTCCGCGTGGCTGCTAAAGAAACCCGTTCGCCGTCACCACGTCGCCGCGCTGGCGTTGTCCTACGGCGGAATCGCATTGGTGTTTGCGGAGAACCTGGAATTTGGCGGTCGCTCGTTCGAATTGGCGCTCGGCGGTGTGCTGGTGTTTTCCAGTGGTGTGGTCTACTCGTTCTACCTGATCGGCACCGGGGAAGTGATCGCCAAACTCGGCGCTGCGCGCTTCACCTCCTACGCGATGCTGGTAGCCTGCGCGGTGGCAATGCTGCAGTTCCTGGTCGCTCACGACCTTTCGGACCTGGCGCTGCCGCGCCAGGTCTACTGGCTGTCGCTGTTGATGGCGGTCGTCTCCACCGTGATTCCGGCATGGCTGATGTCGGAAGGCATCCGCCGCACCAGCGCCAACCATGCGGCCATGGTCGGCTCGGTCGGGCCGGTAGTCACGATCTATCTCGGTTACCGGGTGCTGAACGAGCCGATCAGCGCGATTCAACTGATCGGTGCGGCGCTGGTCCTGGCCGGGGTAACGCTGGTCAGCGTAAAAAGAAGTTCTTAAACGTTGAATCGGAAGTGCATCACGTCGCCATCCTTGACGACGTACTCCTTGCCCTCAAGGCGCATCTTTCCGGCCTCCTTTGCGCCCTGCTCGCCCTTGAAGGCGATGTAGTCACCGAAGGCGATGACCTCCGCGCGGATGAATCCTTTCTCGAAGTCGGTGTGAATCACCCCGGCGGCTTGTGGCGCGGTATCGCCCTTGTGGATCGTCCACGCTCGCACCTCCTTTTCCCCGGCGGTGAAGAAGGTCTGTAGTCCCAGCAGGTCGTAGCCGGCGCGGATCAACCGGTTCAGGCCCGGTTCCTTCAAGCCCATGTCGGCAAGGAACACCTGCTTGTCTTCATCGGACAGGTCGGCAATTTCGGCTTCCATGCGCGCACAGAACGCCACGACCGGCGCGCCTTCCCGTGCGGCGTGCTGCCTGACCAGTTGCAGCAGCGCATTGTCGTCGCCGAATCCATGCTCTGCGACATTGGCAGCGTACAACGCCGGCTTGGCCGTAATCAGGCAGAACGGCTTGATGTTGGCCAGTTCCTCCTTGGAAAGTACGAGCGCGCGCACCGGTTTGGCCTGGTTCAGTTGCGCCTGCACTTTCTCCAGCACGGCAACCAGCAGCCTGGCCTCCTTGTCGCCGGACTGCGCCGGCTTGCGATATGCGGGCGAGCGCCTTGTCCACGGTCGCCAGATCGGCCAGCGCCAATTCGGTATCGATGGTTTCGATGTCGGAAAGCGGATCGATTTTGCCGGAGACGTGCACCACGTTGTCGTCGGTGAAACAGCGCACCACATGCACGACCGCATCGGTCTCACGGATGTTGGCAAGGAACTGGTTGCCCAGACCTTCGCCTTTCGAGGCGCCGGCCACCAGACCGGCAATGTCCACGAATTCCACGATCGCAGGAACCACCTTTTGCGGCTTGGCGATGGCCGCAAGCTGCGCCAGCCGGGTATCCGGCACTTCGACGATGCCGACGTTCGGCTCGATGGTGCAGAAAGGATAGTTTTCCGCCGCGATTCCGGCCTTGGTCAGCGCGTTGAACAGCGTGGACTTGCCGACATTGGGCAGTCCGACGATTCCGCATTTGAGACTCATGGAATTTCGGTGATGGATTGAGGATTGAGGATTGAGGATTGAGGATTGAGGATTAGATACGTCTTCTTCGGTTTCCGTACCTTGGTTTTATTGCCTCTCGCCTAACGCCCCTCGCCTCACGCCTTCGTGTGCAATTTCAGCATCGCTGCTTCGGTCTTGCCATCCCGCAGCAGCGGCCACAGTTCCAGACTGCGATCCATCGCATCCTCAATCAGCGGCAGCTCTTCCTTGCGCGGCGCGTTCAATACGTAGTTCGACACCTGTCGCACGATCGCCTGGATGGCCAATGCCGATGCGCAGCCGCCAGAAATCCTGCCCCAGATGCGCGGCGACATCCTTCAAACCGTTATGCCCGGCCACGCCGCCACCCTTCTTGAGCCTGACCTCGCCGGGCGGCAGATCAAGTTCGTCGTGCACCACCAGGATCTCCGCAGGCACGATCTTGTAGAACTGCGCGAGCGCCTGCACCGCGCGGCCGCTCACGTTCATGAAGGTATTGGGCTTGAGTAGCCAGCACTCGCGGCCGGCCTCGGCCAACTTTGCGGCCTGGCCGTGAAACCGTGCTTCCTGCCGAAGCTGGACCTGACCGAGCGCGGCCAGACTGTCGACCCACCGGAAACCGGCATTGTGGCGGGTACCGTCATGTTCGCGTCCCGGATTTCCCAGTCCTACGACGAGCTTCATGTTGTTTGTCGGCGATCCCGGAAAATGAAACGGCCCGCCGGACGCACGGACGGGCGGGCCGTACAGCCAGGAAGAAGAAAATTACTTCTTGGCGCCCTTGTCGCCTTCCTTCTTTTCGGGCTCCTTCTTGGCACCCGCAGCGGCCGGCGCAGCGCCCGGCGCCGTTGCTGCGGCATCGGCGGGTGCAGCACCTTCCACTGCGACCGCTTCGACGGCAGGAGCGACTTCGGGCTCCGGCTCGACCAGTGCACGCGGTATCTGCACGGTAGCGACCACGGCATCGTCGCCGCGCACCAGTTGCGGCGAATCCACACCCTGCGGCAGCTTCACGTCGGCAAGGTGCACCGAGTGGCCGAGTTCGAGATGCTGCAAATCGACTTCGACAAATTCGGGCAGATCGTCCGGCAGACAGGTGATGTCGATTTCGTTCATCACGTGGCTGACGATGCCGCCCCCGGTCTTCACGCCCGGCGCAATGTCGGCGTTGATGAAGTGCAGCGGCACCTTCATGTGGATCTTCTTGTTGGCCGAAACGCGCTGGAAATCGACGTGCAGGACTTGCAGTCTGCAGGGGTGCATCTGCACGTCGCGCAACAGCACGCGCTCCTTCTTGCCGTCCAGGTTCATGGTCAGAATCGAGGCGTGGAAAGCTTCCTGCTTGCAGCTGGTGGAACAGCGCATTGTGATCCAGCTCGATGTTCTGCGCCGTTTGTTCGCCACCGTAGACGATGCCCGGCACCTTGCCCGTTCTGCGCAGACGGCGGCTCGCACCCGTTCCCTGCAGTCGAGCGGGACATTGCATTGACTTCGATCTTGCCATGTTGCTCTCCTAAAGTTGACGACCATCCGCGACCAGACGGTCCGCTGTTGCAAAACCAACATCATAACCGTTAAGAACTCTACTTCACTCCATGAACAGCGAGGACTCACCGAGTCCTCGTTGCTGATGCGCAGCATCGTCTCGGCCAGCAGCGCCGCGATGCTCAACTGGCGGATGCGCTTGCAGCGCTCTCGCTTCCTCGCGCAGCGGGATGGTGTCGGTCACGACCAGCTCGTCCAGCACGGAATTCTCGATGCGCTCGATCGCCTTGCCCGACAATACCGGATGGGTGCAGTAGGCCAGCACCTTCACCGCGCCCTTCTCCTTCAGCGCCATTGCCGCCTTCGCACAGCGTGTTCGCGGTATCCACCATGTCGTCCATGATCACGCAGGTGCGGCCCGCCACGTCGCCGATGATGTTCATCACCGTGGCCACGTTCGGGTCGCGGACGACGCTTGTCGATGATCGCCAGGTCCGCTTCCAGCCGCTTCGCCAGCGCGCGGGCGCGCACCACGCCGCCGACGTCCGGCGATACCACCACCAGATTCTGGTGGCCGTGCTTCCAGATGTCGCCCAGCAGGATCGGGGCCGAGTAGATGTTGTCCACGGGGATGTCGAAGAACCCCTGGATCTGGTCCGCATGCAGATCCATCGTCAGCAGCCGGTCCACTCCCGCCACCACCAGCATGTTGGCCACCACTTTGGCACTGATCGCCACCCGCGCCGAGCGCGGCCGCCGATCCTGACGCGCGTAGCCCAGGTAGGGAATCGCCGCGGTGATGCGCCCGGCCGAGGCGCGCTTCAGCGCATCCACCATCACCAGCACTTCCATCAGGTTGTCGTTGGTCGGCGTGCAGGTCGACTGCAGCACGAATACGTCCTTGCCGCGCACGTTTTCCAGCAGTTCCACCATGACCTCGCCATCGCTGAAGCGGCCGACCGTGGCGCGCCCGAGCGGGATATTGAGGTGTTTGACGACGTCCTCGGCAAGCTTGGGATTCGCGTTGCCGGTAAACACCATCAAGCTGTCGTAGGCCATTCTAGAGACTGGAACCTAGAAACTGGAGACTGGAAAAAAACCCGATTACGGCGGCAAAAACAACATGCGCCGCAAATACTCCGGCGGCTGGCGTTGTCTAGTCTCTAGTCTCAAGCCACTAGTCTCTAGACTGGCTGGGGAGGTAGGGATCGAACCTACGAATGCCGGAATCAAAATCCGGTGCCTTACCACTTGGCGACTCCCCAAAGAATCCTAATTGCCCTCCGACCACAGAGGGTGCCGGTCCAGTCCGCGCGCCACGAATCCCTGCATGTCTGCCGGCAGCTCCGACAGGACCTGCTGAGCTTGCGCCTCGGCTTTCGAACCCGCAGAACACGCAGGCCCCGGATCCGGTCATGCGGGCATCGCCGTACTGGCGCAACCACTCGAGGTGACGGGCCACTTGCGGATAGCGTTGGCACACCACCGGCTCGAGATCATTGCGACCCTGGCCGACCGAAAAGGCGGCTATTGTGATTGCATTCGTAGTACGTGTCAATTCAGGCGCGGAGAAGATTTCCGCAGTGGAAACAGCCGTTTCCGGCACCAGAACCAGGTACCACGCAGGCGGCAACTGGAGTGCGACGAGGCGCTCGCCGACCCCTTCGGCAAAGGCACTGCGCCCAAACACGAACACCGGAACGTCGGCACCCAGTTCCAGCGCCAACTCCTGAAGTTGCGCGCGCGCGAGCCCGGTTTGCCACAGCCGGTTCAACACGATGAGCGTGGTGGCGGCATCGGAACTGCCGCCACCCAGGCCGCCTCCAATGGGCAGCCTCTTGACCAGTTCGATGTCCACGCCGAGGCGTGACCTGGCGCGACCCTTGAGCAGACGCGCCGCACGCAAGCACAGGTCGGCGCCGTCAGGCACGCCAGCAAGCTCGGAGACTCTGCGCACCACGCCGTCGTCTCGCACGGAGAATCCGAGCGCGTCACCGTAGTCGATGAAGCGGAACACAGTCTGAAGCAAGTGATAGCCGTCGGCGCGCCGCCCAACCACATGCAGGAACAAGTTGAGCTTGGCCGGCGCGGCAAACCAGGCTGCCGCGGCGCTCGCCGCATCGGACTTGGAAGTGGCGCCAGCCGTATCAGAACCCATGGTGCGGTTCATTCAGTCAGGTCCCAGCGGTCGATGATCAGTCGCAGGTTGAGACTGTCGTACGTGAGAACAATACGCGACGGCAGCGCACTGTCCCCGGCGTAGGCTAGAAAGCTGATGCGCCAATCGTTCTGTGTAAGCTTGGTCAGCCGGCCGCGCCCGTCGCGTTCCTCGGCCTGCACCGGAAGCGCCGGTTCGGCACGTCCGACCACCCAGTGTTGCAGGCCATCGAGCGGCAGGTCCCAACCCAATACCTCACGCGTCAGCGCCTGCACGTCTCCGGAGCGATACACTTTCTTGTCACCGGTTGTCAGCATCGCGCCGGACGCATCGGCTTCGAGTTCGGCGATCACCGAGCCGACCGGGGACAGCAGGCGCAGCCGATCGCCGGCAGCCGCATGCCTCCAGCTCAATTTGGCCGAGTAGCCGCGTTGTTCCAGCTTGACCGCAACGCGGCCCGTGAGGGAGAACGTGTCAATGCCGGCGTTGGAGGCCGGTAGCGCGAGCGGTGCACGCGGGGTCGCACAGCCTGCCACGACGGCAAGCACGATACCGGTCGCGAAAAGTCGAAAGGGAAGAGGCACCGATGCGCCTCAGGGCAGAAATTTCTTGATGACCTTCTGCAGTTCTTCGTTACCAGGATTGTCGCGCAGCGAGTCGCGCCAGACTTTTTCCGCCTCGCCCTTCCTGCCTTTAACCCAGAGTACTTCGCCCAGGTGCGCGGCGATCTCCGGGTCGGGGCGCTGGTCGAATGCGCGCTGCAGGTATTGCACTCCTTCGGCATGATTGCCCAGGCGATATTCCACCCAGCCCATGCTGTCGAGAATGAACGGGTCCTCGGGCGAAAGTTTGAGCGCTTTTTCGATGTAGTCGCGCGCCTCAGTGAGCCGATCGGTGCGGTCCGCAAGCGTGTAGCCGAGCGCGTTGTAGGCCTGCGCGTGGTCCGGCTTGAGCGCAATCAGCCGCCGCAGGCTGGTTTCCGCCACGTCGAGGCGGTCAAGTTTCTCCGCCGCCAGGGCGATGTCGTAGAGCAGATCCGGATTGTCCGCATGGGCATCGAGCGCAGTCTTGAGGATGTCGAACGATTCCTTGTAAGCCTTTGCTTCGCGCATCAGTTGCGCTTCGGCCTGTACGATCTGCACGCGCTGGGTGTCATTCTGCGGCTCAAGGCTCTGCAGATGGGCGCGTGCTTCGGCCACGCGGTTTTGCCGGGCCAGCAAGAAAGCGTAGCGCGCGTGCGCCATCACGAACTGCTCTCCGCCTTCGACCGCGAGGTACCAACGGGCCGCCTCGTCGAAGCGCTTGCGCCCTTCGTTGACCTGCCCGAGGTGAAAACGCACGCTGTCGGGGTCCTTGTAGTTCAGTTCCAGCACGCGCTTCAACTGCGTTTCCGCCGCGTCCAGGTCGTTGATCTGCACGGACAGCAGCGCTACGGTCACGGCGATGTCGGGATTCTGCGGATTGTCGTCGAGCAGCCGCTGAAACTGGGCGCGTGCCTCGGGATACTTTTTTTCGCCGATCAGCTGGCGGGCATAATTCAGGCGCACTTCCTGCGCCGTCGGATTGGCGGCCAGGAAACCCTTCATGTATTCGAGCGACTTGGCGCGCGACTCGCTGGTCAGCGCCTGCGCCTGGAACAGCGCTGCCGCCTCCCAGTCCGGTCTGATGCGCAAGGCTTCGCGAATTTCCGTCAGCGCGGCGTCATATTTGTTGGCCGCCAGCGCCGCCTGCGCCACCGCGAAGTGTGCCTCGGGCAACTGTCGATATGGCTTGACCAGATCCTTCACCAGCGCCAGGACGGCGTTCTTGTCGGGATGCTTGGCCAGCAAGGCGTGCAACTGCATCAGCGAGGGCCCTGCGCCGCTACCCTCGGCGGAGAGAATTTCCTGCAGCAGTGGCCTGGCCGCCTGCAGGTTGTTGGTGGTGACGAACAGCGCCACCAGCGTCTGCCGCGCCGCGGTCGAGCCCTTCTCCGCGGCCAGCCAAATCTTTGCGGCTTCCAGCGCCATCTCGGTCTGCCGGCCGTACAAGGCCAGTTCGGTGGCACGCCGGGCAATGCGCGGGTCGTGCGTGGACCTGGCCATCTCGAGGTAGGTTTGCGCGGCAACCTGATAGCTGCCGCGCTGACCCGCAATCTCGCCCAGCAGAAACTTGTAGAGCAGATCCGAATCCAAATCGCGACCGGGCAAGTCGGCCGGGGACAGCGATTGCGTGCCGAACACGCGCCGGGCGCGTTCCTCGAAGCTCTCCTCCGGACCAGATCCTTCACTAGACTCTGCGACCTGCGCCGACCAGTCGGACGCCTCGGAAGCCACTACGCGTTCCGCGGCAGGCGCAGGCGAGCCGGCCCGCGCTCCCGGCTGGGCGCAGGCGCTCAGCGTCACGCAGGACGCGGTCAATAACGAGGCAAAACAGGAAAACAATGAAGGCATGGAGCGGTTGGGCCCTGAGATGGAAAAAATGCGCGTAATTAAACCTTAGAGGGTATGGCCGCGCGCGAAGTTCTTCAATCCGGAACACAGTTTAGGTATATTTGGCGGCCGTCACAAGTAACCCCAACCCATTCGCCGACATCCATGCGGCGTCGCCTCCCGGATGCGGAAGACGCTGATAACAAAAGGGGTTGCAACAGCAATGGCACAGATTTCCACAATTTCCAGACAAGGCGAGGGCATGACCACCACGGCAAGCTCTGAACTGACCGTTTCCGCGCAGGCATTGACGCGCACCTACGGCGCCCACCGGGCAGTGCGCGACGTGTCGTTGGAACTCAGGCGCGGCGAAGTGCTGGGCCTGCTCGGGCCCAACGGTGCCGGCAAGACCACCACCATGCAGATGCTCACCGGCAATCTCGCGCCGACCAGCGGCGAAGTGCGCATCTGCGGAATCGACCTGATCGACCTGCCCACCCAGGCGAAATCGCGCATCGGCTATCTGCCCGAAGTACCGCCTTTGTACCGGGAACTCAAGGTGGATGAATATCTGCGCCTGGCAGGGCGCCTGCACAAACTCAAGAAGAGCGCGCTGAAACCGGCGGTGGAGCGCGCCAAGAGTCGCTGCGGGCTCGCGGACATGGGCAAGCGACTGATCGGTTCGTTGTCGAAGGGCTACCAGCAACGCGTCGGCATCGCCCAGGCGATCATTCACGATCCGGATGTGATTATTCTCGACGAGCCCACCATCGGCCTGGATCCGAACCAGATTCGCGAGATCCGTGCGCTGATACGCGACCTCGGGCGCGATCACAGCGTCATCCTTTCCACCCACATCCTGCCCGAAGTGGAAGCGGTGTGCGACCGGGTGCAGATCCTGCACCGCGGTGAAGTGGTGTTCTACGACAGCATCGCCGGACTCAAGCAGTTCCGCGGCGGCCAGGCCCTGCAAATCGGCCTGCGCAATCCACCAGCGCTTGCTGAGATCGCCGGCGCGGCCGCCGATGCCGAAGTCGACGCCATCAACGCCAACATATTCCGGGTACGCCCGCGCGCCGGCATCGATCCTACCGACACCCTGGTGCGGGCCGCGGGCGAGCGCAATTGGGGCCTGTTTCTGTTGCAACCGGCGCTGGCGAGCCTGGAAGAGGTGTTCGCCCATTTGACTCAGCGCGAAGAAGATGAAAGTGAAAGGAACTCGGCATGATCTGGACCATCGTTACCAAGGAACTGAGAACGCTGTTCGCCTCGCCGCTGGCGTGGGTAGTGCTGGCGTTCCTGCAAATCATCCTGGCGTGGATCTTTCTCACCCGGGTGGACTACTTCCTGACCATTCAGGCACAACTCACGCGCGTGCCTAATGCACCCGGGCTCACGGAAATCGTGGTGGTACCGATGTTCGGTATCGCCTCGATTGTGCTGCTGATGTCTGTGCCTCTGCTGACCATGCGGCTGGTAGCCGAAGAGCGCCGCAACCAGACCATGGCCATGCTCATGTCCGCACCAATATCGATGACGCAGATCGTGCTCGGCAAGTTCCTCGCCACGCTGGCCTTCCTCGCGATCGTCGGCGGCCTGATTGCGCTGATGGGGCTGTCGCTGCTGCTGGGCGGCAAACTGGACCTGGGACTGATCGCCACCAATCTGCTCGGCCTGCTGCTTCTGACCGGAAGCTTCGCCGCGATCGGCCTGTTCGTATCCTGCCTGACCACCCACCCGGTGGTGGCGGCCATCGGCACGCTAGCGGCGTTTCTGGCGCTGTGGCTGGCGAACATCGCCGCCTCCGACCCGGAAAGCCCGCTGCACTTGCTGTCGCTGCTGAAGCATTTCGAGAACTTCATGAACGGGTCGATTGCGGTGACGGATCTCATCTACTTCGCGCTGCTGACCGCAACTTTTCTCATACTTTCGATCCGGCGTCTCGATGCCGATCGCCTGCGCGCATGAAACTGAATCGCAAACTGAAACTGCAACTGCTGCTCCAGAACGGCTTGTTCGTAGTGCTGCTGCTAGGGCTGGCAGCCGCCATCGCCTGGGTTACCCGGGACGCCAAGATCCAGTGGGATCTGACGCAAAGCCAACGCAACACCTTGTCGCAGGGTTCGGCCGAGGTTCTCGAGCAGATGGCCGGACCGATTTCAGTCACCGCCTACGCTACGGCGCAGGACGTCGAGGGCGACGTCCGCAAAACGGTGCAGACTTTCCTGGCCCCGTATCAGCGCACCAAGAAGGACTTCACGCTCATATTCGTCGATCCGCGCGAGCAGCCGCAGAAAGCGCAGGCGGCGGGGGTGCGGATGAACGGCGAGCTGGTAGTCGAGTATAACGGCAGGAACGAACATCTCACCAACCTCACCGAGCAGGAACTCACCAATCTGCTGGTCAGGCTGGCGCGCTCCTCGGAGCGACAGGTGATGTCCCTGGACGGTCACGGCGAACGCAAGCTCGACGGCCGCGGCAATCACGATCTCGGAGAGTTCGGCAATCAACTGACCGTCAAGGGTTTTAAAACCACGGCGTTGAATCTGGCGCAGGCGCAGGATGTTCCGGATAACATCAGTACGCTGATCATCGCCGGACCGCGCGTAGACCTGCTGCCCGGCGAAGCAGCCAAAATCAGGCGCTGGGTGGAAAAGGGCGGCAACCTATTGTGGCTGCTCGACAACGACTCGCTGCGCGGACTACAGGCGCTCGCCGACGAACTGGGCCTAGACCTGATTTCTGGAACAGTGGTGGACCCGCGCGCGGGCGGACTGAAACTGCCGGCAACCTTCGCTCTCGCCACAAGCTACGGCCAACACCGCATTACCGAGAACTCGACGATGACCACCGTGTTCCCATATGCACGCCGGATCGCCGCCACCGAGGGCAGCAAGTGGCACCACACTCCGCTGGTTGAAGTTGCGCGGGAAGGCTGGCTCGAGACCGGCGGCATCAACGACAAGGTTGCCTTCGATCGCAATCGCGACATCGGCGGGCCGATCGTGGTCGCGGCGGCGCTGGAGCGCGACCTTGGCAGCCGCAAACAACGCGTCGTGGTTGCCGGCACCGGCCAGTTCCTGTCGAACCAGTATGTCGGGTTGCTCGGCAACCTCGATCTGGGGGTGAACATGGTCAACTGGCTGGCGGGGGACGAGGCGCTGATCACGGTTCAGCCGCGCACGCGTTCAGATCTTTCGCTGGAATTGTCGCGCGCTGGTTTGGCGCTGATCGGCATCGGTTTCCTGGTGGTCTTGCCGCTTGCCTTCCTGGTAGCCGGCGGCGTGATCTGGTGGCGGCGCCGCAAGGCATGAATTCCAAAGTCCTCGTGAACCTGGTGCTGGTCCTGCTGCTGACGGGTCTGGTGCTGTACGCGCTCTTGGGCCCCAAGGAACAGTCCGATCCAGGAATAAGACTGACACAGCTGAAGCGCGACGACATCACTCACATCACCGTGGAACGCCGCGGCAGCCCGACCATCCAGTTGCAAAAACGCGACGGCGGCTGGCGCATCAGTGCGCCGCTGCAGACCCGTGCCGATTCGATCCAGGTGGATCGGCTGACCGATCTTGCCACCGCCACCGCAAGGCACAAATTGCCGCCCGGCGATCCCGGCCGCTACCAGCTCGACACGCCGCAAGTGAAGCTCACGCTGAACGACCAGGCCTTCGCTTTCGGCCGCATCAATGACATTACCAACGAACAGTATGTCGCGACCGCGGGAGCGGTCTATCTGGTGGCGCCTTTTTACGGCTACGCCATTCCCACCGGGGTCACCAAGCTGGTGAGCCGCAAACTGCTCGGCGATGCGGAAGTGCCGGTTGCCTTCGACTTCGGACGCTACCGCATCCTCAGGGATGACCGGGGCACCTGGGTCGTCGAAGGTGCGTTTCCGGCGCAACCGGGCGAGACACTGTCGCAGGACGATTTCAACCGCTGGGCCGACGAGTGGCATTTCACCTCCAGTCTTGGCGCCGAGCCGCGCCGCGGCTCGCGGGGCAAGGACCGCCTGGTTGTACAGTTCAAGGACGGCAAAAAGGTCACCATGGAAATCGTGCAGAAACAGCCGGAATTCCTGCTGGTGCGCAGCGACGAGAACATGCAGTACCGCTTCGGCGCCGAGGTCGGCAGACGTCTGCTCGACCCCCGCGTGGTCGCCGAGAAGTAACCGCGACGCGTGCCCGAACTGCCTGAGGTAGAGATCACCCGCCGGGGGCTGGTCCCGCACCTGGTCGGCAGGCGCGTGGAGACGGTGGTGGTGCGCAACCGCAATCTGCGCTGGCCGATTGCGCGCAATCTACCCGCCTGCATAAGCGGTTGCACCGTGCGCACAGTGGAGCGCCGCGCCAAGTACCTGCTGATCGGCTGCGGCAGCGGCTGGCTGATCGTGCACCTAGGGATGTCGGGCAGCCTGCGAGTGCTGCCGCGCTCAACCCCTGCTGGAAAACACGATCACTTCGACCTGGTGCTCGACTCCGGATTGATCGTGCGGCTCACAGACCCGCGCCGGTTCGGCGCAGTGCTGTGGGAAGCGCAGGACCCGCACGCCCACCGCTTGCTCGCCGATCTCGCGCCGGAACCGTTCGGCGCCGAGTTCGACGCCGGCTGGCTGCACGCCCGCACCCGCGGCCGCAGCGCCGCAATCAAGACGGTACTCATGGATAGCCATACCGTGGTGGGCGTGGGCAACATTTACGCCAGCGAATCGCTGTTCCGCGCCGGCATCCACCCGAAAACGGCGGCCGACAGAGTTTCTCGTGAACGCTGCGATCGCCTGGTGCAGGCAATACGGGAAACGCTCAATGCTGCCATCGATGCCGGCGGCAGCACGCTGCGCGACTTCGTCGGCTCCGATGGCAATCCCGGTTATTTCCAGCAGAATTACTACGCCTATGGCAGAAGCGGTGAGCCTTGCCGCGTGTGCGGCCAGACCATCCGGTTGTTGCGCCAGGGCCAGCGCGCGACCTTTTATTGCCCACGGTGCCAGCGCTAACACCACCCGGGGCCCCTTGATTCAACTTGTGTTCGTTGGCAATGGCTCACTTTCCCTTGACTAGCCCGGCAAACATCCCGAGAATCGCGCAGTACCGAAGTGCGAAACTGGGCTCACAATCCCGGATTTGAGGTTGTTGTCGCGCCTCCAGCAGTTTGGCACGAGGAGTGGATCAGGTACGGTAAGTCGCCCGCCTGCCGGTGTTAATCCAAAGAACGACCCAACGGCGACACTGCGTTATTTTTTTGGGGAAGAACTAAAAACCTTTGAGAGGAAAATCATCATGAACAGCAACAAGACTCGCTTCGCGCGCGCCGCGCTCGCAGTGGCCCTGTTTGTCGCGGGCAGTGCGATTGCCGCCGATGTAGACGGCAAACGCGTGCTCGATGCGGACAAGGAACTCGCGAAAGGCAACTGGCTTACGTATCACGGCTCCTACAAGTCGTGGCACTACAGTCCGCTCGACCAGATCACCACCAAAAACGTCAGCAAGCTCTCGGAAGCCTGGTCGCACACCGCTTCCCGCGCCAATCGCGGCCTGCAAGGCTTCCCGTTGGCCATCGACGGCGTGCTCTATTACTCCAGCCCGTACAACCAGGTTTATGCGCTCGACGGTGCCACGGGGCAGATCCTGTGGACCTACAAGCAGAAGCTGAACGAGGATCTGGTGGCACGACAGACCCACTCGCCCTATAACCGCGGGATCGCCGCCGGCTACGGCAACATATTCATCGGCACTCTGGACGGCAAGCTGGCCGCGATCGACATGAAGACCGGCAAGCTCAGCTGGGAAACCAAGCTGCTCGACTCCGAGAAGCTGACGGTCGGCTTCACCGGCGCCCCGCTGTTGGTCAAGGACAAAATTATCATCGGTTCGCAAGGTGGCGAGTGGCCCTACCGCGGCCCAATCTTCGGCGTCAACGCCAAGACCGGCGAGAAAGTATGGGAGTTCTTCACCGTAGGTGGCAACGATGGCACTGCGAGCGACCGTCGCGATACCTGGGGCAATGACTCCTGGAAGGTCGGCGGCGGCGGCGGCTGGATGGCGGGCTCCTACGATCCGGAGACCAACTCGGTGTGGTGGGGCACCGCGAATCCGGCACCGCTGTACGACTGGTCGGGTGACAAGTGGATGACCGAGGGCGCGCGTCCAGGCCTCAACCTCTACATCACGTCGGTCATCCTGCTGGATCCGGACACCGGCAATCTGAAGGGGTATCACCAAGAACTCCCGCACGACGCCTGGGATTTTGATTCGTCCATGGGCGAATTCGTGTTCCTGGAGCGTGACGGCAAGAAGTATGTCGTGCACCCCAACAAGGGCGGCTTCAACTTCGTGTATGACCGTTCCGGCAAGCCCGTCAACGTGTACAAGGCCGTGGACGCCATCAACTTCGTCAAGGACATCAAACCCGACGGCACGCTGGTCGGGCGTCGCGACCTGACGGAAGGCAAGCACGAAAACCTTTGCCCGGCAATCGCGGGCGGGTTGAGCTGGAACGCGGGAACCTACAACCCGAAGACCGGCCTGTTCTACCGGGTCGGCTACGAGTGGTGTATCGACCTAACAGTTGTGAAGACAGAGCCGATCACGGAACCCGTGGTGCAGTTGAACATTGGCGCGGACTTCACGTTCGTGCCGCCGAAGGGCCAGAAGTCGATGAGCGGCCACATCCGCGCACGCGATCCGATCACCGGCAAGGTCAAGTTTGAAATCACCTACCCCGGCGCAACGCCACACGCCAGCCTGCTGAGCACCGGCGGCAACGTGCTGTTCGTGCCCGAGGCCGACGGAACTTTCGCGGCCTACGACGCAACCAACGGCAAGAAGCTGTGGACGCACAATAACGGCCAGGGCCACAATGGTGGCATCATCAGCTACATGGCCAAAGGCAAGCAGTACGTCGCAGTAATGACCGGCTGGGGCAGCTTGGTCGGCGACGGCTACGGCGACTGGTTTGGCGAGCCGTGGAAGAGCATGCCGAAGGACTCCGGAGTGCTGAAGGTATTTGCGCTGCAATAACGGGAACTACAACCGGCCATAATTGCCGGATCAACCAGGGCGGGGAATTTCGTCCCCGCCCTTTTTTATCGTCCTCGAAAACAGTGTGCGGGCGTTACTAGCAGGCGCTGTTCGAAAATCAATTGGCGCCGAGCGCCGATGAATCAATTTGGCAAGAGGATGACAGCATTGAGAACAAGCCGGTTTCCGATAAAGGGCCTGCTGGCGGGCGTTGCCCTTGCCTTAAGCCTGGCCGGCGCCGCTATGGCCGAAGACACCAAAACCGCGACCAAACCCTTTGACGTGAAAAGCACGTTTCGAAACATCTGCGGCTTCTGTCACGAAAACTACGGCCGCAAGGCCTCCAAGGGGCCGCAATTGATGAACTCGGAGCGTACTGACGAGTTCCTGTTCAACCGCATCAAAAACGGCATGCCGGGCCGCATGGCGGCATTTGGCAGCGCCTTCAACGACGATCAGATCCACAAGATCGTGACATTCATCCGCAATCTCAAACCCGGCGAAGAGCCGCAGAACCCATGAACCGATCGATGAAAACGCCCCGGACGCGCGCCGGGTTTGCCCTGGCATGCCTTGGTGCCGCCTGGTTCCTGCCGGCGGGCGGGGACGCATATGCCCGCACGCTTGCCGAAGTGAAATCGCTGGGCGCCGTTTCCATGTGCGCCAATCGGGACGCGCTCCCTTATGCCAGCAACAACCAGGATATGCCTGGTTTCCAGATCGAAATCGGCCGCGCCATCGCCGAAGGCCTCGGAGTACCGCTCAACATCGAATGGATCCTGCCACGGCGGCGCGCCAACGTTGTCAATTGCGACATGTTGCTCGACAGCGTCAATGACCCGGAAGTCCACGAGGGCAGGCTGCGCCTGTCGCGCCCTTACCAGAAATCCGGCGTTGCGCTCGGTCTCGGCCGGAATGCAGAGTCCATCAGCGACTTCAAGGAACTGAAAAAGGGCCAGAAGATCGGCGTGATGGTCAGTTCGTATGCCGGCATGGTGCTCGGCAAGGCCGGCAAGAGCATTTCGCCCTATGCCTTTCAGTCGGACCTAGTGGAGGATCTGGCGAAGGGCGAGTTGTACGGGGCTGCGGTATCAATGGCGACCATGAGCTACTACATTTTTCAGAACCCGACATCCGGACTGCGGCTGGTGAACGCTTTCGACAGCGAACCGCAGCTTACCTGGGAAGTAGCGGTGGGATTGCGCAAATCGGACCAGGCACTAGTGGATGCAGTCAACGAAGTGCTCGACAGAATGCTGGCCGACGGCAGCCTCACGCGCATCTACGCCAGGTACGGTGTCGAACACCGCCCGCCGCATTAGGCAGCGGCCGGCACACCTTCAGGTTGAAGTCTCGAGCTTGTGCTGCGTCAGGCGTAAATACCTGTCGTAGAGCTGCTCCCGCGTTTCCGGCAGTGCTGGGTTAAGCGGGATGCAGTCTACGGGACAGACTTCCTGGCACTGCGGCCGGTCGTAGTGGCCGACGCACTCGGTGCATTTGTCCGGATCGATCTGGTAGATCTCTTCGCCCTGAAAAATGGCGCCATTCGGGCACTCCGGCTCGCACACGTCGCAATTGATGCATTCGTCCGTGATCATCAGGGCCATGGGGAACTCACTTGCGGATTTTCGCCTTCAGTCGCGGAATCACGATCGGATTGACGAACGGGGAGACGTCTCCTCCGAGGCTGGCAATCTCGCGCACCATGGTGGCGGAAATGAACATGTACTGTTCGGCCGGCGTCAGAAACAGGGTTTCGACATCGGGAAACAGGTTGCGGTTCATTCCGGCCATCTGAAACTCGTACTCGAAATCCGAAACTGCGCGCAGCCCCCGCAGGATGATCTTGGCGTCGTGCTTGTGCAGGAAATCCATCAACAGGCCTGAGAAACCTTCCACCCTCACGTTGTGGAAAGACGCCAGTGTTTCCCTGGCCATCGCCACGCGCTCTTCGAAGGTGAAGAACGGGCTCTTCCCCCGGCTGTCGGCCACTGCGACGATCATCTCGTCGAACAATGTCGAAGCACGACGCACCAGATCTTCATGGCCGCGCGTGATCGGGTCGAACGTGCCGGGATAAACGGCCCTGTTGGTTCGCGTCTTCATGGTCGAACCCATTTTATCAGGAGACCGTGCACCCGCCCGGCACGGGATTGCCGCAGTAGCTCATAACCCTCGGGCAACTCCGGCTGCCGGTCGGATTCGAGGTAGACGCGCGCGCCACCGACCAGATGGCCGGGCAACAGCGGCAACACGCGAGCCAGCAGGTGCAGATGATAGGGCGGGTCCAGAAACACCACGTCGTAGCGGCGCGCGTCTGATTGCAGGAACGTCAGCGCATCGGCGCGCGCCAGCTCAACCTGATCGGCGCCAAGCATGGTGTGAGTCGCTTGCAGCGCGCGGAATATCTGCGCGTCGCGCTCCACCATCACTACTTGTTTAGCGTCGCGAGAGGCAGCTTCAAACCCGAGCGCGCCGCTGCCGGCGAACAGATCCAGACAGGTCTTGCCGGTGAGGTCCTGTCCCAGCCAGTTGAATAGGGTCTCGCGCATCCGGTCCGGAGTGGGCCGCAGGTCCGGCGAGCCGGGGAAACGGATCAGACGGCGGCGCCACTCGCCGCCGATGATACGAACACTGTTGCTGCGTGTCGGCATCGGGCCTGCGCCGGTTCAAGGCTGGGCCGACGCACCGACCACCACGGTGATCATGCGGGCCGGGTCGATACGACGGCGCCAGGCGTCATTCACCTGCGCCAGCGTCACGGCCTCGATCTTCACCGGGAAGTCCTCCAGATAAGTCGGCGGCAGGCGGTAGAAGCCGATCAGCGACAGGTACTCGAGGATTTTTGCGTTGCTGTCGATGCGCAGGGGGAATCCGCCGACGATGTTCTGTTTCGCGGCCTCGAATTCCTGCTGCGTCGGGCCATCGGCAACGAATTTCGCCAACGTGTCGCGTGCCACCTTGAGGGCTTCCTCGGCCTGAACTTTCTTTGTCTGCAGCCCGATCTGGAACGGCCCTTGTTGCGCGAGCGGGTTGAAGTAACTGTATGCGCTGTAGGCAAAGCCGCGCTTCTGCCGGATTTCTTCATTTAGCCGGGAGGAGAATCCGCCACCGCCGAGCACGTAATTGCCCAACCACAGCGGAAAGTAATCGGGATCAAGGCGCTTGATCCCCGGCTGGCCGATCAGGATATGTGCCTGGGTGGCCTGATGCGCGATCCAGTTCGTCTGTTCCTTGGCAATGCGCGGCACCGGCGGCAGCGCCGGCAGCGGCACAGCAAGCTTCAATCCGGAAGTCAGCTGTTCCGCGATCACGCGCGCCTGGTCTCGGCTGAGATCGCCGATGATCGAAACCACCGCCACCCCAGCGGAAAAATGGCGACCGTAAAAATCCATCAGATCATCGCGTGTGAGCCGTGCGACCGTATCGATTTCTCCCGAACCACGCAACGAATAGGGGTGGTCGGCGTAGAGCAGGCGCTTGAATTCCCGATCGGCAATCGTCTCGGGTTTTATATCGGATTCCTTCAGCGCCGCCAGCACCCGCTCCTTCTCGCGCTCGAAGATCGGTTGCGGGAACGTCGGCGTTTGCAAGATGCGCAACAGGACTGCGACCGCCTGTTCACGCTCGCGCGCACTGGACAGCGTGCGCAGGCCATAGCCGGCGCGGTCCATGTCGAATCGGCCGCCGATGTCCGCGCCGACGTCGGCGAGGCGTTCGGCAATCTGGTCCTCATCGAGACCTTCCGCGCCCAATCGCAGCATGCGCAGTGTCAGGGACGCCAGGCCGGACTTTTCGCGCGTGTCGCGACTGGTTCCGGCCGGGAAATCCACGGCCACATCCAGCATCGGCAGATCATGGGTCTCAACAAATAATACCCGCGCGCCACTCGCCGTCTGCCATTGCTGTATGGGCAGCGTTGCCTGCACCGGAACTGCGTACGCGACTGCGGCGACAACGAGCACGCCTGCAAGCGCCTGCCGCCTAGTCGCCACGGCCGTTTCCTTCCATTGGGCGTGGGCGCGCGCCGGTGGCGGGTCGCTGCGGATCGAGCACCGCTACCGTCAGGTTGTCGTCCGCCAGATACTTGCGCGCCACCTCGCGCACCTGTGCGGCGCTGACTTCCTGCAGTTTCTTAATCTGCCGTTCCACAGAATCGTAGGGCAATCCGACCGTATCCAGCGCGCCGATGCGCATCGCCTGGTACATGACCGAATCCTGCGCAAAGACCTGCGCCGCGATTACCTGAGCCTTGACCCGCCGCAATTCTTCTTCGCTTATGCCGTCTTCCACCAGGCGCCGGATCTGGTCGCGCAATGCCGTCTCGACGTCGGTCGCGCGTTTGCCCTCTGCCGGAACCCCGTCGAGGAAAAACAGTCCGGGTCCGCGGTTGGTGACGTCGTAGTTCGCGCCTGCGGAATTGGCGATGCGGCTACTCTTCACCAGTTCTCTGGGAAGCCGCGCCGCGGGAGATCCGTCGAGCACACCCCCCAATACCGACAGCGCGTACGGTTCCCGATCGTTGTCGACATCGCGCAGCACCGGGACGTGATACGCCATCAGCAGGTAAGACTGTTCCGCAGGCGCCTTTACGTTGATACGCTTAACGCCCCGTTGCGGCGGCTCGACTTGCGGCTTGCGCCATGGCAGCGTACGTGGCGGAATCGGCCCGAAGAATCTCTCGGCGAGCCGGAACACCTCTTCGGCTTCCACATCGCCGCATACCACCAGCGTGGCGTTGTTCGGCGCGTACCACTTCTCGTACCAATCCTTGGCGTCGGCAAGGCGCATGTTCTCCAGGTCGTTCATCCAGCCGATGACCGGCGCGCGGTAGGGATGCACCGCATACACCGTTGCCATCATCAACTCTGACACCTGCGCATGCGGATCGTCGTCGGTGCGCATGCGCCGCTCTTCCATGATGACCTTCAATTCCCTGGTGAACTCCTCGTCCGAAAATTGTAGATTCACCATGCGGTCGGCCTCGAGTTCGAGCGCCAGAGCGAGCTTCGACTTGTGCAGTTGCTGGTGATAGGCAGTGTGATCGCGCGAGGTGAACGCGTTGCTGCGGCCTCCGGCGCGGGCGATGATCCTTGAGAACTCGCCGCCTGGCACTTTCTGCGTGCCCTTGAACATCAAGTGCTCGAGCACATGCGCCACACCCGTGGCACCGCTCACTTCATCCATGCTGCCGGCGCGATACCAGATCATGGACACCGCCACCGGGGAGCGATGATCCTCCTTGACGATGATCTTCAGACCATTGGCGAGCGTGCGTTCCGCCGCGCCGGCCGCGGCCCCTGCCGCAACGATGCAGACCAACGCCGAGGCCAACACCGCCCGGCGCGCGCGCGCAAGTTTATCGAGCATGCTTATAGATGAGCCAGGAACAAACAGAATAGAATTGCGGCTGTCCGGTTTCGAGTACGTCTGTGACAGCGCCAGAGTATGTTGAGTTTCCTCAAGCATGACAAGGACGAACCGATAGAACACGGCAGTGACAGCGGCTGGATGGCTCGGCTGCGCCGGGGGCTGGCCGCCACCCGATTGCAATTCGGCGCCCAGCTCGCCGCGGTTTTCGGCCGTGGGCGCAAAATAGACGAACAGCTCTTCGATGACCTGGAGGCGGTCCTGCTGACCTGTGACGTCGGCGTGGAGGCAACGCGTCATCTGCTCGAACAGACACGCACGAGCGCCCTGCGAGAGCGCATGCAGGACGCAACGCAGGTTCGCGATGCGTTGCGGCAGGCGCTGCTCGAGCTGCTTGCGCCACTGGCAAAACCACTCGACCTGTCTCGAGCCAAACCCTTCGTAATACTGATGGCAGGCGTCAACGGCGCCGGCAAGACCACTTCGATAGGCAAGCTCGCTAACTTTTTTCGGAACCAGGGAAAATCAGTCCTGTTGGCGGCCGGCGATACCTTTCGCGCCGCGGCGCGCGAACAATTGAAAGTCTGGGCCGAACGCAACGACGTCGCAGTGGTCTCTCAGGAAGGCGGCGATACTGCGGCCGTCATTTTCGATGCCGTTCAATCGGCGTTGGCCAAGGGTATCGATGTCGTCATCGCCGACACCGCCGGACGGCTGCCAACCCAGCCGCATCTGATGGAGGAGATCAGGAAAGTGAAACGGGTGATCGCCAAGGTGATCCCGGAGGCGCCGCATGAAGTTCTGCTGGTGCTGGATGCCAATACCGGACAGAACGCAATCGCGCAGGTAAAAGCCTTCGACCAGGCGCTAGGCGTTACCGGGATCATCCTGACCAAGCTCGACGGCACTGCCAAAGGCGGAGCCATCGCCGCCATCGCACGCCACAAACCAATCCCGCTGCGCTTCGTGGGCATTGGCGAGGGCATGGATGATTTGCAGCCGTTCTCGGCCGAGCAATTCGTGGAGGCATTGTTCGAATGAGGCGGGACCACGTCCCGGGCAAAGATGACCTAGCGTTGCGCTCGCGAGACCCTGATTCTTACTCGGCGACTTCGGCTGCGCCCGAATTCCCATGACAACGTCGCGCATGATCAGCGTCAGCCACATATCGAAGCGCTACCCCGGCGGATACGAAGCGCTGCGCGACGTGACCTTCACCGTGGAGGCGGGCGAGATGGTTTTCATTACCGGCCACTCGGGCGCGGGCAAGAGCACGCTGCTTAAGCTGATCGCCGCAATCGAGATGCCGACTTCCGGCGGCGTGATCATCAACGGCCAGAACGTCTCGGCGATGAAGTCCGGCGCCATTCCCTATCTGCGCCGCAATTTCGGACTCATTTTCCAGGACCACAAGCTGCTGTTCGATCGCAGCGTGTTCGAGAACGTGGCGCTGCCGTTGGCAATCACCGGCTTTCCGCGCGGTGAGATCGCGCGCCGGACGCGCGCCGCGCTCGACAAGGTCGGCCTGTTGGGGCGGGAAAAAACCAGGCCGATCACCCTCTCGGGCGGCGAGCAGCAGAGGCTTTGCATCGCCCGCGCAATCGTCAACCGCCCGGCAATCCTGCTTGCAGATGAGCCAACCGGAAATCTCGACGCGGCCTATGCCGAAGAAATCATCGGCATGTTCAAGTCGTTCAATCAGGTCGGCGTGACCGTGGTGATTGCCACACACGACGAGGCGTTGATCGGGCGACTCGGTCCGCGCATCGTGCACCTCGACCACGGCAGGCTCGCGCCATGAACTGGCTGCTGGCCCACTTCGACACGCTGCGCGAGAGCCTTGTCAGGCTGGCGCGCCAGCCTTTCGCGACCGGTTTGAATGTGATTGTGATCGGCATCGCGTTGTCATTGCCGGTCGGTTTTTATCTTGGGATCGACAATCTGCAGGCGTTTTCGCGCCAGCTCTCCAGCGACCCACAGGTCAGCATCTTCATGGCCATGGATGCCAGCCAGGCCGATGTATCGGCAGTGGAGCGGCGCCTGCGGGCCCATCCCGAAGTCGGCCGCGTCGATTTCATCGCGCGCGAACAGGCACTGGCCAGGCTCAAGCGCAGCGCCGGATTGGCGGATGTCCTGGCCGACCTCGAGCGCAACCCGCTACCCGACGCCTTCGTGGTCACAGCCAGGAGCAACGATCCGGTCACGCTCGAGGTTCTGCGCGAGCAGGCTGCGCGCTGGCCGAAGGTTGAACATGTGCAACTGGATGCCGAATGGGCGCGGCGGCTGGACGCCGCGCTCGCAGTAGGACGGCTTCTGGTCACGCTGCTGGCAGCGCTGCTGGCTTTGGCCCTGGTCGCGGTGACGTTCAATACCATTCGTCTGCAGATTCTCACCCGTCGCGATGAAATCGAGGTGTCCAAACTGATCGGCGCCACCAATCCCTTCATTCGCCGGCCGTTCCTGTATCTCGGTGCGCTCCAGGGTCTGGCCGGCGGCTGTGCCGCCTGGGCCGTCGTGACTCTGGCGGTGGTCGTGCTCAACGTCCAGCTTTCAGAGTTGGGCACGCTTTACGGCACGGCATTCAACCTGCAATCCCTGGATGCCGCCGACTCAGCCATTCTTTTGGCGTTTTCGGCCGCACTGGGGTGGCTTGGCGCTTGGCTGTCAGTGAGTCGCCACTTATGGCAGATCGAGCCAAGGTGAAGGGCTCCGGGCGGCATGCTCGGGAACTTCCGGAGGTCATTGGCACTCTCATTCGTGGAGTGCTAATATTTGAAGAATTTGTCGCAACAAGGGGGAATACCAAATGAGCAATGCATTGACTGTTGCGGTTCCGTTCCCGTCAACGACGGGCAGTCTGGATACGTATGTTCAGGCAGTCAACCGCTACCCTCTCCTGACCCAGGAGCAGGAGACCGCGCTGGCCCGACGCCTGCGCCATGAAGGTGATGTGGAAGCGGCGCGCCAGTTGGTGCTGTCGCACCTGCGCGTGGTGGTATCAATTGCCCGCGGCTATTTGGGTTACGGGTTGCCCCATGCCGACCTGATCCAGGAGGGCAACGTCGGCCTGATGAAGGCGGTAAGGCGCTTCGACCCCGACCGCGGCGTGCGGTTGGTGTCGTTCGCGGTGCACTGGATTCGCGCCGAAATTCACGAATTCATCCTCAAGAACTGGCGCATCGTCAAAGTGGCCACCACCAAGGCGCAGCGCAAGCTGTTCTTCAACCTGCGCAGCCTTAAGCAGAGCCACTCGACCATGAGCCCCGAGGCGGTGGCGAACATGGCCAGACAGCTAAACGTCCGGGCCGAAGACGTAGTCGAGATGGAAACCCGGATGGGCGGGCACGACGTGGCGCTCGAGCCCTCGTCCGATGATGACGACGAGAGCTTCGCGCCCATCGCCTATCTGGCCGACCCCGCGGATGAGCCGGGGCTGGTGCTCGAACACGGCCAGTCCGAACGCGCCCGCAGCCAGGGGCTGGAACGGGCACTGGCCGCGCTCGACCCGCGCAGCCGCCGTATCATCGAAGCGCGCTGGCTGCGCGAGCAGGATATAGCGACCCTGCACGAACTGGCCGACGAATTCGGCGTTTCCGCCGAGCGCATTCGCCAGATCGAGGGCCAGGCGATGAAGAAGATGCACGCGCTGATGGCGCCGGCGACCGCCTGACCCGGTTTCACTTTTCCCCAGAAAAAGCCCCGCGTTCGCGGGGCTTTTTTTGGCCGCGTTTTCTACGGCTGTTTCAGCAGCAAGGCGATGTCGTGGGCAAACACCTCCGGCCCCCGCCCATAGCTCACGTACAGGCGCAGCCGTCCTTGCGTGTCAAACACATAGGTGCCTGCGGAATGGTCCATGGTGTAGCTGTCGGGGCGTGCGCCGGCAACCTTCTGATAGAGGATCTTGAATTCCTTCGCCACCCGGGCGGTTTCCTCGGCAGTTCCGCGCAGCGCCAGGAAGCGCGGGTCGAATGCGGTCACGTACTGCGACAGGACTTGCGGCGTATCGCGTTCCGGATCCACGGTCACCATCAGCACCTGCACTTTGTCCCCGTCCGCGCCGAGCTTTTTAACCTCCGCCGCCAGTTCCGCGAGCGTGGTGGGACACACGTCCGGGCAGTGCGTGAAGCCGAAGAACATCACCACCACCCGGCCGCGAAAATGGGCCAGCGCCCGCGGCGTTCCGGTGTGGTCGGTAAGCGCGAAGTCCCGGCCGAAATCGGCTCCGGTGATATCGGTCGCGCGGAATCTCGCCTTGCCTTGCTGGCAGGCACCAAGCGCGAGCAGCACCAAAAGCAGGCACAGGCGCAACGCCGTGTTGATGGTGATCTCCCGCTCAGACGCCAACGTAGTGATCCACCAGCAGCGCGGCAAACAACAGTGACAGGTACACGATTGAATAGCGGAAGGTTTTCTTCGCCAGTTCGTCGCTATAGGCCACATAGATCCGGATGGCGTAGATCAGAAACAACGCGCCCAGAACCATGGCGCTGCCCAGGTAGATCAGGCCGCTCATGCGGCTGGCGAAGGGCAGCGCTGTTACCGCCACCAGGATCACGGTGTAGAACAGAACGTGCAGACGGGTGAAATGATCGCCATGGGTGACCGGCAGCATCGGCACGCCGGCCTTGGCATATTCGTTCTTTCGGTACAGCGCAAGGGCCCAGAAATGCGGCGGGGTCCAAGCGAAAATGATCAGAAACAGCAGCAAGGCATCGGAGGCGATTTCCCCGGTCACCGCTGCCCAGCCGAGTACCGGGGGCATCGCGCCGGAGGCCCCGCCAATCACAATGTTCTGCGGCGTGAGCGGCTTGAGCAGCACGGTGTAGATGACGGCGTAACCGACGAAAGTCGCCAGCGTCAGCCACATTGTGAGCGGATTGACCAGCAGGTACAACGTGGTCAGTCCGAAACCACCCACCACGCCGGCAAACAACAGCGTCTCCAGTGAAGTGATGGTGCCCATCGGCAGGGGACGCGCGCGGGTGCGCGCCATCTTGGCGTCGATCTTCTGCTCCACCAGACAATTTACCGCCGCGGCCGAACCCGCCACCAGCGCGATGCCCAGCGTCGCGAACAGCGCCCCAAACCAGAACACGGGCGACACCAGACGCTCGGCCGGTACCGCCAGGAACATTCCGATCACGGCGGTGAAGACAATCAGCAATACCACACGCGGTTTGGTAATTTGCAGCAACTGCTGCATCCGCGACGGGCGTGCCCGGGTGGGAAGGGAAACCGACATCTGTTAACGGAAGCTGGACGGCGAGTAGGCCGCAAAGTTTAGCATCACCAACGCCGCCAGCAACAGCGCGGCCACCCCGTTGTGGGCCACAGCCGATGACAGAGGCAGACTGGCCAGGACATTGGCGATGCCGAGCGTCACCTGGACGAGCAGCAGCACCAGTAACGCGATACCGAACCGGCGCAGGCCGCGCAGTCGCATCGCCGAGTGCGCCAGTATGACCAGATACACAAAGGTCACCAGTGCGCCGACGCGATGCGCCCAGTGGATCGCGTTGAGCGCCTGGTTCGACAAGGCTTCGCCCTCCGCGGTCATGCCCAACTCCCGGAAAAAATGGAATCCTTGGCCGAAATCCATCGTCGGCGCCCACCCGCCATGGCAGGTCGGGAAGTCCACGCATGCCAGTGCCGCGTAATTGGCGCTGACCCAGCCACCGAGCGCAATCTGCACGCCCAGGATGAGCACGCCCAGAATCGCCCAGGGCCGGACCCCGCGCAGGGTCGAGGCTTGCCCGCCGCTGATCCCGAGATGCCGCGCTGTCAGCCAGGCCAGCAGCGCCACCAGTGTCATTCCGCCCAGAAGGTGCAGCGTCACGATCGCCGGCTTGAGCAACAGAGTCACCGTCCACTTGCCGAACAATCCCTGTAGGATCACCAGGCCCACAATTGCAAACGGCAATCCAGTCCGTGCGGACGGATCATCGGCCCCAGAACCGATCCGGCGCCGGCGCCGCCACGATTGCCATGCGATGGCCATGATCATCACACCGACGAACGAGGCGAAGTAGCGATGCAGCATTTCGTTCCAGGCTTTGGGCAGCGACACCGGGCCTGCGGGCGCGACCGCCTCGGCGGCGTGAATTTCCGCCGCCGCATGCGTCGGCGACAGTCTGCCGTAACAGCCGGGCCAGTCCGGGCAACCAAGCCCGGCGTCGGTCAGCCGCACGTAGGCGCCGAGCATGACCAGCCCGAGCGTCGCGACCGTGGTCGCGATCACCAGCGTGCGCGGCCGCAGATAGTTTGCGAACGCGGCCAGCGCCACCAGCAACGACCCGCCCCACGCGACTGCATGCAGTGTGTTTAGTGAGAACTGCCAGACTGCCGGATCCCGCATTCTGTGCCTTCTTTCAATTGTTCTTCTGCAGCCAATCGATGGAAATCTTCTCCAGCTTGGTGATGTCTCGCTTCATCCGGTGAGGATCGGCGTTGCGCGGAAGCGCATCATCAAATTGCCGAAGGGATCGACGACGTAAATGTGGCCACGCGCCGAAAATGGCGCCGGTAGAAACTGCACTTGGGCCGCGTTGCCCATCAGCTGGCGCGTACCCTGGTACTGTGATTCGACCTCGGGTGGCGGTTGTATGCCATCGGGGATTAGCCACAGTCGCTCTATGCGGTCCCGGTTCTTGCCCTGGGTAAGCCGGACCTGTCGCATCAAGTACAGTTTGGATTGACAGTACTGGTCGCAGACGCCGGAATCGACCATGAGGAACATCCACTTGCCGCGCAGTTCGTCAAAGCGGAAATCCTTGCCGTTACGGTCCGCGACCGCGACCTCGGCCAGCGGCGTGACCTTCAGCAACTCGCCGTAGTTGGTGAAAGTCTGCGGCTTCCATGAGTAATACAGCAGGAAGGAAGCGACAAACGGCGCAAGGCTAACCGCGCCCAGAAAGAGCAGAATTTTCGTGGCCTTTTTCAGATCGGGCACGTTTGACATGGAAGAACACATAGAGAAAAACAATTAATCCACACAGCGAAAACCATTGCACCGCGTATCCGTAGTGCTTGGCGACGCCGAAGTCAGGGCGGCTCCATGAGCGCGCCAATCCGTCGCCCAGGTCATTGTGCTGCTCGATCACCACCGGCTGGATGTCGAGCTGCATGCGGCGGCGATAGCGCTCAATTGTCAGGTTTTGCCACACTGGTCCGGTCGTTTCCGCGCTGGATAATTCCAGGATACGCCCCGGCAGCACCGCGATGCCGATGACCGTCACGCTGCCGACGGGCGTTCTGACTTCAGGCAGTCGGCGTCGGTCCGCTCCCGCGGCAACCCAGCCGCGGTTGACCAGAACGTACTTCGGCGAATCCGCAATTCTCAACGGCACGATCACGTGATAGCCGGCCACGCCTGCCAGCACCTTGTTGTCGAGCAGCACTGCCCTCCGCGGCACAAACTCACCGGTGGCTTCAATCCGGCGGAAGAGCAGCGTTTGCGCCTCCGCCGGAGCGGCTGACAAGACGACCGCAGCTTCGGCAGCGCCGCGGTCGTAGGCCTGTTTCAACCGCTCTTTTTCGTGCGCGCGGTCGAGTTGCCAGCTACCCGCCGTGGCAGTCAGCACAATCCCGGCAATGGCGGCCACTGCGGGCAGCCAACGCGGCCGGCGGCGCGGCGCGGAGGTTACAGACGCAATCAAGCAATCCGTCGAGCAAGTGGAGGCGGCCACGCGTATCCGCTACACTGGGCCCCACCTGCTCCGGCCTCCGCGATCATGAAACTCGTCATCATCGCCTTTCTCGTCATCATCGTTGCCAGTCTCGCCTCTGCGCTGATCTACCTGATCCGAGACAAGGGACAATCGGAGCGCACGGTGAAGGCACTGACCGTCCGCGTTGCGCTTTCCGTTACCCTGTTCCTGCTGCTCATGGTCGGCTACTACTTCGGCATCATTCCGCAGCAGGGGTTCTAAAATAACCGCACAGTTGTGGTGTGCGGCCCCATTTGCCCGCTTATCCCGCGGGTTTCCTCCTCCTTCCTGTTTTTCTCATTGCTGTTCCTCGGCGCGGTATTTCTATAGCCAGTAGACCAGCACGAAAAGCAGCAGCCAGACCACGTCGACGAAGTGCCAGTACCACGACACGCCTTCAAAAGCGAAGTGATGATCCGCGCTGAAGTGCCCCCTGATCGAACGGGCCAGTATCACCATCAGCATGATGGTGCCGATGGTGACGTGGAAGCCGTGGAAGCCCGTCAACATGAAAAACGTCGCGCCGTACGCCCCCATGTTCAACGTCAGGTTGAGCTCGCGATAGGCATGTACGTACTCGTACGCCTGCAGGCTCAGGAACAGCAGGCCGAGCATAACGGTGGCCAACAGGCCCCAGATCAATTGCGCGCGGTTATTCTTAATCAGGCCCCAGTGCGCCCAGGTCACCGTCACACCGGAAGTCAGCAGGATCAGTGTGTTGATCGCTGGAATGCCCCAGGCGCCCATCGGCGTGAAAGTCTCTTCGATGCCGGGACCGGATATTGGCCAGCTCGGGACTGAGAAACCTGGCCATAACTGTTGCATTGTGTCGCCGCTGCCCAGCCATGGCACCGACAGCACGCGCATATAGAACAGTGCGCCGAAAAAAGCGGCGAAAAACATGACTTCGGAGAAGATGAACCAACTCATGCCCCAGCGAAAGGAGATATCCACCTGCTTGTTGAATCTGCCGGCCTCGCTTTCTCGGATCACGGTGCCAAACCATCCGAACATCATGTAGACCAGAACCGCCATGCCTGCCAGCACCACCCAGGGACCGGGGGCGACTCCGTTCATCCAGAGCACCGCACCGATCGCCATCAGCAACAGCGCACACGACCCCATGACAGGCCAGTGCGACGGCTCAGGCAAGTAATAACGTGTGGATTGGCTAAGCATTCCTGATTCTCCCTAAGTTTTCCGCCCCTGGTTTTCTTCCGCTTGTCCAACTCAGCCGACGATGAACCTCACCAGCAGTATCAGCGTCGTGACAAATATTGCCGCACCGACGATGCCCGCGATGATCACCTGCACCGGCGTGATGCCATCAAAGTCGGCCCGATTATCGGCTCGCCTTCGCACGCCAAAAAAAGACCAGAACACGGTCCTGAAAATCCGCAGCGGCGATGCCTTTCCCTGCTTAGCCGGCTGCTGATCTGCCACCGCGCGGCCTCGCTGCGGTCGGCACCGCACCTTCCACCTTGAAGAAGGTATAGGAAAGCGTGACCGTATTCACTTCCTTCGGCAGGCCTGGTTCGATGACGAATACCACCAACATCTCACGCACTTCCCCCGCCGCCAAACTCTGGGTGGTAAAGCAAAAACAATCCAGCTTGCGAAAATACTGCCCCGCGACCTGCGGCCCGTAACTGGGGATCGCCTGGCCGGCGATCGGTTGATCCGAGCGGTTGCGCACTTCGTACGTCACCTGCACCAGTTGCCCGGGATGCACCTTGACGCTGGTCTGCAGCGGCCTGAACTTCCAAGGAAGATCGCTGCGGATGTTGGCATCGAATTCCAGCGTCACCAGCCGGCTCTGGTCGACCTGCGTATTGGCCGGCACTGCACTGGCTTTCTCGATCTCGTAGATGCCGGTGGCCTCGCAGATCATCTTGTACAAGGGCACCAGCGCATAGCCGAAACCGAACATGCCGACCGTGACGACAAGCAGTTTGACAAGGATCGAACGATTTTCTGCAGCCCGGCTCATATCCAATGGCGCAGGATTACGCCAAAAAAACAAACCAGTGCAACCGACCACAAGATCAGCGCGGATCTGATTTTCCTGGCCTGAAGTTGCTTCGCCTGCTGATCAGTCATGATAGAAACGGCGTGGCTTCTTGCGCCGTAACGCCCGAATTTATTTCACCGTTGGCGGCGTCTCAAAGCTGTGATACGGCACTGGTGTCGGCAGGTGCGTCCACTCCAGCGAGTCTGCGCCCTCCCAGGGTTTTTGCGGCGCTTTCTCGCCGCTGCGGATGCACTTCAGCACCACGTAAAGGAACAGCAGCTGCGACACGCCGAAACCGAATGCGCCGATCGACGAGATCATGTTGAAATCGGTGAACTGCGGTGCGTAATCCGGGATGCGGCGCGGCATCCCCGCGAGCCCCAGGAAATGCTGAACGAAGAAGATCATGTTGAAGAAGACCATTGTCAGCCAGAAGTGCCACTTGCCCAGCGTCTCGTCGTACATCTTTCCGGTCCATTTCGGCAGCCAGAAGTAGATGCCGGCAAAGGCGGAGAAAAGGGCCCCGGCCACCATTACATAGTGGAAGTGCGCGACCACGTAATAGGTGTCCTGCAACTGCACATCCACCGGCACTATCGCCAGCACCAGCCCGCTGAAGCCGCCGATCGTAAACAGCACTAGAAAGCCGATGGAAAACAACATCGGCGTCTCAAACGTGAGCGAGCCCTTCCACATGGTCGCCACCCAGTTGAATACTTTCACGCCGGTGGGCACCGCGATCAGCATGGTTGCATACATGTAATAGAGTTGCGCAGTAATCGGCAGGCCGGTCGTGTACATGTGGTGCGCCCACACCAGAAAGGACAGGATCGCGATCGAAGCCGTCGCGTACACCATCGAGGTATAGCCAAACAGCGGCTTGCGTGAAAAAGCGGGAATCACCTGCGACACCACGCCGAAGGCCGGAATGGCGATGATGTAAACCTCGGGATGGCCGAAGAACCAGAAAATGTGCTGGAACAGCACCGGGTCGCCGCCACCGGCGGCGTTGAAGAAGTGGGTGCCGAAATGGCGGTCGGTCAGCGTCATGGTCACCGCGCCCGCCAGCACCGGCATCACCGCGATCAGCAGATAGGCCGTGATCAGCCAGGTCCACACGAACATCGGCATCTTCATCAGCGTCATACCCGGCGCCCGCAAGTTCAGGATGGTGGTGATGATGTTGATCGAGCCCATTATCGAGGACATGCCGAGAATGTGGACCGCGAAAATCAACAGGTCCATCCCCATGCCTTGCTGGACGGTGAGCGGTGCATACATGGTCCAGCCCACGCCCGGCGCCCCGCCGGGAACGACCAGGGAAAGCAGGAGCAACAGTGCCGCAGGCGGCAGCAGCCAGAAGCTCCAATTGTTCATGCGCGGGAAGGCCATGTCGGGGGCGCCGATCTGCATTGGGATCAGCCAGTTAGCGAAGCCCACGAACGCCGGCATGATCGCCCCGAAAACCATGATGAGCCCGTGCAGCGTGGTCATTTGGTTGAACACCTCGGGATTCACCATCTGCATTCCCGGCACGTACAATTCGGCGCGGATCACCATCGCCATGAAGCCGCCGGTCAGGAACATGACGAAACTGAACCACAGGTACATTGTGCCGATGTCCTTGTGATTGGTGGTCTTGACCCAGCGCATCATGCCGCCAGGATAATGATCGTCTCCGTGCGCGTGGTCGTGTTCGTAGCCGATGACAGCGCTCATGGTTGCTTCTCCTCGATAACCTTGCGAAAGCTTTTGGGTGAGAATCCGTTGCCAACGCCTACTTGGCGGTCTGTCCTGCGGCGCCGACGGCGACTGTTGTCGTCGCGCCCTCCGCAGCGGAAGCGGTCTTTTGTTTGCTCGCCCAGTCGGCGAATTCTTTTTGTTCAACCACCACCACCACGATCGGCATGAACCCGTGTTCCCTGCCGCACAGTTCCGCGCACTGCCCACGGTAAGTCCCGGCTTTGTCGACCCTGAACCAGGCATCGCGAATGAAGCCCGGAACCGCGTCCTGCTTGACGCCGAATGCTGGCACCCACCACGCATGCAGCACGTCGTTGGCGGTGATCAGGACGCGCACCTTCTTGCCCACCGGTACGACCAGGGGGTTGTCCACTTCGAGTAGGTAGTGCTCACCCTTGGGCTCCGACCCGTAGATTTGCGCGTGCGGGGTCGTCAGCGTGCTGTAGAACTGAACGCCATCCGCCACGCCGGAAAGTTCGCCCTCACCCTTGAGGTACTCGTAACCCCACTTCCACTGGTAGCCGGTGACCTTGACGGTCAAGTCGGGCGAGGAGGTATCCTTCATCGCCAGCAGCGATTGCGTCGCAGGCCAGGCCATGCCGATGAGGATGAAGAAAGGCACGACGGTCCAGATGATTTCGACGGTGGCATTTTCGTGGAACTGTACAGCCTGGTGTCCGACCGATTTTCGGTGCCTGATCACTGAGTAGAACATCATGCCAAACACGCCGACGCATATGACCAGGCAGGCGACCAGAATGACGCTGTGAAGGTCGTACATCTGGCGGGCGATTTCGGTTTGCGGTTCCTGCAGGTTGTACCTGGCCTGCGCCCACGCCAGAGCCGACAGCGGCATCAATGCCGTGACCGCGCCGATTCTTTGCAACAACTTCCTGGTCATACTTCCCCCAAAGAGTTCCTCTTCTAAACCGACATTAAGATGTTTCTTTAGGCGGCGCGCCGTGGCGGTAAGCTGCCCGTCGATCAGCAACATCCCGAACTCCGGCTTCCTTATCGTGGGATCACAACGCCAATCTGCCGCGTTCTATGCTCCGGGGCTCGCCGATGACCAGCCGAGCCGGCGGTTGAATTCGCATCTGTACACGCGGCCACGCACCCAGCGCTCGATCACGACCTGATCACCCCGATGTCCTGCACTCGTAGTCACCGACATGGCGTTCCACGAATCGGAATGTCTTAACCACCACCAGGAGATTCGGTCCCGCGAAAAGGAGGATCGCCGACGCGTCGTCCAACGCGAATTCTAAGGGAGATCGCCAGAACAACTGGCGCAAGGGAACCCGGTACGAGAAGTCTGCTACCCGAGGAGAGGGGATGTTGCGTCGGGCGACGAGAGTGATATCGGCCGCCCCCTCTGCTGCATCGCCGTCCATGCCAGACACCTTTTTTTTACATGCGCCTGCGAGGGGCCGGCAACACACATACCCCTCGCATGTTCCCACAGAAATGTAGCATAACGTCACCTGCCGTAGCAAGGCAGCGGGCTGGGCGGGCCCTGTGGACAATAAGATCAAAATACTTTATACAGGGGCGCGGCTTAATTTCAGTTTAACGACTAGCCAATAGGTTTCGACGAACGGGTGATGGAACGCAAATTTTGCCCAAGGCGCACTGGCGCAGCCGAGAGCCTCAACACCGGCCGAGGCCGTCCGTTCAACTGCGAAGTCTTCACCAGAATGCTGCAGGCCAGGAACACACAGGTCCGCCAGGACGGCAAGGGGCTTGACGACCCGACACCGGATGAGGTGTACTTCGCAAAAATTGAAATGAGGCAAGCGGCATGATCCGGAAACGGGTTGCCTTTCGCGCCGACAAGCCTTCCTGCAGTTCAGCGTTTATCGCCTACGAAATTTTGTCCAGTCAACCGGGGCCACCGCTATGGTCTTAGCAATCGTAATCGTTTTATTGGTCGTTGGCTCGCTCCTGTTCCACTTCCTGAGCCCTTGGTATTTCACACCGATTGCCTCCAATTGGACCATGATCGATGACACGGTAACGATCACGTTCTGGGTCACGGGGTTCGTCTTCGTCGTAGTCAATTTGTTCATGGCCTATTGCGTGATCCGCTACCGTCACCGCAAGGGTATGCGGGCGCATTACGAACCAGAGAGCAAAAAGCTGGAGGCGTGGCTTGTCGCAGTGACGACGGTGGGAGTGGCCGCATGTTGGCCCCCGGCTTGTTCGTATGGGCGAAATTCGTCGAGGTCCCGAAAGAGGCGGCGGTGTTTGAGGCCGTGGGCAAGCAGTGGTACTGGAGTTTTCGCTTTCCCGGGGAGGATGGCGTGATGGGCACCGTCGATGCCCGGTACGTCAGCGATAAGAATCCGTTTGGCATGAATCCCAACGATCCCAACGGACAGGACGATGTCCTGGTTGCAAGCCCGGAGGTACATCTTCCCGTCGGCAGGCCGGTCAAGGCGCTGCTCCGCTCTATAGACGTTCTGCACGACTTCGCAGTACCACAGTTCCGGGTCAAGATGGATCTGGTGCCGGGACTGGTTACCTACGTCTGGGTCACGCCCACCCGGACCGGGGAATTCGACCTCCTTTGCGAGGAATTATGTGGCCTTGCGCACTTCACCATGCGTGGCAAGGTCGTAGTGGAAGAAGAGGACGCGTATCAGGCGTGGTTAAGGGGTTATCCGACGTTCGCGCAATCCTCGGCTCAACTAGCCGGCGATGCTACGACAGGCAAGCTACTCTACGCAGTATGTAGCTGTCTGTCATGGCTTGCAAGCGGAGGGTAATCCTGCGCTGCATGCGCCGAAATTGAGCGGGCAAGGAGACTGGTATCTGAAACGGCAATTGAATAACTTCAAGAACGGTGCCCGGGGAACACACGACAAGGATGTTTATGGCAAACAGATGGCGCCGATGGCAGCGACGCTGAGTGATGATGCCGCCATAAATAACGTTGTGGCTTATATCAAGACGCTGGCGGACAATCCTGTCCAAGCCACCGTCGAGGGAAATGCCAAAGACGGTCAAAAGCCATATGTGATTTGCGCAACCTGTCACGGATCTGATGGGCGGGGCAACCAGGCGATGAATGCCCCCCGGCTGGCAGGTATGAGCGATTGGTATTTGATCACTCAGTTGCATAATTTCAAGCACGGTATTCGCGGCGCCCATCCAAAAGACATGTACGGTCCGCAGATGGCGTCCATGGCTGCAGTTCTGGCCAACGACCAGGCAATCGATAACCTCGTTTCCTACATCAATACCTTCTGATGACCGACCCGTCGCAGCGACAGTATGATGAGACTGAAGCGAATCGAGTACGATGAAGAATCAGCGAAGAGGAGGCAGTAATGAGTTACGTTGCGCATGACGAATCGGCTTTCGTCCCTCCTGCCGAAGTCGAAGAGCCGGAACTCTACCATCCGAAGACGTTGGGTCGGGAAGTACATCTGGAGCCAGGACGCCAAAGTCATCGCCATCCAGTACGCGGTCACCGCAATGGCGGTGGGATTGGTGGCTTTGGTGTTGTCGGGAATGATGCGGCTGCAACTGGGTTTCCCGCACGCCTTCTCCTTCATCGACCCCGCCTCCTACATTCAGTTCGTCACCATGCACGGCATGATCATGGTGATCTACCTGCTCACCGCGCTGTTCCTGGGGGGGTTTGGCAACTACCTCATCCCGCTGATGGTCGGTGCCCGCGATATGGTTTTCCCCTATGTAAACATGCTCAGTTACTGGGTCTACCTGTTCGCCGTGCTGTTGCTGGTGGCGAGCTTCTTCGTACCCGGCGGGCCCACGGGCGCCGGCTGGACCCTGTACCCGCCCCAGGCCATCCTCGCGGGCACTCCAGGGGCGAATTGGGGAATTATCCTGATGCTCGTTTCTCTGGCTTTCTTCATCGTCGGCTTCACCATGGGCGGCCTGAACTATGTGGTCACCGTGTTGCAGGCCCGCACGCGAGGGATGACACTGATGCGCTTGCCCTTGACGGTATGGGGCATCTTCATGGCCACTGTCCTGGCGCTGTTGGCCTTTCCAGCCTTGTTCGTCAGCGCCATCATGATGACGCTGGACCAGACGCTGGGCACGAGCTTCTTCATGCCTGCCATCGTCTCGCAGGGACAACTGCTCGACCACCGGGCGGGAACCCGGTGTTGTTTCAGCACCTGTTCTGGTTCTTCGGCCATCCCGAGGTCTACATCGTCGTGCTTCCGGCCTTCGGCATCGTCTCCGACCTGATCAGCGTTCATGCGAGAAAAAACATCTTCGGCTATCGGATGATGGTGTGGGCAATCGTGGCCATCGGCGGTCTCAGCTTCATTGTGTGGGCGCACCACATGTACGTGAGCGGGATGAATCCGTACTTCGGCTTCTTTTTCGCCACCACCACGCTGATCATCGCCGTCCCCACGGCACTGAAGGTCTACAACTGGGTGCTCACGTTGTGGCGGGGCAACATCCACTTCACCGTGCCCATGCTTTTTGCCATCGCCTTTGTCTTTACATTTATCAATGGAGGGCTGACCGGTCTGTTCCTGGGTAACGTGACCGTGGACCTCCCGCTTTCCGACACCATGTTTGTGGTCGCCCATTTCCATATGGTGATGGCAGTGTCGCCAGTCCTGGCCATGTTCGGGGCGATCTATCACTGGTATCCCAAGATCACGGGGCGAATGACGGACGATACTCTGGGCAAGATTCACTTCTGGTTCACCTTTGTCGGGACCTATGCGATTTACTATCCGATGCATTACCTGGGCATTCTGGGCGTGCCGCGACGTTATTACGCCGTTGAAAACATCGACTTTATCCCCCAATCGGCGCACACCTTGAACGCCGGTATCACCATCGCGGCATTGATCGTAGGCGTGGCCCAACTGGTGTTTGTGTACAACGTGATCTGGAGCTATTTCAAAGGCAAGCCCTCAGGTGGCAACCCCTGGGGGGCGACCACGCTCGAGTGGCAAACCCCCGACACACCGCCGAAGCACGGCAACTTCGGCCCGACGTTACCGGTGGTCTATCGCTGGGCTTACGATTACAGCGTCCCCGGCGTCGAGCAGGACTTCATCCCGCAGAACGTTCCGCCGGACAAGGTAGTCGCCAGCCGTTCCAGCAACAAGGCATAGACGCTCAGAGCCCTGTATGAGTCTTGTACTTGGTATTTTCGACGCTATTGATGGCCGTCGCCGTGTGGTGGCTGGTAAAGCAATCCATCAACGTCCGGCCATGGGTTGCACAGGGTTCCATCGAAGACGTTCAGGATGGCGTAATGTCCCGGCCTCCGGCGGAGATCGCGCTGTTGGTGTTTCTTGCCGTGGTCGCAATGCTTTTCATGTTGTTGATTGCCGCCTATGCGGGTCGGATGGCGTACGAGGTCTGGCGCCCGGTACCTCAACTGAGGCTGCTGTGGGCGAATACGTTGGTACTGATATTGACCAGCGTCGCCTTGCAATGGGCGCTGGTTTCATTGCGTCGTGGGCGGATGGACGGCATGCGCGTCGGCCTGCTTGCCGGCGGTGGTTTGACGGTTGTTTTTCTGCTCGGACAGATCCTGGCGTGGCGGCAACTGGCGACGATGGATTATTTCGAAGTAACGAACCCCGCGATCGCGTTCTTTTATCTGATCACAGGATTGCACGGACTGCATCTGTTGGGCGGTTTGGTGGCCTGGGGCAGGACCGCCGCCAGAGTATGGGGCGATTTCAACGTGGCGAAGGTAAGGCAGAGTGTGGAACTGTGCGCCGTCTACTGGCACTTCCTGCTTCTGGTTTGGTTGGTGCTTTTTGGTCTGCTGTTTGCAGGAAACAATTTGGACCTCTTGTTGACAATTTGCGGGATCAGATAAACAAGCCCAACGCACATGACTCAAACAACTCAGGCAAGTACGACACAAGCGCTCCCGCTGGCTGACGGCCTGCAAGGCGTCGTTGCCGACTGGTCCTCGGACCAGGCGCGCGTTCAAGAGGGTCCCCTGGGGCAAGGCCATGATGTGGATCTTCCTCCTCAGCGACACCTTCATCTTCAGCTGCTTCTTGATCTCGTACATGACGGTGCGAATGTCCACAACGGACACTTGGCCCAACCCCAGCGAGGTCTTCGCTTTGACGCTCTGGGGCCACAAGCATCCCGCTCATCCTGATCGCCATCATGACCTTCGTCCTGATCAGCAGCAGCGGGACGATGGCCATGGCCGTCAAATTCGGCTATCGAAAAAAATCACGAAAGATGACCTTTATCCTGTTGCTGATCACCGCCGCATTGGGCGCCACCTTCGTCGGGATGCAGGCCTTCGAATGGACCAAGCTGATCTTCGAGGAGGGGGTACGTCCGTGGGGCAATCCGATGGGCGCGGCCCAGTTTGGCTCGACCTTTTTCATGATCACGGGCTTCCATGGCACGCACGTGTCGATCGGCGTGATCTTCCTGATCATCGTCGCCGTAAAGGTCCTGCGCGGGGATCTGGATAATGAGAGGCCCGGCTTTTTGACCGGCAGGAAAGGAAACTACGAGATCGTCGAAACCATGGGCCTGTATTGGCACTTCGTCGACCTGGTGTGGGTGTTCATCTTCGCATTTTTCTATCTTTGGTGAGGGGAATCATGGCTGCACGCGCAACAGGGGCAACAACATCCGATCGGCATTTATCTCAAGATCTGGGGATTGCTCTTCATTCTAAGTACCGCGTCTTACCTTGTTGACTACTTTCACATTCAGGGCTACCTCCGCTGGTTTCTGATCGTTACATTCATGCTGTTGAAGGCGGGCCTGATCGTCGCCGTCTTCATGCACATGGTCTGGGAGCGGCTGGCCTTGATGTATGCCATCCTGGTCCCGCCGCTGTTGTTGCTGGTCCTTTTGTCCATCGGGGCGCTTGAAGCGAACTACACCTTCTTTACGCGGGGCACGTTTTTCGCGCCGGCATCCGAGGTGGCGGCCGAACCACATCGGTAGACGGTAACTGAGAGATTTAGGTGTACAGGAAGCCTAAAGTGTCCGCAAAATTGGGAAAAATTCTCCAGGGTTATGAATGGCGAATCATCGCCCCCTTTTGCTGCAAAGCGATAATCCAGTGCGGGGCCGATGTTCCCGTTCCTGCCAGCTCCACCCGCGGGTGAGATTTCAGCACCTTCTCCAATACCGCTTCCTGCTGGGGCTCGAGATCCATAAAGAAGATATGTTTGCCGTCGCGCAGGGCTTGTTCGAAACGAACGAAGTTGTGGTTGGGTTTCTGGATTCCAAGCAATCCGCCCTCCCACGCGCAAAAGCCGAGCAGGACGACACCGAGGAAAATGACAGGAGTCCAACCGGCAGCGGATTGCGTCCAGCCGGCAAAATAAGCAACGGCAAGAACAAGCACGAAAGCGCAAAGCCCGACCACGGCGCCTCGTATCGTTGAGCGGACGATATCGTTCTTCATGAATGACTGGACCTCGTGGAGATGATGATGATGCCCCACCTCTGCATCGTTGCGGCTGAGCACGTGGATCTGCGCCGTGGAAACACCGGCGGCTTCAAGTTGCTCTTCAAAGACCTCCAGGTCGTCCAGGTTGTCGCTGATAAAATAATGCCTTAGCATGTTCATCGCATTCTCCCCCTGGTTCATCACACGAGCATATCTGACTTCGATTCCCGCCCGCTAACGTAGCCCGCTGGCTTCATTCTTCCTTGCCGGTCCTCGGCCGTCAACCGTACCCGCTTGCGCACCGAAGATCGGCTCTGGCGCGTTCGAGAATCTGGGATCGCAGCTCTTTGGAGACGTCTTAATGGAAGACAAATTGCAGCTGCGTCGCGCGGCGGCGGCCGACGACATGGTTTAGCTTTACTACGCATCGTCAATGCCGAATTCAATTCAGACGGCAAAACACCCGGCGCGAACGCTCTCAGCGAAGCCTGTCTTCCAGCACCTGCAAGTCGAGAATAGAATCCTCCGCCTCAGTACTCCTGACCGCGAACGGGACGATGCCCAGCAACGGCGCGTCGATCCGTTTGCACAGTGCCTGCACATTCTGTTCGAATGCGGGTGTGGTGGCATCGAGCCGATTTGCCATCCATCCGGCGAATTGTAACGCTCGGCGCTGCACCGCCTCGGCGGTAAGCAGCGCGTGATTGAGGCAACCCAGACGCATGCCCACTACCAGCAGTACCGGTAGTTCCAGCAATCGGGCTAGGTCCCCGAAATCCTCGCGTTCATTGAGCGGAACCAGAAAGCCGCCGGCGCCCTCCACGACTACCCGGTCGGCGCGAGCTGCGAGCGCGACGTAAGCATCTCGGATCCGTTGCAAGGAGATCGTTTCGCCAGCCAGTTCGGCGGCCAGATGCGGCGCAATCGCGGATTGAAAGCGGTAGGGATTGATCAAATCGTCCAGCGCTGACACGGTCGATGCCGCCGTGAGCGCCGTCACGTCTGCGTTGACCAGAGCGCCGTCAACCCGCTCACAACCGGCCGCTATCGGTTTCATTCCCACCGCGCGCAGCCCCCGGCCGGCGAACGCCCGCAACAACGCGGTCGCGATACGCGTCTTACCCACACCGGTGTCGGTGCCGGTGATGAAAATGCCGTGAGGAGTAAGGGGTGAAGGGTGAGGGATCAAACTAAAATCCTCAACGCGGTTTGATTTCGATTACCGGGCGTCCGCCGGGAGTCAACCGCGGCTCGGGCTTCCAGGCATGCCCGTACACGACTTCAAAGGTCGCCGGCAGCCGGCCATCGCGCCGCAGTATCTCGTAACGCCGTCGCAGATCTTCGAGCGCGCGCCGGCCGGTGAGGCCGCGGCTGCGTCCCGCCGTGACATTGTGTGCGCCGATTGCCTTCAGTTCGCGCATCAGCGTCTCCACGTCGATATAGGTAAGCGTGACCTGCTCCATGTCCATCACCGGATCGGCAAATCCGGCCTGCACCAGCATGTCGCCGACGTCGTGCATGTCGTAAAAACGATTGACGTGAACGCGGCCGGCATCGCCTGCAAAGGCCTGGCGCAGTTCCTTGAGGGTGTCGGGGCCGAAGGTGGTGAAGGTCAGCAGTCCGCCGGAGCGAAGGACGCGCCGGCACTCCGAGAATACCCGCGGCAGGTCGTTCGCCCACTGGAATGCGAGGTTCGACCAACACATGCCGACAGTTCCAGCGCGGAAGGGCAACTGCTCGTTATCCCCGCAGACGAACAGCTCGCGCCGTTGGCCAATCCATTTCTTCCAGCGCGGCAGGCGCGCGCGCGCGGTTTGCAGCATCGCCGTGGCGATGTCGAACTCGACCAACGTTGCGCCCGGAAAACGGCGTACCAGCGCCTGTGCTGCGAATCCCGTTCCGCTGCCAGCATCGAGGATCACAGCGGGAGCAATTTTTACCAGGTCGAGCCGCTCGAGCGCCCGCCCACAGATTTCCCGCTGCAACACCGCCGCCCGGTCGTAGGTCGGCGCGGCGCGCTCGAAGGAGCGCCGCAACTGACGCTTGTCCAGGGTGAACGCGGAGATCACGGCATTGCCTGTTCTGCCCGCCTCAATGCATCGACCAGGCGGTCGACGTCTTCCTCGGCATGGGCGGCAGACAGGGAGATGCGTAGCCGCGCCGTGCCCGCAGGCACGGTCGGCGGCCGGATCGCCGGAACCAGAATGCCCTCACGCTCCAATGCGTCGCGTACCGCCACCGCTTCGCGATTGCCGCCGATGATCAACGGCTGGATCGGCGTCCGCGAGCGCGCCAGTTGCCAGCGCCGTGGCCGCAGGTCGCGGCCGAGTTTTTTTGCCAGCGCGTCGAGGCGCTGGCGCCGCCAGGATTCGGCTTCAATCAACTCCAGGCTTTCAATGAGTGCCCATGCCAGCGCCGGCGGGCTGGCTGTCGTGTAGATATAACTGCGAGAGCGCTGGATCAGCATCTCGATCAACTCGACACCCCCCGCCACGAAAGTGCCGGAAACACCGGCTGCTTTGCCCAGCGTACCCACATAGGCGATACGGGGCGAGTCAAGGCCGAAGTGCGCTAGCACGCCGCGGCCTTCCCCGCCAAGAACACCGAAGCCGTGGGCATCGTCCACCACCAGTGTGGCATCGAACCGTTCTCAAAGCTCGAGTATCGCGTCGAGCGGCGCGATGTCCCCGTCCATGCTGAATACCGCATCGGTGACCACCACTTTGTCGGTGGCCTTGAAGCGCGCCTGCCTCTCCGCGAGCGCGGTAACGTGGCAATGTGGATAACGCGTGCAGCGCGCACGCGACAACACCATTGCATCGTTCAGCGAGGCGTGATTCAACTTGTCGGCAAAGATATCGCTGAAGCGTCCGGCGTGCGTGGTAACCACGGCCAGGTTGGCGAGATACCCGGATGAAAACAGCAGCGCCTGCGGACGGCGCACGAAGCTGGCGAGCCGATGCTCCAGTTCTTCGTGGGCGCGATGGTGGCCGCTCACAAGATGCGACGCGCCGGCCCCGGCGCCGTGGAGCTGCGCGCCCTCACACAGAGCGTGGATCACACGCGGATCGGCAGCAAGACCGAGATAGTCGTTGCTGCAAAACGAAAGATATTCGCGTCCATCCACGCGAATGCGCGCGCCCTGGGTGCTGTCGTTAATTCGGCGGCGGCGGCGCAATCCCTGCGACTCGAGCCGGGCAAGCTCAGCGGAGAATGCGCGCATCGGATACGGGTTATGCGGGGCGAGGCGTCGAGGCAAAGGCGCGAACCGCAATGGCGGCCGCGTTCAAATCAGTCCGGAATCAGGGATCCCGGGTCCTGCTTGCGCGCAATTGCCATCGGTTTGAGGCCGAGTTTGGCGAACAATTCACGATCGCGTTCGGCTTCTGGATTGCCGGTGGTAAGCAACTTGTCGCCATAGAAAATTGAGTTGGCGCCGGCGAGGAAGCACAGCGCCTGCAATTCCGATGACATGTCTTCGCGGCCAGCGGACAAACGCACCATCGCCTTCGGCATGGTGATGCGCGCGGCCGCGATGGTGCGCACAAACTCGAAGAGGTCGAGTTTCGGCGTACCGTATAGCGGCGTACCTTTGACCTGGACCAGATTGTTGATCGGCACGCTCTCCGGATACGGGTCAAGATTCGCCAGTTGCGCGATCAGCCCTGCGCGGCTGGCGCGCGACTCGCCCATGCCGACGATGCCGCCGCAACAGACGTGAATGCCCGCCGCGCGCACTTTCTCCAGCGTGTCCAGGCGCTCGCCCTGGCCGCGGGTGGTGACGATCTCGCCGTAAAAATCGGCATCGGCATCCAGATTGTGGTTGTAGTAGTCGAGGCCGGCCTCCTTGAGCTGCTCGGCCTGTCCGTCCTTGAGCATCCCCAGGGTAGCGCAGGTCTCCAGCCCCAGCGCCTTTACCGCGCGCACCATCCGGGTCACCTTCTCCAGATCGCGCTGCTTCGGACCGCGCCACGCCGCACCCATACAGAAACGCGACGCGCCGTTTTCCTGTGCCGCATGCGCCGCCTGCACGACTTCCTCGACCGTCATGAGCGCCTGATTCTCGACACCGGTGTGGTAGCGGGCGGCTTGCGGACAATAGCCGCAGTCTTCCGGGCACCCACCGGTCTTGATCGATAGCAGCGTCGACAACTGCACTTCGTTGGCCGCGAAATGACGGCGATGAACCTGCTGGGCGCGAAAGATCAGATCCCCGAATGGGGTCGCGAGCAACACTTCGACTGCGGCAACGGTCCAGCGCCGGGCCTTCTGAGCGGCAGGACTTCGAGTGTTCTGTTGTGCGGACTGGGCATCATGATTGCAGGCTCGCTGAGGAAAAGTCCAGGCCGGTTGCGGTCTTGAGGAATGTTCGTGGAAGCGTGAACCCTTGTCAAATTTTGCTTACAGAGTTTTTGACAACTGCCTTTCCCTTGCCCGTGGATTGTTGCCACCGGCGTGCCTTTTGTGTGCCGGGTACAGCGCGGCCGATGGACTGTGTCAGGGTTGCCGCCAATCCCTGCCACGGTTGCCGGTGCCGCGTTGCCCGATCTGCGCGGCACCGGGTGCGGGAGCGGAAGTTTGCGGACGCTGCCTCACCCGGCGCCCAGCTTTTGATCGCGTGGTCGCGGCCCTGGCTTACGCCTTTCCGGCCGACGCGCTGGTGCGCACGCTCAAATACCGGGGCAACCTGGCTTGTGCGCGTCCGCTCGCTGCCGCCCTGGCCGACGCGCTCGATTCCGAGCCCTATCCCGACCTGGTAATGCCGATGCCGTTAGCGCCGCAGCGTCTGCGCGAACGCGGATTCAATCAGGCGATGGAGATTGCGAGGCTGGTTGGCGTGGAGTTTGGTCTGAGGATTACGGCGAATGGCTGCAGGCGCAGCCGGAGGGCGCGCCGCAGGCGTCGCTGCCTTGGAAGGAGAGGACTGCAAACGTGCGCAACGCCTTTTCCTGCGAGCTCGATATGGAAGGCAAGACCGTCGCAGTGGTGGACGATGTGCTGACCACGGGTGCGACGCTGAACGAACTTGCGGCAACGCTCAAGCGCCGCGGTGCGCGCGAAGTGTGGGGATGGATCGTGGCGCGCACGCCGCCGCACCGGTAAAACAATCTTGGTGAATCACTTCTTCGTTGACAATTCCCGCAATTGGCGCTCGACGAACGCTTGTAGTTCGGTATTGAGCTGTTTCGAGTCCGCGGAGCGCCGGAATGCTTCGCGCGCATCGGCATACTGTTCGTTGGCGCGCAGGGACATGCCCAGCCCCATCAGCCACACCGCATTGCCCGGAGAGGATTGCAGCGCAGTGCTATAGTAATCTACCGCATCCCTGTTCCGGCCGTCACGCTGCAACAGCGCAGCCAGAAACGCATAGTACTCGGGGTCAGATCGAACGTAGGGCAGCGCCCCGACCAGCGTATTGATGGCGCCGCCGACCTCGCCGCGATCGACTTCAAGCCGCGCCAGCACCATGGCATGACGCGGTTGGCGTGGATTCAGCTCGAGCGCGCGGCGCAGCAACTGTTCGGCTTCGTCGTTGCGTCCGCTATCCAGCAGCAGCCCGAGCAGTGCCTGGCGGGCGCTGACGTGCATGGAGTCCTCCTTCAACGCTTCGCGAAAACTCGTTTCGGCTGCGCTGACCCTGCCGTCCTGCAACTGCGCGACACCACTGCGAAAGGCCGTCTCGGCACGCTGCTGCACGGTCATCTCGCGCATCTGCTTGTCGATCCCCGACGGGCTCTCCACCGCCGCCGGTTGCGCCGCGGTGGCAGCGGCGGGGTCAGGTGCGGCCGCAGAAACCGGCGGAACGGCAACTACAGTCGCTGGGACTGGAGCCGATGCGGTTGGCGGCGAAGCGGCGGCAGACTTGGCCGCACGGGGTTTCTCCACACGCGCCACGGCCTTGGGCTTTTGCGCCCGAACCGCAGGCTCGGGGTCGGCGCTGAAACTCAACTCTTCGGAAAGCCTGGATACCGGCGCGAGCAACACCGCCTGCACTGCAGGCTCTATCGGGGCGGGGCCGGGGGCCGGCGCGGTCTGCGCCGCCGGAGCCCGCGCTGAATTCTGCTTCTTGACGGGGTTGGGCAGCGGCGTCACGGTGAGCTGCGTAGTCGCCGCAGGCGGCCATCCGCCGCCAAGGTAAAAGAACGCGCTAACTGCCGCCAACACGAGAATCAGCGCGATCACGAGCACGCGCATTGCCGTCGGTGCAACCATCCGCACTGCACGCACTTGCGGCGGCAGCGACGCCAGCCCGGGATCGTCGGCGTGCCGTTTCTCGAGTTCCTGCAATACCTGGTTGATCAGACTCATCGATATCCGAACCAATAGGCAAGAGCGGCAACGGCGACAATCAGTGCGACGCCGATTGCCAAAAGCGGTGAGCGGGCCGACCTGGCCGCCGGCGTATCCTGCGCTGCCTTGCGCACGTGCGCTGCCGACACATAGTGCCTGCCCTCGCCGTACGCCGCCAGCATCGCCTTGTGGGCAAGCACGTTGACCAGCCGCGGTACCCCGGCACTGGCACGGTAGAGCGCATTCATTGCTGAACGGTAAAACAGGCGATCGCCGACGTAACCGGCGACGCGCAGGCGGTGGCCGACGTAATATTCCGTCTCCCGTCGCGACAGCGGCGACAGATGGTAGTGATATGTGATGCGCTGTTGCAGTTGGCGCACCGACTCGTGCCTCAGCCGCGCATCCAGCTCCGGTTGCCCGAACAGCACCACCTGGAGCAATTTGCGCTTCTCGGTCTCGAGATTGGACAGCAGTCGCAGCGACTCCAGTGTTTCCAGCGGCATGGCCTGCGCTTCGTCAAGGCAGACCACCACGTGTTTGCCGTCACGCGCGTATTCGAGCAGTGCCTGATTCAGCGCCTTCACCAGGTGGTGCTGGTCGTTGTCGCGCTCAAACGCCACCCGCAGTTCGTCAGCCAGTGCCAACAACAATCCAAGCGGATCAAGATACGGATTGGGAATATACGCAGTGACGAATTCGCCATCCAGCTCGGCCAGAAAACGCCGGCACAGCAGGGTCTTGCCGGTGCCAACCTCGCCAGTGATCTTCATGAAGCCTTCGCCGTTGGCAACGGCGACCAGCAGCGTGTTCAGCGCCTCCTGGTGCGGCGCGCAGGCAAACGCGAACGCGGTGTCGGGGGTCAGTCCGAACGGCGGGTCGCGCAGCGCGAAATGGGTACGGTACATTTTCAGCCGACGCGCCGCCGTACTGCGGCGCCCCGCTCCAATGCGAAACTCGGACCGGCGGCTGCGTTACTGCGCAGGTGGGGCGGGGGAATTGGGTAACGGACTGTGCGACTGGGGCTCACTGCGTTGATAGGCGTCGATGCGTTCTTTGGTGTCAAGTATATCCTGACGCCACGATGCGTCGCTCTCGATCACGGTGGTCTTGAGCAGGATCACCAGTTCGCTTTTCACCACTGAGCGGCGCTTGCTGCCAAACAACCCGCCGATCCATGGCGTTGTGCTCAAGCCAGGCAAGCCGCTGGTGTCGCGGGAGGAAGATTCCTTCATCAGGCCGCCGATGGCAACGATGTTGCCGTCGCTGACGCGCACGATGGTGTCGCTCTCGCTGATGGAACTTGAGGCAAGCGGCAGGCGGAAATTGCCGGCAGTGCCCAGATCGATGTCCTTGGTTTTTTCAATCACGTTCGATACCGACGGATGGATGTGCAGGATGATCTGGTTATGCTCGTCGATCTGCGGCGTGACATCGAGGGCAACGCCGGAGAAGAATGGCGCCGTCGTGATGGTCGGAGACTGGGTGCTGGTGGTGCCGGTAGTGGTGGTATTGGTGGTGATGTTGGTCACGAAGAATTCGTCGGTACCGACCTTGAGCACGGCCTTCTGGTTGTTGAGCGCCGCGATCCTGGGGCTGGAAAGAACCTGCAGATCGCCCTGGGTCTCGAGGAAGGCAATGAGCGCGGCGAAACTGCCGGTCTGGAACGCCAGCCCGAACAAAGTTCCCGGCGTCCCGGGGCCCACCCCGATGACACCGGGCGCCGCCGGATTGGACGTGAGCAGGGAATTGACGGCGACGGAGCCGTCGGCGTTGCGCGCGGTGAACGCGCTGATCGCGCCGGTCGGGGTCAGCGCTGCACCGGGAGACAGCACCCCGCCGGCGAAGCGGCTGTTGGGTCCCTGGGTGAATGCCGCCCAGTTCACCCCGCTTTGGTGGGTGTCGGAAAGCTGCACTTCGATGATTTTCGCTTCCAGCATTACCTGGCGCTCGACCACCACCTGCATTGCCTTGAGGAATTCCTCGACTCCGCGCAGCTCCGCCGGAAAGGCGCGCACCACCACCACACCCGACTGCGGGCTCATCACCACGTTGCGGCCGCCTTCTGCCCCGATGATGGCCCGTACCGCGGCGCCGATATCCGCCCAGAAGTCGTTGTCCGAAGTTGTCGTCACTTTGCTGCTCTCAAGCGCGCGCGCCGCCCCGGTGCCGGTGGATGTCACCGGCGCGCCGACCGTGCCCTGGGTCGCGGCACCCGGTGCATCCGAAACCGAACCGGAGGTCACGCGCACTTCGGTGCGGCCCTTGCGCTGGCTCATCAGGTAATTGATCTGGAATACCCGGGTTTGCAGCCCGAGGGGCTGGATCAGGATACGCGGTCCCTGCAGCTTGTATTCGTAGCCATACATTTCGCGGAGCGTGTCCAGCGCCTCGAACACGGTGACATCCTTGAGGTTGACGGAAATCGCCTCCTTGATGCTCGGGTGCACCACCATGCTGTAGCGCGTGCCGGAAACGATGGCCATGAAGACCTGGTTGGCGGGCGCGCCGTTGACCACCAGATCGAAACGCGGTTCGATCGGCCGGCCGTCCACCTTCGGCATCTCGACGGTGAGCGAAGGCAGCAGGGCCCGGTTCACCTCGTCCGGCTGCAGCGGGGCAGTCCGCTGGCGCGAGGCTTTTGCCATCTCCTTCTTGGCGTTGCCGTAGGGCGCGCCCGTTTGTGTGGCGCAGGCGCTCAGCGCGAGGATCAGAAACAGGGGGAGAAGCTTTTTCATTTCGTCCTTTCTTGTCCTCTCTTGTCCTCTGTCCCGTGTGTTATCGGTTCGCATCGTCAGCCGTACCGGTCCGAGACTTTGTCTTGGCGGATGGCTCGGCCGCGTCCTTCTTCGGCTGCTGCGCTTGCGGCACGGATTCGCTGCGCATGTCCACGTCCGGAAACAACCGTACCGTACGCAGCACTCCGCCGGCTCGCAGCGTTACCTCGCCTTCACGGATGGCGACGAGTTCCGCGCCCGCCACCGACCCGCCAAGCGCCAAAACCTCGCCATTGATGATGGCGTAACGCCGCTCCGGCGAAAGCAGCACCGATTGCAACACCCATTCGGCATTCCGGCTGTGGCTCACGATTCCACCGTCTCCCGTTCTGCCAAAAAAAACCGGAGGCCGTGTCGGGTCACGCAGCGCCTGCGCTTCGGCGGGCGGCGCGCAGGCAACCAAACCCGCACCGAGTGCGAGCAATTTCGGTATGCAGCCGGTCATGCGTTGGTTCATACCACCAGCCAGGCCTCGTCCAGGCTCAAGGTGTAGAGCGTCACCGTCATCTGCACCCGAGGATATTGCGAGGCGTCTATGCGCGTCCTGGCCCAGAACATCTGCCACTGCAATTTTTCCAGACGCGTCAGGTAGTCCAGCAGATCAAGATAGCCGCCTTCGAGCGTGAGTTCGATGCCGTGTTTGTAGACCAGGCGGTCGGCGCCGCCCTGCGTCGCGGCCCGCACCGGCTCGCCCTTCGCCTCGCGGTCCACTAGAGCCGTGACCGGCAGGGTCTTTAGCTTCACCAGGTGCACCCGGCTGTTGCGCGTCAGCACATCCTCCAGCACCCGGGTCATGCGCGTAGGCGGCACCAAACCCCGTTGCACGCCGCGGAGGTCGGCGTCGAACTGCGCGAGTTCTGTCATTAGCGCATCGATGCGCGCGCGGCCCGCGGCGTCCGGATCCTGCGCGGCCGAGCGAACCAATTCTGCGGTCTGGGTCTGCAACTGCGCGAGCGTCGTGCGCTGGCGCGATAGATCGGCGCTGAGCCGTTTGTAGCGCGTCAGTTCGACTTCGATAGCCATCGTGAACACTAGCCATCCGATTACGGCTGCGCCGGCCACGAATACCATCACGCGCTCGCGCGGCTTGAGGACGTCGAACCGGGCCACCGCTTTCTGCCAGGACTCGTTCATCGCGCCGCCGCCGTCGCCGCCGGCGTTTCGGTCTTGGTTGCCAGCCGGAACTCGATATACGGCGGCCGCCCGCCGCTCTTGTCCCCCTGATCGGCGGCGGGCGCCTGCATCAGAAGTTCCGAGAACGGATGCCCCTGCATGACGCTCTCCGAATTGAGCCGCCGCAGATAGCCGGGCACCTGCTCCGCGCGCAGCGCACGGCCCTCCAAAGCGACGTCCTTGCCGCTGGCGGCGATGTGCAACCCGGTCAGCCAGACACCTTCGAAAGACTGCCGGGCAAACGCACGCAGGTGCTCCGAGAAGCCCCTGGTATCGCCCAGCGCGCCGCCCTTGAGCACGGCCATCACTTCGTCGCGCCCCTCGATCTCGGACTCAAGGCGCAAAATCTCCGCGGCGATCTGCGGATCTTGCTTGCGACCCGCAACCTGGCCCGCGAGCCGCTGCATTTCTGCCTGCGCCACCGTCACCTTGGCCGCCACCTCGCGCTCCTCCTGCGCCAACTGGCGATTGCGCATGCCGGCATAACCGGCGAACGCAACCGATAGCAGCGCAACCGCCAGCCACCCCATCAATGCCGCCTTCAACGACAATGGGCCACGCTTGTCCAGAAAGGCCGGGTTGAAGAGATTGATCTGCTGAGGCACCGTAATTACCTTTCGACTAGGGCAGTTCGCTGCGCAACGCAGCGCCCAGCGTCTGCCAGCGCTGCATCTGCTCGCCGGGTTCCCGCAGTTCTGGAACCTTGTGAAAGTCCAGCACCTCACCGAGATCCACGGAATCGACCTGCGTGGAGAGATTGTCTGCGAGGTACTGCCTCAGCCCGATCTCCTCCGGCACAGGCCCGAGCACCAGACGCGCCACCGGCATGTTGCTGAACTGCCGGTCGAAGTGGTCGAGTGAACGCTGCAATTCCAACGCGATGCGCTCGAACATTTGTTCGCGCAAGTCACCTACCGCAAGGGCCAGTTGCTCGAGGCTCACATCGATTCGGCGCGACAGATAGAGTTCGCCGCGCGCGCTGAATGTTAGCAGGCCCCCTTCCTCGCCGAAACTCAGCATGGCAAGAGCGCGATGATCGGTTTCCAATAGCGCCGCAAGGTTACGTTGGGCCATTTCAGGGATCTCTATCACCCGAAGCGGGATCTTTGCCTGGGCAAAGAGCTTCATGCGCGCCTCGATGTCCGAGTTGCGCGCAGACACGGCATACACCGAGCGGCCGCGCGTGGGCGCGCTGGCATCCGCCGGAATCTGTACCACGTCAACGGTCGCAGATTCGACTGGATACTCGAGAAAGTCCTTCAGTTTCCAGCGCACCGCCGACTTCATTTCCGCGTCCGGCACGTTGGGCGCGTCCAGCAACTGCAACTGGTATTGCGCTGCCGGCAGCAGCGTCGCGCAGCGAAAGCGCTCAAGGTGAAGTTCGCGACGCAGGCGCTGCAACGTTTCGGCCTGGTCGCTCCCGGAAGGGCGCGCGGAACAGAACTCCACGACCGGACGCTCCGCTCCGTTGCGGCGCACGCTGGCGATCTCGAAGTGGCCCGCGCAAAGGTTCACGACAGCGAGTTCGCCGGATTCGCGTTTCGAGAAAATTGAGCGCACCGTAGCCATGTTAAAATTTAACGCGAAGATATCTAAATAACTTATTGTTGTCAATGGAAAAAGCTTTTTGGCCACGGCCGGCAATTCAACCCCTCAATAGACCTCCCGGAAATACAGGAATTGGTCGGCGTTCTTGAAGATTCCGAAGGTGGCGCGCCCGCTCGGATCATCGTTGTATATGCCGCTTCCCCAGTTGCCTTGGAGCCACGTTTTGTTGGCCGCCGTTGCCGCACTGCTGATCGCAGAAGTACAGGTATTTCCGGAGGGCGCCGCACCCAGATTGACCGTCAGATCCACAGCCCCATTGTTGGCATTTCCGGGCTTCGTCAGCCTCACGGCTGCAATCCCGGACGCAAAGGCGATGACCCCGGCGGGATTGAGGTGGGTCTCGCACGCAACCAGATTTGGTGTGGCCGCAAGAAAACTGAAAGCGATGTCGCTCGCGGAAATGGTCGTGCAACTGTCGAGCGTATTGGTGACGAAGAAGTTGCCGTTGTAGTACTGGGTCGAGAGCGGCAGCGGCAGGTCGAGCAGGCTGCTGCCCAGCACGTTGTTCAGCCGCAGACGACCGAAGCGAACTTCGGTGGCCACGCCGAAATTGGTCCGCTCGTTGACCGTGTTGCCATCGGCGTCGAAATCGAGTGTGTTCATCGCGACACCGTCCGAGTCGACCGGAGCAATGCCGAACTGCACCGCGGTATAGGGTCCATCCGGGTTGTCGGGCGTGGCACGCAGGATACCGGTGGTGGCAGTGACACCGGCAGCGCCGTTCGACCAGCTGCCGACAGGATTCGCGCCGGAATCGACGCGTGCGATGAGATTGGTTGTGCCGCTTCTCGCCCCGAAATTGAAATTCGCAAACGTCCCGATGCCAAGCTTCGCGTAGACACCGTTGTAATTCTGCGTCGTCGTGCCTTGCGAGTTCCGCGCGACCAGCGTGAACGCGAGAGCCAGCCCCTCGTTCATGTAAGTAAATGCCGAGGCGGGCGCACAGGCCGCCGCCGAGCGGTTGGTAAGGGTTGGAATGCCGCTGATGGCGAAATTCTTGGGTCGGAAGCGGCCGACATAGCCGCCCGCGCCGCCGCCGTCCAGGCCGCTGGTGCCTGCGATATCCGCATCGGCGACACCCAGATAGTCGTTCGAGGTCGCGCTGAGAATGACATTGCCCGCCTCGCTGTAGCACCAATCCGCGCCGGTCGCCGTGCCGCCGGACAGCGCGATGTTCGCAGCGCTTGCGCAGGTTGCGCCGCGCGCGACGGAGCCCAGCGCGACGCCAGGCAGGTTGGAACTGGGAGCAACGCTGACGGTCGCGGCGAAATTCGGCACCGTGCCGTTGTCGGAGATGTTCGCGCCCGCATCCGGCACGCCGTCGTTGCCCGCGTCTTCGCCCGAAGCCCATTGGTAGGCCGTGACCGTCATCGGGAAATTGTCTCCGGCCGCGCCGATCAGCGATCCTGCGGCGGTGTTGCTGTGCCCGATGCCGGGAAAAGCAAAGCCGAAGGGCCGCACGACAAACAGGTTAGACGAGCCCAGTGCCTCGAAGCCCGCGACCGCAGTATCGAGGTCGTAACGCGCGTGCAGCGAGATCTGGCCCGCATCCGGGTAGGTGATCACCGTGTCGGCTTCGGAGGCGGCGTTGAATGTGAGCGACACGCCTGTGTAGCCGGCCGCTCCCGTCCCGCCATTATTTGCACTGGTTGTGATGCTGCTGCCGTTGACACTCGCCTGCTGGCCTGCGCAGCTCGACGGGCTGTTGCATTCCGCGCCAAGGTCCACGCTGCGCGTCTGGCTGGCGAACAATCCGGTGCATGATCCCGTCAATGTGTCGGTGCGGATCGCCTGGACGCGGACCGTCTTGGCATTGAATCCGGTGTTGGAAGGCTTGCCCGAAATCTGCGTCGGGATGGCGGTATTGCCATCGGTCACGTTGCGGAACTGGAACCCAGCTTGCACCATGGTGAACAAGGGGTCTTCAGAGGCGGTCGCGGTGCCGGTCGCTTCCGAGAGCCCTCCACCGCTCACATTGAAATGGAACGTTTCCGTGGCCGCAACGAGATTGGCGTAGCGGAACGACAGTAGAACCGAGTTGGAGCCTGGGACGAATTGGTAGGTCGCAGCCCCGTCACCGGCCGTCGTGTCGGTGAGCGTACCGCCGCCCGCCACGATCCCTGTCCACGTCCCCCGCGCGTTGCTGGTGGACAGGGTCAATAACGTCACGTTGGCATCCACCGCGACATGGCTCGCGTCGTGCGCTGTGATGGTGATGTCATGGGTATCGCAGGCGACGCCGCTGCCGGCGTGGCTGATGGAAAAGTGGTCGATCACCGAGGCGCAGAGCCGCGTCGCGTTCATGTACTGCTGGATGCGCCCCGGCCCTAGCGCCTGCCGGAATACGCGTACTTCGTCGATGGCCCCCGCGAAATTGCGTCCGGCGAAGCCCTGGTCGGCGGCTACCTGGAAGGGCAGGTTGTTGGTTGCCAGAGCCCCGTTCTGATTGTTGGTGGTCGGGTCCTGCACGCCGTTGAGGTAGATGCGCTGGAAGCCGCCGGAGCGAGAGTAAACGAGCGTCACGTGGGTCCAGGTGTTGAGGGCAGCGACGCCGGTCGAAGTCAACTCAAGCGGCGCGCCGCCCCACCACCAGTTGATCCTGCCCGCCGAATTGAGGTGCACCTCGTAGTTGTTGTCCTTCGACAGGAAGGATTTCAGGTTGCCGGCCGTTGGCCATGCGGTGGGCCGTATCCAGGCCATCACCGTCAACTCGTCCGTGATGTCCAGCAATGCGTTGTCGGCGACTTCCACGTAGTCATTGGTGCCGTCGAAGGCACCGTAACGGCAGGTACCGGGATTCCCCAAGATCGCCGGCGTCAGATTGGTGGTCGAAGGGCCGCTGATGGCCCGCCCGTGCAACCCGTTGCCGCTCGCATCCAGAACCTCGCCCGCGGTGCCGTTCCACAGCAGCTCGTCCATCGTCCATTGCAGCACGGGGTTCTGCGCGTTCGGCCTCAGGACCAGGATGTGGGCCACGCCGACGTCTCCGTTTGCGCCGACATTCGACTGCTTGTCGCCGGTCGCGCCCGCAGCAACCTGCGCCACCTCGTTCATCGACAGGGAGATGCCGTTGGCGTTGGGCGTGCCTTGCGAGGCGACGTCCACGCGCTCCACAATGCCGCCCTGCGGCGTCCAGGTCTGCGCCGAGGCCATGCTGTGCGTGCTGACCACCATCGTGTCCGGTACGGTCGTCGCTACGCCAAGGGCGCGGTGCTGAAGGTTCGTATCGCCGCCCTGCGGTGTCGTGTTGCCGGAAAAAGCGTCGACCGGCGTCGTCGTGTCGACGCCGGAATAGGACACGATGCCGCCGGCGGCGCCCGCGTGTACGGACTCGAACTGCCAGGTGTAGCTGGCGGGCTCGGCGCCGGTGGCAACGCGATAGAACGCCTGCTGCCGGCTGGTGGTCGCGCTGCCCTGCAGCGTCGCAGGTTGAGCGATCCACCCGGCGGGAGGCGTGATCACCACGCCGGAGCCGACCACGGCGATGGCGGCGACCATCACGTCCCCGGTCACGGTGCCGGTCGGCACGTTTATCGTCAGCGACGGCCGGGCCGGGCGCAGCGCGAACAGCACGCCGTGGTTCGGGTCGCTGCCCTGAGTCTTGGTCATGTTGAAGGTTCCTTTGGCGCCGGCGGCAGCCTCGAGGCGGTACTTGAGCGAGATTGAGGCATCGTTCCCGGTCGTGGTGGGGCTGTCCCAGGCTTCCGTGAAACCAGCGGGCGAGCCGGTATCGGAGTCGTCCGCAGTGTGCGCGGTGATTACCAGCATCGAAGTCGCGAACGTGGTCGTCATGCTGCCGGTGGTTACCGTGCCGGCAGTCTGGGAAGACGCTCCGACTGCGCCGTCGAACGGGGCGGCCGGGTCGACGCCGGTGAAGCGCGAGATGCGGCCGATCATCACATCGCAACCGGCGCCGGTCTTGTCGATGGTGTTAGGATCCGTGCCGGTTGCGACGCGCCAGAACACCGCCGCCTGGTAGGTGGTGGAATCGACGTTCGCGTACAGGGTGTTCCAACCCGTCATCGTGATCGGATCGTCGTCCCTGGAGGTGACGACCGCGATCAGGAGGTTGCCCGCAGCGGTACCCGCCGGCAGAGCGGGTGAGATGGTCTGGGGGCAGTTGCCGCTGTCGGTATCCGCGGCGCCCTGGTTGCCATGGGTGATGGTGCCGAAAGCGCCACTTGCCACACCCGCCGACGCGGCGGCGCGAAAACTGATCTGCGCATGCCCGGTTCCGGCCGTAGCCGCACACGCAGCCAGCAGAATGGCCAGTACCGTTTTTGCCATGCTATTCATCCCAATCGTCACTCAACCGCGCGCAATCGCGGCAGGTCCTTTCGTCAGGCAAGATGGAGAATCTGCCAATCAATATTGCGCGAGTCCCCAATTTCAACTACCTCTTTCCAAGGTTGCCTGCAATTGTCGTTCCAGGTAAAACAGGCTTCCGAGGTTGCCTTTCGAGGCGGTCACCGTGAGCCGATAGACCCGGACGTTCACGCCCGCCTCGGTCGTAGCCGCACTCCCGCACTGAACATTCACCGCGAAGCCGCTCAAGGTCCCGGCCAGTCCGGCGAGCGGCTGGCTGATTGGCGTCGCGTAGGCTGCGCCATTGCAGGCAGTACTGAACGCGCCCGCCGGTGCCTGTAGTAGCTGCCAGGCCCCCCAATCGACGCCGGCACGAGCAGCCTGGTAGGCGCGCGCGCCCTCGACGTCCAGCGCTTCAGTAGTGTGCTGGCTGGTGGCAACGGTGACGACGTAAGCCCCCAGCAGGGTCACCACGACCAGAATGAAGATCGCCGATATCAGCGAAAAGCCTCCTGTGTGCTTACGGAACATTGCTGACATGCACCTGTTGAACCATATTCACCGTTTCACCGTCCTTGGTGATCGCGAGCTCCAGCGTCACCACGCCGTTCTGCGCGGTCACCCCCGCCTCGTAGGCAAAGCGGCAGGCTGAGACGTTGCTGGCGAGCACCCCGCTGTTTCCAGCGGGCGGCGTGACACCGAAGTTGTAATTCCAGTAACGGGTGAGCAAGCCGCCTGCGCAGATGTAGCTCGCCGGGGTGCCGACCACGTGGAAGCGCCGGGCCGGAGAAGAAAGGGGAAACGGGCCGCCCAAGAAATTCACCACCGACAGCCCGGCGCCGAAGGCGCTTTCCAGTCGGCGATTTGACCCGGCATATGCATCGTCGCCGGTGATACCAAGGTTGTAGACGACAATGGAGTCGCCATCCTCAATATCCACCGTCGGGCCGATGACGTCGAACGAGTTATCCGCAGGGTTGGAAAAGTCCAGGGGATTTCCCGTGCCGGCGTTGGTCAAGACTTCACGGTAACGGCCTGCGGTCTTGATCGGGATGAATTCGACCGCGGTATTACCTGCCGTCACCCGGATGCTGTTCGGAAGCGCCTGACGCAGATCGCGGCCAATACGACGCAGCGCGGTATCGGCGATGTCGGTGAGTTCAGCGCGCCGGGCGACATCCAGATATCCCCTAACAGGAACAACCAGAAACACGGCAACAACGCCTGCCAGTATGCCGGTAAGTACGATCACAATGATCGCCTCGACCAGCGTAAAGCCGTGGCAGTGCACCGGCGGGATGTAGCGCCGGGTTCTCATGGCACAGCGTTGGGCGCGTAACGGGTTCGATATCCCTGGAGCACGAGCGAGTCGCTTCCCGGCCCTGTCACGGTCACGGTGATCAGCAGCGATTCGGCCGCCGCAATGCCACCAAGTACCGAGCCCGCCACAGCAATCGTCGCGGAGTACGCGCCGAGCCCGCCGATCGGCGTTCCAGTAATGTCGGAGATCGGGTTGACCGTCAGGCTGGGGCCATAGTCGTTGACGTTGTCGAACGGCGTACTGACATTGACTCGGGTTTCCCCTTCCGGGCCAATTGCCTCGGCCGTCGTGCACGCTGCCGCACTAGCGGCTGTGGGAGCATTGGCATCGTCGGGGTCGCAGTAGGTGAACGGCTTTGCCTCCACTTCCTCGATCAACGCTTCGGCAATTGCCAGCATCTGTTTCTGGATCAGTGGATCGGCGCTGGCCTTGGTCGTGACGTTGAATACCAGCAGGATTCCGGCCACGCCGATGCCGACGATGATGATGAACATAACGAGTTCGACCAGCGCGATGCCGCGCTGGCCGCGATACGAAGAAGGGCTTTGACAGCGCGCTAGCCGGGGTCGTCCGTCTGGCCAGCTAAGAGGTCCGGACATAGCCGGTTTCAGGCTCCACGCTTAGCGTCTTCGACCCGTCGCCGGTAACTGTGATGGTCTGTCCCACGGTCGGACGGCCAAGTGCATCGAACTGAAAATCCGCCGGCGTGGGAGTGAAGGTCACCGCGCCGACACCGCGAGGATCCGCAGCGAGGACGTAAGGGGCTACGCCATTCGGGCCGGCGAGATCGGCATCGCAAGGCGCCGTTGCACCGGCTGACGAAGCAAATCTAACTGTCACTGAGTTAGTCGCGAAGGTCAGACAGACGTTGCGGCGCTTGGCGATCGCCTGTTTCTGCGCGTAGCGCAACCCGGAGGCAACCCGGTCGTGGAAGCCGAGGGTGTTGTAGGCGCTGACGCCCACGAGCTTCGGGATCGCCACCACCGCGAGAATACCGACCAGAATCAGGGTGACTATGAGCTCGACCAGGGTGAAACCGCTGTTCCATAGGCGAAGGGCGAGCATAGGCTTGCACCCACTGGGATCGCCCTTCTGCCCCACGTCCGTCAGCGAGGACATTCGTCTCGATCGAGCAAGCCAATTACGCCCGCATACGGTTACGGGTTCGCACAGATGTAAGTGATGGTGGCCGTGTTCCCGCCAGACGTTTTCGTGAGCGTGCAGGTTCCCGTGATTCCATCATTTGCGACCAGACTGCAATTAGCCTCGGCAAGAGCCGCGACAGTATAGCCAGGGGGCAGCCCACCGGTCATTACGCTGCTGACGATTGGGATTGTACAGTTAAGAGCGTTTAGGTTGACAGCAACACCCTTGGTCGAATTTGCCTTGCGGGCGCCATAGTTGATCGCGAAACCCGACGTCGCAGCCGATGCCACACCCGTTGTTGCTGCGGCACTCGCTTCTGCAGAAAGATCTATGAACCTGGGCAGCGCGGTTGCGGCGAGAATGCCGAGAATCACGATGACAACTACCAGTTCGATCAAGGTAAAACCGCTTTGCTTGGCCTGCATTTCCCTTCTCCTTTTTTCAAGAAAACCAAAGTCAAAAAAATCCAGTCACTCTTGCTTGTCCCTGTCCCGCCGCCATCCGAGGCTTTAAGAGCAGTCCGGCACCGCGGGCAGCGCGATTATTGGCGACGCATTGGCTAAAGCCGCGGTGTAGGAAATACGGCAGTTCGCCAGCACAGTGGCGCCGTTGATATCGATAGTGATGATCGAACCCGCCAACGCACCCCCCGCGGAAATAGTCACCTGGTCATTGGTGGCGTCGAGCTGCAAAGCCGTGATGATGCCTGCCGCATCCGCGGTCGGATAACCGTTGATCTGGGTAATGTTTGTGCCCTCCATCGGAACGGTCGCAGCGCCCGTCGAATTGGTAGCGATAGCCTGGGCATGGGCAAGCGCTGCCGCGGCACGCACGCCGCCGTAGATTGCCTGCAACTTCGCCGTCCGAGCCTGCGTCTGCAGCGATATGTACCGCGGCAATGCGACGGCCGCCAGAATGGCGATGATGCTGATCGTGACCACCAGCTCGATCAGCGTAAAGCCGCCTCTGCGGCGCATTTCAAGTTCAACTGACTTCATCTGGATTCCCCCTCGTGTTGACGAACGCGCTCACGTAAACAAGATCAATCTTCATAGCGATGCACGATCCATGCCTGTACTACTTGAACCAACCATAATCTGCGACCAGCACCAAGCTCACCCAGGTATTTCCAGTAGCGGGGGCGTTCGCCGGATTTGCCCCTGTGCTCACCCGCAAGGTCCGGTAGCGAACACTGAAATCCCGATACATTGATGGCGTAAAGTGCCGCCGATTGTTCACCGTGTACACCAGCTCGAGGTTCCTCTTGTCGAAAAACCACTGGCCTTCCGGCTCGTCCGCGGGCGCGATATCCAGCTCGCCCAGATAATTTGGCGGCCTTTCCGCAAGCCAGTTCATCGGATTCTCGTCGGCCAGCGTCGGAATTTCCGACGCCCGGTTTGCAAGAATCAGGTCCGCCACTTTGTAGCGCAATCCGGTGCGGATGTTCTCTGCCGTCGATTCCATCGCTGTCTTTTCTGCGTACTCCTGGTAGTACGACGCCCGCTCGAGCAGCACGCCCACGAAGATCCCCATGAGCGCCATGCACACGGCAAACTCCACAAGACTCGCGCCGCACTGGTCGCCGCGCACAGGGAACACGCGCATCGGTCATTTCTTCATCGCCGCCTGGCCAAGGTCCCAGATCGGCAGGAACACGCCCAGCGCAAGGATCAACACCAGAACGCCGAGGCACAGAATCAGTATTGGCTCGATCTGCGCGCCGAGCGTCTTCAGTTCATACTCGACCTCGCGCTGATACATGTCGGCAATTTCCTGCATCATGTCATCGAGCGCTCCAGACTCTTCGCCGACCATCATCATCTGCAGCACCACCGGGGTGAACACCCCGGCGTTGATCGCGGTGCGCAGCACGCTTTCGCCATGCTCGACGCCCTCGCGCATCTTATCGATTCTTTCCGCGACAAAGCTGTTGTCCACGGTCTGGGCCACCAGCGTGAGTCCCTGCACCACCGGAACGCCGCTGCGCATCGACAGCGCGAAGCTGCGCGAGAAACGCGCCAGCGTCGCCCTGAGGATGATCTTGCCCGCGATCGGGATGCGCAACTTGAAGCGATCCCACGCGTACTTGCCCGCCTTGGTGCGGGTGTAGCTGCGAAACGCGAGCGCCGCCCCGACCAGCGCGGCCAGCAGGAACGGCCAGCTCGAAACCATGAAGTTGGAAAATCCGATCAGCAGTTTCGTGATCAACGGCAGTTCGGCGTTGAAGCCCTTGTACACCTTGGCAAAGGCCGGGATGACGAATAGGTTGATGATGACGATCGCGATCCCCATCGCGACAAGCACGAATGACGGATAGCGCAACGCCGACTTGACCTGTCCGCGCATGAATTCCTGGAACTCGAGGTGACTGAACAACCTCAGGAAGATTTCCTCAAGCATACCGGTGGTTTCGCCGACGTAAACCATGGCGACGTAGAACGGCGAAAACACGCCGTTTTGCCGCTGCAGCGCCACGGACAGCGGACGGCCACTGTCCAGGTTCTCGCGAATGTTCTGCAGCACGCGCGCGAATGCCGGATTGCCAGTGGACTCCTGCAGGCCCGCGAGCGCGCGCATGATCGGCACGCCGGCCTTAAGCAACGTGTACATCTGCCGGCTGAACAGCAGCAAGTCTTCGTGGGCAACCGGGCGCTGCGTCAGCCGCTGCAACGCGCCAAACGAACCGCCCGCCTGCCGGCGCTGGGTCTCGCCGATCTCCACGGGCGTGACCCCGGTGGCGAACAACTGTGTCGCAACCGCGGCACTGTCGGCGCCCTCGACCACGCCCTGCACCAGCTCGCCGGAAGCATTTCTGCCCTTGTAGGAAAAATGGGCCATCAGTCTTCCATTTGCGTGCTGACGCGCATCGCCTCTTCGACCGTGGTACGTCCGCTGATCACCAATTCCACCGCATGATCCGTCAGCATCCGTCCGTGCATTTGGGCGCGCGCGGCCTCCACGAAGCGCGCCGGTTCGGATTGGTTGGCGGCCTCGACCACCGGGCGCGTCATCTCCAGCATTTCGTACACCCCGGTGCGGCCCAGGTAGCCGGTGCCGTTGCATTGCGAACAGCCGTGCCCCTTGAGGTAGGTATGTCCATCCGCCGCGGCGCCGATGTGGTTGCGCATCCACTCATGCTCGCTTGCGAGCAGCTCGTAGGACTGCGCGCAGCTCTCGCAAATGATGCGTACCAGGCGCTGGGCCACAACCACTTGCAGCGACATGGCGACCATGTAGCGGGGCGCCCCCATGTCCAACAGCCGGATGGGCGTGCTCACCGCATCGTTCGTGTGCAGGGTGGACAGCACCATGTGTCCGGTCATCGCCGCGCGCAGCCCGGTTTCTACCGTACCCTGGTCGCGCATTTCGCCGACCAGGATCACGTCCGGGTCCTGGCGCAGTGCAGTGCGCAGCACCCGCCCGAAAGTCAGGTCGATCTTCTCGTGAATCTGCACCTGGTTGATTCCAGGCAGCCGGTACTCGACCGGGTCCTCGACCGTGATGATCTTGCGTTCCGGCGTATTGAGTTCGTCCAGCGCTGCGTACAGCGTGGTGGTCTTGCCGCTGCCCGTGGGGCCGGTAACCAGAACCATGCCGCTGGGCCGGTGAATGATCTGGCGCAGCTTTTCCAGCATCGCTTCCTGCATGCCGAGGCGTTCCAGTCCCAGCAGGCCGCCGCTCTGATTGAGCAGGCGCATCACCGCGGATTCTCCGTGCTGGGTGGGCATGGTCGAAATACGCACGTCAATCTGGGCATTGCGGACCCGGACGTTGAAGCGTCCGTCCTGCGGCAGCCTCTTCTCGGAGATGTCCAGCCCCGACATCAGTTTCAGCCGCAGTACCAGCGCCGGCGCGATCTTCGGGTCGGATTCCGCCTGAATGTGCAGCACGCCGTCGATGCGGAAGCGGATCAACAGCTTCTTTTCCTGAGGCTCGATGTGGATGTCCGAGGCGCGCACCTGCACTGCGTCCTCGAATACCGATTGCAGCAATTTGACCACCGGCGCATCCTCGACCCCCGCGGTAATGCCGAGCGCGGCGAAATCGATCGCGTCGCCCAGTTCCTCGCCGAGTTCCTGCGCCAGCCCGCTGATCTCCTCGGTGCGCCGGTATACCCGGTCGATGGTCTGCAGCAGCAGGGACTCGCTCACCACCGCCAGCTGGATGTCGCGCTTGAGCACGCGGGTGATTTCGTCATAGCCGAAAAGATCTGTCGGATCCGCCATGCCCACCCGGAAGAACGCGCCGGTGTCTTCGAGAGCGATGGCGCGGAAACGCCGCGCCAAGGTCTCCGGCAGCCTGGTGGCGACGTCGGGTTTGATATTGAAATGCTTGAGGTCGATGAACGGGACCTGGAGCTGGCGCGCCAGCGCGCCGCCAATCTGCTCCTCGGTCAGAAAGCCCGAGTCGATAAAAATGCGGCCGAGTTTGCGCCCGCTGCGTTTTTGCGCCTCAAGCGCCGCCTTGAGCTGGTCTTCGGTAAGCAATTTCTGCTGAAGAAGAATCTCCCCCAGCCTGATTTTTTCCGGTCTACCCATTCCAGCTCGCGATTCCCCTGATTCGCACTTTCAAGGTCACTTGAAGTAGTACTTGCAGCCTCTTGAATTAGCAGATTAAACTGAATCCGTTACCTAGCGCAAGCAAAATGTTCGATATCGTCCTTTACCAGCCCGAAATCCCACCCAACACCGGCAACGTCATCCGGCTGTGCGCCAATACCGGATGCCGTCTGCACCTAATCGAGCCGCTGGGATTCCGGCTGGAGGACCGTCAACTGAAGCGCGCCGGGCTGGATTACCACGAATATGCGCGGGTGCAGGTACACCCGGGCTGGCAAGCTTTTCTCGCCACCGTTCCCTCAAGCCGCCGGTTCGCGTTCACTACCAAGGCTGCCAACCGTTACGATCAGGTCGGATTTCAAATAGGGGACGTGCTGGTCTTCGGACCGGAAACGAGCGGGCTGCCGGAAGAGGTAAGTGCAGGCTTCGAAGCGCAACGGCGGCTGCGGCTGCCGATGGTGCCGACCAGCCGCAGTCTGAACCTGTCCAATGCGGTGGCGGCGGTGGTCTACGAGGCGTGGCGTCAGAACGGCTTCATGGGCGCCACCCGTTAGCGCACACTTTCAGGCTTGGGCTCGCGCTGCAGCAGTTCTTCCACCGCATCGCGAGTCGTGGCGTGGCCGTCCAGGACCCGGCAGACCGCGCGGGTAATAGGCATATCGACATCCAGGTCCCGCGCCAACCGGAGCACCTCGCGGGCGCTCAAAACGCCTTCGGCGACGTGGCCGAGATCGACCAGGATGTCCGCCAGTCGCCGTCCACCTGCGAGTCCCAGGCCGACCCGCCGGTTTCGCGACAGGTCGGAGGTCGCCGTCAATATCAGGTCGCCGGCACCTGCCAGTCCCATGAACGTCTCCAGCCGTCCGCCGAGCCGCAGACCGAGGCGGGTCATTTCCGCCAGCCCGCGGGTGATCAACGCCGCGCGCGCGCTGGAACCGAGTTTGAGGCCGTCGCAAATCCCGGCAGCAATAGCAATAACGTTCTTGACCGCGCCACCTGTCTCGACGCCGGCCAGATCGTCGCTTGAATACACGCGCAGGCGCCCGGTATGCAACTCGCGCGCGGCGGCGGCGGCAAATTCGGCATCGCGCGAAGCCAGCGTGACCGCCGCCGGCAGGCCGCGCGCCACCTCGTCGGCGAAACTCGGTCCCGAGAGCGCCCCAACACGGAAGCGCTCCCCCAGTTCCTCGCCGACGACCTGGTGCGGAAATTTGGCGCTGCCGCTCTCGAAACCTTTGCACAACCAGACCACGTCCAACGCGCGTTTCGGTCGCGCGACGCGTCGCGCCGTCTCACGCAGGGCGGCAGCGGGAACGGCAACGATGGCAAGTTCGCATGATTTCAGCGCGGCGTCGGCGTCGGCGGTGATACTCACTGCGCCGGGAATGGCCACACCTGGAAGATAGCGGGCGTTGACCCGCGCGACAGAAAGTTGGCCGCTCTGTTGCGGATCGCGGCACCACAGCGTGATTTCGTGGCGCGACGAAAGCGTAATCCCGAGCGCCGTTCCCCACGCCCCGGCACCGAGGATGGCGATTCTCATACACCCCAGAGCTGGCTTACCTTTATGAAGCCGATCGCGCCGTCCGGGTGGCGCACCTTGACCCAGCCGGCGGTGAGTTGAAGAAACTCGAGCACTACGCCTTTTTCGGCGGTAAATGCCAGCGCAGCGGCATCGCTGGCGGACTGGCGCGCCTCCGCGCCAGAGGATTTGACAAGCACCGTGCGGCGCTCGGACAACTGGCGGTTCTCTATCCAGGCAAATTCTCCGGTGTCATCGCGCACCTTGGTCCATCCCTCCACCTTGACCACCACCTCCACCGGGTAATCTCGCGAGAGCACAAAGAGTTTTTGTGCTTTGGTCGACGGCGCGTCGTAAAGGATTGCCACCGCGTCGGCCACCGAGCGGAAGTCCAGGGCGCGTGCAGCTCCGGAACAGAGCAGCACCGCCACAAAACTGCATCGCAGCAGCGATTTCGCCAGTTCGAAAAGCCTAGCCTGGATAAATCTTGAGCTACTCGGGATGATGGCGAGTCGACTTCCGAGACAGTTGCGGCTCGACTGCCGCAGCTGATAGATCACTCTATCGGCCAGGCACGCATGCCACAAATGGCCGGAAATGGGCCGCCAGCGCCCGCGTATCCCGACGCGACACACTGTACTGCGCAAGAGCCTGCTCATAGACACGGCACGCCGGCGATTATCCGCACACGGGGCGTCTTCATGATTTATCCGGGCTAGTGCGTGGCGCCCTCGGGCGCCTGCGTCTGGCCTTGCTGCCGAGCCTGGAAGATCGCTTCGAAATTCACCGGGCTCAACGTCACCGGCGGAAAACCGGCGCGCACCACCGCGTCGGAAACCACTTCGCGTACATAGGGGTAAAGGATGTTCGGGCAGGTAATGCCGAGCACCGGCTCGAGTTCCGTCTGCGGCAGGTTGCGGATCTGAAACACTCCGCCCTGGCTCACCTCTACCAGGAACATGATCTTGTCGCCGACCTTGGCGGTCACAGTCACCGTCAACACGACCTCGAAGTAGCCCTCATCAATCGGGTTGGCGCTGTTGTTCATCTGGATCTCGACCTGCGGCGCCTCCCGCTCCAGATATACGCGCGGCGCGTTGGGCACCTCCAGCGACAGATCCTTGACGAACAGCTTCTCGATTGTAAAGACAGGCTGCGTGAGTTGTTGGTTCATGATTTGAGTTCTCTTGGTTGACAGGTCAGTCGGCGTGGCCGCCTGCTGCAGAGGTCTCCCCGACAAGCATCGGCTCGAGCTTTCCGGCATGGTCCAGTGCGGAAAGATCGTCGAAGCCCCCGACATGGAAGTCGTCGATGAAAATCTGCGGTACAGTGCGGCGCCCGCTTCGCTGCCTCATTTCCGCGCGCCGCGCCGGCTCCAGGTCGACAAGAATTTTTTCAATCTCCACAACGCCTTTGGTGGTCAGCAGCCGTTCCGCGGCAATGCAATAAGGACACCAGGCCGTGCAGTACATGCTGATCCGTGGCATCTACTTTTCCACCGGAAGATTGGCCTGTTGCCAGGCTCCGAATCCGCCCGACAAGACCACCACCTCGCCGAAGCCGGCTTTCTTGAGCGCCGATGTGGCGGCATGCGAGCGGCTGCCGGTCTGGCAGGTCACGACCACCGGTCTGCTCTTGAATTTTTCGATCTCACCGATGCGCTTGTCGAGTTGGCCCAACGGTACATTCTTCGCGTTCGGTGCGTGTCCGGAGCTGAATTCGCCTGGCTCGCGTACATCCAGCATCATCGCATTCTTGCGGTTGATCATCTGCACCGCCTCGAGGGGACCGACTTCGGAAGCGCCGCTCAGGCGCCGGCTGATCCATGGCCAGACCAGAACGCCGCCGCTCGCCAGCGCGGTCAGCACCAGCCAGATATTGTCCTGAATGAACTTCACTGCGATTCCTTTGCGCTTCCCGTCATTGTGCAATGGATCAGATCCGCCATGCCCTTTTCACCGCCCGCCGCCATGGATTCCATGACCCGGATCACCCCGGCACGGTCCGACGGACAATTTACCTCCGCTAGATCCCACTGGATCCGCGCCGCCTCCTGTTCGCCTTTTAACGCAAGCAGGATGGCCCGCCGATTTACCACATCCGCCGACGGCGCAAAGTGCATCACCAGTCCGTTGAAGGCAAGCTTGTCGTCGATTTGCTCTCGGTTAAGCACCATCAGACGCGACAACGCCAATTCGACGAAGGGAGCGAACAAAGAATGCTGTTGCAGCTCCAGCGGAACCGCCGCAACGCTCAGGGAAATAGGTGTACCGGATCTCGTACTCTAGCATAGAGTGGATGCTCGGAATCGCGGGCGCGGCGCACAACCACGACGGTTGCATCAATCCGATCATCGCATTCGCAAGCGCATCGGCAACCACAAATCAGCGAGACGCCAAGACCGGTGCGACACGCCCCCAAGCCGATACTACAATTCTAACTTCGAAGCGCCGGCTACCGTGCGCCGATATTCAAGTTCAATTTCAAGGTCTATCGCAGAGGATGAAGAAAATCGTTCTGCTCCGCCACGGCGAAAGCGTGTGGAACAAGGAAAACCGCTTTACCGGCTGGACCGATGTGGACCTGTCGGACAAGGGCCTGCTCGAGGCTCGCGAGGCCGGCCGGTTGCTCAAGGAGGCCGGGCTCGGTTTCGACCTTGCTCTGGGCTCCGTGCTCAAGCGCGCGATTCGCACCATGTGGATTGTCCTCGATGAGTTGGACCTGATGTGGATCCCGCAGCAGTTCTCCTGGCGGCTCAATGAGCGTCACTACGGCGCGCTGCAGGGGCTGAACAAGACCCAGATGGCGGCGCAATACGGCGACGACCAGGTCCTGGTGTGGCGCCGCAGTTACGACGTTGCACCGCCGCCGCTTGCGCCCAGCGATCCGCGCTCCCCACGCAACGACCCGCGCTATCGCGACATGAAAGAAAGCGATATTCCGCTCAGCGAATGCCTCAAAGACACGGTGGCCCGCTTCCTGCCGTACTGGAACGATGTAATAGCCCCGCAGGTCCAAGCCGGCAAGCGCGTGATCGTCGTTGCTCACGGCAACACCATCCGCGCTCTGGTGAAGTACCTCGACAACGTGTCGGAGAAGGACATCGTGGCCCTGAACATTCCGACCGGCATTCCGCTGGTGTACGAACTCGACGACCACCTGAAGCCGCTCTCCAGCCACTACCTCGGCGACCAGGAGAAGGCGAAACAGGCCGCCGCTGCCGTGGCCGCCCAGGCGCGCGCCGGAACCTGAGCACGGAGCGCGTGCGACGATCCGCATCAATCGCTTTTCTTGCTGCTGAAGCCGGCGTGGCGCTGCTGTTCGCGCTCGCAGCCGTTGCTGCTCCGGCACAGGCCGCGCCCAAGGACGAACTCGAGGAGCTACGCGGCCGCATCGGGGCGCTGCAGAAACAACTCGCAGAGTCCGAGGAGTCGAAGGCCGAGGCAGGCGACGCGCTCAGGGAATCCGAGCGGGCGGTCAGCGAAACCAACCGCAAACTCTATCAACTCGCGGATCAGCGGAGCCAGGTCAATGCCACCCTGACAAAGTTGCGTTCGCGGGCGCGCACGGTCGAAGCTGATATCGCCACAGAGCAGGCCACGCTGAGCAAACTGCTCTACGAACAGTACGTGACCGGCCAGTCGGACGCGATCAAGTTGGTTCTCAATCGCGAGGATCCCAACGAAATCGCGCGCCAACTGCACTACCTGGGCTACGTTTCCCGCGCCCGCGCCGAACTTCTGGCCAGCCTCCGGTACAACCTGGCGAATCTCGAAAAACTCGCCGATGAAACCCGCGCCAAGAGTTCCGAGTTGCGGGCGCTGCAGAACGACGAGGCACGCCAGAAACACCGATTGGAAAAGGAGAAGGCGGAGCGCCAGCACGTCTACGCCCAGTGTTTCCGGCCAGATTGCCCAAAGCCGCAAGCAATTGTCAACGCTCAAACGCGATGAGGAGCGCCTGACGCGCCTGATCGAGCGCCTGGCCAAGGAAGTCGCGCGCAAGAAACCGGGCAAACGCATCACCAACCAGGCGCTGCCGGGCGCGGATTCAGGATCAGGGGCGTTCCGCAAGCTCAAAGGCAGGTTGAGGCTGCCGGTGCTCGGGGAACTCGTGAACCGATTCGGAAGCCAAAGGGAGGACAGCGGATTGTCCTGGAAGGGTTTGTTCATCTCAGCCGAACCGGGCCGGGAGGTCAGGGCCATAGCCGGCGGCCGGGTGGTGTATGCCGACTGGCTGCGGGGTTTCGGCAATCTCATGATCGTGGATCACGGCGACGGCTACATGAGCCTGTACGGCAACAACGAAGCGTTGCTCAAGCAGGTGGGCGACGAGACCAGGACCGGCGACACCATTGCGGCCATCGGGAACAGCGGCGGCAACCCGGATTCAGGTTTATACTTCGAACTCAGATATCAGGGAAAACCCTTCGACCCGCTGCCTTGGGTGACATTGAAGTAGCTCACGAGAGGGGCAACTACCTGTGTACAAAGGAGTAAGCATAGATGCCTAGCAGATTTCGGCAGGTCGGCCTGATCGTTCTGGGTGCGATCCTCGGTGTGCTGATCAGCCTCAACTTCTCCGCCGTGGCGCAGAAGGGGACCGGTCCCCTGCCGATCGAGGATTTGCGCGCGTTTACCGAAGTATTCGGCCGGATCAAGAACGACTACGTCGAGCCGGTGGACGACAAGCGGCTCATTTCCGAGGCGATCAACGGCATGCTCTCCGGCCTCGACCCGCATTCGGCCTATCTGGATGCCGAGGCGTTCCGCGAACTGCAGGTGGGCACACAGGGCGAGTTCGGCGGTCTGGGTATCGAAGTCGGTATGGAAGACGGCTTCGTGAAAGTAGTCGCCCCGATCGAGGACACGCCCGCATGGCGCGCAGGATTGAAGTCCGGCGACCTGATCATCAAGCTCGACGATACCAATGTGAAAGGCATGACGCTGAACGACGCGGTGAAGCGCATGCGCGGCAAGCCGGACACCCCGATCACGCTGACCTTCGTTCGCAAGGGCGATGCCAAGCCGCGCGTGGTGACGCTGACCCGCGCGATCATCCAGATCCAGAGCGTCAAGTCGAAGCTGCTCGAGCCCGGCTACGCATACTTCCGCGTCACCCAGTTCCAGGAACACAGCGCCGAGACGCTGGCCAAGGCGATCGACAAGCTTTTCAAGGAAAACCAGGGACCGATGAAGGGGATCATCCTGGACCTGCGCAACGACCCGGGTGGCCTGCTCAACGGCGCAGTGGCAGTTTCCGCGGCGTTCCTGCCCAGCGATGCGCTGGTGGTGTACACCGAAGGTCGCACCGAAGACGCCAAGATGAAGCTGTTCGCGCAGGCCCGAGTATTACCTGCGCGGCAGCAAGGACGACTATCTGAAGAAGCTGCCCAAGGAAGTGAAAACGCTGCCGATGGTGGTGCTGGTCAACAGCGGCTCGGCTTCCGCTTCGGAGATCGTGGCGGGGGCGTTGCAGGACCATAAACGCGCGGTGGTGATGGGCACGCAGACCTTCGGCAAGGGTTCGGTGCAGACCATCCTGCCGCTCGGAAACGGCACCGCGATCAAGCTCACCACGGCGCGTTACTTCACGCCGAACGGACGCTCGATCCAGGCCAAGGGCATCACGCCAGACATCGTGGTGGAAGAGGCGACCGTGACCGAGGGTGAGGCCGCCATCAGGGTGCGTGAATCCGATCTGCAGCGCCACTTGACCAACCCGGATGGCAGCGCCATCGAGAACAAACAGCCGGCGCCGCAGCCGCAGTCGGCTGCACCGGTGCCGGCACCCAAGGCCGCTGAGAAGGCCGCCGACGACGGCCCGCCGGATATCGTGTCGAAAAGCGACTACCAGCTCAATCAGGCGCTCAACCTTCTGAAGGGCCTGCAGATCCTCAGCAAAAAATAAGTTGCCATTCGAACAAACGGTCGAATGACAAGGCCCGCCCAGCGCGGGCCTTGTCGCGTTAAGATGGCCGTAAACTCCTTGCCCTCGATGAACGACAACCAGTTACTGCGTTACAGCCGCCACATTCTCCTGCCCGAGATCGGCATCGACGGGCAGGAGAAGCTGCTCGGCGCGCACGCGCTGCTGATCGGCGCCGGCGGACTGGGCGCACCGGTGTCGCTTTATCTCGCCGCCAGCGGCGTGGGCCGCATCACCATCTGCGACCACGACGCGGTGGACCTCACCAACCTGCAGCGGCAGATCGTGCATTTCACCGAGTCGATCGGCAGGAAAAAGGTCGATTCCGCACGCGCCACTCTGGCCCGCATCAATCCCGAAGTCTCAATCGAGGCGATCGCCGAACGCGTGGCCGGCAAGCGGCTTGAGCAACTGGTGCAGTCCGCCGACGTGGTCATCGATGCGACTGACAATTTCGCCACCCGCCACGCGATCAATCGCGCCTGCGTGAAGTTCGCGAAACCGCTGGTGTCCGGCGCTGGCGTGCGCTTCGACGGGCAGCTCGCGGTGTTCGATTTGCGCCGACAGGACAGCCCCTGTTATCACTGCCTGTTTCCGGAAAATGGCGACGTCGAGGAAATGCGATGCGCGGTCATGGGCGTGTTCGCGCCGCTGGTGGGCATTATCGGTTCCATGCAGGCGGCGGAAGCGCTGAAACTGCTGATGGGAATCGGCCGCGATCTGACCGGGCGGCTGCTGCTGCTCGATGCGCTGACGATGGAGTGGCGCAGCGTCCGGCTGAAGAAGGATTCCCAGTGCGCGGTCTGTGGCGGCGGCGACACGGCCCAGCGCTGACTCGCGGCGGCTTGCACCACGAATCGTTAGGAATTTAGCAATTGGGCGATTTAGCGATCAGGTGATTCAGTAACTCAATCGCTTGATCACCCCATCACTCAATCGCTCTGTCGGTATTCCACCCGTGTCCGCCCGTTGGCGGCGGAGACGTAGATCATCTCCTTGCTGGTGACTTCCTTGAGCTTCCACGCCGTCGCGAAACCGACCGGCATCAGGCTGGTCAGCGTGGAATGATTCGATCTTGGTGTGCAGGTAGCCTTCGCGCACCGTCCAGTTGCCGCTCGCGGTGAAGTAGTAGATCAGCCGGCCGTTCTTTACTTCGAAATTGGGCCGGTCCGGCCGCAAATAAAAATCCGGCGGAACGAGCAGGCGCACCTGTCCCTGCCAATTGACCCGGCCTCCGGGCAGCAGGGTGAACTGGGTCTCGACGATAACGTCGTCCGGCGCCACTTCCCGCGAACCCCACGTGCCCACCAATACCTTCGCGTACTGGTCGTCCGACGCACCACAACCGGACAGCGCAAATACTGCGCACATCAGGACGAAAACGACCGCAATGTCCCACGCGATGCGGTCGAGCCGGTGAAGTCGTCCATCACACGATCCTTGGCCATTGCACCGCCCAGTACTCGGTCGGATCGCGCCTGAATCCGCTCTTCACGAACTGGTGCCAGCGGCCCACCACGAAAGCCAGCATCAGATTCGCCTGCGCGGTAGGATCCAGACTTTCGGGGATTTCCTTTTCCGAAAGCGCAAAACGCAATGCCTGCTTGAGCGTGGCTTCGAGCCGGTCGTGCAACTGGTTGATGCGCGCCTGCAGGCGTTCGTCCTCGTTCACCAGCGCTTCGCCGATCAGCACCCGCGTCATTCCGGGGTTTTTCTTGGCAAATCCGAGCAGCAGGGTCAGCACGGCCTCGAGTCTGCTTCAGGCCGCTTTTTTCTTCCGCGGTGATCTTGTTGACCAGCCCGAACAGCGTCTGCTCGATGAACTCGATCAGGCCTTCGAACATTTGCGCCTTGCTCGCGAAATGCCGGTACAGCGCCGCCTCGGAGACGTCCAGTCGCTTGGCCAGCGCGGCGGTGGTGATCTTCTCTGCCTTGGGATCCTCGAGCATGGCCGCGAGGGTCTGCAGGATCTGGCGTTTGCGTTCTCCCGGCTTGGTCGGCATGGAGCGGTGGGATGGCTTGGGATGAGTAAGGGAAAGGTTACCCGATCGGCAGGGAAATTAACACGATCGGATGGCATTTGTTCGCGTTCAGGACAAGCACTAACCGCGGACGACGCAGAGGACGCAGAGGACGCGGAGGCAAACCGAAAAGGAGGACAGGACGAATCGAAATCAACTTACCAGCCGCGTTTCCTGCAGCCACACCTACTTCGGCATTCTCATATTTTTGCTCTTGCTCTTCCTCCGCCTCCTCTGCGCCCTCTGCGGTAAGAGTGGTTCTTTAAGATTCAGAGCAGGTGCAGCAGCCGCGGCAACCGCATGATGTGACGGACGTTCGCGTCCACCCAAGCGGGCGCGCGGCTCGATTGATTGACCCAGACAGTCTTCATTCCCAGTCGTTTGGCGGTGCGCAGGTTTTCCAAACTGTCTTCGACCATGATGCAGCGCGACGCCAGCAGCCGGTGCGTGCGCAGCAGTCTGCGGAATCCATGCGCATCAGGCTTGGGCCGGAAGCGGGTACGTTCGATCGAGAACACGTCGTCAAACAGGTCGTCCACGCCCAGCGCCGCCAGGATCGCCCGCGAGTAATGCGACGGGGCATTGGAGAAAACGATCTTGCGCCCGGGCAGGCGCCGCAGTACCGATCGCAGTTCGCGGCGGCCCACCACCAGGTTGCCGATTTCAGGGAAGTGGTGAGTCTCGCGCAGGAAATGATGCGGGTCGATACCGTGATGGCGAATCAGCCCCACCAGTGTGGCGCCGTAACGCCGCCAGTAGAACTGGCGCAGTTCGTTGGCGGCCTCCGCACCGAGGTTCAGGTGCTCGGCAAGATAAGCAGTCATCGACCGGTCGATGTGCGGAAAGATGTGCGGGCGGGCGTCGTGAAGCGTGTTATCCAGATCGAAGATCCACGTTCTGCCGCTGAAACGGGATTGCACTGCAACTACCGGTTTCGGATCAGCGTGCCCACGCCCTGATCGGTAAGCACCTCCAGCAACAGCGCGTGCTCGACCCGCCCGTCGATGATGTGCACGCTCTTCACCCCGCTCTTGGCGGCGTCGAGCGCCGAGCCGATCTTCGGCAGCATGCCGCCGTGGATGGTGCCGTCGGCGAACAGTCCGTCCACCTGTTTGGGCGTGAGCCCGGTCAGCAGATTGCCGTTCTTGTCGAGCACGCCAGGCGTGTTGGTGAGCAGGATAAGCTTCTCCGCGCGCAGTACTTCGGCAAGCTTGCCGGCAACGAGGTCGGCATTGATGTTGTAGGACTCGACCGTCTTCGCCCACGCCGATCGGCGCCACCACCGGAATGAATTCGCGGCTCTCGAGCAGCGAGATCACCTCCGGATCGATGCTCTGGATCTCGCCCACCTGGCCGATATCCAGCATTTCGGCGGCGTCGTCCTCGTTCTGCACCAGCATCTTTCGGGCGCGGATGAAGGATCGCGTCCTTGCCGGTCAACCCGATCGCGCGGCCGCCGTGCTGGTTGATCAGGTTGACGATGTCCTTGTTCACCAGCCCGCCGAGCACCATCTCGACCACGTCCATGGTCTCGCTGTCGGTGACCCGCATGCCCTGGATGAACTCGCCCTTCTTGCCGATGCGCTTGAGCATCTCGTCGATCTGCGGCCCGCCGCCGTGCACCACCACCGGGTCCATGCCGACCAGCTTCAGCAACACCACGTCGCGCGCGAACGAGTGCTTCAGCTTCTCGTCCGTCATCGCGTTGCCGCCGTACTTGACCACGATGGTCTTGCCGTGGAAGCGGCGGATGTAGGGCAGCGCCTCGGCGAGGATCTGTGCCTTGTGCGTGGCGTCGGTAGGTGAAATGGGCATGGTGCGCTCGCTTGGTCGTGGAGCGCGAATTCTACCGCGGGAAATTCTGTCCTCAGAGAAAAAACAAAGGCGGCCGCAGCCGCCTTTGCCCGGGAACCACGACCATTACTGGATCGCGAGTTTCTTCGAAGTTACTGCCGCCTTCTTCGGCAGCCTCAGTTCCAGCACGCCCTCGTTGTACTTCGCCTGCGCGGAGGCTTCGTCCACGTCCTGGGCCAGGCTGAAGGCACGATACACCTTGCCGTAGTAGCGCTCGGAACGCAGGACTTTCTCGCCCTGCCTGTCTTCGCGCTCGCGCTTCACCTCGGCGCTGATCGCCACCTGGTTACCGTTGATGGTGACGTTGATGTCTTCCTTCTTCACGCCCGGGATTTCGGCCTGGACGACATAGGCACCATCGTCTTCCTTGACGTCGATGCGGAATTGCACCTGCGACTGGTTCTCGAAGGTCATCGGGCGAACGAAAAAACCCTTGAAGAGATCGTCGAAGGTCTCGTCAAGCGGGTAGCTGTATCGGGCCAAATTTGTCATGTCTGTCTCCTTGTGCAATTAGATTGGGTCGGGCGTCCGGCGCCCTAGCCCGCTATATGTGCGCGGGCGGTGTCTTTTCAAGGCCTTCCCCAAGATAGGTCAATACGATGTCCGCCTTCCTGCGTGACGAGTCCGGGCATCAAAGGGAGAACATTGATTCCTAGTTTTTGTATATTTTTCAGGAGCATCAAGGATTTCCTCGGATGGGTGTTCAAGGTGGGTTGACCGAATACGTGCGCCGATTCTTTCGGTTCGGTTGGAGCAATCACACGTCACGCGCACCTGCCGTGCACCGAGGCGTTTGCTCTGCCTGGGCCGCCCGCGAACACATCCAGGCGCCCTGGCGCCACGTAACTGTCAATGCGGTACGCGCGGCGGCATCGGTCCGCGCCGAGCCGGGCCTGCTCAGCCGGCGGGCCGGCAACCGGGCAAGTCGATCCATTACTTCTCAGGGGAAACCACACATGGACGGCAAGAAACTCGCCGGTATGGCGCTCGCCGCAACGGCTGCCGCTCTGTTCATGACAGGCTGTACAGGCATGGGCGGCGGTGGCGGAACATCCGCGAAAGTGCATTGCGAAGGCGCAAATGCCCGCAAGGGCATGAGCGACTGCAAGTCGGCAAACAGCTTCTGCCGCCAGAATGACTGCAAGGGACACGGTTTCGTTACGCTGACGCCAGCAGAATGCCAGAAGGTCTCGGGCAGGGCGTAAACTTGGCCGAACCTAGGGATGCTCTGCATAAGTCCGACGACGCGCGTTGCACCAGGCGCGGAGGACTGCTAGGCGTCGCTGCGCAGGTGCGGCTGAAACCCCAGCAAGGAGCGTAACAACGCAGGCGCCGCACTTGGCACAACCCAATGACATTTCGACTCTTTAGAGGGACCTGGCGATTCGGGCCGGTGTCTGCGTCGGCTCCTCCCTATGTAGGCCGGCTACAGGGCGTCCTCGCCGTCTTGCCCTCGACCCGAATCGCCTCGGTCGCGCATGCGGGACTTATGCAGAGCCTCCAGCACTGCGGCGCATCCATTGGTGCGGATGCCCCGTTTTTTACTCGACACATCATCGCTCCATGACTGCACTACCTGCGCTCGGCTTCGGACTGGGCCTGCGCACCGATCATTACGAGGACATCCTCGCGTCCCGGCCCAACGTGGACTGGTTCGAGGCGCTGACCGAAAATTACCTGGTGCCGGGCGGCAAGCCGCTGCATTACCTGGATCGCATCCGCGCCGAATTTCCCATGGTCCTGCACGGGGTGTCGCTGTCGATCGGAAGCCACGATCCGCTGGATCGCGAATATCTCAAGGCGCTCAAGCAACTGGCGCAACGCGTCGAGCCGGCTTGGGTGTCGGATCATCTGTGCTGGACCGGCGTTGCCGGCCGAAACCTGCACGACCTGTTCCCGCTGCCCTACACCGAGGAAGCGGCCGGGCACGTCGCTGCGAGGGTGCGCGAGGTCCAGGATTTCCTGGGACGGCAGATCCTCCTCGAAAACGTGTCCACTTACGTGACCTTTCGCCAGTCGGAGATGAGCGAGTGGGAGTTTCTTGCGGAGATCTGCGCGCGCGCCGATTGCCTGATCCTGCTCGACATCAACAACATCTACGTCAGCGCCTACAACCACGGCTTCGATGCGCAGGATTTTCTGAACGGCGTGCCGGCTGCGCGGGTGCGGCAGTTCCATCTTGCCGGCCACAGCAATTGCGGCACCCATATCATCGACACCCACGACGCGCCGATCATCGACCCGGTATGGGAGCTTTACCAGGCGGCACTGCGCCGCTTCGGGCAGGTCGCCACCATGATCGAGCGCGACGACCACATTCCGCCGCTGGCGGATCTGGTGCACGGAACTGGAACAGGCGCGCCGGATCGCAGCGCAGACGCTGGCGGCGAGGGTCGCGGCATGAGCGCGCTCGCCGGCACCCAGGCACGCTTCCAGGCCTACGTGCTCGCGGGCGACGGAGCGATTGTCTCTGACATCGCCGGTGCCGACGACGCATTCCGCAGCACCCGGCTCGACATCTATTACGACGCCTACCGGCTGCGGCTGGCGGAAGCGCTTGCCACCGACTACGAAATCCTCAAGGCCTACATCGGCGACGAGATCTTCGACGCCATCGTCCGCGATTACATCGATGCGCATCCCTCGATATTCCGCAACGTGCGCTGGTTCGGCGGGCATCTTGCCGATTTCCTGCGCAACGAGCCGCGCTATGCCGGGCAGCCAATACTGGCCGACCTGGCGCGGTTCGAGTGGACGTTGGGACTGGCTTTCGATGCCGCGGACACCGCCGCGCTGCGGTTCGAAGACGTTGCCGCGGTGCCGGCCGAAGCCTGGGCCGGCCTGCGTCTCACCCCGCATCCGGCGGTTCATGTTATCGAACTGCGGACCAATGCCGTCGCGGTCTGGAACGAACTCAAGAATGCGGATCGCGGTATCGCCCCGGAGAACCTGACCGAGCCGTTGCGCTGGGCGATCTGGCGCAAGCAGCTCTCGCCTTACTTCCGTTCGCTCGAAGCCGACGAAGCCTGGGCGCTGGATGCCATGCGCAATCACCTCGGTTTCGGTGAAATCTGTGCGGGGCTATGCCGGTGGCTGCCCGAAGAGCAGGCCGCGCCTCGTGCAGCCGCGCTGTTGCGCGGCTGGGTGGACGAAGGCTGGATCGCATCAATCGGAAACGACATAGTGATTGCTGCGATCGTGGAGGCGTCGCAACGTGCACTAAAATTGGGTTCGCAGTTTGCTTCGGTACGCCCGAGAGGTGTCATGGCTATGTTCAGACTATTCGTTCTCGTAACCGTTTACCTTGCGGCGCTGGTATGCAGACCGGCGTTGGGTATGACCTCGACCATGGTCACGTCGTGCCCCGCCGGAATGGACCAGAAGGTCGAAACGCTCAGCGGAATGTTCACTGTGCACGTGATCTGCGACCACGTGCTGTTCGAGATTCCGAAGCCGATGCTGAACCGGGACATGCTGGTGAACACGGAGTTCGCCGCACTCTCGACCGGGAGCGATTTCGTTGCCCCGGGCTCCGTGGTGGACAACCGGGTGGTGCGCTGGGTCCGGCGCGGCAACAAGATCCATCTCGAGGACGTGCGTTACGAGATCTGGGCGCAGAACATGCCCAACCTGCAGCGCGGCGTGGAATCGGCGTCACTGCGCACCGTCATCCGGGCATTCGACATCATCACCGAGGGCCCGGACGGCGCTCCGGTCATCGACATCACGGGCCTTGTTCGTCGACCGAGGTACCGGAAGGTTTCGCGCTGGAATTCATGCAGCACTTCAGCATGGATCAAGTGGACCCGAAGCGCTCTTTCATCGAAACCGTCAAGGCGTTCCCGCACAACATTGACATCCGCTTCTACCAGACCTGGGTCCCCGATCGCGACCGGTTGCGCAAGTCGGCGGAGTCAAGGCGAGGAGCGCATTGCGCCGGGGCTGGGCTTCATCTTTCACACCAGCATTCTGCTTCTGCCCGAGGTGCCGATGCGGGGACGCTACTGGGACGAGCGGGTCGGTTACTTCGCGACCTGGTTCGACGACTACGGCACTGCCGAGCACGGCAGGGTGCAGCGCGCCTTCATCCAGCGTTACCGCCTGGAGAAGAAGGATCCGCGGGCCGACAGTGTCCGAGCCGGTCAAGCCGATCACGTTCTTTCATCAGCCGCGAAGTGCCAGACAAATGGCGTCCATTCATCAAGCGCGGGATCGAGGACTGGCAACAGGTGTTCGAGAAAGGCGGGTTTCCGCAATGCCATCATCGCCCGCGATGCGCCGTCGGAACAACAGGACCCGAACTGGGATCCGGAGGACGTGCGCTACAACGTGATCCGCTGGACGCCCAGCGGCCGCCAGAACGCGATGGGACCTGCGGTGGTCGACCCGCGCAGCGGCGAGGTGATTTCTTCGCATGCCATCTTCTGGCACGACGTGCTGCGCTTGGCCGAGAACTGGTACTTCACCCAGGTCTCGCCGCTGAATCCGAGTGCACAGAAGCTGCCTCTGCCGGATGACGTCATCGGCGACATGCTGCGCTACATCGTCGCGCACGAAATCGGCCACGCGCTGGGGCTGCGCCACAATTTCAAGGGACATTCGGCGTATTCGGTGGCGCAGTTGCGCAGCCGCGAGTGGACCGAAAAATGGGGCACTTCCGCTTCCATCATGGACTATGCGCGATTGAATTATGTCGCCCAGCCCGGCGACGGAGCCTATCTGCTACCCAAGTTCGGCCCCTATGACTACTTCGCGATCGAATGGGGCTATCGCCAGTTTTCCGCCGACATGACTTTCGACGATGAGTGGCCGATGCTGGACAAACTCGCGTCGAAGCAGGTCGACGACCCGATGCTGCGCTTCGGCGGTGAGAATGAAGCGGCAACGCTGGATCCCAAGGTCAACACCAACGTGGTCGGCGGCGACCCGGTCGAGGCCGCCGACATGGGGTTGCGCAACATCGACCGGGTGATGCCCCTGCTGATCCCGGGCACGACCCGCAAGGGCGGCGATTACGAACGGTTGCGGGAAATGTACGCGACCCTGATCATGCAGCGCCACCGCGAGCTCTCCGCCGTAGCCAAGGTGGTCGGCGGCGTCGAGGAAACCCGCTACCAGGCCGGGCGCGGGGTCGCGCCGTTCAAACCGACCCCGTCTGCGCAGCAGCGGGCCGCGGTCAAGTTCCTGGTGGATCGCGCGTTCGTAACACCGCGCGCGCTGCTGGATCCGGAAGTACTGATGCGCGTGTCCCCGACCGGTGGCGCGGACATCCTGCAGGGATCCAATGTGCAGTTGCTGCGGCAGTTGCTCGACAGTGCCGTATTCCAGAGGATGGCCGAAGCCAAAGCGCTCGATTCCGGCGGCAAAGGCTACGTCGGCATCGACCTGCTCTATGACCTCAATGACGGCCTGTTCCGGGAACTGGCGGCGCCACGGCCTTCAATCGAGCTGTACCGGCGCGAATTGCAGCGCAATTACGTCACGTTGTTGCTGGTGGCCACGGGCGTAGCGAACGATCCGGATTCGGGTTCCAACGCGATCGCGTCCCGCGACGTGGATTCCGGCTCGCTCCTCGCCGGCCACACCCAGTGGTCGAGCCGCAGCCTGTCGTCGCCACTGGTGGACGTGGCGCGCCAGTATCGCCTCGATCGCTCGAGCCCAAGCGAGTTCCGTTCGGCCCTGCGTACCGGCGTCGCACACTTGTACGGCAAGATCGAAGAAGCGCTCAAGCGCATCAAGGACCCCGAGACCGCGTCGCATCTTCGCGACATCCGTTCGCAACTGGGGCAGGTGCCCTGACGCCGGCTTCAACGTCCAGCTCTCACCACGGAGGACGCCAGGAGGCGATAGCGGAAGGAAAAACAAAACGAGGAAAAATGAATTGTGGATAGGAGCGCACGATGCACTGCTTCGTGGATCATCATACCTGGCCGAACGTTTCGACTCTCGAGTGAGCATCCGCCAATTGAAGATGTGCTCTCTACACTGCATTTGCCTTTTTTATACTATCCCATTCCTCTGCGTCCTCCGCGTCCTCCGCGATAAGTGCTGGTTTGGCTAGCGCTGGTTTCTGCCTTAATGGCCGCCCGCGCGCACTATTGCGCGTACCGTAATTTTGTGCGCGCGCTTGCCGGTCTCTTCGATCACCAGCGTAAGCGGCACTTTCTGCCCGGCAACCAGCGGCGTCTTCAGATCGAACAACATCACGTGGAAACCGCCGGGCGCCAGTTTTACCGGCGTGCCCGCAGGCAGATCGAGGACTTCGACTGCGCGCATTCTCATGGTGCCGCCGTCCATCGTCATCGAGTGCACTTCTGCGGCACCAGCGACCGGACTGGACACCCCGGTCAGCCGCGCGTCGCGCGGGCTGACGATCTCCATGTAAACGCCCCCCACTTTCTGGCCGGGCAGCGTGGCCCGGGCGTAGGGATCGATCACGCGGATTGCGTCCGCCGCCGGCGCCGCTAGCGGAATCACTACGATGGCAATCAGTGACAGGTCGCGACACGGTGCGAGGGAGTCCGGTTCTGAAACCACTCGTCATCTGAGTTGCGAACTGACATCACGAAAGCGCGTGCATTGTTCCAGAGGGCGATGTCGCCGCGCAACCGCGAGAGGGATGAGACGTGATATATAATCCGTTTCGCTCCAGCATGATGAGAATTCTCGCCGCATTATTCGTCTGGTTCGGCAGCACCCTGGCTTTAGCCCAGGCTCCGTCGAACGGTGCTGTCGCGTCTCGCGACCGCTCGCCTCCAAGTCGCTTTCTGCTGGTGGACATGCTCAGCCAGCAGGTCCTGGCCGCAAAGAATCCCGACGAGCGCGTCGAACCGGCGTCGCTTACCAAGTTGATGACTGCCTACGTGGTGTTCGACGCTTTGCGCCAGAAACGCGTCACGCTGCCACAGCCGGTGACGATCTCGGAAAAGGCCTGGCGCGCGCCTGGCTCGCGCATGTTTCTGGACCCGGGCAAGCCCATCGCGATCGAGGAACTGCTGCACGGCATGATCGTGCAGTCGGGCAATGACGCGTCCGTCGCGCTGGCGGAAGGCATCGCCGGCAAGCGAAGAAGCCTTTGTCGAGCAGATGAATCGCGAGGCTGCGCGCCTCGGACTGAGAAACTCGAACTTCGTCAACGCGACCGGGACTGCCGCATGCGCAGCAATACTCCACGGCCACCGATCTGGCGATGTTGTCGGCTGCGATCATCCGCGAATTTCCGCAGTATTTTCCGATGTACCGGTTGCGCGAGTTCCGCCACAACGACATCACCCAGTACAACCGCAACCGTCTGCTCGGGCGTGATCCCTACGTGGACGGCCTCAAGACCGGCTATACCGAGAGCGCGGGCTTCTGCATGATCGCCACCGCGCAGCGCAACGGCCGGCGCCTGATTGCCGTGGTGATCGACGCCGGTTCGGATGGCGGCCGGGCCGCGGAAGCGCAAAAACTGCTCAACTTCGGATTTGAGGCCTTCGACACCGTGCAGCTCTACGCCAGGGGCCAGCCGGTGCATCAACTGCCGGTCTGGAAAGGAAACAGCGAACAATTGCAGGCGGGATTGACAGACGATTATTACGTCACTATTCCGAGGGGGTTTGCCGACCGCCTCAAGGCCCGGCTGGAGAGCATGCAACCGCTGATCGCGCCGATCCGCGCGGGGGATAGAGTCGGAACGCTCCGACTGACTTTCGACGACCAGCCCTTCGGCGAGCGCACCCTCGTCGCCCTTCAGACCGTCGGCATCGCCAACCTGTTCTTGCGCGGATGGCACAGTCTGCGGCTGATGTTCCAGTAATAAGAAGCGGCGTTTCAGCGAATTGGTGATCAAGTGATTCAAAGCGGATTTCCGGTTTGCGATTTACCATTCAACATTCACTGTTCACCATTCACCTTCTCCTAGATGATCTACCTCAACGGCGAATTCATGCCGATGGAACAAGCCCGGATCCCGGTGCTCGATCGCGGCTTCATCTTCGGCGACGGCGTGTACGAAGTGATTCCGGTGTATTCACGCCATCCGTTCCGGCTCGCCGAACATCTGCGGCGATTGCAGGCCAGCCTCGACGGCATCCGGCTCGTCAATCCCCATGACGACGCCGAATGGACACGGCTGGTGCGCCGTTTGATTGAACTGAACGAGTTCGAGGACCAGTCGCTGTATCTGCACGTCACCCGCGGCGTGGCCAAGCGCGATCACGCTTTCCCCAGAGGCGTGGCGCCGACCGTGTTCATGATGAGCAACGCACTTGTCCACGCCGCCACCGGAGCAAGTGGAAAAGGGCGTGGGCGCGATCACGACCGCCGACAACCGCTGGCTGCGCTGCGACATCAAGGCGATTGCGCTGCTGCCCAACGTGCTGCTGCGGCAGCTCGCGGTGGATGTCGGTTGCGTCGAAACCGTACTGTTGCGCGACGGCATCATGACCGAAGGCGCGGCCAGCAACATTTTCGTGGTCAAGGACGGCATTCTGCTGGCGCCGCCGAAGAGCAATCTGATGCTGCCCGGCATCACGTACGACGTGGTGCTGGAACTGGCGCAGGCCAACGGCATCAAACACGAGGTGCGTACTGTTCCGGAGTCCGATCTGCGCGGCGCGGACGAAGCATGGCTCACCTCTTCCACCAAGGAAGTGCTGGCGATTGTCATGCTGGATGGCAAGACCGTCGGCACCGGCATACCCGGACCGCTATTCAGGCGCGTGTATGGGCTATACCAGGATTACAAGGAGCGCGTGATGCGCGCCCCTGAGGCATGATGGAAGGCGAGAGCCTCATCGAGTATCCGACCGACTTCCCGATCAAGGTCATGGGCAGGCGCGAGCCGCGGCTGGTGCAGACAATCGTCGATGATCGTGCGGCGCCACGCGCCGGACTTCGATCCGGCGACGGTGGAAATGCGCACCAGCAAGAAGAACAGCTACCTCAGCGTCACCTGCACGGTGCGCGCCACCTCGCGCGTGCAGCTCGATGCGCTGTACCAGGAGCTGTGCGATCATCCGTGGTGGTCATGGTGTTATGAGGGACGAGGGCCGAGGGGCGAGTGACGAGGAAAAGCGCGAGAGCGCAGGTCAATCTTCTTCTCGCCTCTCGCCTCTCGTCTCTCGCCTCACAGTGCGCCGCCTGCGGCTCACACAATACGAACCAACCTGGCGCGCGATGCAGAGTTTCACCGCGGCACGCAGCGCGGTCACCCCGGACGAACTCTGGCTGGTCGAGCACCCGCCGGTCTATACGCTCGGGCTCAATGGAAAAGCGCAGCATCTGCCGCGATCGGATAACGGCATTCCCGTCATCAAGGTAGATCGCGGCGGGCAGATCACTTATCACGGTCCGGGGCAGATCGTCGTGTACACGCTTCTGGACCTGCGCCGCCGCGGTTTGGGAGTGCGGGCGCTGGTGCGTAAGTTGGAGAACGCGGTGATAGAATTGCTTGCGGATTACGGGATGGAGGCAAACGGCCGCGACGAGGCGCCGGGCGTGTATGTCGCCGGAGCAAAAGTGGCGGCGCTGGGTCTGCGCGTGCGCAACGGCTGTTGCTTTCACGGACTGAGCCTGAACGTCGACATGGACCTGTCGCCGTTCCATGCGATCGACCCCTGCGGTTATCCAGGCCTGCAGGTCACCCAGTTGCGCGACCTGGGAATCGATGAGCAGATCGAAGTGGTCGCGGAAAAACTTCTTGCCAAACTGGCCAACGGAATCTGAGCAGGCTTCCCCAATGGACGAAACTGTAAGACGCGAAACCGGAGAGCAGAAGACCGCACGCAATCCGGTCAAGATCATTCCGATCGCACCACTGAAGAAGCCGGACTGGATCCGCGTCAAGTCGCCCGGCAGCCAGAAGTTCTACGAGGTCAAGCAGGCGCTGCGCGAACACAAGCTGCACACCGTGTGCGAGGAGGCCTCGTGCCCGAACATCGGCGAGTGCTTCGGCAAAGGCACGGCCACCTTCATGGTCCTGGGCGATCTGTGCACGCGCCGCTGCCCGTTCTGCGACGTCGCGCACGGCCGGCCGTTGGCTCCAAACACTGAGGAGCCGCTTAACCTCGCGAAGACCATCGCGGCGATGAAGCTCAGGTACGTCGTTATCACCAGCGTGGACCGCGACGACCTGCGCGACGGCGGCGCACAACATTTCGCCGACTGCATCCGGGCGGTACGCAGCCACTCCGCGCAGACCCGAATCGAGGTGCTGGTACCCGACTTTCGCGGCCGTCTCGAAGTCGCGCTCGACAGGCTCTCGGTTTGCCCGCCGGACGTGATGAACCACAATCTCGAGACCGTGCCGCGGCTGTACAAGCAGGTCCGCCCCGGCGCCGACTACCGCAATTCGCTGAAACTTCTAAAAAACTTCAAGGCGCGATTTCCGGAGATTCCCACCAAGTCCGGACTGATGGTGGGATTGGGTGAGACCGACGACGAAATACTGCAAGTGATGCGCGACCTGCGCGAACACAAAGTCGAGATGCTCACCATCGGCCAGTACCTTCAACCGACCCGGGGGCACCTGCCGGTGCTGCGCTACGTCGAACCGGTGCGCTTCAGGCAGTTCGAACGGGAAGCGCTGGCAATGGGATTCCGTCACGCCGCTTGTGGACCGCTTGTGCGTTCGAGCTACCACGCCGACCAGCAGGCGCATGAGGCTGGAGTGGCATGAAATAGTGATTGGCTGATTAAGGGATTTGAGGATTAATTGATTCTTCAATCATTCAATCACTCAATCATTTCGAGCAGCACGTCCCAGGATTTCTGCGCCTGTGCCTGTCCCGCTTGGAATGCGCGGTCCCGAAAAGCGGTGTAGCCGTCAATGATTTGCGTTACGGCACGATGGAGATTCTCGGGCGTCGGTTCTTCGATCGCGACCCCGGCGCCGAAGGGTTCGATCAACTTCGCCATCCATGACCCTGCCGTGGCGACGATCGGAGCTCCGTGGGCCAGCGCATCCAGCGTCACGCCGCTCACCCGGTCTCTGAAGTCCGCGCGATCGTAGAGCTGCAGGCAGATGCTGCCCGGGAACAGTGCGGCATAGGCTTCGGGTGAAAGGGTTTCCGCGGCCAATTCGAGCGGCGCATACCCGCTCGCGCGCAGCCGGGTGATGTCCTCGCGCGTGGCCGTATCGTACTTGCCGTAGTGGTCGGCGGAGACCTGGATCGTGACCGGGATTTTTTCCTTCTTGCGCGCCAGGAACTCTACAAAGTCAACGACCTGTCGGAAACCCTTGTCCTGCCGAGCGGCGCCTGCGTAAAGCAGTCGGCGGAAAGACATCGCGGCGCCAGGGCGTTGGGCTTGCGGCGGCGGGTACGGCAGCAACGAAACGCATGCAAAGCCGCAACGCCGGAATACGTCCACAACACTCGCCGTGGTGCCCAGGATCACGAGGTTGGGCTGGCGTGCGGCAATCCGGCGCAGGGATTGCAACTTGTCCGGGGTCTCCCTGACCCAGTGGAAATACAGAAATACCCGGTTCTTGGCGATCTGTTCGCCCGCTGCGAGGTTCAACAGCGACAGGTCCGCGCGCCGCGCCGTGGGGATGAACACCGGAAACGATTCGCGCAGCAACCGGCGGAACAGGAACAACGATTGGAATAGCCTGAACCTGCGACTGAAGTAACGGTGCACGGTCACGCCCGGGCCGAAATCGAAGTTCTCCGCTCCTTTGCCCGCCCACAACCGGATCTCCCGGTCAGCGGCCGACTGACAAAAACTGGAAACCAGGTTATGACAGTGACCCGAGTAGCTTTCGAGGGTCGGCTCGACAACCTGGATGGTCGTGTTCATGCTGGTTGCTTGAGCACAGGGCTTTCTACGCCGGGACTCACGTTTGGTCGAGAAGATTTTCCGCCGCCTCGATCACGGTCCCGGCCGCCAGCATCTGCAGACACACGCTCTCGCTGCCTTCGTGACGGGCACAGCCTTCCAGCAGACACGGCACGCAGTGGCCGGCGCCCTGCACCAGCGCGACGTTGCCGACGAACTGTGTGCCGCGAAACCGGTAGGGCGAAGGATCGGCATCGCAGCCCTGCGGCCAGGGACCCCATTTGACCGGATTCGAGGGCCCGAACAACGCCACCGTGGGCACGCCGACCGCGGCCGCAAGATGGGTCGTGACGGTATCCGGACCCACGTAAAGCGCGGCCCGCTCCAGCAAAACAGCGAGCTGCGAGAAGCTCAGCTTTCCCGCCAGGTTCAGCGGGTGCAGGTTCTCTGAGCGGCGGCCGAGCAAGTCTGCGAATTCGTTTACGTAACCTAACTCCTGCGGATCACTGCTGCCACTGAGAACGACGATGATGCCCCGGTCGTTCAGCCATGCCGCCAGCTCGCGCCACTGAACCGGGTCCCACATCTTGTAGGTAAATTTTGGAAACAGATGCAGCACCGCAAATCGCGCTTTCCGGAATCCCGGGAACATGCCTTCAACGCGGCGCTCATCCTCTTCCGACCGGCCCATTGGCATTTCGAAGCGGCGCGCCAGCCCGAGCACATCGGCAAGCCACAGGTTCTGCACCACGGTATGGGTATCGAGATCGTCGAAAGGGACAGTCACGTGCAGCAAGGCGCGCTTCCATGCGTGCTTGGCGCCCGATGCCATGACGCCGATGCGGCGCTTCCCGGCAATCCACGCGTACAGGGTCGGGCGATCGCTGGGAGAGGTGGAGATCGCCAGGTCGTAGCGGCGCCATAGCCGCCGGGCAAGGTGCAGTGCCTCGAAGGCCTGCTGCGAAGCCGGCACTACGATCACTTCGTCGAGATCCGGATTTCCGGCCAGCACCCCCTCGGTGCCCTTGAAGACCAGCATGTCGATGCGTGCCGACGGCCAGGCGCTCTTGAGCGAACGGACCAGCGGCACGCTGAGCAGGACATCACCGATGCGCCTGGTCACGATCACCAGAACCCGCCCAGGCTCCTGCTCCAGCACGAACCCGCCGCGATGAAACGCTGCCGCAGAACTCACGATTCGTAATCCCGCGTCACTTCTTGTCCAGCAGCATCAGTTTCGCGTAGCGGTAGTACGTCCCCTCGGCGGTGGCCACCGCAAGCATGAAGCCTTCGCGGCCGTCGAGAAACCCACCACGCAGAAAGTAAGATGCGTATGAATGCCCACAGCCCCCGCAATACGGCTCCAGCGAGCCCGGCCTTCCTGCCGCCATGGCGCATTTCCTGCGCCGCGAGCGAAGAATAGTTGTTCATCTTCTGCAGCAGCTCGTCCAGATCGACGAACGTCTCGTGCACGATCGGCTCGCGCAGCGTGCCGATTTTGCCCTCGACGATCACGCGTTCGTGCACGACATCGCCGCTGAACCTCGCGGCGCCGCGCCGGAAAAGCCGGGTGACATAGTCCGGCCACCATCCCGAATGACGCATGAATCGTCCGCAGAAGCTCGACAGACGCGGGACGCGGAACGCGATGGCCCCATCCGGCCGAGAAATGACGTTCAGGATCTCGTCCCGCAGATCCGGCGTCACCCACTCGTCCGCGTCCAGCGACAGCACCCAGTCGCCGGTGGCCTGCTCCAGCGCGCGATTCTTCTGCGGACCGAACCCCGGCCAGTCTGCGGTCACGCTTACCCGGGCGCCCAGCTCTCGCGATATCTCCACCGTCCTATCGGTGCTGCCGGAGTCGAGAACAACAACTTCGTCCGCCCAATCCACGGACCGAAGGCAGCGCTCGATGGCGTCCGCTTCGTTCTTCGTGATGACGACGACTGAAACGCTCATCGCGCCGCCTCGACGAAGGTCAACTCTCCCGATTGACGAAAGCCCTGGTGAAAAGCCATTAACGCTTCCTCGTAAGTCAATCACACACCACATTGGTACCGGCAACGATCGCGGGCTACGGCAAAAGGAACCGCTTGACCGCGCGTCTGAATTTGCTGAATCTGAACTTTCGGGTCAAATCCAGCTTCTTGTCCCAGTTGGATTGCATGCACACCCCAAGATAGTTGCGTGCGACGGCAGTCTCGTTCTCGCCAATTTTCCGGTACAGATAATACTGTTCCTCATAGTGGTAGCAGCGGAATATCGGCTCGATCGGAAGCAACGGGATGCTCTTGAACGCCAGCAAGGCCTCCCCGTACCATCGCAATTCGCCGGAGTGAAGATCGATCGCGTCGATGATGCTCAGGCCTTTCGGCGCCAGAAATTTCTCGTCTAGATCGCGCCAGACGCGGCCGCTCCATAGCACCGGCGTCGGGCCAAAGTCGAAGCAGCGCCCGTTGCGGCCGAAAATGCCCATGATCTCCGCGCATTCCCGCTGCCGGTCCCGCGCAATTTTCGACATCCCGCTCAACGCAGCAAAGTGCAGCAACTCCTTTGCTTCATGCATGACCGTATACGGGTGTCCATCCGGAGAGATGAAGTCCGCACGGCGGAAGTCGCGCAGGAAATAACTGTCACTATCGAGGCAAAGATAGTTCCCAAATGCGCCATACCGCCAGAACTCGGCTTTTACGATCTGCTGGGCCTTGCCGCCTGGCAATTTCGCAAAGCGATCGATTGTGATCCGGGGATTTTTTCGCCACGATTTCCGGATCGGCGACGAGAGCGACGTCCAGGCCTTTTAGCAACTCCGCGAACGCGTCCAAATCCTCTTCCGGCACGGAAAGATAGAAGGGGATCGAGTCCCGATTGAATTCTTTTACGCTCTGGCACAATTGAACCGCACGCCGCAAGTCCTGCCGGTAACTCTTGCAGAACAGAACCAGGTCACCGGTTGCCATCGAGGGCACCGACGAGTCTCAGAATTTCTTTCACCGCACTCCCGACGGGAAATTGAAACTCGTCCATCGTATCAACGAGGTCATTGTTCGCCCATCGTCTTGTACAAGTTCTGCAGGCAGCGGGCCACGCCCTCGGCGTCAGCAGCGTTAACCACTTCATGGCCCGCCTTGGCGAGCAGTCCGTCCAGTTGGGGATTCTTCCAGGTCATGGCCAGAATGGGACGCCGTGCCCACGCGTACTCATAGAGTTTGGAGGGAATGTACTCCTCGCAGAAGGGTTCCTTCCCGTGGAGGAGCAACAAGCAATCTGAAGTGCGCATGTGCCGCAGAACCCGGTCCCTCCCCGACAAGCCGGACTCCGGATCGTATTCCAGACGGCCGTGCAAGACCACGTTGTCCCTGTAGGGAAATGTCGTCAAAGCCGCCTTGCTCACGTTGTCCGGATCGGATCCAAACACTTCGAGGCGAACCATTTCGCGCGCCTTTGGGTGCTGGTCCAGGAACTGCTGAAATCCCCTGAGAAATGCTTCCAGATTTCGCGTTGCGGAAAGCGAACCGAAATGTGCAATGGACATGAATTCGCGGCGTGCGTAGCGGGCATCACCAAAGTCGGGACGCTCCGCTCCGGGGATGATGGCGTGGCCCCGGTCACCCAGTTCCGGATTGCGTGCTCTCGCGCGTTCCAGAGCCTTCTCGGTGAACCAGATGGCTATGTTCGCATAGCGGCAAATCAGCTTCTCCAGATATCCGGCCCAGGCGTAAGCCATCCGCGAACGCTTCCAGTTCTCATGGATCATCGGATCGTGGATCTCGACCATCCAGGGGATGCCGAAGCGTCTTGCAAGCAAATACCCGGCGTAATGCGCCGAGTTCGCTCCACCCGTCGAGTAAATGAGATCCACCTTCCCGGCCCGGATAAGCCGCGCGCCCGTGAAATAAGCGAGGACGAACCAGGACCATTGGCTTTCCAGGTGAATGAACAATCGCTCCAGCACCAGCGGCGGGATCAGGAGAAGGTTCATCAGCCCCGGGAGATCTTGTATTTCCAGCCGCTTCCGAACCGCATGCGCAGCACGTGGCGCAAATCGAAGCGAAGGCCGGATGGGGCTATCGCAGGCACCTGGTAATGCGGCAGCACCTCATCGCGCCTCCCGGTTGGCGCGCTGATGACGATCGGTTTGATTCCGGTACCGAGCAGATGGGGGATCTTGTCGGTAATGGTGTGGCTCGCCGCACGTCCGTCCATGTTGAAAGCGTGCGAGAGGATCAGCCAGTTTTGTCTCAAATACCTTCCCTTTGCAAAGATAGGACGTCTTGGCCCGTTGCCGTGGGCGCCAACCCGGCGAAGAACATGAACGACTCAGCAATATAGATCAAACGTAGACTTCGCTCTCAATTTGTAGGAACCTCCGAATTCCATTTTTGAATTCCTGGACTGAACGGACTGGATAGCCGACAAATGCATCCGCTACTTTATAAAATCAAGCGCCTCTACCGCAAAGAGAAACTTCCGGATCCCATTGCCTATCTATCCAAATGGTTTGATCTCATCCTCAAGGGAGTTTTTCAGGTTGGGGCAAACTCCGGAAAGGAGATAAAAGGCTTTGTCACTCAGGGAATCAAAATCGGCATTTTCGTCGAGCCATTACCCGATGCCTATGAAGCGTTGAAGAAAGCCACAGCTTCTCAACCCGGATATTTCACCGTAAACGGCGTCTGCATGGATGTCGTGGGGACAATATGCGATTTCCATGTTTCAGGCAGCGGCGGAGGCGGCTCCAGTATCCTGAAACCGTCGGGTGTTCTTACAGTCCACCCGGAAGTAAAGTTCGACCCACGACCAATCACCCTGAAGTCAACCACCGTCGATCAGATCGTGGCCGATTACAAGGACCAGGGGCGCGCGGACATCATTGCGCCGATAGACCTCCTGTACCTTGACACTCAGGGAGCCGAGCCGAGCGTTCTTAAAGGCGCAAGCCAGTTTCTCAGACAGGTGCGTTACGTGTTTACCGAGGTCAGCCGGGGCGGCTTGTATGAAAACGACTTGAACCACAGAACACTTACAGAATATCTCGACTCGCAAGGCTTCTCACTTGCTTTTCTTTACATGAACAAGCACGGATGGGGAGATGCCCTCTATATCCAAGATTTTGTTTTCGACAAATAAATTACAACTTCCTGTACCAATCATCCCACATGGAAAACCTTTCAAAGACCCTCGCAAATCCCCGCGACTCCAGGAGGGCGCAGATCTTGTCCCTGTTCTTCGTGTAGTTGTGCTCGACGGTGATGATCTTCACATCGTACTTCTGAAAATCAAAGGCCTGCAGAATTTCAAACTCCGACCCTTCGGTATCCACGGATAGATAGTCAATGCGGTTCGGAGCGTCATGACTTGAAAGCAAGTCGGTGAGGGATATTGTCTCCACCGGATATATCTTCCCCATCCTTCGTGCGACGAAATGCCCATCCTGGTTCGAGTACTCGGTGATTGTCGACAGCTCGCGATCGGAGACCTCGTTGAACTCCAGGACCACGCCACTCTTGGTCCACACGCATCGCTTGTCGATCACACAGTTTCGGTTCGTCCTTAAGTCTTTATGCCAGCATTTCGCCGGCTCCGCCAGAATTTCGTTCCAGTCATAGCCTCTCTCGAGCAATAGCGTATTGCTTAACTCGACCCCGTCGGTAGCGCCAAACTCGACAAAAAATGCTTCTCTCCTTTGATTTAGCGAGAACAGCACGAAAAGATCCTGAAACACCTGCGCACTTGATTCCGCAATATTCTGCAGCACAAAATGAAGAAACGCGTGACCTTCCCGGGTCAATGTGTCCTGTTTGCCTCGATATTTGAGCAACACAGAAAACACTTCGGCTGGATCGGCGGAATCCATGAGCTCGAAGTCGAGTTTTCTGCCGAGCTGCTTGATCTTTCTCAAGAGGAATTTGCTTTTAGCCATCGCTATCCCACACAGTTGACCCGCGTCTCATTCAACCAAGAATTCCACCATCCTACAATGCCACCCTTGGAAGGCGAAATTCGAGGGGAACCTCGTACGTTTGCACTCCATTCACCCGCGGGGCAGGAATGACAATTCATTGGAACGAACACGAAAAGTGTGTTTGAAAAATAATACCGATCAAGAATGGGTTTGCGTAACCGAATCACTTGTGGCAAAAGGAGAGATTCAATGAATACACCTTCCACGTGGTTATTGGATTTTCAACGAAACGTGTACTCACAAACTGGAGAAGACGGAATAATCGAAAAAATTCTTGACATACTTCCCAAAAAGATAAATGGTGCGTCGAGTTTGGTGCCTGGGATGGCCATACACTTGAGTAACGTCAGGAATCTGATCGAATCCAAAGGATACTCCGCAGTCCTAATTGAGGCTAACAAGGACAGATTTCGTGATTTGCAGAACAACTATTTACATCGTGATGATGTCATCGCCGTTAACAAGTTCGTCGGGTTCGCCGAAGAAGACAGTCTTGATCAGATACTGACCAATATATCTTTACCTCAGGACTTTGATTTTTTGTCCATCGACATTGATGGCAACGACTACCATGTGTGGAAGTCGTTGCCATCAATGTCGATGGACAAAAATCGAAGCTGAGGTAAAGATATATTGGTCAGTATCTGATCAAGACTGTCTTCTTCGGCGAACCCGACGAACTTGTTAACAGCGACATCATCACGATGTAAATAGTTGTTCTGCAAATCACGAAATCTGCCTCCTTGTTAGCCTCAATTAGGACTCAGATATCCTTTGGATTCGATCAGATTCCTACTCAACTCTATGCCCATCCAGCACCGAACTCGACGCACCATTTGTACTTTTTTCAGGAATATATTCAAGAATTTTTTCGATTATTCCGTCTTCTCCAGTTTGTAAGTACACGTTTCGTTGAAAATCCAATAACCACGTGGAAGGTGTATTCATTGAATCTCTCCTTTTGCCACAAGTGATTTTACGCAAACCCATTCTAGATCGGTCTTATTTTTCAAACACACTTTTCGTGTTCGTTCCAATGAATTGTCATTCCTGCCCCGCGGGTGAATGGAGTGCAAACGTACGAGGTTCCCTCGAATTTCGCCTGCCAAGGGTGGCATTGTAGGATGGTGGAATTCTTGGTTCGGTACCAGACGCGTCAACTGCGTGACATAGCGATGGTTAAGAGCAATTTCCTTTTGAGAAAGATCAAGCAACTGGGCAAGACGTTCGATTGTGAGCTCATAAATGCAGCCGATGCCAGCCGAAGTGTTTTCTGTGTTGCTCAAATATCGAGGCAAACAGGACACATTGACCGGGGAAGGTCACGCGTTTCTTCATTTTGTGCTGCAAGATGTTGCGGAATCAAGTGCGCAGGTGTTTAGGATACTTTCGTGCTGTTCTCGCTAGATCGAAGGAGAAGCATTGTCGAGTTGGCGCTACCAACAGGGTCGAGTTAAGCAATACGCTATTGCTCGAGAGAGGCTATGACTGGAACGAAGAAATTCTGGCGGAGCCGGCGATATGCTGGCATAAAGACTTAAGGACGAACCGAAACTGTGTGATCGACAAGCGATGCGTGTGGACCAAGTCACGTGGGTCCTGGAGTTTGGAGCGAGATTCTCCCGATCCCGCGAGCTGTCGACAATCACCGAGTACTCGAACCAGGATGGGCGCCAGATTCGTCGCACGAAGGATGGGGAAGATATATCCGGTGGAGACAATATCCCTCCACCGACTTGCTTTCAAGTCATGACGCTGCAAACCGCATTGAGCTACTGTATCCGTGGATACCGAAGGGTCGGAGTTTGAAATTCTGCAGGCCTTTGATTTTCAGAAGTACGATGTGAAGATCATCACCGTCAAGCGCCAACTACACGAAGAACAGGGACAAAATCTGCGCCCTCCTGGAGTCGCGGGGGAGTTGCAAGGATCTTGAAAGGTTTTCATGTGGGATGATTGGTACAGGAAGTTGTTAATTTATTTGTCGAAAACAAAATCTTGGATATAGAGGGCATTGTCCCATCGTATGTAAAGAAAAGCAAGTGAGAAGCCTTGCGAGTCGAGATATTATCTAAGTGTTCTGTGGTTCAAGTCGTTTTCATACAAGCCGCCCACTAACCTCGGTAAACACGTAACGCACCTGTCTGAGAAACTGGCTTGCGCCTTTAAGAACGCTCGGCTCGGCTCCTAAGGTACAGGAGGTCTATCGGCGCGATGATGTCCGCGCGCCCCTGGTCCTTGTAATCGGCCAGAATCTGATCGACGGTGGTTGACTTCAGGGTGATTGGTCATCCAGTCAACTTTTACTTCCGGTGGTTGAGAACACCCGACGGTTTCAGGATACTGGAGCCGCCTCCGCCGCTCCTGGAAAACATGGAAATCGCATATTGCTCCACGACATGGTGCCAGACGCCGTTTACGGTGAAATATCCGGGTTGAGAAGCTGTGGCTTTCTTCAACGCTTCATAGGCATCGGGTAATGGCTCGACGAAAATCCGATTTTGATTCCCTGAGTGACAAAGCCTTTTATCTCCTTTTTTTTTGTGAAAAAAATATGAAAACTGCTTGAGGATGAGATCAAACCATTTGGATCCATGGCGATGGGATCCGGAAGTTTCTCTTTGCGGTAGAGCACTTGATTTTATAAAGTAGCGGATGCATTTGTGGCTATCCAGTCCGTCCAGTCCGGGAAAGTCAAAAATGGAATTCAGAGGTCCCTACAAATTGAGAGCGAAGTCTACGTTTGATCTATATTGCTCGTCGTTCATGTTCTTCGCCGGGTTGGCACCACGGCAACGGGCCGAGACGTCCTATCTTCCGAAGGGAAGGTATTT
>CAVOIO010000016.1:0-183343 GCA_963695915.1 uncultured beta proteobacterium
GAAGTGGTCCCGACCAGAACCGGCTGGCCGCGCTGGTAACAGTCCTGGATGTCATTGATCACCGCCTGGTACTTTTCGCGCGTGGTCCGGTATACCTGGTCCATGCGGTCTTCGCGGATCATCGGCATGTGGGTGGGGATGATCGTCGTTTCCAGCCCGTAGATCTGCTGGAACTCGTAGGCTTCCGTGTGGGCGACCACAGTCATGCCTGCCAGCTTGCTGTACATCCGGAAATCATTCTTGACATGATCGAGGCGAGCGTCTGATTTTCGCGTTGGACGCGCACGCCCTCTTTGGCCTCGATCGCCTGGTGCAGGCCATCGGACCAGCGCCACCGGGCGTCATTCGTCCGGTGAATTCATCGACGATTACGATCTCGTCGTTCTGCGCCACGTAGTGCTGGTCGCGATGGAACAGCGAGTGCGCCCGCAAGCCTGCATACAGATGGTGCATGAGGGCGATGTTGGCGGCGTCGTACAGGCTGCCGTTCTCGGGCAGAAGGCCGGCCTTGGTCAACAGATCTTCAGCGCGCTCGTGGCCGGCTTCGGTCAGAAGCACCTGATGCGCCTTTTCGTCCACGGTGAAATCGCCGGGGCCATTCTCCTCCTTGACCCGGGTAAGCTTGGGAACGATGTCATTCATGCGGAAATACAGGTCGGTGCTATCGTCCGCCTGGCCGGATATGATGAGCGGTGTTCTTGCTTCATCGATCAGGATCGAGTCGACCTCGTCGACGATCGCATAGGTCAGGCCCCGCTGCACCCGCTCGCTGGCCTGGAACACCATGTTATCGCGCAGGTAGTCGAAGCCGAACTCGCTGTTGGTGCCATAGGTGATGTCGGCGGCATAGGCCTGCTGCTTCAGTTCGTGCTCCATCTGCGACAGGTTGACGGCGACGCTCAAACCCAGGAATCGGTACACCCGGCCCATCCACTCGGCATCGCGGTTGGCCAGGTAGTCGTTGACAGTGACCACGTGCACGCCCTTGCCGGCAAGCGCGTTGAGATAGGCCGGCAGGGTTGCCACCAGCGTCTTGCCCTCGCCGGTACGCATCTCCGCGATCTTGCCGTTATGAAGCGCGATGCCTCCGAGCAACTGCACGTCGAAGTGGCGCATGTTGAGCACGCGCCGGCTGGCTTCGCGCGCAGTCGCAAACACATCCACGAGGAGATCGTCGAGCGTTTCGCCGTTCTGCACACGTTGCTTGAATGCATCGGTGCGTGCGCGCAGTTCGGCATCGCTCATTTCGCGCAAACCGGGTTCGAGCGCGTTGATCGCCTGCACGGCGTGCGCGTACTTGCGCAGCAGCCTGTCGTTGCGGCTACCGAATATTTTCTTGAGAGGGTTCGTGAACATTCAACAGAGCTTCCTCAAAGCAAGAGGGGTGGGGACACCTGCCCCCACCCCTCCGCTGAATTCGTCTTGCAGTTCGCTCAGCCCGGCACTTGAAGGAAGCGCGCGGGATTCTGTGGGGCTCCCCATTGACGCACTTCGAAATGCAGATGCGTTCCGGTCGATCGTCCGGTATTGCCGACCTCGGCAATCTTCTGACCGCGCAAAACCACGTCTCCAACCCTTGCAATCAGCTTGGACGCATGAGCATAGCGCGTGATCAGGTTGTTGCCATGATCCACTTCAATCATATTACCATACTGAGGATGCGGGCCTGAAAACACCACGACGCCGCCCGCAGCAGCAGTGACCGCCTCGCCTTCCTGCGCCATGAAGTCCATTCCTTCGTGGAAGGCATTCCATCCGGTGAACGGGTCGATGCGCCACCCGAAGTTCGAGGAGTACCAGCCGGTGTTGACCGGAAGCTGCGTCGGCAGCAACTGCTGTTTCGCATGCACCAGCGTCAACATTGATTCCAGGACACCGAGCTTGTCGGTTCGGTCATCGACTTGTTGTGCCAATCGGTCCATATTTTCGCCAAGCTCGCCCATCGAGAGTTCCTTCGACGGGATGGCGGACACTGCGCCACCACGCGCCGGCGAAAATATGGACCGATTGGCACAACAGGTCGATGACCGAACCGACAAGCTCGGTGTCCTGGAATCAATGTTGGTGACGTTGGTGCAGTGCGAAACAGCAGTTGCTGCCGACGCAGCTTCCGGTCAACACCGGCTGGTACTCCTCGAACTTCGGGTGGCGCATCGACCCGTTCACCGGATGGAATGCCTTCCACGAAGGAATGGACTTCATGGCGCAGGAAGGCGAGGCGGTCACTGCTGCTGCGGGCGGCGTCGTGGTGTTTTCAGGCCCGCATCCTCAGTATGGTAATATGATTGAAGTGGATCATGGCAACAACCTGATCACGCGCTATGCTCATGCGTCCAAGCTGATTGCAAGGGTTGGAGACGTGGTTTTGCGCGGTCAGAAGATTGCCGAGGTCGGCAATACCGGACGATCGACCGGAACGCATCTGCATTTCGAAGTGCGTCAATGGGGAGCCCCACAGAATCCCGCGCGCTTCCTTCAAGTGCCGGGCTGAGCGAACTGCAAGACGAATTCAGCGGAGGGGTGGGGGCAGGTGTCCCCACCCCTCTTGCTTTGAGGAAGCTCTGTTGAATGTTCACGAACCCTCTCAAGAAAATATTCGGTAGCCGCAACGACAGGCTGCTGCGCAAGTACGCGCACGCCGTGCAGGCGATCAACGCGCTCGAACCCGGTTTGCGCGAAATGAGCGATGCCGAACTGCGCGCACGCACCGATGCATTCAAGCAACGTGTGCAGAACGGCGAAACGCTCGACGATCTCCTCGTGGATGTGTTTGCGACTGCGCGCGAAGCCAGCCGGCGCGTGCTCAACATGCGCCACTTCGACGTGCAGTTGCTCGGAGGCATCGCGCTTCGTAACGGCAAGATCGCGGAGATGCGTACCGGCGAGGGCAAGACGCTGGTGGCAACCCTGCCGGCCTATCTCAACGCGCTTGCCGGCAAGGGCGTGCACGTGGTCACTGTCAACGACTACCTGGCCAACCGCGATGCCGAGTGGATGGGCCGGGTGTACCGATTCCTGGGTTTGAGCGTCGCCGTCAACCTGTCGCAGATGGAGCACGAACTGAAGCAGCAGGCCTATGCCGCCGACATCACCTATGGCACCAACAGCGAGTTCGGCTTCGACTACCTGCGCGATAACATGGTGTTCCAGGCCAGCGAGCGGGTGCAGCGGGGCCTGACCTATGCGATCGTCGACGAGGTCGACTCGATCCTGATCGATGAAGCAAGAACACCGCTCATCATATCCGGCCAGGCGGACGATAGCACCGACCTGTATTTCCGCATGAATGACATCGTTCCCAAGCTTACCCGGGTCAAGGAGGAGAATGGCCCCGGCGATTTCACCGTGGACGAAAAGGCGCATCAGGTGCTTCTGACCGAAGCCGGCCACGAGCGCGCTGAAGATCTGTTGACCAAGGCCGGCCTTCTGCCCGAGAACGGCAGCCTGTACGACGCCGCCAACATCGCCCTCATGCACCATCTGTATGCAGGCTTGCGGGCGCACTCGCTGTTCCATCGCGACCAGCACTACGTGGCGCAGAACGACGAGATCGTAATCGTCGATGAATTCACCGGACGAATGACGCCCGGGCGGCGCTGGTCCGATGGCCTGCACCAGGCGATCGAGGCCAAAGAGGGCGTGCGCGTCCAACGCGAAAATCAGACGCTCGCCTCGATCACGTACCAGAATTATTTCCGGATGTACAGCAAGCTGGCAGGCATGACTGGAACCGCCGACACGGAAGCCTACGAGTTCCAGCAGATCTACGGGCTGGAAACGACGATCATCCCCACCCACATGCCGATGATCCGCGAAGACCGCATGGACCAGGTATACCGGACCACGCGCGAAAAGTACCAGGCGGTGATCAATGACATCCAGGACTGTTACCAGCGCGGCCAGCCGGTTCTGGTCGGGACCACTTCGATCGAGAACTCGGAACTGCTGGCCACGCAACTCGAAAAAGCCAAGCTACCGCACCAGGTACTTAATGCCAAGCAGCACGCGCGCGAAGCGGAGATCATCGCGCAGGCCGGCCGGCCCAAGATGGTCACCATCGCCACCAATATGGCTGGCCGCGGAACCGACATCGTGCTGGGAGGAAACCCTGAACCCGAGATCAACAAGGTCCGCAATGACGTCGGCCTTGCGGATCAGGACAAGGAAAAGCGTGTCGCCGAAATGCGCGACCGCTGGCAGAATCTGCATCAGCAAGTGGTGGGTGCGGGCGGCTTGCACATCATCGGCACCGAGCGGCACGAGTCGCGGAGGGTCGACAACCAGTTGCGCGGACGGTCGGGCCGGCAGGGCGACCCGGGCTCGAGCCGCTTCTACCTGTCCCTCGAGGATCCGCTGCTGCGCATCTTTGCCTCGGACCGCGTGGCCGCGATCATGGACCGGCTGAAGATGCCCGACGGCGAGGCGATCGAGCATCCCTGGGTGACGCGCGCGATCGAGAATGCGCAGCGCAAAGTCGAAGCGCGCAATTTCGACATCCGCAAACAGCTGCTGGAATACGATGACGTCTCCAACGATCAACGCAAGGTGATCTACCAGCAGCGCAACGAGCTGCTCGAAGCCACCGACATCTCGGAAACCATCCGCTCGATGCGCGAAGGCACCGTCGAATCGCTAATATCGCAGCATGTTCCGCCGGAGAGCGTTGAGGAGCAGTGGGACGTTCCCGGCCTCGAGAGGACGCTTGCCGGCGAACTGGGCCTAGAACTGCCGTTGCAGCAGTGGTTGAAGCAGGACGACAGCCTCGAGGAGGAAAGTCTGCGCGCCCGCATGATCGCAGCCGCCAACAAGCATTACGAGGACAAGTTCAGCAACGTGGATGCGGAAGCCGTGCATCACTACGAACGCGCGATCATGCTGGACCGGCTGGACAGTCACTGGCGCGAGCACCTCGCCGCGCTGGATCACTTGCGCCAGGGCATCCATCTGCGGGGCTACGCGCAGAAGAATCCGAAACAGGAGTACAAGCGCGAGGCTTTCGACCTGTTTTCGCTGATGCTCGAAGCCGTGCGCACCGAGGTCACCCGCATCCTGATGACCGTGAAGATTCGGACCGCCGAGGAGGCGCAGGCCGTTTCCGAGAAGGAACAGGTCGAGCTGAAGAACGTGCAGTACCAGCATGCCGATCACGACGAGGCGCTCGAAAGGGCAAACGCGGAAACCAAAGTCCAGCCGTTCGTGCGCGGCGGCCAGAAGGTCGGGCGCAACGACCCTTGCCCGTGCGGGTCCGGCAAGAAGTACAAGCAGTGCCACGGTAAGCTCGGCTGAGCGAAGCGGATGCGCGAGGGTCGAGCCACCGTCCGCGGCGCGCCGTCAAATACGGGGATCGGACAGACGGGAGTCGGCAAATGGCAGTAAATCTATCCGCCCCCGATCCAGCGCTGTTGCTGCCGGTGAAGGGCGTGCGCCTTGGCATCGCCGAAGCCGGTGTTCGCAAGGCCAATCGCAAGGACCTGATGCTGATGACTCTGTCCAAGGGGGCGCGGGTGGCCGGCGTGTTTACCCGCAATCGCTTCTGCGCCGCACCGGTCACGGTGGCAAAGGCGCATCTGCAGACCGGCTCGATTCAGGCGCTCATCGTCAATACCGGCTGCGCGAACGCCGGCACTGGCGAGGATGGTCTGGCGCGTGCCAGGCGGACCTGCAGCGAAGTCGCCGCGCTACTCGGTTGCACAACGGAACAGGTGCTGCCGTTTTCCACCGGCGTCATCATGGAGCCGCTTCCGGTGGAGCGCATCGCCGCCGGGTTGCCGCGCTGCGTCGCCGCGCTTGCGGAGACAAACTGGGCGGAGGCCGCGCAGGCAATCATGACCACCGACACTGTGCCGAAAGCTTACTCGAAGCGCATCGACATCGGCGGCCATGGCGTGACCGTAACGGGTATCGCCAAGGGATCGGGGATGATCCGGCCAAACATGGCAACCATGCTGGGCTTCGTGGCCACCGATGCAGAGATTGACCAGACGCTGCTGCAGCAGGCGACAGCATACGCCGCGGAACGCACCTTCAACTGCGTGACGGTCGATGGCGACACCTCCACCAACGACGCTTTCATTCTTGCGGGCACCGGCCGGTCGGGGGTGCCGGAGATTGTCAACCCCGATTCGCACGAATTCAAGTTGTTCCTCGACGCGGTGACCGAAGTGGCGGGCTTTCTGGCGCAGGCCCTGGTGCGCGACGGTGAAGGCGCGACCAAGTTCATCACCATCTGCGTCGAAGGCGGAATCAACGAGACCGAATGTCGCAAAATCGGTTACGCCATCGCCCAATCGCCGCTGGTAAAGACGGCGTTCTTCGCTTCGGATCCCAATCTCGGCCGCATCCTTGCGGCGATTGGCTACGCAGGCATCGACGATCTTGACGTTGCCAAAGTCAATCTGTACCTCAACGAGGTGATGGTGGTGCAGTGCGGCAGCCGTGCTCGGGATTACCGCGAAGAAGATGGCAAACGGGTGATGAAACAGCAGGAGATCACGGTGCGCGTGGGGCTCAACCGCGGGGCTTCGGCGGCCACGGTGTGGACCTGCGACCTTTCGCACGATTACGTGAGCATCAACGCCGACTACCGCAGCTGAGCGATGAGTGATCTCGATCAACTGATCAAGCGCGCCGAAAAGGTGCTGGAGCGCCTCGAGGCAGCACTGCCGCCCAAACCGCCGGCACCGGACTGGAAGGCCGCGCTGGCGTACCGCTGGCGCAAGCGTAACGGCCGCGGTTTCCTGCAGCCGGTGACGCATCCGCACAAGATCCGGCTCGCCGACCTGCAGGGGATTGACGAACAGATCCGGCTGGTTGAACAGAATACCAGGCAGTTCCTCGAAGGGTTGACCGCGAACGACGTGCTGCTCACCGGCGCGCGCGGCACAGGCAAGTCGTCCCTGGTGAAGGCCGTTCTCAACAAATTCTGCTCGAAAGGCTTACGCCTGATCGAGGTGGAAAAACAGGATCTGATGGATCTGCCGGACATCGTCGACTTGGTCGCCGATGCACCGTACAAATTTATCCTGTTCTGCGACGACCTGTCCTTTGATGCCGACGAACCGGGTTACAAGGCGCTGAAAGTGGTCCTTGACGGCTCGATCTCGGCGACGTCGGAGAATCTGCTGATCTACGCAACTTCGAACCGCCGCCACCTGATGCCGGAGTACATGCGGGAGAATCTCGAAACGAAGTATCTTGGCGAGGAAATCCATCCCGGCGAGAGTGTAGAGGAGAAAATTTCGCTGTCCGAGCGTTTTGGCCTGTGGGTTTCCTTCTATCCTTTCGATCAGGACGAGTATCTGCTGATCGTGGACTACTGGCTCGGGCAACTTGGAGTGAGTGAACGCGATCGGGGGAAAGCCTCAAACGAGGCCTTGCAATGGGCGCTCACCCGCGGTTCACGCAGCGGGCGCGTGGCATGGCATTTCGCGCGCGACTGGACGGGGCGTCACAAGGGCAAGGCCGGGACCGGGCGCAAGCCATCCTGAGCGGCGCGCATTCGACTTAACTTGGGGTTTTCCATCCTCCGTCATGACCGAACGCGTGGTAGACGTTGCGGCCGCGGTGATCGAGCGCGACGACGGAAGCTTTCTCCTGGCGCAAAGACCACAGGGAAAGGCCTACGCCGGCTACTGGGAGTTTCCCGGGGGCAAGGTCGAAGCCGGCGAGGCTGTAGCCGACGCGCTAAGGCGCGAACTCCACGAGGAGCTGGGCATTGACCTTGAGCAGGTCTATCCCTGGATTACCCGCGTTTACAGCTACCCGCACGCGACCGTGCGCCTGCACTTTCATCGAGTGCCGAAATGGCAGGGCGAGCCGCATTCGCGCGAAGAGCAGGCGCTGGTCTGGCAGCGTTGCGGCGCGTTGTCGGTCGCGCCGTTGCTTCCGGCAAATGCGGCGGTCCTGAAAGCGCTATCGCTGCCTATCGTTTACGCCATCACCCACGCCTGGGAAACAGGGGTCGAGCGCGCGCTTGCGCAGCTGGACGACGCGCTCGCGAAGGGGCTGCGCCTGGTGCAGATCAGGGAAGGAAAACTCGAACGACCGGCACGCGAGGCTTTCGCCGCAAACGTCGCACAGCGCGTGCATGCATCGGGAGGCATTGTCCTGGTCAATGGCGATGAACAACTGGCCGGACGCATCGGTGCAGATGGCGTACATCTGCCCGCGAAAGGGTTGATGGCAGCGCGGCGGCGGCCGCAATTCGAATGGTGCGGCGCTTCCTGTCACGATGCGGCCGACTTGGCGCGCGCTGCGGACCTAGATGTCGATTTCTCGGTGCTCGGGCCAGTACTTGAAAAGCCCGGTCAGCCAGACGTGTCCGCGATCGGCCTGCAGCGCTTCGGCAAACTTGTACGTGGACACCCGCTGCCGGTGTTCGCGCTTGGCGGGATGCGACTATCCGATCTGGATAGCGCGCGCATCCGCGGTGCGCACGGGGTAGCCATGATCCGCGGCGCGTGGTAGGCGGCCACTCGCGGCGCCGCTAACTATCCTCGCCTTCGGACTTGCCGGTGTCTGCTTCCTCGTGCGGAATTCGGTAGCCCTCTGTGGCCCATTGGCCCAGGTCGATCAGCTTGCAGCGCTCGGAACAGAACGGCCGGCAGGCGTTGGCCTCACTCCACGGCGTGGCGGTCCCACACCTAGGGCAGTTCACCATGCGCGTTTTTTTCGCCCCCGCGTTCATCGCAGTCAGGCATTCATCAAAGATTGCAGAACGTGAGTTCGAATTTCACATCGTCTAAACTGGTGCGACGTTGCGTACCGATGGCAGTGGTGAAGCGAATATTGAGCGCGTACTTGTTGGCGCTGATTTCCGGAACGCAGTCGTATGCGCTGTCCACGCGGATGCGCAGCAACTGCGCCAGCCGGCCCGCCATGGTCTGCTGGTAGACTCCCTGATGCGCCAGTTGGGTGGTGGTTTTGCCGCTTTCCCGGAGCAATTTCAGGACGATCTGCACGCCGTTGCGGATCGGCAGGAAGGGCGCGAGCCATTCGCCCAGGTCGAGGCGGCGCGTTTCGGCGCTTTGATTGAGCCAGAAATGATACGAGGGCAGATCGAACTGGCACACGCCGCCGGGTATGGCGGAACGCTGCTTTATGCTCATCAACCAGTCGTTCTCGCGCAACTCCTGACCGGTCTTCCCCGCTGAAAGAAACATGTCGGAAATCGCTTTCTCGATGTCGGCAAGCACCGATGTCAGTGCCTCCTGGGAAATGGCGGGATTGTGGCGAAGTGCATCGAGGTGTTGCTTCTGGCGTTCCAGCTCCTGCATCAGGTCGGACTTGAGATCGGCACGGCCGCCGATATCGAGGATCTCGAACAGCGACGTCAGCGCGACGTGATGTTCCTCCGGATCGCTTTTTGAGGCGAAATAGTGGGCGCGCCTGTACAGATCCTCCAAGCGCAGCAGGGTGCGAATCCTCTCGTTTAGCGGGAACTCGTAGCTGATCACAATGCGGGCGCGGCTGCCGGAGTAAGGGCAAGTATTCCCGAAAAGCCTGTAATAATAAAGCTGAATGCACGAAAACCGCATTCCGGCCATGCCGGCATGCGGCGCTGCCGCTAGCCGCCTTCTGCGGCGAGATCCAGGTATTTCCGATGCAAAGTGGCGACTTGCGGCTCCAGGATTGCAAGTTCGCCCTCATTGCGGATCACGTCGTCGGCGCGGCGCAGGCGTTCGGCCTGACCGACCTGGGAGGCCATGATCGCCAGAATTTCTTCGTATGGCAGTTTGTTGCGTCGCCTGACGCGCTCGATCCGTGTGGCCTGATCGCTGTCCACAACCAACACGCGCCGCACCAGCTTCTGATAAGCGCCGGATTCGAACAACAGCGGTACCACCAGGATGACGTAGGGTGCGGTCGAATTGGCGACCCGCCGCTCGGCTTCGCGCCGGATGAGCGGATGCAGGATGGACTCCAGGTCCTTTCTTGCCCGCGCATCCTCGAATGCAAGTTTGCGCATCCGCGCGCGGTCCAGGGCGCCATCTGCCGTAACATATTGCGGACCGAAACGACGTGCGATTTCAGCCGTCGCCGCTTCGCCCGGTCCGGTCAGCGCACGCGCGATTTCGTCGGTGTCAACCACATCCGCACCGAGTTCAGCGAACAGTTCGGCAACCGTGGTCTTCCCCGAGCCGATCCCTCCGGTGAGACCGACGGCAAGTGGCATTGTCAGAACAACTGGAGGTAGGTCCGGTTGATCGTCTCGCCCCAGAACAGAGCGATCAATCCCGCCGCGGCGATGTACGGCCCGAACGGAATCGGCGTGTTGCGTCCATGGCGGGCGAAAACGATCAGGCCTATGCCAACGACCGCGCCCACCAAGGAGGAGAGAAGGATCACCACGGGTAACATTTTCCAGCCAAGCCACGCGCCGACCGCTGCGAGCAACTTGAAGTCGCCGAAACCCATGCCCTCCTTGCCGGTGGCGAGCTTGAACAGCCAGTACACGGCCCACAACGACAGGTAGCCAGCAACGGCGCCGATGACCGCTCCCTGCAGCGACACGAAGGTTGAATTCAGGTTCACCAGCAGTCCGAGCCAGATCAGCGGCAGCGTTATGTCGTCCGGCAGCAACTGGGTGTCGATGTCGATGACCGTGAGCGCGATCAACGACCACGCCAGGAACAAGGCGCCCACCGACGCCAGCGTCAGACCGAAGCGCCAACCGATATACCCGGAGAGGATGCCGCTGAGCGCCTCGACGATCGGGTAGCGGATGCTGATCGGCGTCCTGCATGCTGAGCAACGCGCACGCAGAAACATATAACTCAGGATCGGAATGTTTTCCCAGGCGCGGATGCGGTGGCCGCAGCGCGGGCAGGTCGAGGGCGGAATGACCAGGTTGTAGCGCACGGTGGCGTCCGCACCTCTCAACTTTGTCGCTGCATCGGTGGAGCCTTTCTGTTCCAGTAGATCAGCCGCCTGCGCGTCCCATTCGCGCTCGAGCATTTTAGGCAGCCGGTGGATGACCACGTTAAGGAAACTCCCGACTACCAGTCCGAGCAGGATGCAGACCAGGGTCACAAATACCGGTTCATTCATGATGTCTACGAAGTCCATGATTCATTTGTGTTCGGGTATGCCCATCGTGTTGTGCTGGGACCGGAAGAGTCGGCACCGAAGTTTGCAGTTGTGCATACTGTTACCGGCATCGCATGCACGTTGCTCATCAGGCTTTTCGACGATGCGTTGCTGACAAAAAAGAAGCGCCCGAGCTCGTCGGGCGCAAACATGATCCAAGCGGGCGCTGCTTATACGGCCTGGCCCATCTTGAAGATCGGCAGGTACATGGCGATGACCATGCCGCCGATGAGCACGCCCAGAACCACCATGATCATCGGTTCCATCAGGCTGGACAATGCCTCGACTGCATCGTCCACTTCCTGCTCGAAAAAATCGGCGACCTTGCTCAGCATCCCGTCCAGCGCGCCCGACTCCTCGCCGATCGACACCATTTGCAGGACCATATTGGGAAAGACCTTGACGTTGGTCATGGAGTTAGTAAGGCTCACGCCGGTGCTGACGTCCTGCTGAATTTTCTTGGTGGCCTCGTAATACACGTAGTTGCCTGCGGCGCCGGCCACTGAATCGAGCGCTTCCACCAACGGCACGCCGGCCGCGAACATAGTGGACAACGTGCGGGTCCAGCGTGCGATGGTCGCTTTGCGGACCAGCGGTCCGAAAACCGGGATCTTGAGGATCAGCCGGTCCATTATCATTTGCATCTTCACCGAGCGCTTCCAGGTGTAGAAGAAGAACCATACGCCGAAGCCCACGCCGCCAAATATTGCCCACCACCATTGGACGAAAACGTCCGAAATCGCCATTACGAACAGTGTGGGCGCGGGGAGGTCGGCGCCGAAGTTCGAAAACAGATCCTTGAACGCCGGAATCACGAAAATCATGATGATCGCGGTGATGATGAATGCCACCACGATGATCGACACCGGATAGAACAGCGCCGCCTTGATCTTGCTCTTGATCGCGAGGATCTTTTCCTTATAAGTCGCCAGTCGGTCGAGCAGGCTGTCGAGAATACCGGCCTGCTCGCCGGCGCCCACCAGGTTGCAGAACAGCGCGTCGAATTGCAGCGGATACTTGCGGAAAGCGGCGTTCAGGCTATTGCCGGTTTCTACTTCATTCTTGATGTCCATCAGCAGTCTGGCCACCGCGGGATTGGAATGTCCCTTGCCGACGATATCGAAGGCCTGCAGCAAAGGCACGCCCGACTTCATCATCGTCGCCAGCTGACGGGTGAACAACGTGATGTCCTTGTCGCTGACCCTGCCGCCCATCCCCGCCCTCTGTCTCTTGATCTTCAGAACGGTGACGCCCTGACGGCGCAGCACCGAATTGACCACTGCTTCGCCGCCGGCGCGCATCTCGCCTTTTATCAACCGGCCGGATTTGTCCTTGCCTTCCCATAGGTAGGTGTATTCCTTGATCCTGTCGCGTACTGCCCCCGCTGCCGTAGCCATAGCGTTACCTCGTCAAGTGTTATTCGTTGGTGCAGGCTTCGACTTCCTCGAGCGAAGTCATGCCCTGCCGTACCTTCAGCAATCCCGATTGCCGCAGGTCGCGGATACCCTCGCGCTGCGCCTGCTCGGCAATGTCGATTGCGTTGCCGTTGGTCATGATGATGCGGTTCAATTCGTCGCTGATTTTCATGACTTGGTAAATGCCGACCCGGCCCTTGTAGCCGGTGCCCTTGCAGACTTCGCAGCCGACCGCCTTGTACGCTGTCCAACTGCCGTCCAGATCGTTCTTTTTGAACCCCGCGCGCAGAAGCGCCTCCTTGGGAATGTCCGCGGGTTGCATGCACTCCCTGCAAAGCCGCCGCGCCAGGCGCTGCGCTGTGATCAGGACCACCGAACTGGCGATGTTGAAAGGGGCCACCCCCATGTTCAGCAGTCGCGTCAGTGTGGTCGGTGCGTCGTTGGTGTGCAGGGTCGAAAGCACCAGGTGACCGGTCTGCGCCGCTTTCACCGCAATTTCCGCTGTTTCCAGATCACGGATTTCGCCGACCATGATGATATCCGGGTCCTGGCGCAGGAACGACTTCAACGCCGCCGCGAAAGTCAGGCCGGCCTTGTCGTTGACGTTGACCTGATTGATTCCCGCCAGATTGATTTCGGCCGGATCCTCGGCAGTGGCGATGTTGATGCCGGGCTCGTTGAGCATATTCAGGCAGGTGTACAGAGACACCGTCTTGCCCGAACCGGTCGGCCCGGTCACCAGGATCATTCCGTAGGGCCGTTTGATCGCCCACAGCAACGCCTCCTTCTGATCCGGCTCGTAGCCAAGCGCCTCGATGCCCAGCGTAGCGCTCGAAGGATCGAGAATGCGCATGACGATCTTTTCGCCGTGCAGCGTCGGCAGGGTGCTGACACGAAAGTCGATGGCGCGGTTCTTGGCCAATATCATCTTCATCCGCCCGTCCTGCGGAATGCGCTTTTCGGCTATGTCCAGACGCGAAATGACTTTGATCCGCGAGGCGATCTTTTCCTTCAGAGACAGCGGCGGCTGGGCGATTTCGTAGAGAATGCCGTCCATCCGGTAACGGATGCGGTAGAACTTTTCGTAGGGCTCGAAGTGGACGTCGGAGGCGCCGCTGCCGATCGCGTCGAGAAGGACTCTCTGGATGTAACGCACGATCGGCGTGTCATCGACCTCGTTTGCGGCATCGGCCGGTGGCCCCTCCTCGGGCGCGGTCTCGGCGAGCAAATCGGCGCCGACCTCCTCTCCCACCCGGTCCCGCAGCGAGGTTTCGTTGGCCTTGTGAAGCTTTTGTAACAACGTGCCGAGCTTGACGTCCTCGACGACGATCGGCTCAATCTGCAGCCCGGTCTGAAATTTCAGTTCGTCGAGTACGGCGCGGTTGGTCGGATCCGACATCCCGACGTACAGCTTGTTGGCGCGCTGAAACAGCGGCACTGCGCGGCGGCTTTGCAGGAATTTGTCATCCACCGCCTTGAGAGGCATCTGCCCGGCGTCGAGGGCGGCAAGGTCGAGCAGAGGCAAACCGAACGTGGTCGCCGCAAATTCGGCGACCTCGGTCTCCTTGAGTTTTTTGCCGAGGATGAGCTGTTCGACGAATCCGATCCCGGCGGTTTTCGCCTGGGACTGGATCGCCTCTGCGTCGCGCTCCGGCAGGAGGCCACGCTGCACCATGGCGCGGCCGAGCCCGGACAGTGTGCCTTCTAGCGTTGCTGCAACCATCTAAATAGCCAGCGGTGGGAAACACCCGAATGATGCACCCAGCGCTCCTTAAAGTAAAGGCGGAAGTCCTTGATTAATGGTCATGATTAATTGTCGTTTTCGGGTGGTAGCAGGCGCACCGAGCGGACCACCCTGTCCTGGGTCTGGAGTACCTCCAGCGGGTATCCGGCCAACTTCAGACTGGTCCCCGGCTCCGGGATGTCCTGCAGGTGCTCGAGAATCAGGCCGTTCAGGGTTTTGGGGCCGTCGAGGGGAAAGCGGTAGCCGAGCTTGCGGTTCAGTTCCCGCAGCATGCTGCCGCCCTCGACGATGATGCTGCCGTCTTCCATGCGGCGGAAGCGCGCGGTTTGCATTGGAGAATGCGTGGTGAATTCGCCGATGATTTCCTCGAGGATGTCCTCGAGCGTAAGCAGTCCCTTCAGTTCCCCGTACTCGTCCACCACCAGCGCCATCCGGTCCTTTTGTTCCTGGAAATTCTGCAGCTGGGTGAGCAGAGGGGTATCCAGGGGAATGAAATACGATTCGCGCATGATGTCCTTGAGAGTTTCGGCGCTGATTTGTTCACCCTCGGAAAGGTTCAGGACCTTGCGCACGTGCACGATTCCGACGATGTCGTCCAACCGCCCGCGATAGACCGGCAGCCGCGTATGGTTGCTTGTGGCAATCTGGCGGCGAATCTCGTCGGGAGTCGATTCGATGTCGACTGCTTCGATCTGGTTGCGCGGTGTCATTGCGTCCTCGACGGTGATCGACTCGAGGTCGAACAGGTTGAGGAGGATGTTCTGGTGCTTTTGCGGCAGGAAATTGGCGCCTTCCAGCACCAAGGTGCGCAATTCCTCCATGCTCAGCGTGTGCGTCTGGCTGTTCTGCGGTTTCAGCCGCAGCAGCCACAGCAGACCTCTGACAAAAAGGTTGATGAACCAGACGATCGGATAAACCAGCTTGAGCAGAGGCGAGAGCACATAGGCCGCGGGAAAGGCGATGCGTTCCGGGTAGGTCGCCCCCATCACCTTGGGGGTGATCTCGCTGAAGATCAGGATCGCAAAAGTGACCGCAAGCGTTCCCAGCGTGAGTGCCAGTTCGCTCTCGCCGAACAATCTGAAGGTAATGACAGTGACCAGCGCTGCGGCCGCGGCATTGACCAGGTTGTTGCCGAGAAGCACCACACCGAGCAGACGGTCGGTTCGGGAAAGTAACTGGGCAGTGAGGCGGGCACCGCGGTGGCCGGTCTTGGCGAGATGCCTCAACCGGTAACGGTTGAGCGCCATCATGCTGGTTTCGGAAATGGAAAAAAAAGCGGAAACGACGAGCAGGACTACAAATGCAATCAGCAGGGTATGGAGTGGAATTTCGTCCAAGTGCGGTCACCACTTTGTCGAGAATTCGAAATTAGTATCGGCAGCGGGACAAACAGTGTCAAGGCAGCCGCTTCCACGATTACCTCCGCTAACAGGGCAGACGCCGATCAGCGTTGCAACAGAACTTCGAGCACGAATTTGCTGCCGATGTAGGCGAGCACCAGCGACAGGAAACCCGCGAGTGTCCAGCGCATCGCCACGCGCCCGCGCCAGCCGTAGAGTGCGCGCCCGGCGAGCAGCGCAGCGAAGATGATCCAGGAGAGGATGCCGAAGACCGTCTTGTGGGTGAATGACATCGGCTTGCCAAACAAGGCTTCCGAAAAAAGGATGCCGCTGCCCAGCGTGAGCGTGAGCAGCACGAAGCCGGCGGCGATGATGCGAAACAGCAACTGCTCCATTGTCAGCAGCGGTGGCAGCCCCTGAAGGAAACGCGGCAGGTTTCCGCGGTGCAGGCGGCGTTCCACCATCGCCATCATCAGCACGTGCAGTGACGCGATGGTGAACAGGCTGTACGCCAGCAGCGCAATGACCAGGTGCGCCTTGAACGCGGTGAACTGCGTATTTGCAAGCGGATGCGCCGGCGGCAGCACGAGCGGCAGCAGGGACAGTGCCGCCGCGGCAGGCACGACCAGCACCTGCAGACCTTCGAGCCGGTAGAAGAAACTGCCGACCCAGTAGATCAGCACCGTCAGCCAGATGATCACCGAAACTGCATTGCCGACTCCGAGATAAAGACCCTCCGGCCCAAACGCGGCGCGCGCAAGCAGCCACGCGTGCAGCGACAATGGCACAACGAGCACCGCATGCGCCCAGCGTCCCCTCGACTGCCCGCCCGGCGGCGGTGAAGGCAGCAGCGCGTCGCGCCAGAGGGATAAGGCAAGCGCGGCGTAGCCGAGACTCACCAGTAGATGAAGTAAGATGTCGCCCATCCAGAAGTTATGTGGACTTGGCTTGCGCAGTCTACATTATCCCCATCTGCCCCACATTTCAGGAACATCTCGGATGCTCGACAGCCTCACCAGCCGACTCGCCGGTGTCGTCAAGACCCTGCGTGGTCAGGCGCGCCTGACCGAAGCCAATATCCAGGACGCGTTGCGCGAAGTGCGCGTTGCGCTGCTGGAGGCCGACGTCGCGCTTCCGGTAGTCAGGGATTTTATCGCGCGGGTCAAGGAGAAGGCGGTAGGCGAGGAGGTGGTCGGCAGCCTCACGCCCGGACAGGCGCTGGTGGGCGTGGTGCAGCGCGAATTGACAGAGTTGATGGGCAGCCGCAACGACGCTCTCAACCTTGCGGTTGTTCCTCCTGCGGTGATCCTGCTGGCCGGCCTGCAGGGATCGGGCAAGACCACGACCGCCGGCAAACTTGCGAAGCTGCTCGGCGAGCAAAAAAAGAAAATACTGCTGGCGAGTTGCGACGTCCATAGACCCGCCGCGATCGAGCAGCTTGCGATCCTGGCGCGCCAACTTGGCGTCGAAATGTTTGCGTCCGAGGCGGGGCAAAAACCCGAGGAGATTGCCGCTGGAGCGCTCGACTACGCGCGCAAGCACTATCACGACGTATTGATCGTGGACACGGCCGGGCGCCTGGCGATCGACGAGGCAATGATGCGGGAGATCCGCCAGCTTCACGCCGTCCTCCATCCGGTCGAAACCCTGTTCGTGGTTGACTCGATGCAGGGCCAGGACGCGGTGAACGTGGCCAGGGCTTTTGCCGATGCGCTGCCGCTCACGGGCGTGGTGCTCACCAAGCTCGACGGCGACGCGCGTGGCGGCGCGGCGCTTTCGGTCCGTCAGGTGACCGGCAGACCGATCAAGTTCGTCGGCGTATCGGAAAAGCCGAGCGGCTTGGAGCCGTTCTTTCCCGAACGGCTCGCCGCTCGCATCCTCGGCATGGGCGACGTGCTGGCACTGGTGGAGGAGGCGCGCAAGAACGTCGACGTCGAGGAAGCCGAAAAACTTGCCAGGAAAGTAAAGTCTGGAAAGGGTTTCGATCTCGAGGATTTCAAGAACCAGATGCGGCAGATGAAGAAGATGGGCGGCCTCTCGGCGCTGATCGACAAGTTGCCCGCGCAACTGGCGCAGGCCGCGCAGAGCGCGCCGATGGACGAGCGCGTGATAGGCCGCACTGTGGGCATCATCGAATCGATGACAACGCAGGAACGAGTCAAACCCGAGATCATCAAGGCCTCCCGCAAGCGCCGCATCGCTGCCGGCGCCGGGGTGTCGATTCAGGAAGTCAACCGCCTGCTCGGCCAGTTCGAGCAGATGCAGAAGATGATGAAAGTGATGGGCAAGGGAGGGCTGCAGAAGATGATGCGGGGGATGAAAGGCGGATTTACCGGGATGCGCTAGCTTCACGCCTGCGTTCCCGTGCCTATCTTCAACACCGGAACCTCCTCTGTCTCCTGGTGGTCTTAACGGACACACGCGGTCCGTTACAATGCCGGTCCCCGCAAAAGAAGGACCCACACGATGAATCGAGCGTCGATAGCCGTTGTCATGTTGCTCTCGTGCTGTTCCAGCGTCCTGGCGATGGACTACGAGCGCGAGAAACGCTGGTCGGACCAGATCCTGCCCGCGGTCTTGATCGGCGAGCCGGTCTGGCTGAAGCAGAAAAACGGTCACGAGTTCCTGACGTTGTACACGGTGGCCGAGAAACCGCGCGGGGCTGTCATCATCGGTCACGGGCGCGGCTGGAATCCGGACTTCGAGCTCTACGGCACCTTGCGCGTCAAGCTCGCGGAGGCCGGCTACACCTCGCTTTCGATCCAGTTGCCGGTGCTCGGGCCGGGCGCAAAAGTTGGCGATTACATTCCGACCTATGCAGACGGAGCGGATCGCTACGAACTGGCGGCTCGGTTCCTTCGCGAGAAGGGCTACGGCAACGTTGCCATCGTTTCGCACAGTCTTGGCGCGACCATGGCCAACCAGTATCTGATCAAGGCCGACGAAACTACGGTCAAGGCCTGGGTGTTCGTCGGCATCATCAACGGCCTGGAAGAGATGTTCCGCATCAAGATTCCGGTGCTGGATGTGTTTGGCAGCAAAGACTGGGAGATCACCCAGGTCGGCGCTTACGAACGCAAGCGCCAAATCGACAAGGTACCCGGTTCGCAACAGGTCATCGTCGCCGACGCCTTGCATTTCTTCGAAGGCAAGGAAGACGAATTGGTCAAGGTGATCGTGAGTTTTCTCGATCAGGTGTTCCATTCCGGCAAAGCCGGAGAAGCCGAGAAATAGCCCTGGGCATCGTCTTTCGGGCTTTCGAGGTCCGGCGCTTGCAGCCACCTGCCGGGCTTGGCGTAGCCGCGCAGTGGGGCCAACTTCGCTTGCAAACCACGGAATAACCGGCGTAAAATCGCGCCCTTCGCTTTTGAGGGTGAACGACATGGTAGTGATTCGACTTGCACGCGGGGGTGCCCGGAAGCGCCCATTCTTCAACATGGTAGTGGCTGACTCGCGCTTCGCCCGAGACGGCCGTTTCATCGAGCGCGTCGGTTTCTACAATCCGAAAGCGCCCGAGGGCCAGGAGTCCTTGCGCATCCAGCTGGACCGTGTGGCGTTCTGGCAAGGCAAAGGCGCCAAACTGTCGGACACGACGGTGCGCCTGGTAAAGCAATTCAGTGAATCGGCCAAATCCTGAGCCTATGGTGGTCATGGGGCGCGTGAGTGCCCCGCACGGAGTCAAGGGCTGGATCAAGGTCCAGCCGTTTACCCAGGAAATCGATGGTCTGCTGGGCTACCCTGAGTGGTGGTTGGCCAAGGACGGCGAGTGGCGGCGGCACCGGATCGCCGAATCGGCGGTGCACGGCGCGATGGTGCTTGCCAGGGTTGAAGGCTGCACCGGCCGCGAAGCGGCGGCGGCGCTGAAGGGCGCCGAGGTGGCGATACCGCGCCGCGTGCTGCCCGAGAACCGGGAAGGCGAGTATTACTGGAGCGACCTTCTCGGCATGGAAGTGTTGAATCGGCGCGGCGAGCGTCTTGGCCGCGTGGCGAAGGTGCTGGAAACCGGCGCCAATAATGTTTTGGTGCTCGAGGGTGAAAAGGAACTGCTGGTCCCGTTTGTCGACAGCGTGATCCTCAATGTTGACCTGGCCGGCGGGCGCATGTCGGTCGATTGGGAACTCGATTACTGAGCGTGCGGCAATGATTCACCTTGACGTCGTCACCCTGTTTCCCGAAATGTTCGAGGCCATTACCGGCAGCGGCATAACCCAGCGGGCGCGCGACAAGGGGTTCTACGAACTGGTACTGTGGAATCCGCGTGATTTCAGCACCAACGCCTATCGCAGCGTTGACGATCGCCCTTACGGCGGCGGTCCTGGCATGGTGATGATGGCGCAGCCCTTGTCGAAAGCCCTGGCGGCGGCACGGCAGCGGCAGCTCAGTTGCGGAGTAAGGCGTACGCGAACGATTTATCTGTCTCCGCAGGGCAGGCCGTTTACGCAAAAGATCGTAGAAGAACTGGGGCAGTTGGAAGGGCTGGTATTGCTGGCGGGACGCTACGAAGGCGTCGACGAGCGGCTGCTGGAAGCCGAGGTACAGGACCAGATCTCCATCGGGGATTACGTGCTTTCCGGCGGGGAATTTCCGGCGATGGTGCTGATGGATGCGCTGATCCGGCGCATTCCGGGCGTCCTGAACGACGCCGAGTCGGCGCAGCAGGATTCCTTCGAAAAGGGCCTCCTCGATTTCCCGCAATACACGCGGCCGGAACTGTTCCAGGGCGAGCCGGTTCCCGCGGTGCTGTTGTCGGGGCATCATGTCGAGATAACCAAGTGGCGCATGAAGCAGTCGCTGGGGCGCACCTGGGTACGGCGGCCGGATCTGCTGGCAAAGGTGAAGCTGAGCGCCGATCAAGCGGCGCTGCTAGAAGAATACAAGGCGGAACGCAACGAAACGCAGGAGCTGATCAAATGAACCTCATCAAAGCAATCGAACAGGAAGAAATTTCCCGGCTGGGCAAAAACGTGCCCGACTTTGCGCCCGGCGATACGGTGGTGGTCAACGTGAACGTGGTCGAAGGTGACCGCAAGCGCGTACAGGCCTACGAGGGTGTGGTGGTAGCAAAACGCAATCGCGGCCTGAACTCCTCGTTTATCGTGCGCAAGATTTCCTCGGGCGAAGGCGTGGAGCGCACTTTCCAGACTTACTCGCCGCTGATTGCCAGCATCGAGCTGAAACGCCGCGGCGACGTACGTCGCGCCAAGCTTTACTATCTGCGCGACCGTTCCGGCAAATCCGCGCGCATCCGCGAAAAACTGGAAGGCGGTCCTGCCGACCCGCAGTAAGTGTTTCCGGAGGTACAAAAGTCAAACGCGGCCGTTGACCGCCATTGACGGATCGCAGTACCGCTGCGCTGCGTAGTTTTTGCGCGGTGAAATTTTCACACCACGCGCGAGCGGTCGTCGAGCAGCACCTGCTGAATGTAGCTTTGCAGCAGCAGGCCTTCGGTTGAGCGCAGTTTGGCGAAGCGCACGCCATGGATGAACAATTCGTCCAGTCTGCGTTCCCTCCTGGTCTTGCGCACGCTCTTGATGTCCACCGGCGTAGCCAGCTTCACCTCGTAATTGTTCGGCTGCACCAGGAACTTGAACGCGAGTTCCAGCGTCTCGCCCACCTCGCCCAGACTCCTGTCCGCCTCCAGCAGCGCCCCCGAGATGCTCAGGTCGGCGATCGTCAACGCCGACGGCAATGTCTCACCCTCTTTTGCGGCACTCAGTGCCGTGGCGGTCAGGTTTACCCGTACCCGCAGCGCTCCGCGAATCAGCGTCTGCTGGACCTGTGCGGGGTAGGCAAGATGGAGGTACGGAAACGGCGTACGGCAGACGCGGTCCACTTGGGATTCGAAGGTGTAAGCGTGACGGCCGGAAAAAGTTCGCACCAGCACCGGCTCGCCTTCGCGCACCGGGATCGGCAGGTTCTGCACCTGCGGCGTGCGCACCAGCACGCTGTGACCGGAAACGTAGCCGATCAGCGTGGTGTAGTAGTGGCTGCGCGTGCTGTCGGTCAGCAATTCCAGTTGCAGCCGGTCTCCCACATGCAACTGCATGCTCTCCAGGGTGCAGGTGGAGACCTTGGACGGATCGATTGTGGTCACGTGGGCCGGTTGTGGGATGGGGCGCAATGCAGAGTATAGCCAAGTCGCGCGGCGGCCTGCAGCCGCCATCGTTGCTACAATGCCGGTGCCCAACACAAATCGCCGTCTCCCCCGGTGTTTTCAAGCCGATGAACCCGATGCTCGAATCTCATCAGGCGAAGATGCAGGCGCCGTTCGCGGTGCTCGGCATCCGCCATATTGGCGAGCGACTGATCGATATCGAGTACCTGCCGCGCGGCGCGGCGACGCTGAAGCCTCAGACGCCGTTCGCAAAGGAAGCCTGCCGGCAGCTTGCTGCGTACCTGAAGGATCCCATTTTCGAATTCGACCTGCCATTCGAATATGACGGCACGGAGTACCAGCGCAAGGTGTGGCAGATGGTGCATGCCATCCCGTCCGGCACGGTGTTGTCCTACCTGCAGGTGGCCAAACGCATCGGTTCGGCGCCGCGGCCGGTTGGCAGCGCCTGCGGCGCGAACCGCATCCCGATCCTGATTCCCTGCCACCGCGTTATCGCCAGCAACGGCATCGGCGGCTTCATGCACACCCGCCGCGGGTCGCCGATCGAGATCAAGCGCTGGTTGTTGCATCACGAGAATCCGGGCGCCTACTGATGGCCGCGGACGACAGTCTCCTGGACGAATTCTGCGACGCGCTCTGGCTCGAGGACGGCCTTTCACGCAACACCCTTGAAAGCTACCGCCGCGACCTGCGGCTGTTCGCCGGGTGGCTGGCGACGGAACGCGGCAAGACGCTGATGACTGCCGAACGCGCCGACCTTCTTGGCTATCTCGCCCACCAGTTCCAGCGCCATGCCAAGCCGCGTTCCGCGGCGAGGTTGCTTTCCAGCCTCAAGCGTCTTTACCAGTTCCTGTTGCGCGAAGGCAGGATCACGGCCGATCCGACGCTGCAGGTGGAAGCGCCGAAACTGCCCCGCAGCCTGCCCAAGAGCCTGACCGAGGAAGACATTGAACGGCTGCTCGCTGCGCCGGACGTCGAATTGCCGCTGGGTCTGCGCGACAAAGCGATGCTGGAGGTGCTGTATGCCAGCGGATTGCGGGTCTCCGAACTGGTGTCCGTGGGCGTTGCGCAACTAAGCCAGGACATGGGCGTGGTGCGCATCGTCGGCAAGGGATTGAAAGAGCGATTGGTACCGCTGGGTGAGGAGGCGCTGGCGTGGATCCGCCGCTATGTTGCGCAGGCGCGCCCGCATATCCTCGACGGCAAGCGCACCGATGCGCTGTTCGTCACCGCACGCGGCGATTCGATGACGCGACAGGCGTTTTGGCATCTGATCCGGCGCTACGCCGCCAAGGCGGGCTTGAGCAAGTTGATTTCGCCGCACAGCTTGCGCCATGCGTTCGCCACCCACCTGCTCAATCACGGCGCCGATCTGCGCGTGGTGCAATTGCTGCTCGGCCATGCCGATATTTCCACGACGCAGATTTACACTCACGTCGCGCGCGAGCGCCTGAAGCAGTTGCACGCAAAACATCATCCTCGCGGTTGATACCCAAGGAGAACCGAACCCGATGGCTTCCGCGCTGTTCGTCCTGGCCGCCTATCTCATCGGCTCCATTTCGTTCGCGGTAGTGGTGAGTTGGTTCTTCGGGCTGCCGGATCCGCACACCTACGGCTCGGGCAACCCGGGGGCGACTAATGTGTTGCGCACCGGCAAGAAGGCTGCGGCAGTGCTGACGCTGATAGGTGACGCGGCCAAGGGCGCGGCCGCGCTGTGGCTGGCGCAGCAGATTGCGCCACGGTTCGATGTCGGCGAAGCGGCGATCGCCGCGGTGGCGCTCGCGGCATTTATTGGGCATTTGTTCCCGTTGTACTTCCATTTCCGTGGCGGCAAAGGGGTGGCCACCGCGGCAGGCATTCTGTTGGCGATCGACTGGCGCATCGCGCTGACGCTTTTGGTCGTGTGGGTGTTGGTTGCCCTGATCTCGCGCTATTCATCGCTGGCGGCGATTATCGCGGCGGCTTTGTCTCCGCTTGCGGCTTTCCACTTTCTCGGCCGGGTGCCGATGAGCTGGGCGGTGCTAGTGATCGCGGTTCTGCTGGTATGGCGCCACCGCGGCAACATCGAAAGGTTGCTCGCCGGGAATGAAGAGCAGGATCAGGCTCCCGAGACACTCTTGAGTTCTTCCAGATCCCAGCGCGCCCGCACTGTGAATCCGGTGTCGGCAGGCGCGCCGGTCGCGAGACGCAGTGCGCCGGCGAAAGCGATCATCGCCCCGTTGTCGGTGCATAGATCCAGCGGCGGGTAGAACACCTCGAAGCCCTCGCGTTCAGCTTTCGCCGACATCGCCTCGCGCAACTGGCGATTGGCGCCGACTCCGCCGGCGACCACCAGTTGATCCAGTCCTTCCCTGGTGATGGCACTGACCGACTTGGCGACCAGGACGTCGACGATTGCCTGCTGAAACGATGCGGCAATGTCGGCTTTGGTGAGATTGTCAGGACCCGCCTCGCGCACCAGCGTCAGCACCGCGGTCTTCAATCCGGAAAAACTGAAATTCAGATCGCCGCTGGCAAGCATCGGCCGCGGCAGCTTGAAGCGCCTGGGGTTGCCGGACTGAGCCAGTTGCGACACCTCAGGTCCGCCCGGGTAGGGCAATCCCAACAGCTTGGCCGTCTTGTCGAACGCCTCGCCGGCGGCGTCGTCCACCGTCTCGCCGAGCAAGCGGTAGTCGCCCACCGCGTTTACCCGCATCAATTGTGTGTGGCCGCCGGAAACAAGCAGCGCGATGAACGGGATACTCGGCGCGGGGCTGGCAAGCAGCGGCGAAAGCAGGTGGCCTTCCAGATGGTGCAGTCCTAATACCGGCACGTTAAGCGCATAGCCCAGGCTCGCCGCCACGGCGGCGCCTACCAGCAGCGCGCCTGCCAACCCCGGTCCCTGGGTGTAGGCGATCGCGTCGATATCGGTAAGCCGCCGCCCACAACGCTCCAGCAGCTGCCGGGTCAAAGGCAAAAGTCGGCGCACGTGATCGCGGGACGCGAGTTCCGGCACCACCCCACCATAGTCGGCGTGCATCGCCGCCTGCGAGAAAATCGTATGACCGAGCAGCCCGGACGCGGTGTCATAGAGGGCGACCCCGGTTTCATCGCAGGAGGTTTCGATCCCAAGAACCAGCATAAGGCATTGAGTTAAAGGTGAATGATCGGGCGCGACAGGCGTATGCGAGCACCGACCCGCACCGGGCGCAAGGTCGGCCGATCGCCTGGTTGTATTTGCAAATCAGGGGATTATTGCTAGAATGCGCCCCTTCATTTTGGACGACAACTTTCAGGACCGCCTTAATTCACTTTCTATGCCGACGATTCGAGTCAAGGAAAACGAGCCGTTTGAAGTGGCCATGCGCCGCTTCAAGCGTACGGTGGAAAAGACCGGTCTGCTGACCGAACTGCGGGCGCGCGAATTCTACGAGAAGCCCACCGCCGAGCGCAAACGCAAGCTCGCCGCTGCCATCAAGCGCCATCACAAGCGCCTGCGCAACCAACTCCTTCCACCCAAGCTCTATTGAGCAATCCTGTGAAGGGTAAACAGTGAAGGGTGAAGGCTAACACCTTCACCCTTTTCGCTTCTAAACTTCACGCATTCACCCTTTACCCTTCACATGTCTTTAAAGGTCCGGATCACAGACGACATGAAAACCGCGATGCGCGCGAAGGATGCGCGGCGCTTGTCGGCCATTCGTCTGCTGCTCGCGGCGATCAAGCAGCGCGAGGTGGACGAGCGCAAGGACATGAGCGATGCCGACGTGACGTCGGTGATCGAGAAGATGATCAAGCAGCGACGCGATTCGATCGAACAGTTCCAGAAGGGCGGGCGCCAGGACCTGGTCGACGTCGAGCAAATTGAGTTGTCGGTTTTGCAGGCCTACATGCCGCAGGCTCTGTCCGATGCTGAAATCGTTGCGGCGGTTGCCGCCGCCATCCAGTCGAGCGGCACCAAGGGAATGGCGGACATGGGCAAGGTGATGGCTGTGCTCAAACCCCAACTGGCCGGTCGCGCCGACATGGGAAAAGTATCGGCACTGGTAAAAGCCAAATTGTCGGGGTAAGGCTTGGCCGGGGCGCGCTGGCGCCCCTTCCTGCTAAGTGTCGACTCGCGACTTGCGCGGCCGAAGTACGCCGAATCGGCAGAGGCGCTGGCACAAGTTGAGGCCATGTTGATTGGGTAAGTAGTTCAAAGATAATACGAAATCGCCGGATTCCAGCGATCGTCGCTTTCCCGGTAATCCGTGGAAAGTAACCTATAATTCTTCGAAAGCCCCGAGGAGTTCCGCTGACGGCGACAGGCCCCGGTTGTCAGGGGAACCGAGCCCGAGACGATCCCGACGAAATGATTCCACAGTCCTTCATCCAGGACCTCCTCAACCGGGTGGATATCGTGGACTTGATCGAGTCCTACGTGCCGCTCAAGCGGGCCGGATCCAATTACGCCGCGCGTTGCCCCTTCCACAGCGAGAAATCCCCGTCGTTCACGGTGAGCCCCACTAAGCAGTTCTATCACTGCTTCGGTTGCGGCGCGCACGGTACCGCGATCAGCTTTCTGATGGAGTACCAGGGCATGGGCTTTGTCGACGCGGTCAAGGAACTGGCCGGTCGCGCCGGCATGACCGTGCCCGAGCAGTCCCCCGACGCGCGCCATCAGGAAATGGCCGAGGTGGCCGAGGATCTCACTGAGGTCATGCTCAAGGCCGCGCAGTACTACAAGGCGCAACTCAAGGCCACGGAACGGGCGGTGGCGTATCTGAAGGGCCGCGGGCTGAGTGGCGAAATCGCCGCCCGCTATTGGCTTGGTTACGCCCCCGACAGCTGGCAGAACCTGGAGTCGGTGTTTCCCGACTATCAGTCGAAGTCGCTGAGCGAAGCCGGGCTGGTGATCGTCAACGAACAAGGGCGGCGCTATGACCGATTTCGCGACCGAATCATGTTTCCGATCCACAGTCAGCGCGGCGTGATAATCGGCTTCGGCGGGCGCATCATCGATCAGGGCGAGCCCAAGTATCTGAACTCGCCGGAAACGCCGCTGTTCGAGAAGGGCCGCGAGCTTTACGGCCTGTTCCAGGCCAGAACCGCTATCCGCGACGCGAAAAAAGTGATCGTGGTCGAGGGCTACATGGATGTGGTAGCGCTCGCTCAGTATGGCGTCGGCTACGCCGTCGCCACGCTCGGCACGGCGACCACGCCCTGGCAGGTGCAGAAGTTGCTGCGGCAGAGCGACGACGTAATCTACTGTTTCGACGGTGACGAAGCCGGGCGCCGCGCCGCCTGGCGCGCGCTAGAGAACAGCCTTGCGCAGTTGCAGGACGGCAAGCAGGTACGCTTCCTGTTCCTGCCTGCCGAAGACGATCCGGACAGCTACGTGCGCAGCCAAGGCAAGGCGGCGTTCGAAGCGCTGTTGCAGCAGGCGCAGCCGCTGTCGAAGTTTCTGTTGCAGCAACTGGCATCAAGGGTCGACATGCGCACCGCGGAGGGCAGGGCCAAGTTCCTTCAGGACGCCAAGCCGCTGGTCAAACAGATTGCCGCGCCGATGCTGTCGCTGATGCTGCGCAAGCAAGTCGCGGAACTGGCTGGTGTCGCACAGTCCGAACTCGAACACGGTTTCGAGATCAAAGTCGTTGCGCGGGGACGGGCCCCCGAGCGGCGTGCTTCGGTGAAGCCTTCGCTCACCCGGCTGCTCTCCGAGATGCTGGTTTCCCGTCCCGCTCTTGCAGCGCTGGCAGATGCCACCCAGCTTCAAGCCAACGCTGATCTTGCCTCGATCGAGTTGCCGCCGGCGGAACTCGCGCTGCTCCAACGGCTGCTTGAACTCTGCCGCAGCCGCCCCGACCTGCGCAGCGCGGCTGAACATTTTCGTGACGGTGAGTTCGAAGCCCTGGCGCGCGAGATCGAAGTCGGCAGCCTGCGCTGGGAACGGATGGAGGACGAAGCGTTGGAGGCGGAATTTACGGGCGCGTGGGCGCGGCTCACCGAGCGGTTCCGCCATGTGCGCATCACGCTACTGCTGGAGAAAAGCAAACGCCAACGCTGGACGCCGGAGGATGAGACACAGTTCCGGCTATTGCAGCAACGTACGGTGGCAGAGTGAGCGCGCGAGGCGAGTCCGGTATAATGCGCGGTTCTTTTTTGCTCGCCGTTTATTAAGCAATTGTTTCTAAAGGATTAAGCGACATGGCAAGAGAAAGACGCAAAGAGCAGGTCAAGGAGCAGGCGCAGGCTCAGCAGCCCATCGATGCTGAAGCCAGGCGCATGCGTCTGAAAAACCTGATCGTCCTCGGCAAGGAGCGCGGCTATCTCACCTACGCGGAGATCAATGACCATCTCCCGGACGACATGCTGGATGCCGAGCAGATCGAAAACATCATCAGCATGATCAACGACATGGGCATCCAGGTCTACGACGAGGCGCCGGATGCCGAAACGTTGCTGATGAACGAGGCCACGCCGGCCGTGGTTCCCGATGAAGATGTGGTCGAGGAGGCGGAGCAGGCGCTTTCCACCGTCGATTCCGAGTTCGGTCGCACCACCGATCCGGTGCGCATGTACATGCGCGAGATGGGTTCGGTCGAACTGCTCACGCGCGAGGGCGAAATCGAGATCGCCAAGCGCATCGAGGACGGCCTGAAGCACATGATCCAGGCTATTTCGGCCTGCCCGACCACGATCGCCGAAATCCTCAGCCTTTCGGACAAGATCGATCGCGAGGAAATGCGGATCGACGAAGTGGTGGACGGCCTGGTCGACCCGAATGCGCCCGCGGAGTCGCTGGCCGAGGAAGTCACCGACGAGCAACTGGAAGAGGACCTCGAGTCCGAAAGCGAAGAGGATGAAGACGGCGCCGCCGTACAGAACGCCAGCATGCTCAAGCTCAAAGCCGATGCCGGCGAGCGCTTCGCAAAAATTCGCGTGCTCTACAACAAGATGATGAAGGCGCTGGCGAAGAACGGTTCGCGCAGCCGTCCTTATCTGAAGACGCAGGAAGAGATCTCGGCCGAGCTTATGCTGATCCGCTTTTCCGCGAAGCAGGTCGAGGCATTGTGCGATGGCCTGCGCAGGCTGGTGGATGAAGTGCGCTCTTACGAGCGTTCGATCATGGAGTTGTGCGTGGAGAAGTCCGCCATGCCGCGTTCCTATTTCATCAAGACCTTTCCCGGCAACGAGGAGGATCTCAACTGGGTGGGGCGCGAAGTGACGGGGCGCAAGCCCTACAGCGAGGTGCTGGCCCGTTTTGCGCCGGCGATCCTGGAGCAGCAACAGGCGCTGATCGACCTGCAAAAGCGCGTCGGCCTCCCGGTCAAGGACCTGAAGGAAATCAACCGCCAGATGTCCACCGGCGAGGCCAAGGCGCGCCGCGCCAAGCGCGAGATGACCGAGGCCAACCTGCGCCTGGTGATTTCGATCGCGAAGAAGTACACCAACCGCGGACTGCAGTTCCTCGACCTGATCCAGGAAGGCAACATCGGCCTGATGAAGGCAGTGGACAAGTTCGAATACCGTCGCGGCTACAAGTTCTCGACTTATGCTACCTGGTGGATCCGCCAGGCGATCACGCGCTCGATCGCCGACCAGGCGCGCACCATCCGCATTCCGGTGCACATGATCGAGACCATCAACAAGATGAACCGGATTTCCCGCCAGATCCTGCAGGAAACCGGACAGGAACCGGATCCGGCGACACTGGCGGTGAAGATGGAGATGCCCGAGGAAAAGATCCGCAAGATCCTCAAGATCTCGAAAGAACCGATTTCGATGGAAACGCCGATCGGCGACGACGACGATTCGCATCTGGGCGATTTCATCGAAGACCAGGCCACCATGGCGCCCTCGGACGCCGCGGTTTACACCAGCCTGCGCGATGCCACCAAGGAAGTGCTGGACACGCTCACCCCGCGCGAAGCCAAGGTGCTGCGCATGCGCTTTGGCATCGAGATGAACACCGACCACACTCTGGAAGAAGTCGGCAAGCAGTTCGATGTCACCCGCGAGCGCATCCGCCAGATCGAAGCCAAGGCGTTGCGAAAGCTGCGCCATCCGTCGCGCTCCGAGCGCCTGCGTAGTTTCTTAGACAATAACTAGGCAATTTTCCGCAACGGGAAATAGAATGGCCGGGTTCACCACCCGGCCATTTTTTCTGCCGCTTTTGTCCTTTCAGGGGGGCCTGTAGCTCAGCTGGTTAGAGCAGAGGACTCATAATCCTTTGGTCGCTGGTTCAAATCCAGCCGGGCCCACCATTTCTTCCACTTGGGCAAACGACGCTCAGAACTTGTCTTCTTCCTCTTCCTCGTCGTCGAGTTCCTCTTTCTCTTCATAAGGATCCTCCTCCTCATCCCGCCAGTCGCCGGAGTCGATCACTTCGTTGACGATATCTTCGATACGGTCACGCACGTCGCGCTCGGCCTGTCCGCTGACGCCATCCACCTCGGTGTGAGGTTCCTCGTCGTCCTCTATCGACACAATCGCGTCCGGCCACTCTTCCTGGAATTCCTCCAGCAGTTGGTCCTTGAAGCGCTGGTACTCCTCGTCCGAGACGATGCCGAGCGGTTCGTGAGAGGTGGAATGAATGATCGAAAGGGTCGAGGCCATGTTGGTCGGTCGCTGTGCTGATCCGGATGTCAAAAGGATACCGAATTTTCGACCGGAATTTATCCGCGGCCGCGAAATTCGGTTCTCCGGTTTGGGCGGAGCAATTGTCGTGCCTTTCCCTGTCGGTCCGCGTTGGTGACGGCGTTCGTCAATTCCTGGAGAGTCTCAGCCGACGCGCTCGAGCGCGTCGCGATCGATATCGGCAAGCGTAGGCCGCCCCAGCAGGGTCAGCGTGATGTCGATCTCGTCGCGCAGGATTTCAAGGGCGCGCTCGACTCCCGCCTGGCCCTCGGAGGCCAATCCGTAGAGCCAGGCGCGGCCGATCATGCAGGCCCTGGCACCCAGCGCCCGGGCGCGCACGACGTCGGCGCCACGGCGAATGCCGCCGTCGAGCACCACTTCAAGCCTGTCTCCGACAGCATCGGCGATCGCCGGCAACGCATGCACCGCGGATACCGCGCCTTCGAGTTGCCGCCCGCCATGATTCGAAACGATCACCCCGTCCACGCCATGCGCTACGGCCAGCTTCGCATCCTCGACGCTGAGGATGCCTTTGAGCAGGACCGGACCGCCCCACGCCGACTTGAACCACTCGACGTCGCGCCAGTTCACCGCCAGGTCGTACTGCCCGGCGATGAACTCGGTGATGGTGACCGCGTCGGTAGCGGCAGCCTTGGTACCCTCGAAATTCCTGAAGGCGATGCGCGGACCCAGTCCCACGTCGAAGAGCCAGGAGAAATGGCGGGCGAAGTCGAGGATCGTCGCAACGGTGAAGCGCGGAGGCACGGTGAAACCGTTGCGCATGTCGCGCTCGCGCGGCCCCTGCACCTTGGTGTCCACGGTCAGGACCAGCGCGGTGCAGCGCGATGCGCGCGCCCGTTCGATAAACTCCTTGGTGAGACCCCGGTCGCGCAGCACGTAGAGCTGGAACCATTTCGGCTGGGTAGTCTCGGTGGTGATCTCCTCGATGCTGCAGGTGGCCATCGTGGACAGGCAGTAGGGCACGCCGTATTTCTCCGCGGCGCGGGCTGCGGCCAACTCGCCGCGGCGCGACAGCAGTCCCGCGAGTCCGGTCGGCGCGAGGATCAAAGGTGAGGCGCAGTGCTGGCCGAACAGGGTGATCGACTGGTCGCGCCTGGAAACGTCGGTCAGCACCCGCGTGCGGAAGCGCCACTTCTGGAAATCCTCGCGGTTGGCGTGCAGGGTGGTCTCATCCTGGGCCCCGCCGTCGATGAACTCGAAGATCACTTTCGGCAGACGCCCGCGTGCCCGGCTGCGCAGATCGTCGATGTTGATTGCTTGCATGGATTGTTCTTGTTGAGGAAGAAAAAGCTATGGTCTTACCGGGTTCTCCCCCCAGTACATCGGGGCGTCGTACTTTCTCGCTTTCAACACATCCTCCAGGTAAAGCGAAGGCGCCATCTCCCAGGCGTACTCGTTGAAGCGCGCCAGCATTTCCTGCATCCGTTGCGGTTCGCGCTCGGCGCGGTTGTCTTCCTCTGACGGGTCGTCCTGGATATTGAACAGTTCATGGCGCACCGGCAAACGTGAGTAGACGATGAGCTTCCAGTTCTCGATAAGCAGTGCACCGCGGCTGTCTTCCATTGCCAGCAGCATTTCCCTGCGCGCACTCGGCTTGCCGTCCGCTATGGTGGCCCATTGATCGATGCCGTCGATTCGCCGGGTCTGTTCGGTCGTCGCACCCGCGAGTTTCAGCAAAGTCGGATACATGTCGGTGACGTGGATGCGTTCGGCGACCACACCGGGCAGGATTCTACCCGGCCACGAGGCGAACGCCGCCACCCGCATCGAGCCTTCGTGCAGTCCGCCCTTGCCGCCCTGGAAGGGGCCGTTGTCGGCGGCGGGTTTCCTTACATCGCCATCGCCGGTCGCATACTTGTTCGGCAGCGACCCGCCGTTGTCGCTGTGGAAGACGATCAGCGTATTCGCCGTCATGCCTTTCGACGCCAACGCCGAAATCAGCACTCCAATCGCGTCGTCGAGTGCGGTGACCATCGCCGCGTAGGCACGGCGGGTGTCGTCGGCAATGTCCCCGTACATATCGAGAAATTCCTTCGGAGCCTGCAACGGCACTTGCGGCGCGTTGAAGGACAGGTAGAGGAACAATGGCGTCGCCGCGTCGTGCCTGGAAATCAGGTTGGCGGCCTCCCTGCCCAACAGGGTCGTGACGTAGCCCGCTTCCTTCACCTGCCGTTCGTTGCGGTGCCAGTCCGGCTCGCCGATCCTGTTGAACTTCCTGAAATAGTCGATCTCGCCGTTGAAGCTGCCGTAGAAATAGTCGAAACCGCGCCGGGTCGGCCAGAATTCTTTCTTCGAATGGCCGAGCTGCCACTTTCCGAGCATCGCAGTGCGGTAGCCGGCTTCCTTCAGCGCCTGCGGCAACATCCGTTCATCGGCCGGCAATCCGTACCGGCTCCACGGCAGGATGGAAAGCGTCTGCAGGCCGTAGCGCATCGGATAGCGGCCGGTCATCAACGCCGCGCGAGTCTGGGTCGAGTAGGGAAGGGCATAAAACTTTTCGAGGCGTGCGCCGCCTTGCGCCAGCCTGTCGAGGTTGGGCGTCCTGATCGGGCTGCCGTGGTAACCCACGTCCTTCCAGCCGAGATCGTCGGCGAGGATGTAGACGATGTGCGGCTGCTGCGCAGCACCGGTGCATGCATACGTGCAGCCGAACAACACCGCCGCGAGTCGCAGTGCCCCTTTCACTTGCTCCTCCGTCGTTTTGCGCCAGATGTTACCTGAGATCGCGCGGAGCAACCCCGCCAACGCGTTGCCGGCGGGTGCCTGCGCGCTTGCCTCGCATGGGGCTTCCCGCCTGCGTTACAATCGCCCCGGTCATGAAGGATAGCGAAGTCATATTCAGTGTTCTGCGCAGCATCGAGCGCCGCCTGTGGTTGCGCCGGGCGCTCCAGGAGTTTGCCTACGGTGCCTGCGTCGTCCTGTTCTCCCTGATTGCCTTCCAGTTTGTGGGCGTAGCGTTGAGCTCAGCGATTTCGGCGGTCGGAACCGGCGCGCGGACGGCGATTGTTGCGGCATTAGTGATGCTCGGAGCTTACTTCTCGTGGCGTGCATTGCGGCAGGTGACGCTTGCGCAAGCCGCGGGGGAGGCGGATGCCCGCGCCCGGCTGAAGGACGAACTGAAGTCCGCTTACTGGTTCGTTTCCACGCCCGACCCATCCCTGTTTGCGGAACTGCAAATAACCCGTGCGGCCGCGACTGCACGCCGGCTCGACCCCGGCGCGATCGTCCCCGGCCGGCCGCCGCGCAGCGTGTATGCCGTTGCCGGACTGGGTGCGGCCCTGCTGTTGGTTACCTGGATTGCTCCGCGGCAATCGCACTCATGGGACGGCGCCGGTACTACGGCAATGGTCGCCGCCAGTGATACGCAGGACCTGCGCGCACTCCTCGAAGGCGCACCTCAGGACCCCGAGATCGACAAACTCGATCGCGCGCTCGAGGAATTGCAGCGTGCCGACGCTAGCGCGGAAGAGAAAGCACGCGCAGCCGCGCAGGCGCGCGATGCGATCGAGCAGGCCAACATGGAGGCCGCCGCTGCGCGCGAGGGGCTGGTCAGACTGGCCGAGGCCATGAGGGCAAACCCGCGCTTCGAAAAGGTCGCAGAAGCGCTTCGGGCCGGGCGCAATGAAGAGGCGCTGGCGTTGCTGCGGCAAATGCGCACCGAGTCCGGCGACCCGCAAGCGCGTGCGCCGGAGAAGGACGAGACCCAGCCGCTATCAGAAAGTGAAAAGGGCCTGGCCGGTGGCATCGAGGAACGACTCGCGGAAGGCGGCCGCGACCTGAGCAGCATCAACGCCAGGGTCGACCAGGATGCGCTCGACCGCGTGGTGAATGCCCTCCAGGAGGCGAACCAGAAGCTCGAGGTGCAGAGCCGCGTAACCGAGGTCAAGCGGCGGATGCAGGATGCAATGATCCCCACATCGCAGAGGAGCGCTCTGACTGCGAGCCAGTTCGATTCCAGCGACAACGCTCCCAATGCGACCGCGTCGCCTGATACCGGCAATGCGGACATCCGCGGCGGCACCATGTTTCGCCAGGGTGCGGTGACGCGCAGAAATGACGATGAACCTGCCCGCGACGGCAACATGAGCGGCAGCGCCGCCGGCAATTCCGAGGCCTTGGCGCTGGAGGGTGCGGCGACCCGGCGCCTGGATGCGCAACTCAAGCTCGAAGCCATCCAGCGTCGTGACGACGATGCCGGCGACGACGAGAAGTCCGACCAGGGCTGGTTTTATTCCGCCAGCCAGGTGCAGAAATCGCTGCTCGGCTTCGAGGACGTGCGCGCGCGCCCGAACTTCGACCGCGAGAACGCGATGAGCTCCGAGCGCATACCGATCCGCCAGAAACAGGCCGTCAAAGACTATTTCCTGAACCTGCATGAAAGTGAGAAGAAATGAATACCGTAGTTGTCGACCGCCAGATCCAGGCCTTTCGCGATCAGTTCCAGCTTGTCCGCGACGAGATTTCGCTCGTCATCGTCGGTAACGACGACATCATCTCGGGGGTGATGACCTGCCTGCTGGCGCGCGGCCACGTGCTGCTGGAGGGCATCCCCGGCGTGGGCAAGACCAAGCTGGTGCAGACCATGGCGGACGTGCTGCACCTGAAGTTCTCGCGCATCCAGTTCACCCCCGACCTGATGCCGGGCGACATCATCGGCACCAATATCGTCCGCGAGGACGAATCCGGCCGCAAGGCCTTCGAATTCCAGCACGGGCCGATTTTCGCCAACATGGTGTTGGCCGACGAAATCAACCGCGCCACGCCCAAGACCCAGTCGGCGTTGCTGGAAGCGATGCAGGAAAACAGCGTGTCCGCTGCCGGCCGCACCCACGCGCTGGACCAGCCCTTCTTCGTGCTGGCAACGCAGAACCCGATCGAGATGGAAGGCACCTATCCGCTGCCCGAGGCGCAGATGGACCGCTTCTTCTTCAAACTCAAGCTCGATTTCCCGAACGTGGAGCAGCTGCATCTGATCGTCGACCGCACCACCGGGCAGAAGGAACCGGCCGTGCGCCGAGTGCTGCGGCAGGGCGAAATCCTGGAGATGCGCGAAACCGCGCGCGCAATTCCGGTGGCGCGGCCAGTGCAGGAATACGCGGTCCGGGTGACGCTCGCGACGCACCCGGAATCGCCCCAGGCTCACGAAATGAGCAGGAAGTATGTGCGTTTCGGTTCCAGTCCGCGTGGAACCCAGGCACTGATCCTGGGCGCGAAAGTGCACGCGCTGATGAATGACCGCGTCTACGTGTCCTGCGAGGACGTGCGCGCAGTGGCGTTGCCGGCGCTGCGGCACCGGATCCTGCTGAACTTCGAGGCCGAAGCCGCACGCATCGATACCGATACGATCCTCGACAGGATCCTCGAATCGGTACCGGAACCGAAAGAATGATTACCGCCGGGCAGAGGAAGAAAACGATGATCCGGAGAAAATTTCTCTCGCGCGCGACGCGACGCGCTCAGGGCCTCGGTGGCGCTGGCCTCGAGCGTCGCGCTCGGTTTTCCGGCGATCCTCAGGGCGCAGAGCGAAGCCATCAGGGTCGGCCATCTCACGCCTGCGCACGGGATTTCTCGGCCAGATCGGCGAGTACGGCTATCGCGGCGCGGTGCTGGCGGTGGAAGAAGCGAATGCGGCGGACGGCGTACTCGGCAGAAAGATCGAACTGATCGCCGAGGACAGCGTCAATCCCGCCACGGCGGTGAACAAGGCGCAGAAACTCTACGAGCGCGACCAGGTGATCGCCTCGGTCGGGGAGATCAACTCGGCATCGGTGGCGGCGATCGCGCAGGTCGCGGCGCGAATGAAGCGCATTCATTTCAATACCGGCGGCAACTCCGACGAAGTGCGCGGCAAGAACTGCAATCGTTATCTGTTTCACGTCGAAGGCAACAACACCATGTACGTTCGCACCATCGGACAATGGTTGAAGGAAGCGAACCGCATCGCCGGCAAGCGGTTTCATTTCCTGGTCGCCGATTATGCATTCGGTCACGACCTCTATCGCGCCTCCTCGCAGTTCCTTAAGGACGAACGGCGGGGTCGAAGCCGCCAAGGACCTGATCGCCACCAACACCCAGGACTTCAGCGCCTACATACTCAAGATCCGCCAAAGCAAACCCGATTTCGTCTTCTCCTGTCTGGCCGGCATCGATATCACCAACTTCATCCGCCAGTACCGCGAGTACAATCTTCCCTACGAAGTGACCGGAGGCGCGAATGACACGGGGCTGTTCTGGGCGGCGGGGATCGATTCGCTGTCGGGTTACTGGCAGACCATGTGGTACCACGGTATCGACACGCCGTCTTCGCGGCGCTTTCGTCAACGGCTTCCGCGCCAGGTACAAGATGCCTCCGGAGAACGGCGCGTGGGCGGATTACGTGGCCATGCGCATTCTGCTGCAGGCAATCGCGGAAACCAGGAGCACCGATCCGGAGAAGCTGATCGCGTACTTCGACAAGGGCGCGTCTTTCGACGTTCTCAAAGGGCGGCGCGGGATTTTTGCCGCCAATCACCAGTTGCTGCAGGAAATGTACGTGGTGCGTATCAAGGAAAAGAGCAGGATGCAGGACCAATGGGACATCTTCGAAATGATTCGAGCAGTGCCGGGCGCGAGCGACCCGTTGACGCTGATCCAACCCTCCCAGCAGGAGAATCCCTGCCCGATCGCCGGGTAATCGCCGTTTTTAGAATATCCACCGGCTCCGTGGCGGCAGCCATGCGGCCCCACTGAGGCAATTCAACTTGGCCCAGGAAAGCCTGCTGTTCAGCGAAGAATTTCTTCGCCAGCTCGATCGTCTCACCATGCTTACCCGCCGTCCCGTGGCGGGCCACCTGCGCGGCCATCATCGCTCCCGCCGCACCGGCTCGGGGATGGTGTTCACCGATTATCGGCCGTATTCGCCCGGCGACGACACCCGCAACCTCGATTGGGGCACGTACCTGCGGCTCGACCGGTTGATCCTGAGGCTGTTCGAGGAAGAGGCGGACCTGCCGGTCTACATATTCCTCGACGTTAGCCGCTCTATGGATTTTGGCGCCCCGTCCAAGTTCGACTTCGCCCGAAAGGTCGCCGCCGCGCTGGCCTACATTGGCCTGATCAATCACGACCGGGTCAGCATCGTCGCCTTTTCCGACGGGGTGATCAGCGAGATGCCGGCCCGTCGCGGCAAGAACCAGGTGTGGCGCGCGCTGCATTTCCTCGAGCGCATTGAAGCCGGCGGCGGCACCAGCCTGCAATCGGCGTTCCGCAGTTTCTTCGGCGCCCGGCGCACCCGCGGGCTGGTGGTGGTGATCTCGGATTTTCTGGACCGCGAGGGTTTCGAGCAGAGCTTCCAGGTGATCCGGCAGTTCCGCCACGACGTGTTCGCGGTTCACGTGATGAGCCCGGACGAAGTCGACCCGGTTCTTGCGGATGAGGTGCTGCTGGTGGACTCGGAGGAAGGTGGTGCCGCGCGCGTGCGCGTTACGCCCGATCTGGTAAAGGCCTATCACGATACTTTCCTGCGCTACTGCACCGAGATCGAAGCCTTCTGCCGCAGCCATGGCTGGGGTTATCTGCGCACCACCACTACCACGCCGTTCGAGGACCTGATGCTGAAAGCCTTGCGCGAGCAGGGATTGTTGCGATGAACCTGTTTGCGGCGTCGCCTTCGTGGGCTGCGATTGCCGCACTTACCGTCGCACTGTTCGTGACCGCGCTGTATCTGCTGAAACCGCCTCCGCGAAGGCTTCTGGTGCCCTCCAGCCTGATCTGGGACCGCGTGTTGCGGGAGAGCCATCGCAGCAGCGACCGCCTGCGCTGGTGGTTGTCGTTGCTGCTGGCCGTCGATCATTGCGGTGAGCATGGTCGTTGCGGTGACCAGGCCGAAGTTAACCGGTCGCGGGCGAGGCCGGAGACAGGCTCGTCCTGGTGCTCGACAACTCGCCGACGCTGGCCACCCGCACGACCGACGGCGCCACCCGCTGGAGCCACGCGCTGGACAAGGCGCGCGCGACGCTCGCGGCGCGTAGCGCCGGTACCCAGGTGATGCTGGTCGATACCATGCGGCGCATCGCCATTCCCGGTTTCGAGTACCGTGACGCGGCGCTCGAACGCCTGCAGCAATTGCAAGTCGCTTACGGCGGCACGCCGTGGTGCCGGATATAGCGCCGGTCGGCGAAACGAAAACCGTGGTGATCAGCGACGGGGTGCAGATCACCGGAGTGCCAAAGTCGGCCACGCTCGTGTCCGTTTTCGAGCCGGTGGAGAACGCCGGCATCACTGCGTTCGAAGTGCGGCCGCTGCCTGCGGATCCGCGCCGCTACCAGGCCTTTGTCGAGATCAGCAACGGCGGCGGTGCGGATAGGATCATCGAGATCGCGATCGCCGGTGTCGGCGGCCGGCGCATTGCCAGGACCGTGAACGTGCCCGCCGGCGCCGCGCGCGCGCAAGTGATCGACATATCCAGTCTGGAGGCAGGTCCGGTGCGCGCCTCACTCACCATGCCGGGAGACGGCCTCGAGGCCGATGATGTCGCTTACGCACTGCTGCCGATGCGGCGGGTGGTGCGAGTGGGTCTGGTGAGCAACGGTAATCCCTATCTCGAGAAGTCCTTGCGCGCGCAACCGCGGGTACAGCTCACGGCGATTTCGCCGCAGCGTTTCACTGAGCGCAGCGACATCGACGTATGGGTGTTCGACCGATTCGCCCCCGGGGCGCAGCCGGACGCGCCGGCGCTGCTGTTCCGCCCAAATCCTGTGTCGTGGTTGCCGTCGCCAGGAAAGGAGATCGCCGACGTTACGGTGGCGGCCTGGGATGCCGCACATCCACTGCTCGAGAACCTATCGCTGCGCGATCTCGTCGTCGAACGGGCGGTGGCGACACGCGCGGCAACCGGCGCCCCCGAGGGCGACGTGGTGCTGGTGAGCGCGCGCGGCAACTTGCCGCTGGTGGTGGCGCACGAGGGTGCCGCGCGCCGGGTGTCGTTCGCATTCGGGCTGGAGGATTCCAACTTCGCGCTGCACTCAGGATTTCCGCTATTCCTCGGCAACGCGCTGGACTGGCTCGCGGGCGAACAGGGCGCCTTCGCAGCCGGACTCGGTTTGGTCGAAGTGCCCGTTGCCAAGGCGCGAGTGGTAGCGCCGGATGGCACCGAATTGCCGGCGCAGCCCATTCCCGGCGGTACGCTGTTCGAGGTCACGGAACCGGGCATGTTCACCGCCGTATCCGCCAGGCAGCGGCTGCGCGTGGCGGCCAACCTGCTCGACCGGCGCGTAACCGACGTCAACCGTTCGCCGCTGGCGCCGCTGCGGTCCGCCGCCATGGAACCGGCGCAGGCGCGGCGATTGCCGTTCGATCCCTGGGCGGTGTTTCTGCTGGCTGCGGCGCTATTGCTGGTATTCGAGTGGTGGGCATGGAACCGGCGGGTAACGGTATGACAATGACAATCAGCATTCCGCACGCCTGGCCGTTGCCGCTGCTCCTGGCAATTCCACTGCTGTGGTGGGCCGCGCACAGAACCCGCACCAATCTCGACCGCGGGCACCTCGCAGTCGTTACCGTCTCTGCGCAGCCTGACGGTGGTCATGCTGGCACTGGCTTTGATGCGGCCGCAGTGGCACGCACAATCGGACGATGTCTCGGTGGTGTACGCGCTGGATGTCTCGCGCAGCGTGTCTTCGTCCTTCATCGACTCGGCGCTTGCCTGGATCAGCGACGCCGATCGCGAAGGCAAGCCGGCGCAGGCGCGCTACCTCGCGTTCGCCGATCGGCCGGTGCTGCTGCAGAAACCCGAACAGGTGCGCACTCTCGCAGTCACGGAAGGCGGCCCGCAGCGAAGGCACAATCGACCAGGCGGCGACCAACATCGAGCGCGCGCTCGACCAGGCATTGCTGGGGCTGGATCGCGATCGCGTCAAGCGCCTGGTGCTGCTTACCGACGGCAACCAGACCGAAGGCGACGTCTGGCGCGTGCTGGCGCGGCTCAAGGAAGCCAACGTCCGGGTGTTTCCGATTCCGGCGAAAGTGCGCGATGACGCCGACGCCTGGCTCGAGGGCATCGAAGTGCCGCAGGGCCTGCGCCAGGGCGAGCCGGTGACGGTGACCGTGCGCGCGTTTTTCGCCGGGCGAGGCGCGCGCGCGCGTGGTGTTGAGGAGCGGCAACACTGTGCTCGGCAATCGCGCCGTGCGCCTGACCGCGGGGCTGAACCGTGTCTCCTTCGAGATTCAATTGTCCAGCGCCGGCAGCAACACGCTGGCGGCGGAACTCGTTGCCGAAGGCGACCGCGTCCCCGACAACAATCGTGTGCAGCAGTCGTCGTGGGTCGCCAAGGCGCCGCGCGTGCTTTACGTCGAGGGCCAACCCGGAGCCGCCCGTTACCTGCGCGATGCGTTGGCGAGCGAAGGAATCGAGGTTAGCGTCGCGGCACCCGCTGACATTCCCGAATCGGCCGCCGAATTTGCGTCCTACGACGCGGTGATCCTGAGCGATGCGCCGGCAAAGGCAATTGCGCCCGCGAAAATGCAGGCGATCGAGTCCTACGTGCGCGATGCCGGCGGCGGATTGTTGTTCGCCGCCGGTGAGAATGTCTACGGCGAACAGGGTTACAGTGGCACAGCGGTGGAGAAAGTGCTGCCGGTGCAGTTCCGCGCCCAGGAGAAACGCAAGGATCTTGCGCTGGTGATTGCGCTCGACCGCTCCTACAGCATGAGGGGGCGCAAGATGGAACTGGCGAAGGAAGCCACCCGCGCGGCGCTCGACCTGCTCGAAGAGCAGCACCAGTTCGCGGTGGTGGCATTCGACTCGCAGACGCACATTTCGGTGCCGATGCAGTACGTGCGCGCCAAGCGCAAGGCCGAGGACCAGATTGCCCGTATCCAGGCGAGCGGCCAGACCAACATCTATCCCGCGCTCGGCATCGTCTACCGTTTGTTGCAGAAGACCGATGCCAAGGCCAAGCACGTGATCCTGCTGTCCGATGGCGATACCCATCCGGCCGATTTCGAGACACTTGGTCAAGCGCATGGCCGACGAAAAGATCGTGGTTTCCACGGTGGCGATCGGCGAAGGTGCCGACCGCGAACTGATGAGCAACATCGCCAAGTGGGGCGGGGGCCGCGCCTATGCTACCGTCAGCGCCGAGGCGGTCCCGCAGATTTTCATCGAGGAAACGCAGCGTGCGGTGCGCTCGAATCTGCTCGAGGATGCTTTCAAGCCGGTGGTCAAGCGCCACATGGAGGCCTTCCGCGGCGTGGACTTCGAGCAGGCGCCGGCGCTGAAGGGCTACGTGAGCGCCACGGCGCGCGACAACGCCGAAGTCTTGCTGGTCTCGCCATCCGGATCACCGGTGCTGGCGCGCTGGCAGTACGGACTCGGCAAAGGTGGTGGTGTTTACTTCAGACGTGAAGAACCGCTGGGCGGCAAATTGGCTCGACTGGCCGGGTTACGGCAGGCTGTGGGCGCAGCTAATGCGCGAAATCATGCGCCGCGATTCCGGGGAAGAACTCGACTTCCGCGTGTCGCGTGAAGGCAGCGAAGCCGTGATCAACCTGAATGCGCTCACCGCGGACGGACATTTCCGCGATGATCTGGCACCGCGCGTGCGGGTAACGGCGGCTGACGGCACGAGCGACATCGGTTGAACTGCGCCACATCGGGGCCGGCACGTACCGGCTGCGGGTGCCGCTGGCGAGTGGCTCGGCGTGAGCGTTTGAACTCGCGGTTTCGCCGGGTCTGTCACGACAGGCGCGTGGGCGCACCGGCAGCCGCCAGCTTTCTTACGCCTATCCGGACGAATACCGCTCATTGCCGCCGAATATCGAACTGTTGCGCACGCTCGCCGAGGAGACGGGCGGCAAGCTCGCACCCAGCATCGCCGAAGTGTTTGCGCAGAACGGTGACCACAGCCGCGTCGTCGCACACGCTGTGGCCGTGGCTGGCGGCGCTGGCCTTGTTGCTCTATCTGCTGGATATCGCGGTGCGTCGCGCGCCGCTGGCGTGGCGCTGGCTGGGAGCGTGATGCTGCCCCTGCTAGTCGCGGCTCGGCACCAGGGTGAGCGAAATGCGATTGCGGCCTTCGACAAACCGGTAAACGGCACCGTTGGTCAGGCCGATGGTCAGGAATACGCCGAGGCCGCCGACGCGGCGCTCGTTGATGGTGGATTCGATGTCGGTGCGCCGGCTGGCGGCAACGGGATCGTACTGCGGTGCCGAATCTTCGTAGGTCAGTTGCACTCCCACGTCGGTATCTTCGAGCGATATCTGCACCGGCGCATCGCTGTCCCCACGGTGCCCGTGGGTCACGGTATTGGTGAACAGTTCCTCGACAATTAGCGTCAGTTTGTGGCGATCCTCGCGGCCGAGTCCGGCCGCGTCACCGAATTCGTCGATCAGTGATTTCACCTGGTCAAAAGCCCTCAGCCGGGCGGGGAATGTGCGGTTCAGGCGCGTCACGCTTTTCCTAGATTGGACAGGCATTTACTCTCTCCAGCAAAGGCCGGACCCGTTGCTATCATAGGGATCGTGCATGTTTCTTGCAGCATAGTCTGTGCGCCGGCGTCCGCTGCTGGTCCAGTTACCCATGAAGGGGACAAAAATGAGCAAAGTATTGATGTTACAAAGAGATTTCCTGATATTTGGCTTTCTGATGCTGCTGTGCGCCGTGGTCGCATTGCCCTCGCTGGCCGCGGAAGCTGGACGCGTCAAAGTGTCGAAGGGCGACGTGCAGATCGAACGCGACGGCAAGCGCCTTGCCGCGCCGGTCGGCGCCATGATCCAGGCGCGCGATACCGTAAAGACCGGCCCCGATGGTTCGGTTGGCATCACCTTCCAGACAACAGCCTGTTGTCGGCGGGCCCCAACAGCGAACTGGTGATCGAGCGCTTCGTGTTCGACAGCACTACCCACAAGGGCGAGTTCGATACGGCGCTGAAGAAGGGCACGCTTGCGGTCGTCTCCGGGCAAAATCGTCAAGCAGTCGCCTGAAGCCATGCGGGTGAAGACGCCGGCGGCAATCATGGGCGTGCGCGGCACCGAGTTCGTCGTGAAAGTTGACGAATCGGCCACCAAGTAACGATGCGTTTGTTAGTGCGCCGGTTATCCTGGCGATTGGCGTGGTTCTCGGGGCGTGTGCCCAAAGCCCCATGGGGACGCACGCGATTCGGAGTCCGGGTCGAGCACAGAAGCGCGAGGCGCGCCCGGACAGAGCTGGCTCACGCCAGCAATGAACTGGTCGTGGTGCTGCCCAAGGCCAACGGATCGGTCGGCGCCGTGGTGGTCCGTAGCGACGGCAGCGACGCCGTAGTTCTCGACAAGCCCTATGCAGCGGCGCACATCGAAGGCGCGCGGGCACGGGTACAACCGCTCACCTACGATGCGGATCTTGCGAAGAGGGAATTCAGCGCGACGCTGACGGCGTTGCCCGTTCGACCGGCGACATTCCTGGTTTATTTCCTCGAGGGCAAGGACGAATTTACCCCTGATTCGGAGCGCGAGGTCGAGCGCATTTTTGCCGAGATCGCAGCGCGTCCGGATCCGGAAATATCTGATCATCGGTCACACCGATGCGGTCGGAAGCAACGGAGTACAACGACCAACTCTCCCTGCAGCGTGCGCAGCGGGTGCGTGAAGATCTGTCCCGCCGAGGCATTCCCGGCAAATACATCGAGGTCGCCGGCCGCGGCAAACGCGAGCCCGTGGTGCGCACTGCCGCGGACGCTCCCGAGCCCATGAACAGGCGCGTCGAAATCATCGTGCGCTGATGTTCTGCGCAGATTCTCCGTCTGGTCGTCCCCGTTCTCTCTCATAAGTCCGCCGCCGTTCCAGCGCAGCGCCAGGATGGTGAGATCGTCCGAGCGCTCGGTGGCTCCGACGAATTCGCGCACATCATCGCGCACCGCATCCACCAGCTTCACCGCGTCGCCGGCCGCCACGCGCCGCAGTAAGCACCGAGAACAGGCGCTGGCGTCCGTAGAGTTCACCGCCTGCGTTCATCGCTTCGGTGACGCCATCGGTATACAGACAAAGTGATTCGCCTGGCGTCATCCGGTAGCGCTCGGACTGGTACTTGTAGCCTTCGATGACGCATAGCGGCGGCCCCGAATCGCTTTCCAGGTGTATCGGCGCCGGACGTTGTGCGTGCAGCAGATAGGGCGCGTCGTGCCCGGCATTGCAGTAGTGGAGATCGCCGGATCTCAAATCGAGGATGCCGGCGAATACGGTGACAAACAGCATTTCCGGATTGTCGCGCGCAATCTCATCATTGGCGGCGCGCATCACTTCGCTGATGACCGCGACCGCCCTCCAGGCGGCTGCGCAAGGCCGCGCTCTTGTAGAGGGCCTTGCTCACCGCCATGAAGATGCTGGCCGGCAGTCCCTTGCCGGCTACGTCACCGACCATGAAGAAGAGTCGGTCGGCGTCGAGCTTGAAGAAATCGTAGAGATCGCCGCCGACCGACTTCGCCGGTTTCGATCAGTGCCTGCAGTGAAAAGCGCGGATCGCCATAGAAATCCGCCGATGGCGGTGGCAGCATTCCCATCTGGATGCGTCGTGCGGCCTCCAGTTCGCCGGCAGCGCGGGCCGCCGCTTCGCGTTCGGCCTCCAGCGCGCGCCGTAGCGCGCGGCGCTGACGGTCGGCCTCGGCCAGTGCCCCGGTCAGCATGACGCCGAACAGTACGGTCGCTGCGGCCGTAGGCCAGGCGACGTCGAGCAGCAATTGCTTCCAGTAGTACAGGGCGAAGCCGAGCACGAGCAGTCCGGCGACGACGGCCCCGTAGATCAGCGCCGGACATCCGCGGCCTCACCGCCGGGACGGCGAGTATCAGGATCAGCCCGCAGCCGAGCAGTAGCCAGCGTTCCAGTTGCTCGAAACGAACCGGCCGGCGCAGCAGGCTGTCCTCGAATATGTTCTCGAGGATCTGCGCGTGAATCTCGATTCCCGGTATGCGTTCGCCCAGCGGCGTGGCCTGGTAGTCGAGCAATCCCAGGCCGGTTGCGCCGACCAGCGCAATCTTGCCGCGCGATGAGTTCGGGATCGATGTCGCCGCGGATTACGTCGAGCGCGGATACGAAACGCGCCTCGTCGTGCGGCACTGAAATGCACCCATATCGTGCCGTCGCGATTGACCGGAATCACCGTGTCGCCGACGCCGATGCTTCGAACGCCGCCGCCGTCAGCCGTAATCGAGAACGCCGGCAAATCGCTCGCTATGCGCAACAGTTCTATCGAGAGTGCCGGAGTCAGAACGCCGGCCACCGATGCGACCAGCGGCACGCGGCGCACGACGCCGCCACGCGGGTCCACGCTCAGCAAGCCATGTCCACGTGCGGCCGAGTCGAGTATCGGGAGGCTGCGCAGTGTTCCGGAGAACTGCCGCAGGTGCGGCGTGGGGTCCGGGCCGTGAATCCGAAACGGCGCGGTGCGGCCAGTTGCCGCGGCGCCTGCGACTGCCTGTTCCACGCCGGCAATTCCGAGAGCCGCCGGATTGCGGCGCAGCGAATCCGCGAGGACGGCGTCATTGTCGGGCAACTGCGCCAGACGGCGTGCCAGATCGCGCGTCCATGCGCTCGATCAGCCCCGCCAGTTTGGCGGGCGACATGCGGTCGGGTTCCGGCATCAGCACATCCACGCCGATCGCGGCGGGACCGGTTTCTCCGATTGCTTCGATGAGTTCCGCGATCATGGTGCGCGGCCACGGCCATTGGCCAAGTTCATCGAGGCTCTTCTCGTCGATGGCGACGATTACCGCCGGAGCAGACGTGCGCACCCGCGGCGCGACGGTCTGATAGCTGTCGAACAGGGCCAGGCGAAGCTGAGTCAACACGCGCAATTCGGGTACGAACGAAAGCAGGAGCAGGAGCACCAGTACTGCGGCGCCCAGCGGCCGGCCGTGGCCTCCGACCAGCACACGGGTGAGAGCGCGTTCGCTCCAGGAACGACTTTTCCCCTCCGGCGCCCTGTTCCCGTCACCTTTGCCAGTCTGCGAATCTTGTGTCACAACTCGATTTCCATGCCGTCGTACGCAGCAGTGATTTTCAGTGGTTGTTGCGTGCGGGTCAGCTTTTCGAAGCGAATGGTTTCCTTGAGCACCGATTCAATGCGATCGTCGTCGAATGCAGGCTCGTGATGGAACATGCACAGATGCCTGACATTCGCCATCTGCGCCATCTCGACGCCGACGATATTGCTCGAGTGTCCCCAGTCCTCCTTCACCGATACTGCGTCCAGCAGCGAGTACATGGCGTCGAAAATCACCAGGTCGGCGTTGCGGAAGAACTCGACGAAGCTGCGGGTTTCGCGCGGGTCTTCGAGCTTGTGCTCGGAATCAGTCGAGTACACGACGATTTTGCCGTCGCGCTCGAAGCGGTAGCCGTAGGAGTCACCGGTGTGCCGCTGCAGCTTCGGCATGACCTTGAAGCCGGCGATCTCGTAACTGGTGCCGGCCTTGAGTTGCACGAACTCGATATCGGCGGCGAGCCGCGAATAATCCACCGGGAAGCAGGGCGCCGACTGCTGCAGCCGGAAGGCCTGCTCGAGCACGTCGTGACAGCCATGAATGCGGATGCGCACGCCCGGAACATAGGCGGGAGCAAAGAAGGGAAAACCCATGATGTGGTCCCAGTGGACGTGGGACATGATCACGTTGATGACTGGAGGCGGCCCGCCGTTGCCCCGCGAAATGATGCGGTTGCCGAATGCGCGTGCGCCGCTGCCCATGTCGCAGACCAGGTATTCAGCGCGGCCGGTCTCGAACTCCACGCACGGTGAATGTCCGCCGTAGGTGTGGGAAATGCTGAAACCCAGGTCGTGCTCGATGAAGTTCTGCAGCTTATCGGGGGAGTCGACACCCCGGGCGATCGCCAGGGCGAGCGCCTGCTCGATCTTGTGCCGGATGTCGGCGGAAGTCAGCGCGACCGGAATCGAGCCGCGCGTCCCCCAGAAGCGTACCCGCATGGTCACAGGGCAGCGTCGAAGGCCTTTAGCGCGGCGGGCGAGACCTTCGCCAGCGCTTCGCGCACCGTGGCGAAAGTCTCGAATACCAGGGTAAACCGGCTGATCTCGAAGATCTCATTTACCACGGGCTGCATCGCCGCAACCACGATGGTGCCCCCCTGGGACTTGGCCTGCTTTTCCGCCAGCATGAAACAGCGCAAGCCCGCGCTACTGACGTAGTCCACGCCGGAAAGATCCAGCACCAGGCGTTCGCCGTTGTCGCTGCAGCGTTCGACCAGCGGATCGAGGGCCTGACGGAATTCTTCGCTGTTGGCGTGGTCGATTCTGCCCTCGGGTGATAGCACCAGCACGTCGCCGTAGGTCTTGTTGTGGATATCCATTTTTCTCATTCGCATGCGGCACTGGTTCGCCGGGAATCGGAGGTCAGGCAAGGGACATGCCTGACCCGCCCGCGGCACGTTGAGTGCGACGTCGATGAGTAAGGCGATGGCGTGCCGCGATTGGGCCGGCTTGCTCCGGGAACCGCTGCCGGGCGCAAGGTTCGCGCCCGGATCAGGACCTGCCAAGGCCATATTAAACCCGAAAACGGCCTGTGCCAGCTGCCCGCGCCGAATGCTCAGCCGAAGATGGGGAAAGTTTCGAAGTTACCGGAGAACAGCTTGCGGCTGTCGCGGTAGCCCAGCCAGCCTTCGATGACACTGGCGTAGACGCGGCGGAAATCGGTGGTGAACACCAGATTGTCGCCCTCATCCAGAACATCGAGCTTCGAAGGCGTGCCGTAGTGGCCGCCCTTCACCGGCTTGCCGATCAGGTACATGTGATTGGCGGTGCCATGATCGGTGCCGAGGCTGGTGTTCTCGGGCACCCGCCGTCCGAACTCGGAAAATACCAGTATCACCACGTCGTCGGCGCGGCCGATGCGCTGCAAGTCCTTCATGAATCCGGCCACCGCATCGGAGACATAGGTCAGCAGCCGCTGATGCAGATCCGGCTGCTGCACATGGGTGTCGAAGGCGTTGTGGCGATACGAGGTGTAGTACAACCGCGTCGGCATTCCGGCGGCGATCAGCGACGCGATCTTCGGCAGATCGACCGGGACGATGCCGTAGTCCACCGGCGTCTTGTACTTCGTCCACGCGTCGCGCACCAGCTGCGAGGCCTCGCGCGCGCTTTTCGCAACGTCGAGCAGGTAACGGCGCGACGGGTTCGCGTCATGAGGCGCGTCGGAAACCTGGTCCAGCAGCGGCCGGGTTTGGTACAGGCCCTTGCGGCCGAAGCGCTCCGGATCGTCGAACACCACCGGTACGTGGTTGCGCGCGCTCACCGCCAAAGACTGCGCTTCGTCGATATTGACGATGAAATTCGGGGTGGACTGCGGGTCGATGGCATCGGCGAGCCGGCCGACCCAGCCGGTTTCCTCTCCGCTGTTGGGAGCGCCGGTGTGCCAGTAAGCCATCGAGGTGAAATGAGAGAACGACGGCTGCGCGTAACCGCAGCCGTGCACCACCGCCATGCGGCCGTCCTTGTACAGGCCTTCGAATCCGGCCATTCCCGGATTGAAGCCGAAACGCTCGTCTATCCTGCGCAATTTTTCCGGGCGGATGCCGATTCGAGGGCGATGGCGATAGTAGGCGTCGTCGCCGTAGGGCACCAGCGTATTGAGGCCGTCATTGCCGCCGGACAGCTCGAGGACTACGAGGATGCGATTCGAGGCCGTGGCGTCTGCCGCGAGCGCGCGCGAGAATACCAGCGGCATGCCATTGAGTGCCCCGACGCCTGCGCCGCATAAGCATGCGCGCAGCACATCGCGTCTTGTCCAGGGTCTTGTCGAAAGACTGAGTTTTCTTCATCGGATTTTTGTCTCCCTCTCCGCATCTTGACCTTTCGCTCCCTCTCCACTTGTGGAGAGGGGCGGGGAGAGGCCGGGGGGAGAGGGCCGGGGAGAGGTGGGTGAGGGGGTTATCCAAGCTGGTACTCAGGCAACGAAAGAATCAGGTGCAGCGTCGATCGCAATGGTTCTTCCAGGAAAGTGCCGGCAGCGACCAGGTCGCTGGTGCCGAGTTCGCCTTCGAGGAATTTCGCGATCCGCGCGCGAGTGGCGGCTATCCACCGGCACCGAAAGGAAGCGCGCCAGCAGCGTGTCCACTGCCTGCTGGGCGTTGCGGCAGCCGGCCGCGCGCACCATGCCGGCTCAGGTCGAGCTGCGCCGTCGCCCTCGGGATCGGTTTCACTTTCTGGAGGGCCATCTGCCAGCCGCGGTAGCTCGCCAGCCGGGTGTTGAAATCCTCGTCGCGATCGGCCATCTGCATCGACATCGAAGTCATCTCCTTGGCATCCGGCTTGGTCGCCGTCGTCACGTCGAAACCCATCGCCAGCTTCTCGCTCACGGCGGCGATCTGGTAGTCGCCACCCGGATAACGATCGGGCGGGAGGAAGTTGATGTCGGGAAACACGGTGTCGTACACGAAGTTGCCGCGCGCCAGCAGCAGGCCCGGCGTGATCCAGCTCTTGCCGTGCGCCCAGCCGGCCACCGTGGGCGGGTAGAACAGCTTCTGGCCGAGCATTTCGGTAGTCTCGTTGAAGTCCGGCACCCCGGGGATTTCCTTCAGCCCCATTTTCCGGTACGTCGACACCACCAGCTCGACCGGCGGCTTGATGCGGTTGCCGATCGACGCCGGACTGTAGAAATCGCGGGATAGAAATATCGTCTCCAGCAGCGGCGCGATCTGATAGTTCGCATCACGCAGCCTTGCGCCCAGCTTCGGGCGCAGCTCCGGAGAAATTTCATCGCGCACGAAATAGCGGTAAATCTTGCCGGCGATGTACTCGGCGGTCACCGGGTGGGCGAGGATCACGTCGATCACCGCCACGCCGTCGAAATTGCCGCTGCGGCCGAGCACCGTTTTCATCGCGCCGTCGTGCTTGTCAGGTGTGATCACGAAATTCAGGTCGACGAAATTCCATCCGGTAAAGGCGCGTGCGGCTTCGCGGATGTCGGTTTCGGTGTAGTTGCCGACCCCCATGGTGAACAGTTCCATGATCTCGCGCGCGAAGTTCTCGTTCGGTGCGCCCTTCACGTTCACCGCGGCGTCAAGGAAGGCGAGCATGGCCGGGTCCTGCGCCACGCCGATCAGCAGTTCGCGGAAGCTGCCGGTGCCCTTGTCCTGGAACAGCTCGAGTTGCTTGAGCATCTTGCGGTAGTCGCGTACTTTTTCTTCGTTGGTGGCGAAGTGTCCGTGCCAGAACAACGCCATCTTTTCTTCCAGCGGGCGTTGGGTAACGAGCATGCGGTTCGCCCACCAGTAGGCAAGACGATGCGTCTCCAGCCGGCTGGCGCGCAGCCAGTAGAAAAACCGGTCGGCAACCGGTTGCAGGCGCCGATTTCCCGCGGGTTTGACTTTGACGCCGAGGGATTCGCCGGTTTTCTTGGCGAGATCGGTTGCGGCCGGGCGTGATGGCGGGAAGGGTTCGAGACCGGCGTCGTGAGCACCGGATTGGTCGAAGGCTGGCAGATCGTTCGGGAATAGTCTTGTGGTAGACCAGCTGCCGGACCGCGGCCCGTGGCGTCATAGCCGCGTACAGCGCGATCTCTTCCGGCGTGCCACCGAAACCGGCGCGCTCCAGCAGATGTGCGGCACGTGTGGCTGTCCAGTCCTGCGTTCCGATCGGAGTGAGGTCGCCGGCCCACTCGGCCGCGTTCACAGCGACGTTCGACAGCAGTAGCACGGCGACGCCGAGTCCGTGCGCGGCTGAGCATCTCGTCATGGCAGCTCCTTGGCAATGAGTGCTGTAGTCGGTATCGGCGCGACCCGGCCTGCAATTATCCTCTACCCGGACCTCGATGCGGAGCCGGCGCAAGAACCGCGCAAGCATTTCATGATTTTCATGACGTTGCTTGACGCGTGAGGGCGCCGAGAGTAGCTTCACGCCCCACAAAACCAAATCCAGCAGGCTCTCTTCGTCTTGGTTACCACGCTCTCCCTTCTTGCGGTCGGCTTCTTCCTCGGCATGCGTCATGCCACCGATGCCGACCATGTCATCGCGATCTCGACGATCGTTAGCCGCCAGCGCTCGCTTCGCGGCGCGGCGCTGATCGGGGCGCTGTGGGGCGTGGGCCACACGTTGACGGTGGCGATCGTCGGCGGGGCAATCATTCTTTTCTCGATCGTCATTCCGCCGCGCACCGGGCTGGCGATGGAATTCGCGGTAGGCGTGATGCTCGTGGTGCTGGGCTTCCTCAATCTGACGGGTCTCAACCAATGGATCCGCGACAACGTGGCGCCGGGTTCCGGTCCCCTTCACGCCCATACCCACGCCCATGGTGATTATGCGCATACCCATACGCACGGCCATGGCGAGGCGAACCACGGTCACCCCGAAGACCGCACACCGCAGGCCTGGCTGGACCGCAAACTGGGCGGGATCGGGCCCTATCAGTTGGTGCGCCCGCTGGTGGTGGGCGTGGTGCACGGACTGGCCGGATCGGCGGCGGTGGCGCTGCTGGTGCTTACTGCGATCAAGGATCCGCTTTGGGGCATGGTGTACCTGTTCCTGTTCGGCGTCGGTACCATTGCCGGCATGATGCTGATCACCGTGGCGATCGCTGCGCCTTTTTCCTATTCGATCGAGCGTTTTCCTCGTTTCAACGCCTATCTGCGCGTGGCATCCGGGCTGCTGTCACTGGGCTTCGGACTGTTCCTGATCTACTACATCGGCTACGTCGACGGCCTGTTCACCGACAATCCGAAGTGGTCGCCGCAGTAAGATAAATTGCTGATTGGTAAGAATTGAATTCCGCGGCGCAGCATTGACGCTAATCCTTGCAAGCATTAGATTTTGAAAATGTATCGTGACGTAAGTGGATCTCTGGGCACTGTCCGGATCGCCGCGCTGAAAGGTTTCAGTGTAGGTGCGCTGTTGGTAGGACTGATTGCGCTGGTGGCGGTAGCGGCGGTACGCGAATCTGCGAAGCCGAAGGAAGAGCAGGTCGAAATCAGTTCGGCGTTCGGTGGAAATACCGATCGCCCGGCGATGACAGCGGCCGAAGAAGCTTACGCGCACGCGTTGTGGCCGATCCACGCGCAAGTAAAGCAGAATGCGGTGAAGATGACATTCGCAGGGCTCGCTTATAAAATGGGCGATATAAAGCGCGCAGGGGTGAAGGAGCGAGTTGCGCCACTGACGCCGACATTCGACGCGGCGCTGGTACGGGTGAAGAAGCTGCAGCCGCCGACGTCGATGCGGGAGTTGCACCAGAACTATACCGACGCCATCAAGTTGTATCGCGGTTCATCGGTAACGATGATCAAAGTGGCGGGCGACGGTCGCGATCAGCACCTAATAGAAGCGCACAAGATGTCGGACAAGGCGGCAGGTCTGACACTCAAGGTGGGTGAGGTCTTGTGGCCGGGCGAATACAAGCCGAACTAATCAAAGTTTTCCGGATCGGTGTCGGGTGACTCCGGCCAGAGAAAAAGAAGAAGTCGCATCGAGCAGTCCAATCGTCAAGGAGGGGTAAAAAATGAAGAACAGTATGAAACACGCGTTGGTTGCCGCGGGCCTTGCTGCTGCGGCGACGCTGGCGGCACCGGTTGCGCAGGCGCAAGTCTGCTCGGTGTGGCTGGTTGAGAATAGCCGCTTCATGAACGTGCCGTTCGGCATGTTCCATCCTGACCGCTCTTTCGTTCAGGGCAGCGACAATCCGCGCAACAACGTCAATAAGGTTGACCTGCCGGTAAACGTCGGCGTCATCAAGTGCGGCAAGGACCTGATTCTGTACGACAACGGCTGGAACGCCACCGACTATCACAAGATGACCGGCACCGGACACTGGTCGCCACTGTCCAAGCAGATCGCTCAGCTTGGCTTTGACGCCAAGGATGTGAGCAAGGTGATCATCGGCCACGGCCACTGGGATCATGCCGGCTCGCTGGATGAGTTTCCGAATGCGGTCCTTTACGTCCAGAGGGAGGAGTTGAAGGGTATCGAGTGGGCGCTTAACTATCCGCACCCGCGCATCAGCGCCGTCAACGACTCGCCCGGTGGTTGCAACCGCACTCCCGCCTGCGGCTATCCGTCTAAGACTGTCGCCTCGATCTACGGCAAGGTTCTTGCGGGCAAAGCCGTGATCGTGGACGGCGATATGGAAGTGATCCCTGGCGTGAAGATCCATGCTGCGCATCGCGCCCACACCGCCGGCTCGCAATTGCTGGAAGTGCCGACCTCCATTGGCAAGCTGATGTTCGGCTCCGACGCCTATTCGTCCTGGGAAGCGATCCGTGACTGGGAAGTGGCCAACATCCAACAGACCGACTCGGTGCAGCAGTTCCTCGCCTACGAGAAATGCTACAAGGTTACCGGCGGCTACCAGAACTGTGTATCGGCTCACGAGCCGCTGTCTTACTCCGACAAATACCCGATCACCAAGAACAACTGGGTGGGTATGAATGGCGGCCGCCTGGCGGAAGTCGCGCTGGCGCCCGGAGAGAAGTCGCGCAAGCCGTAATTGGCTGACCGCAAGCAGTAGACTCCGATGCGAGGGGCCGACACAATCGGCTCCTCGCATTTTTTTGCATGTCTGGTTTCCTTCACCGTGTTTAGTCGCGCCGCAAGAATCCTACTTCTGCTGGCTGCATTTCTGCCGGTGGCCGCATCTGCTCACGATGCGAGCGCGTGGGGAGGGCTGTTCCGCTCCCGGGATAATGGCGCCACCTGGTTTCCCGCGGATGCAGGATTGTTCATCGGCGGCGCACTCGCACTCGCTGTCAACCCGAAGGACGCCAACAATCTGCTCTACGGCACTGACACGCGGCTGCTGCGCTCAAAGAACGGCGGTCGCGACTGGGTACAGGAACCGGGAGTGCAATTCGATGGCGCAACCTATGCGGTGCGCTTCGATGACGGCGGGAAAGGTGCAATCGCCTCCACTGCCAACCGCATCTATTTCAGCGAGGACGGGTCAAACTGGGTGGATACGCTCGCGCCTGCCGGTGCCGCACCGGCACGGACGATCGTGGCAGGGTCGCGGCACGTTTATCTTGCCGGCGAGCATGGTGTGTTCGCGAGCGATGATCGCGGGCGCAGTTGGTCGGCGTCGGGCAAGGCTGTGCAAGAGAGCGCTGTTGCCGCATTGGCTGTGATCACCCAGCCGCAGGAAATTGTCCTGGCGGTTATTCAGGGAGGCATCCGGGCCAGCCGGGACCACGGCGCGACCTGGCAACCGCGTGACGCCGGACTTCCGCGAGGGCAGGTGGAGGCACTGGTGTCCGAAAGCAAACTGTGGGTGGCTGCCTCGGATCAGATATACGCGAGTGACGACCTTGGCATGAGTTGGAAGCCCGTAGGCAAGGTCCTGCCTGAGAGCGGCACGGCGATACGCGGGATCGCTGTCGCGGACGGTGGCAAGATTATCGTGCTGAGTACTCACCGGGGCGTCTTGCGCAGCACCGACAGCGGCAAGGCATGGTTGTTGGTGGAGGGAAATCTTCCGGTGCACCTGGAGGCCGGCCTATTGGTCCGTGACCCGCACGACGCCGGTACGCTGTATGCCGGCTTTTCCCTTGCGCCTTACACCGAGGTGTGGCGTCGTGCCTCTGGCGGCGCAAATTTGCTCACCCATCTGGATCCGGTAAGCCTTGCCGGCGGCGCGGCCTTGCTGGTGCTATTGATCGTGCTTGGGAGCGTGGGCGTGCGCTGGCTGAATCGGATCCGCATGTGACGGTCGCTCAGGAAAAGAACTGGAGACTTGCAAAGTGAGATTGAACCGGGTCTATCTGATTATCGCGGTGGCGGCGATCGTTGTAGCAGCGGCCGGGTATGCCTATTGGCGGTACGGTTCCGCATCTCACGGGGACTTCACCGAATACGCGATGCTGGAGGCGACCGACATCCCGACCGCACTGGCAATCGCGCCGGACCAAACCGTTTGGTTCACCATGGATTCCGCCAATGCGTTGGGCAGACTGCGCGACGGCAAGATCGAGCGCGTCGTCACGGGAAAGCGCAACAACGTCGAACCGATCGGCCTCGGTGTGGATGGTAACGGCCTCGTCTGGTATACCGACGCTCTAAGCCAGGCGATCGCAAGCGTGTCTTCCGACGGCAAGTTGGCATCGATTCCTCTCGATACGCCGATCGCGCGCCTGGGGCGGCTTGCCGTTGCGCCGGATGGTGCGATCTGGTTTGCCGAGAGTAGCGCCTACAGCATCACGCGGCTGAAGGATGCAAAACTCACGCGCTATGTGATCAAGAACGTGCGCGGTGGTCCCTACGGCGTGACCGTGGATGCGAACGGCAACGTGTGGGCAACCCTGCAGAGCGGCAACCAGTTGTTGCGGATTACGCCCGCTGGCGCCATGGCGGAATACGAAGTGCCGACTCGTGGAAGTTCACCGACCGATGTCGCAGTCGATCAAAAAGGCAACGTGTGGTTTACGGAGTTCCGCGGAAACAAAATCGCGAAATTTACCGACGGTAATTTCACCGAATTCGAAATCCCCGGCACTCAGTCGGCGGCATTGTCGGGGATCGCGATCGCGCCGGACGGATCGGTCTGGTTCGGCTTGCTGCGCCAGCACGCCATCGGCCGATTGCGCGACGGCGAAATCAAATTATTCCCGTTGCCGCGCGCAGATGCGCGGCCCTACACGCTGGCGGCCGACAAAAAAGGAAATATCTGGTACGCCGACATTAGCGGCTATGTGGGAATGCTGAAAGCGGACGCGGCAAAAAAATAGGGACGAGGGATGAGGGGCGCGGGACGAGGGAGGGTAGAGCAGGGGCGAGGGACGAGGGACGAGGGTGGAGTAAATACGAAATAATTTCCTGGTCTCTAACCCCTCTCCCCTCTTCCCTCGCCCCTCTTCCCTGCGCAGCGTGTCACGCGAGCGTGCTGAGCGTGGTCCAGGCCTTGAAGGAAAGAATCACGCCGACCAGCACGATCAGCAGCGAAGTCGAGATCTGCAGCCGCGCCGCCCAGGGTCCCGCGAGCCAGTCGAGTATCTTCTGCCCGACCCTGGCTGCAATCACGCCGACGACCACCAGGGTCGCCGCAAAGCCGATGCTGAACACCACGACGGTTCCCAGTCCCAGCATCACCTTGCCCTGAGCAAGCGCGTTCAACAGGATTGCCAGCGCTGCCGGGTCGGGAAGCAAGCCGCCGGCGATGCCCAGTCCGATCAACACCCACAGGCTGGGTCGGTTGGTGGTGGCCAGCTTCAGGTCGTGAGTGTGTTTGAATCCCCAGCCGTGGCTGTGCAAGCCCGCTTCCGCATCGTGTTGCGGATGCGCGTGGTCGTGCTCGTGATCATGGTCGTGCAAATGGTCGTGCCCATGTGCGTGATCATGTCCATGTTGATGATGACCATGCCCGTGTTTGTCATTTTGCGTGTGCGGACGGAAACGCATTCCCGCGTGCTCTTGCGCGGGCGCATGTGCGTGATCGTGCGCGTTGCCACGGAGCGGGTGCGACGCCCTGCAACTGCAGCATCAGTTCCCGCTGCGTCCATAACGTCCAGAAACCGATGGCGATCACCAGAATCCCCGTTATCAACGCCATCCACGCCTCGATGCGTTGCGGCACCATTCCCGGCAGTCCGAGCGAGGCCAGCGTGCCCACCAGCACGATGCCGCTGGTGTGCGACAGCGTGACGAACACGCCCAGGATCACGGCGTCCACCGGTTTGCCGCGCGCGCCGACGATGTAAGCGGCGGCGATGGTCTTGCCATGGCCTGGTGTGGCGGCGTGCACCGCGCCGATCCAGAAACTGGTGGCCAGGTAGATGATTGCGTCCGTCATGGGAGCTGAATCGGAACTGCGTGGTGGTTGTTATCGTTGTCCGGGCCCGAGGATAGGTGCCGCCCTGTGCGGTGTCAAGGCGAGCGCGTTGGCAAGATTCGCGACTTCATCGGCTCCAAGCTCGCGCCCGATCAACTGGCAAAAAGCGCAGGACCTCGCGCGCAACTGGAAACCCAAGAAGCAGTCCACCTCACCCCGCCCCTCTCCACAAGTGGAGAGGGAGGAAAGGTCAAACTGCGGAGAGGGTAATTGATGTTGTATCGCCGTTGGTCTGAATCTTGGAAATGATTCTTCCGCACACGATGTGGCATTGATGGAACGTCACCACCGATAACGATCAAGGTACTTCACTTTTTAGCGCCCTCTCCGCCTTTGGGGGAGAGGGCGGGGGGTGAGGTGGCTTAATTCACGCGGTACTTCTTGACGATCTTGGGATCGAGTTCGACGCCCAGTCCGGGGCGGTCGGGCAATTCGATGTCGCCTTTCTTGTCCACCACGAAAGGTTCCTTGACCAGTTCGGTCATCAGCGCGTGTGCCGGATACACCGTTTCCGCCATCGAACCGTTCCTGACCGCACCGAGAAGATGCACCGCCGCCGCGACGGCCACCGCTGAACCGTGGATGTGCGGGGCGATCGGCAGGTTCGCGGCCTGCGCCATGTGCGCGATCTTCAGCGATTCGGTGAGCCCGCCCGCCCACGCCACGTCCGGTTGCACGAAATGGACTGCGCGCGCCTTGATGTAGTCGTTGAAATCGACGATGCCGTAGCTGCAGGTTTCATAGCCCGCGATCGGCGATGCCGACCTTGGCGGCGACCTCGGCGCTGCCGGCGACGTCGTCCGGCCACACCGGCTCCTCGTACCAGTAGATGTCGTGGCGTTCCATCGCGCGCCCCATCTTCACCGCGGTGGCGACATCCCAGGCGCCGTTGGCGTCCACCATCAACCTGATGTCCGGCCCGATCGCGTCGCGCACCGCGGCGACGCGCTCCAGGTCCTGCGCCAGCGTGACTTCGCATAGGCCGCGGTTATCCATCACGCGCAATGGCGATAGCTCGATGCCGGGGTTGCGGCCGACTTTCATTTTCACTGCGCGGAATCCGTGGTTGACGTAGGACTCCATCTCCTTGACGAGTTCGCGCACGCCCTTGCCTTCGGAATAGAAGCCACCGGTCGCGTACGCGGCGACGCGCTTGCGGTATCCGCCGAGCAACTGCCACAACGGCATGCCCGCCATCTTGCCGCGCAGGTCCCAGAGCGCGATGTCGATTCCGCTGATCGCGGCGATGACGATGCCGCCGCGCGCGTGCTTGTACGCACGCCGGTGCATCATCTCCCACAGATACTCGATCTGCCGCGGATCCTGGCCGATCAGATAGTCGCGAAGTTCGTGCTCGATCACCTGCGCGGTCGACGCCATCGGCCCGCCGAAGTGCGCCGATTCGCCGAGCCCTACAAGTCCCTGATCGGTTTCGACTTCGACCAGCAGCGCCGGCTTGGTCGCCATCGTGTAGTTCGCGTCGAACACCGGCTTCGGCAATTTGACTTCGACGGCAATGGTGCGGACGTCGGTGATGCGCATGGGAGAAAATCCTCCGGCGGAGTAACATTTCTTATTTGTCGTCGCAGGGTGACAATGCTGCTAATTAATTAAGCAGCACAAACGCGAGCATAAGCAGCAATGCGGTTTCGCGCAAAATGGCGCAAGCCATCCACAAGGTTATCCACAGATTTTGTGGATATCCGCGATGCCAAAAACCTGTGCAGGAACTTGACGGCGAGTTATGTAGGGAGTTGACGGCGAATATGTTTGCCTTGACGGCGCGTACTGACTCCCGGTCAGTTCTTTCGGCAGAAGTGCACCGATTGGAAGCCGAGCCAACTCCAGGTGGTGGCGCGCGCGGATCGTCGTCTTCGACGCGCCAGTCCTGCGGACCGAAAAATGGCCCGAGGATCATATGCTCGCCGGACTTGCAGTACTTGCCGCAGTCGTGTTCGTGCTTCTGTGCCGCTTCGAGCGCTTTTTCGCGCCGCGATTCCCAGGCGCGTCGATAGGCCTCGACGGCGTCATTGACCGCATCCTCGCCGATGCCGTTGCCGACCACCAGTTCGTAGAAGAACTTGGCCGACGGCGGACAGGCGAGTGCGTCCTCGATCGGCAGGGTCGCGTAGCTCTTCTTTTTCTGGTCGCGCTTCTTGACCTTGCTTTCGCCGTCTGGTTCTCTTGTTGCCCTTCTTGCCCATGTCCATCCTCCGATGGCGTGTCCAAAGAAGTGATCACTGACTTTTACCGCCTCAGTGCAATGTATACACAGAAAAGATTGCCGTTGCCACCGCAGTCCGGCGGCCGGCACCCGCCGTCTCTATAATGATCGCGCAGCCACAATATCGTTCGATCCCGATCCCCGGTCCCCGATACCGCCCCATGCCCAGGTTCGCCGCCAACCTGCATTACCTGTTTCTCCGAAGTCCCCTTTCTCGATCGTTTCGAAGCCGCCGCCCGCGCCGGCTTCAAGGGTGTGGAGTTCCAGGTGCCCTATGACCATCCGCCGGCGGAGCTCGCCGCGCGGCTGAAGGCGCATGGTCTGGAGATGGTGCTGTTCGACGCGCCGATGGGAAACTGGGATGCCGGCGACCGCGGGCTGGCCGCGGTACCGGGACGGGAAAAGGAATTCCGCGAAAGCCTTGTGCTCGTGGTGGAGTACGGGCGCGCGCTGGGTTGCGACACCGTCCATACCATGGCCGGGGTGGTCGGCCCCGGCCAGGACTACCAGGCCGCCGAACGAACTTATGTAGAGAACCTGCGCTATGCCGCCGGCTTCCTGGAAAAGGACGGCATCGCGGTGGTGATCGAGCCGATCAACAAGAAATTGGGCTTGGTCAAGAACGGCCCGAACTACACCACGCAAGGCATGCACGGCTACTTCCTCAATCATACCGGGCACGCCCGGCGCATCCTCGAGCAGGTCGGGAGCCGCAACCTGTTTCTGCACCTCGACATCTATCACATGCAGATGCTCGAGGGGCACCTGGCCGAAACCATCGAGGCGAACATCGGCCTTACGCGCCATTTTCAGATCGCCGGGGTACCCGGCCGCCACGAACCGACAGTCGGCGAAATCAACTATCCCTACCTGTTCGATCTGCTGGATTCGCTCGGATACCAGGGATGGATCGGCTGCGAGTACCGACCCACGGGCAACACCTCGGAAGGGTTGGGTTGGGCGGCGCGGTACGGGATTCGCGTTCCCGAGGCCTTGCCCGCCAAGTAAGTCCTGACCTGCCACTCCCCACAGGCAAAAAAATAGGGGCACCTGGCGCCCCTATAAAGCCACGTAGCTCAAGGAGGAGGAGAGAGTTACGTGGGGGAGGAGACCGTTTCCCTGTCCGCACCTTCCGGTCTTTTCTAAGCCAGCTCATCCCGCCTAATCCACTGATTCAACGGTCTTGTTTACGGCAGGTATGGAAAAGTACCGTAATCTTTGGACGCCAAGTCCAGCAGCCGTGTTTCGATCCTGACGGTCGCGTTCGCATCGAATGCCAACGGTTCCCGGCGTGAACTCCGCACCATACGCAAAAAGGTTTCAAGCAGCGTTTCCATATCGAACCTCCACTAAATCCAGGAATTGCCAAGGTCTAAAATATAGTCTTATGCACAATGTACTACAAGTAACGTCATTTGAATAGGATTCATGCCATAATTAATGATAAATTGACTTTCCTGATGGATCGCCTGTACCAAATGCGCCTTTATGTCCGCATCGTCGAGACCGGAAGCTTCTCCGCGGTGGCCCGCGAACTGGGCACCATCCAGCCCACCGTCAGCAAGCAACTCACTGCTTTGGAAGAACATTTAGGCGTGCGGCTGCTCAACCGCACCACCCGGCAGTTGAGTCCGACCGAGGCCGGCCGCAAGTATTACGATCGCTGCCGGCACATCCTCGACGAAGTTACCGACCTCGAAAGCAGCCTCGCCGATCTGCAAAACCGCACTACCGGACTGCTGCGTGTCAACGCCCCGGTGGCCTTCGGCCAGCTCTACATGCTTCCCCTGGTATTCCGCTTCCGGCAGAAGTACCCCGGGCTGGCGGTGGACCTGACCCTGAACGACCGCTTCGTGGACCTGGTGCAGGAAGGGGTGGATGTCGCCATCCGCTTCGGCGATCTTGCCGACTCGCAGGTCGTGGCCCGGCAGCGTGGGCGGGGTTAGCGGGTGTGCGTCGCCTCGCCGGACTACCTGCGCGCTCGCGGCACGCCGTATTCGCCGGCCGATTTGTCTGCGCACAACTGCATCACCTACAACTACTTGTTCAGCAATGAGTGGCAGTTCGAAGGGCCGCAAGGTCCGCTGTCGGTGCGCGTCAAGGGAGACTTCCGCGCCAACAGTGCCATCACCATCCGCGCCGCCGCGCTCGAAGGCATTGGTATCGCGCACATGCCAGCGGTGTTCGTGCAGGAAGACATCGACAAAGGCCATCTCACGCAGGTGCTCGCCGACTACGGGCCGCCGCCGGTCGATATCCATACCGTGTATCCGTCGGCGCGTTTCCTCTCGAGCAAGGTGCGCCTGTTCCTCGATTTTGTGCGCGACGAGTTCCTGTATATTCCCGCGTTGCAGGTCAGGACAGAAAGACCAAAGCGAGTACCGCGCATCCGCCCGAAGGTTGCATCCTGAATTCACGCTGACTGGAGTCGCGATATGAACGAGAAAGCGGCACCCGAATTTCACATCCGCCCCGCCACAGCGGAAGACATACCGCTAATGCTCGCATTCAGTCAGGGAACTCGGCGAATTCGAACGTTTGGGCCATCTGGTCTGCAGCGACGGAAGCGCGCTTGCGCGAGTCGCTGTTCGGCGAGCATCCGGGCGCGGAAGTCCTGCTCTGCTTCGCAGGCGACACGCCGGCGGGCATTTGCGGTGTACTTCCACAATTTCTCGACGTTTCTGGGCGTCAAGGGCCTGTGGCTCGAAGATCTCTACGTCCGTCCCGCGTTGCGCCGGCACGGCTACGGGCGCGCGTTGCTGCTGCACGTCGCGCGCATCGCGCGTAGTCGCGGCTGCGGGCGCTTCGAGTGGGCGGCGCTTGACTGGAACGAACCGGCGATCCGTTTCTACAAATCGCTGGGCGCGGTGGCGCTTGACGACTGGACCATTTTCCGCGTGACCGGACCTGCTCTCGGAGAAACTTGCCGACATGCGCTGAAAGACGCATGAAGGATCTCGTGGGACGCACTACAATACGCGCCGTGATTCGTACCGCGGCGGACCGCAACATCTCCCGGATGGCCAGGCCGGCCTTCCACGTATGCCTGCCCTCCGGGCCTCCCACACCCTCTGCTTCGGCCGCCCGCGCGGGCAGCCCGTTTGCATCGAAGAGACGCGTGACCTGAATACCGACATGGCAAAGAAGCCCAACGCCTACACTGCCGAAGACATCGAGATTCTCGAGGACCTGTCGCCAATCCTGCACCGGCCGGGTATGTACACCGATCCGTCGAACCCGAACCACGCACTGGTCGAGATCATCGACAACGCCACCGACGAAGGTCTCGCCGGATTCGCAAAAAACGTCACCGTCGTTCTCTACGAAGACGCCTCGGCGGAAGTCACCGACGACGGCCGCGGCATCCCGGTGGACATCCATCCTAAGAGGAACGTGCCCGCGGTACAGGTGATCTTCACCACCCTTCATTCCGGCGGCAAATTCCGCAAGACTGACAAGGACGCGGCCTACCGCATTGCCGGCGGCCTGCACGGTGTGGGCGTGTGTGTCCCCAACGCGCTGTCCACCCGCCTCGAGGTCGAAGTCAAGCGCGACGGCGGGAAGCATCGCATCGTCTTTGCGCCCAACGGCAGGGTGAAGGATCCGCTGAAGAAACTGGGCCAGGTCGGTCCGCGCGACACTGGCACCCGGGTGCGCTTCTGGCCGGACGCCAAATACTTCGATTCGCAGAAGATTGTCGCTGCCGACATTGCCGCGCTGCTGCGCGCCAAGGCGATGCTGCTGCCCGGGGTGAAGTTCAGCCTCGGCATCCAGAAGAACAAGAAGATCGAAACCCAGACCTGGCACTTTCCCGAAGGCATCAAGGGCTACTTCGAGTCTGCGATCGCTGGCTCGGAGCCGGTGGCGAGCACCTTCCTCGGCGAACGCTACATCGCCGCGCAGTCCGAGTCCGACAACTTCGCCGAAGGCGAGGGCGCGATGTGGGCGATCGCCTGGACCGCGGAAGGCGATCCGGTTACCGAGTCCTACGTCAACATGATCCCGACACGCAGTGGCGGCACCCACATCGCCGGCTTGCGCGAAGGCGTCTATAACGCCATCAAGAATTTCATCGACCTGCACGCGATGGGCCAGCGCGGACTGAAAGTGGTTCCCGAGGACGTGTGGTCGCGCGCCTCGTATGTGCTGGCGGTGAAAATGCTCGATCCCCAGTTCAAAGGACAGGTAAAGAACGAGCTGATCTCGCGAGACGCCGTGAAGCTGATTGCGCAGATGGTGCGAGATCCCATCGAGCTGTGGCTCAACCAGCACGTGGACGAAGGCCGGCGCATCGCGGAGCTGGTGATCGCCCAGGCGAATGCGCGCACCCGCGCAGCGCAGAAAGTGGAGCGGCGCAAGACCTCGGGTGTCGCGGTGCTGCCCGGCAAACTCACCGACTGCGCTTCCGAAGACCCAGACCGCAATGAACTGTTCATCGTCGAAGGCGATTCCGCGGGTGGCTCGGCGAAGCAGGCGCGCGACAAGGAGTTTCAGGCGGTGCTCCCACTCAAGGGCAAGCCGAAGAATACCTGGCAGGACAGCGCCGACACGCTCTATGCCAACAAGGAGATCGAGGCCATCGCTTTGGCTATAGGCGTGGACCACCACAAGCCGGGTGACACCGTCGATGTCTCCGGGCTGCGCTACAGGAAGATCATCATCCTCGCCGATGCCGATGTGGACGGCGCGCACATCCAGGTGCTGCTGCTGACGCTGTTTTTCAGGCACTTCCCCAAGCTCATCGACAACGGCAACGTGTTCGTCGCGCAGCCGCCACTGTTCCGCATCGACGTGCCTTCGCAGGGAAAAGGCAAGCCGGCGCGCAAACTCTATGCGCTGGACAAGCAGGAACTCGCCGGCATCGAGGAGAAGCTCGAGGACGAGGGCGTGAAGGCCGGTTCGTGGACCGTGAGCCGTTTCAAGGGCCTGGGCGAGATGAACCCCGAACAGTTGTGGGAAACCACGCTCAATCCCGATACGCGCCGCATGCTTCCGGTCATGCTCGACGACGGCGCGAACGTCTCCGTGGATATATTCAACATGATGATGTCGCGCGAAAACGCCTCGCAGCGGCGCGAGTGGATGGAAACGTATGGGAATCTCGTGGAGGCGGATATTTCCTGAGGGGCGAAGGATAGCCGGCCGATGGCCGGCGTTAAGAGCATTGACGCAAAGGTACGCAAAGGAAAACGATTCTGAACGGGCAGCAGCGATGAATGCAAGAGCCAGAGGGAAGGATTGCCTTTATGTGGTTGCGTTCGTTTCCGCCTCTGCTACACGCAGGCTGTCGAATGGAAAGCGCGTCCGCTAAAGGATGATCAGCCGCTTCATCAATCCGGGTTCCGACCAGAATCAGAGTCTGCGGTTGCGCCGATGGACGATGGCTGCCGGCGCATCGGGGATGGTGCTCGCGCTCTTCTTCGCGGCCTACCTGCTGAACGTGCTCGACCGGAAGGTGTTCCTGACGACCGTTCTGCTTACGCTGGGGCTCGTCACTCTTTTCTACGCGCTGTTTCGCAGCAACCTGAACCTGCGCTTCCGCGATGCAAGTCTCACGCTGCCGCAGATTCTTGCCGCCACGTTGGTGATCCTCTATGTGCTGTCCCAGTCGAAGGCGGGACACGGCGTCTTGGCGCTGATATACATGATGCCTTTCCTGTTCGGAGTTTTTCGCCTCACCACGCGCCAGTTGTTGGGACTGACCGCGTTCGTCGCCGTATCCTATGCCGTAATCATCGGCGCGCAGGGGATTTCCGAAGCGGGGCTGGACCCGGATGCGTTCAATCGCAATGTGCTGAACTGGATCGTCCTGACAACGGTCCTCGCATACTTCTCGGTCATGGGTGGCTATATCAGCCGCATGCGCAGGAACCTGAGCGACAACAAGAAGACGCTGGAAGCGGCATTGCTGCGTATCGAGAACATGGCTGCGCGTGACGAACTGACTGGCGTGGCCAACCGCAGGAGCCTGATGGAGGTATTGAAGCAGCAAAAGAATCGCGTCGATCGTTACGGCAAGACATTCTCGGTCCTTATGATCGATATCGACCACTTCAAGCGCATCAACGATACTTACGGCCATCAGGCCGGAGACGTGGTGCTGAGGAGCTTTGCCAACACCGCTGCTGCTAGCCTGCGCGACACCGACGTGTTCGGGCGCTACGGCGGCGAAGAGTTCCTGGCGATCGTCGAGCAGACTGCGCTCGACCGGTCCAGCGTGGTCGCCGCGCGGCTCTGCGAACTCGCCAGGACGCTGGTGTTCGATGAACTGCCCAGCGGGCTGCGCATCAGCGTCTCGATCGGCAGTGCGGAGTATCGGCCGCCGGAGGAATGGCAGGAGACGGTCGATCGTGCCGACAAGGCCTTGTATCGGGCCAAGGATGGCGGTCGGGATCGTTTCGAGCTTGCGACCGTACCCTCCCCGAATTGAAGCCGGCCGATGGCCGGCAAGAAGAGCGCTGACGCAAAGGATTATTCTTAGTACCCCATTGAGTGGTACGCGAAGTAGTGCAAGAAAGTACGCAATGGAAAACAAATTCTGAACGGGTTGCAGCGATGAATGTGAGAGATTGTGGTAAGTACTGCCTATATGTCGTCTCGTCGTCACGCCGTCACAGATTTTCATATGTCAGATCAACCTGATTTGTTCGGCAATGGCGAAACGTCCGTTTCCGGGAAAAAAAAGAAGATGAAAAAAGAAACGCCGCCGCTAAACGGTGCGGGCGGCGGGCTGCCGCCGCATTTCGCACCGATCTCGGGCGACTTCGGCGATTCGCTCCCGCTCGGCAAGTACGCCTCGACACAGTACCTGCAGTACGCCATCGCCACGGTGAAGGACCGTGCATTGCCTCGCGTGGGCGACGGGCAGAAGCCGGTGCAGGGCCGTATTCTCTACTCGATGTGGGAAGCCAACACCCGCGCCGGCACCAAGCGCACCAAGTCCGCGGCGGTGGTCGGCGATGTGCTCGGCAAGCTGCACCCGCACGGCGACCAGTCCGTGTACGACGCCCTGGTTCGGCTGGCGCAGGACTTCACCATGCGCTACCCGTTGATCGATGGCGAAGGCAACTTCGGTTCGCGCGACGGCGACGAAGCGGCGGCTTACCGCTACACCGAAGCACGGCTGACCAGGTTCGCCGAAGTGCTGCTCGCCGAACTGGACCAGGGCACGGTGGATTTCGCGCCCAACTACGACGGCACGCGCGTGGAGCCGACGGTTCTGCCGGCGCGGCTACCGGTGGTGCTCCTGAACGGCGCTTCCGGCATCGCGGTCGGCATGGCGACCGAGGTCCCCAGCCATAACCTCAACGAAGTCGCCGACGCCGCCATTGCGATGATTCGCGACCCCGAGATCAGCATCGCCGGCCTTATGAAGCACATCAAGGCGCCGGACTTTCCGGGCGGGGCGCAGATCATCACCCCGCGCGCGGAACTCAAGGAGGCCTATGCCACTGGCCGCGGCTCCGCGCGGGTACGCGCGCGCTGGAACATCGAACGCCTGGCGCGAGGGCAGTGGCAGATGGTCGTGTACGAACTGCCGCCCGGCACTTCGGCGAAGAAGGTGCTTGAGGAAGTCGAGGCGATCACCAATCCCCAACCCAGGCCCGGCAAGAAATCACTCACGCCCGAGCAGACCCGCGAGAAACAATTGATGCTGGCGATGCTCGACAAAGCGCGCGACGAATCGGACCGCTCGCACCCGGTGCGCCTGGTGTTCGAGCCCAGGACCTCCAAGATCGGCGAGACCGAGTTCGTCAATCTCTTGTTGGCCAAGACTGGCATGGAAGGCAACGTCGCGATCAACCTGGTCATGGTCGGACTCGACGGCCGGCCCACCGGCAAGAACCTGCGCGAGATAATCGCCGAATGGATAAAGTTCCGTTTTGTGACCGTTACCCGTCGTACACAGCATCGTCTGGCGCAGGTGATGGACCGCATCCACGTGCTCGAAGGCCGCATGATTGTGCTGCTGAACGTGGACAAGGTGATCAAGATCATTCGCAACGCCGACAATCCCAAGGCCGAACTGATCAAGGCGTTCAAGCTGTCCGAACGCCAGGCCGACGACATCCTCGACATCCGCCTGCGGCAACTGGCGAAACTCGAGCAGATCCGGATTGAACAGGAGCTGAAGGATCTGCAGAAGGAACAGAAGGGCCTGGAGAAAATCCTCAAAGACCGCAAGGCGCTGGAAGACCTCGTGGTCTCCGAAATCGAGGACGACGTCAAGACCTTCGGCGACAAGCGCCGCACCCGCATCGAGGAATCCGAGAAGGCGGTGATTGAAACTCCGGTCATCGACGAGCCGGTGACGGTGATCTTCTCGAAGAGGGGCTGGGTGCGCGCGCGCCAGGGCTGGGAAGTCGATCCCGCCACGCTGTCGTTCAAGGAAGGCGATGGTTTGTCGGCGTTGATCAAATGCCGCACGGTCGACCCGGTTATCTTCCTGGATTCGAAGGGCAGGGCGTACTCCGTCGAGGCCTCGCAACTGCCTCCCGCGCGCGGCGACGGCGTGCCTGCGTCCTCGCTGGTGGAAGTGCAGGAAGGCGCGCACATCCTCTACTGCCTAGGTGGCAAGTCGGATACGCCGGTTCTGGTGGCCTCCAGCGGCGGCTACGGCTTCCTGTCGAAAATCGCCGACATGGTCTCCAACCGCAAGGCTGGCCGCGAGTTCATGACGCTGGAGGAAACCGACACCCCGATCGCGCCATTGGTCTACGAAGAATCGGCAGGCAATTTCGTGGCGGCGCTCTCGGAGGGCGGGCGGCTGCTGCTGTTCGCGATAGCTGAACTCAAGTACCAGCCGCGCGGCCGCGGTACCATCGTGATGGGACTCGACGAAAGCGACAGGCTTTTCGCCGTTGCGATCTCAGACCAGCCGAAGCTCATCGTGAAAGGCATCATTCGCGGCGGCAGGGAGAAAGAATTCGTCCTGGAAAAAGACAAGCTCGCCCATCACGTCCTCAAGCGCGCGCGCATGGGCCGGGTGGTGTCGGGCGTGGTCAAATCCACAGCATTGGTCGTGCCTGTGAAACCTTCGACACCTTAGACGTTGTATTGCCATGGAGTGCGCTGCGCGGTTTCTTTGAATGTAGTTTTTATCCAGTCATTCGTATGCGGACTACGTCCGCGAGAGGTGGAATTGTAGTTCCGGTGTAACGTCGGCTACGCAGACGTTAGCAAGCACTGAAACACCCGGATTGGCCGGGTGTTTTCACGCCATCACGATCGTAACGTTCGTCACGGAATCACTGAGGGAATTTCAATGAGTTTGTCAAAGAAGAGTTGGATAAGCAGTGTGGTGATGGCGCTTGGCCTGGCTGGCACGTTGAGCGTATCCACACTTCGTTCGAACGAGATTTCGGCCGATCAAAAAGGGGGAACCATGACGGTTGTGCGCCTGTACACCGGTCCGGACAACAAGTCGCATTTCGAGGATATCCAGATCCCGCTGAAGGATGCGGGCAAAGTCGGCTTCATCTCCGAGCGGTACAAAGCCACTGGTGTAGTGTTTCGCGAGACCACAGGGGACTACAACTACGACTTTCACCCCGCGCCACGGCGGCAATACGTGGTGAACCTGGAAGGCGAGGTTGAAATCGAAGTGGGCGACGGAACCAAGCGCATCCTTCGTACCGGCGACGTTCTCCTTGCCGAGGACACCACCGGGCAGGGCCACATCAGCCGCGCGGTCGCCGGAAAGCGCCGCAAATCGTTGTTCATCATCCTGGACTAGATGAATGGGTGAAGGGTGAGGGTGAGGGTGAATGGGTGAATGAGTGAATGAGTGAATGAGTGAAGGGCAAAAACAAACCCACTTTTGCCCTTCCCCTCGCCCCTCGCTCCTCTTCCCTGTTCTTATGTCCAAACGCTCCGTCCTGGTAGTCGGTGCTGGCGATGCCACCGGCGGCGCTATTGCGCGCCGCTTTGCGCGCGAAGGCTTCGTCGCCTGTGTTACACGCCGCACCGGGGAGAAACTCGCGGCGCTATTGGAGCGCATCCGTTCCGACGGCGGCGAAGCGCACGGCTTCGGCTCCGATGCGCGCAAGGAGGAAGAAGTGATCGAACTCATCACCCGCATCGAGCGCGACATCGCGCCGATCGAGGTGGCGGTGTTCAACGTTGGCGGTAACGTACGCTTCGGAATCACCGAGACCACCGCGCAGGTCTATCGAAAAGTCTGGGAGATGGGTTGCTTCGCCGGCTTCCTGGTAGGGCGCGAAGTCGCGAAAGTCATGCTGCCGCGCAAACAGGGCACGATTCTGTTCACGGGCGCGACCGCGAGCCTGCGCGGTTCCGCCGGCTTCGCCGCCTTTGCCGGGGCGAAGCACGGCCTGCGCTCGCTGTCGCAGACCATGGCGCGCGAGCTGGGGCCGGAGGGAATCCACGTCGCGCACATCGTGATCGACGGTGCGATCGACACCCCGTTCATCGCGGAGCGGTTTCCTGAGCGCTACGTACTGAAGGCCCAGGACGGCATCCTGAATCCGGACGCGATAGCGGAAAACTACTGGCACTTACACCGGCAACACCGCAGTGCCTGGACCCACGAACTCGATCTGCGACCGTGGATGGAGAAGTGGTGAGCCGCAGCACCGACAGATGACGGGAAGAAGGCAGGTAAAAGGATAAAGGCTAAAGGAATAAGTAAACGCGCCTTGCCGGAAATAGTTTTGTCTTTCCCATTCCCCATTCCCCTTTTGTTTTCGTCCGAGGTTTTGGCAAATGCTGAGTCTCATCCTCTCCACCATCGCGTTTGCTGTGGCGAGTTTCTGCATCAGACGCTACCTGGACCAGATGGAAATACCCAGGACCATGACGCGCGGCCTGGTGATATTCGTTCTTGCGCTGGGCGTTGCCTACGGTGTTGCGTTGCTGGTCGACTTGTTCTAATCCCTCGTTTCCCCTCGAGCGGTAGCCACATGCTCGAATCATGGGCGAATCATCCGCGTGTGGTGCATCCACAAAAGTAACGTGTTTGCGGGCCGAACCACGCAATGTGTGGCAGCGCACGGACCAACGATATACAACGTACTAGGTGCGGCAGCGCACGGAGCGTGCCTGCGCGGAAGAGCATAGTGACTTCAGATGGCGTTCAGCAGTGATCGGTCAATTGAACCACACCACTGCAGCGCCGGAGTCCGATCATGTCCTCTCGCCTCGCCGCTCGCCTCATCCTCGTGCTGGTCGCAACTCTTGCCGCTGGCTGCGCCTCGTTGTTGCCCAAATCGAAATCCGAAACCGAGGCGCCCTGGAAAACTTTCGAAGACGTCAAACGCACGTTCGACGCCATCGAGCCGGGACGCACCACGCTGCAGGAATTGAAAGACGTGGGCTACGACCCTTACGCGAACCCCAACGTAACGGTGCTCGACTACAGCATCGTGATGAGCAAGTTTGCGCCGAATACGGTCCGCGACGAATACCTCGAACCCGGCATCCGCGAGTGCATGCAGGCCCAGAACAAGTGCAGTGCTTACTTGCTCGATCATCGGCAAATCCACCGCGACCGGGTTGGCAACTTCTTCCTCGACATCGTCAACTTCAAACGCCGCACCTCGGTCACCGGCTGGCGCTTTGGAGCCGTTGTCGTCGTGGTCGAGGACCGTGTCGTGCACAAATCGTGGACTGGCGTGCCGGCGATCCGCGAGGTTGAGGAAGATGTGAATCCGCTGGGTCCGCTGCAAGAAAGCGCCACCTCTCTCCTGCCCACTTTTTAATGGCGCGGGCGTTTTAGGTCAAGAACGACGGAGAAGTGAAAGAACGCGTTCGCGAATCGAGAAACGACACCTGGCATCGTCGGCTCGATTAACCGCCTGTACGAAGTACTCGACCGCAAGCGCCCGTTGAGCATTCGACGCCGTCGTTCTTCCTGGTTTGGACCACTTTAACCTTTCCCTTTTCGCATGTAACCTGCATCTGATTGCCTGGCGGTAACGCTGCACCTGGCATTCTTTTCAATACGCCCTTGAGGGGTACGCAACACTGTTCCCACGGCTTGCTCTTGCTTGTCACCAGTCACTTGTAACGGCCTTACGCAGGAGGTAACGCATGCAACCCGCCCTAGCCTGGCTCCTGCTGGGCCTCGTGCTCGTCGTCGTCGAACTGCTCACCGGCACCTTTTATCTGCTGATCCTCGGGCTCGCCGCCGGCGTCGGTTCGCTGGTGGCGTGGCTGGGACGGCCCGTTCTGGATGCAGGCGCTGCTCGCTTCGGCCGCCGCGGTCGGCGGCAGCATCATGGTCAGGCGGCGCAAGTCCGGTGCCGCCGCGTCCATAGGTAACTCAATGGACGTCGGCCAGACCGTGGTGCTCGAATCCTGGGTGAGCGAGCCGCAGCGGCTGGCGAAAGTGCGTTACCGCGACGCAAGCTGGGAGGCCGAAGTGCTGGGCGAAGACCATGTCGAGCCCGGCGCCGTGCTGTACGTTTCCGGCGCCGACGGCAACCGGCTGGAAGTTTCCACTTCCCGGGTTGCGTGAACAGATTGCCGATCAACCACGAGCCACGAACCACGTACCACGAACCACGTACCACGGTTTTTACGAGACACCACCACGACTAAAGGAACACCACCATGTTCGTGAAGCTCATCGTCGTCGCCATCATCTCTGCATTCGCGTTCTTCTATCCGCCCACGCAGGGCTACGCGGTGCCCTTCTTCCTCATCGCTATCGCGGTGGTATTCATCATCGAGGGCGTGCGCGTGGTGCCGCAGCAGAACGCCTGGGTGGTCGAACGTCTCGGGAAGTTCCACGCCATCCTCGAGCCGGGGCTGAACATCATCGTGCCCTTCATCGACCGGGTCGCCTACCAGCACTCGCTCAAGGAGGTGCCGCTCGACGTGCCCGAGCAGGTCTGCATCACCAAGGACAACACCCAGCTCTCGGTGGACGGGATCATCTACTTCCAGGTCACCGATCCCCGGCTGGCGAGCTACGGCACCTCGAACTACGTGTTCGCCATTACGCAGCTTGCGCAGACCACGCTGCGCAGCGAAGTCGGCAAGATGGAACTGGACAAGACCTTCGAGAGCCGCGACGAAATGAACCGGCAGGTCGTGGCGGTGCTCGACGAAGCCGGGCGCACCTGGGGCGTGAAAGTGCTGCGCTACGAGATCAAGAACCTGACGCCGCCGGAAGCGATCCTGCGTTCGATGCAGGCCCAGATCACCGCAGAACGCGAAAAGCGCGCGCTCATCGCAAAATCCGAAGGCCAGCGCCAGGAAGAGATCAACCTCGCCGATGGCGAGAAGCAAGCCAAGATCCTTTCTTCCGAGGGCGACAAGACCGCGCAGATCAACAAGGCCCAGGGTGAAGCCGGCGCCATCAAGATGATCGCCGAAGCGCAGGCCGAAGCGGTTCGTGTCGTTGGCCAGGCCATCGGCACCAGCGAGGGCTTGAGCGCCGCCAATTTAAAAGTAGCGGAGCTTTATGTCGGCGCGTTCAAGGAACTCGCCAAGGCGGGCAACACCCTGATCATCCCCTCGAACCTGAACGATGCGGCGAGCTTTATCGCCAGCGCGATGACGGTGCTGGACCGGGCAAAGGCGGGGACGGACGCGCAGAAGGCGGCGAAGGCGTGACCGGGCGGGACTTGATTTTGAGGGGGGCGTGGGAGAGCGGAGTCGCGTTGCCAGACTGCGCTGTCCCGGGTTTTCCGGACAAGTTAATCAAGCACCATATTCATGGCATGCGATAACAGCAAACTTCCGAGTCTGAAATCCGCATGAGCGACCCTCTTCATATCGTCTGCCCGCATTGCAGCGCCACCAACCGCGTGCCGCCGGAGCGGGCCGGCGACAAGCCGAAGTGCGGCAAGTGCCATAAACCCCTGTTCGACGGCCATCCGGTCGAATTGGATGAAGCCGGCTTCGAGCGCCATATCGCCGGCAACGATGTTCCGGTGGTGGTGGATTTCTGGGCGCCCTGGTGCGGGCCGTGCCGGGTCATGGCACCCGAATACGAGAAGGCGGCGGTGATGCTCGAACCCAACGCGCGCTTAGCGAAGGTCAATACGGAAGAAGCTCAGGGGCTTGCGCAGCGTTTCAATATCCGCAGCATTCCGACCATGGCCCTGTTTCGAGGCGGACGTGAGATTGCCCGCCAGTCCGGCGCAATGGGTGCGGCAGCGATCGCGAGTTGGGTGCGGGCCAACGCCTGACTGCGGGAGTTTGAAGGATCGCGGAATAAATAGGGGTGGCACGCGGCTTCAGCATCAAACGTCATCGTCCGGTACTGCCGCAACATTTCTTGTGCGTCAGAAGGAGCCCGCAGGGGCAGACCACAAGGGAAGCCGCTTACGCCGCGGGATAGCCAACGGTCTGGGCGAGTACGATTCTCTGGTCGGGCGTCGAGGCCCATCGCTTCGCCGAGGGCCTGTCGATCGAGCAAGCCGCGCACCACGGTGGCGAGCCCCTCTGCCGCACAGCATAAATAGACGTTCTGGGCGATGAAGCCGGTGTCGGCCGCCGAGTACATCACCTTGTCATCCATGCCGGCGCCTTCCATGCGTCCGAAATCCGCCACGTATACGAGATCCAGCGGGGCGATCCCGGTGAAGTCCTGAAGGCCAGTTTGCCGGCGCAGGTCGTACAGGCTTGACCAGGTGTAGCGCGTGCGCCATGAAGTCGTAGCGGAAAAGGCCGTTTTCCATCGCGGCATAGACCTCGACCTCCTGCCAACCGTGAGCCGAAGGCGCGGTGCGCCCCCCGGTGCCGGGCCGATTGACCCCGTACGCGGCCCACAGCAGATTCGACAGGACCTGCGGCGGCAGCTTCTTTGTGGAGAACTCGCGCGTGGTTTGGCGGTTCTTCAGCGCCCTCAAGAGAGGCATTCCACCATCGGCTTGCGGAGGCAGCAGCTCGAGAAGCATATCCGCACCCGCAGCGCTGACGGCCGCGGGCCCGACAAGTCCCATGGCGGCAGCGATCTTGAGCATTTCACGGCGGTCCAATGGTGGCTCCCAGTGTGTCGACTGGCCCATGCTATTCGGACGGCGCAGGCCGTATTTGATCTGGCTCAATGTAGTGACAAGTGAGGAGTGACGGGCCTAGCGGTGGTGAAGGGTGACAACGCATGGTCACGGCCGGCCGGAAGAATTTGCCATGGCCAGGGAGCGGGCTTGCGACGATCACGCCAGGAATAAGGCGGCTTTGGGCGTGCGCACGGCATTGAGTAAAAATACTCACGTATTGAGTAAGCGGTAAAGCGGTGACTCCCGACTGTAATCCCTGGTGCGAGGCAGTCCCTCGCGAAACACGCCGGCTACTTCATCAATCGCGGCAGCCACAGGACCAGATCCGGAACGTAGGCGACCAGGAGGATCACTGCCATCCAGGCCGCGATGAAGGGGGACAGCATGCCAAGGGATGCGTTGTAGCTGATCCCCGCGATGCGGCACGCGACCATGGCCAGCACCCCGACCGGCGGCGTCACCGATCCGACCACCAGCAGCATGATGGTGACGATGCCGAAATGCACCGGGTCGTAGCCGAGATGGGCGATGAGCGGCCCCATGATCGGCACGACGATGATCAGTGCGGGCACCGGCTCGAGGAAGGTTCCCAGCAGGAAGAAGAAGGCGATCAGCACGAGCATCGCCAGCTTGGGGTCGGTGGTGATCGACAGCATGAACTGGAGCGCGACCTGGCCGACGCCCGCGCGGCTCAATACCCAGCTGAACAGCGCCGCCCCACCGAGCGTGATCAGCGCGCTCGCCGTCGTCTCCGCAGCCGCGGAGAAGTTGCGATAGAGCGACGCCGATTGTGTGTCGGCGGCCGATGAGACCGAACAGCAGCGCATAGAGCGCCGCGACCGCGCCGGCTTCGGTCGGCGTGAAGGCGCCGGACAGGATGCCGCCGATGATGATGGCCGGCATGACCAGCGCAGGCATCGCGCGGCCCGTGGCCGATACCACCTCGGCGCCGGAAGCCCGCGGCGACGGGTCGGCACCGGCGCGCGGCGCCAGGAACCAGGTGAGGAGCATCATCGACATTCCGGCCAGCACGCCCGGAATCGACGCCGCCGAGGAACAGCGCGCCGATCGATACGCCGGTGACGGAGCCGTAGATCACCGCGATGATGCTGGGCGGAATGATGGGCGCCATCATCGCCGCACAGGCGGTGACCGCAACCGCGAAGGCCGGCTTGTAGCCTTCGCGTTTCATCGCCGGGATCATCATCGAGCCGATCGCGGCGAGATCGGCCAGGGCGGAGCCCGAGATCGCGCCCATGAACATGTTGGTCAGGATGTTGGCCTGGGCGAGCCCGCCCCGCAGATGGCCGATCAGCGCGCGCGACATGTCGACCAGGCGCTCGGTGATGCCGGCGACGCTCATCAGCTCGCCGGCCAGGATGAACAGCGGCACCGCCAGCAGGGAGAAATTGTCGAGCGAATCGTAGAACTGCTGGGCCAGAAGCAGTACGGGGAGTTGGCCGTCGGCCAGAACCGTCAGGATCGCCGCCAGGCCCATGCAATAGGCGATGGGCATGCCCAGCACCATGAAGACGAAGAACAGCACCAGCATCAGGCCGATGCTCACAGCGTGCGATCCGTCGATTCGCCGGCGGCGGGGATATCGTGGTTCCAGGTCAGGATCATCAGAGAGCGACTCGAGCGCCGCGCCGACCGGGATCGCCAGGTAGACGGTCCATTTCGGCACGTCCAGCACCGGTGACTGCTGCATCCAGGTGCGGTCGATGAACTGGATGCCCGCCCACAGCAGCGTGAGGCTGAAGGCGAGCGTCAGCACGTTGGCGGCCCAGACGACGATGCGCGCGCCCGGCGGGCGGCAGCATCAATTCGAGCACCTCGACGCGGATGTGGCCGCGCGACGCCGCCACCAGCGCGGAGCTGAGCATGATCCCCCAGAGCATCGCGCCGCGCACCAGCTCCTCGGCCCAGAACAGAGACTCGTTCAGCACATAGCGGAAGAACACCTGCAGCAGGACGAGAACGAAGTAGCTGGCAAGCAGCGCGACCGACACCGCGGTCAGCGATGCGCGAAGACGGGCGAGGAGCGGCCCCGCCGATCGAGCGGAAAAGATATTCATCGCCTTCTGCCGACCGGCCCTCTCCCACCAGGGGACAGGGAGCCGTCGAACCGACAACATGGGCATTCTGCGCCTCGACGGGCGCCCTCTGCCCCCTTGCGGGAGAGGGCCGGGGAGAGGGGGGGCTCACGCCTTGCCGGCGGCCTGCACGGCCTCGACCAGAGCCTTACCCTTCGGCCCCGCCTTGGCAACGAAGCCGTTGATGACGGGGCCCATCTTCGAGCGGAAGCTCGCTACGTCGGGGTTCGGATTTGCCTTGATCAGTTTGGCGAGCTCGTTCCAGGCGCTCTGCTGCGCCTTGAGGTTCGCTTCCCACATTTCCTTCTGCACGGCTTCGACGGCCGCGTCGCGAATCACCTTCTGCACGTTCGGCGGCAGCGACGCCATCTTCCTGGCGCTCGCCATCATCGACACTTCGGTGAAGATGTGGTGCGTGCGGGTGACGAAGCCGGCGACCTCGTAGTTCTTGCTGGAGATCATGTAGTCGGCCGGCGACTCGAATGCGTCGACCACACCGGTCTGCAGCGCTGTGTAGATTTCCCCTGCCGGAATCGGCGTCGGATTGGCACCGAGCGCCTTCGCCATCTCGACCCAGGTCGGAATCTCGGGCACGCGCAGGCGCAGCCCGCGAACGTCGTCGGCCGTCTGGATCGGCTTCTTGGACAGGAAGACGCGAAAACCCGAAGCCCCGAGCGAGAGCACCTCGACACCGAGGGAGTCCTTCGCGTCCTTGCAGACCTGCTGGCCGATCGGCCCGTACAGGACTTTCTTCACATGATCGTAGTTGTTGAACAGGAACGGCAGCGAGACGAACCCGAACTGCGGTTGCCAGTTGCCCAGCGTGCCCAGGTCGGTCCAGCACATGTCGAGCGTGCCGAGTTGCAGCGCCTCGGCCGAGGTGCGCAGATTGAAAAGCTGGGATGCGGGCCGGATGCTGATCGTGACCGCGCCGTTCGTGCCCTGCTTGACCTTCTCGGCGAATGTTCTCGGCCACGCCGTGGATCAGATGGGATGTCGGAACATGGTGCGAGAACACCAGATTGATCGGCGTCGATTGTCCCCAGCTTCGCCGCGACAGAGCCGCTACGCCGGCGGCCGCGGCGCCATACCTTCAACAGGTCACGTCTGGAAATCGCCATTGTTACTTCCTCCATTTTTGCGCGTCAGCGCGACGCGAATTCATTCTTCTTGTGTGTCAGCGCGGAACGCTGCCGCCGCGTCAATGGCCTGTTCCTGATTCTGAAGCCAGTCTAACGGTTCCAGCTCGCCGATGGCAATCGAGGCGAGGGACGAGGGACGACGGGCCCTGTTAGACTTGCCGAAGTTTTTTCCAATAGCCAATACACAGCATGAAACTCGAATTCAAGGGTGTGTTCCCCGCTCCCCCTACGCCCGTTGCCGAGGATGGACGGATCCATGAGAAGGCATTGCGTGCGCTGCTCGATGACAATATCTCGCACGGATGCGGCGGGTTCTGGATGGCTGGGAGCACCGGCGAAGGGCCGATCCTCACGGATGAGCAGCGCGACGCTGTCGCAAAAATCTCCGGGGAAGCGTGCAAGGGACGGGCACTGGTCATCATGCAGGTGGGCGCCATGAGTACGGCCAGCGCGGTAAACGCGGCGAGGACAGCCCGGGCGGCGGGTTGCGCGGCGGTGTGCTGCCTGCCGCCGCTGTTCTTCCGGTGCAGCGAACGTTCCATCATCGACTACTACAAGGCAGTGGCCGATGCGGCGGCCGAACTTCCGTTTTTCGTCTACAACCTCCCGCAGCTCACGCAGGTGGAGTTCGTCCCGGCGATGATGGAAAAGCTGGCGCGCGAGATCCCGACGCTGAAGGGCCTCAAACACTCCGCGCCGGATTTTTCCCAGATCCGCGTGTTCACAGACATGGGGCTTACCTGCTTTTCCGGCAATGGGGCGTTTCCGCTGCCGGCGCTCACCATGGGCGCGGTGGGCACGATCGATGCGCCGCCCTCAATTGCGCCGTGGCACTACGCTGAGCTCTTCTCCGCCTGGGAGGCGGGCAACATGACCCTGGCCCAGTCGCTGCAGGACGGCGTGCGCAAATATGTCGATTTGGTATGGATGTTCGGTGCGCCTGCCGATGTCTGCAAGACGGTGCTCTCGGCCAGACTCGGCGTCGATTGCGGACAGCTCGATCCCGCCGGTGAATCGCCTGACCGAGGAACAACGACGTGAAGTGCTCCGCGCCGCGAAGGCGCTTGGCGTGACAGCGTCGCGGCGAAGAGACAGGGCCGAGGGCCGAGGGGCGAGGGGGAATTCAAAGTTGGCTAACTAGTCGTGACGAGTAAGACATCGCGCGAGTCGCGCACCCTTCACCCTTCACTCATTCACCCTTCACGGCCCCGATCAGGCGATTCCGCACCCCGCTGATGTGTTCGCGCAGTACGTAGAGCTGGTCCGCGAACGCAAGTGGCGTGCGAAGATTATTCACAGACTCCCGGATGTCGTCGAGCCGCTTGAGGATTTCCTGTGCGCGCTCCGGTGTCGGGTCGGCGAGCATGTCGCGCTCGATCGCCATCAGCGCACCGTACCACTTGTAGATGCGTGATCGCACCCGCCAGCGGTACAGCGGCGGCACTATGCGTATGGCCGGGATCACGATCACCACCAGCGGCACCAGCACCACCAGCATGCGGTCCACCAGGCTTGCCAGCCAGAACGGCAATTTCTTGTAGAGGAAGGGCGTCCCCGAACGGTAGAAGCGCTGCGCATCTTCGCTGATCGGAAAATCACGCTCCAGCGGCGCCGGGAATTCCCCGGCCTTGCGGTACATGCCCGCGGAGCCGTGAATCTCCCTTGCAGCGCTGATCAGAAGGTCCGACAGCGCCGGGTGCAGGTTCTCGCGAGCGACCAGTTCAACGGTCGGTCCGACGAGTTCGACTGCGCCGCGCGGAATGTCCTGCCCTAGATCAAAGGCGCCTTTCGGCAGCGTGAGCCGCGAAAGAAACTTCAGGCGGCGCATGTAGCCGTCGGCCTGGGTGAAGTTCATCAACTTGATCCCCGGGACTTTCAGCAGATCGCGCAGCACCTGTCCGCGCACCAGTTCGCCCATGAGGAAAGCGGCGTCGATCTTCCCCTGCTTGAGCGCCTCGACCGCATCATCCCCGTCCAGATCCAGAAGGCGCGTCGGGCCCTTGTCCATGCCGTTGGCAACCAGGAACTTCATCGCGACCGCGTGGGTTCCGCTGCCTTCCGGCCCGATGGCGACGCGCTTGCCTTCCAGTTGGGAGAGCCGATCTACCAATTCCTTGCCGCGATAGAAGACCAGAACCGGCTGGACGAACACGCTGCCCAGAGACATCAGGCCGCCGGTTTCGATGCCTTCTGTCACGCCGCCCAGCACGAATCCCACATCGGCGTCGACCTTGCGATCCGCCAACCGCCCCAGGTTGTCCTGTGCACCTTCGGTTTCGATCACCCGCACCTTCACGCCGCTGCGCGCGATTATCTTGGCGTAGCGCTCGGCGGTTCTGTAGTAGCTGCTTTCCTTCGGCCCGGCGAGCATCACGATCGAATCCGGCGGCGCCGGGCCGATGAATTTGACCGCCAGCCAGGCGGCGAGCGCGGTGACCAGCAGCACGGGCACGCCGATCACGAGCAGGTCCCGCCAGACTACCGTCACCAGTTTGACCGGCACTTGCAGGCGTTTGAATGTGGTCGGAATAGCGGTCTCCTCAAATGAGCCTTGCGGCGACTCCGACGACCAAGGTCGTCATCGTTGACGAGGCATCCTGCCTGAAAAGAGGAAAGGGAGAAGTGGACAGACACTCTTGACGCGCGACCCCCCGCGGTCGCGGCCGGCCGCCCGTTGCTGGGGCCGGGCGATAAGTTGTGCCGTCGAATCGAGGAACTGGCTTTGCTGCGTTACCGGGCGCGTACGGAACCACTCCTGATTGCTTCGGCGGCTCGCGATGCGAGTCTGACTGCCAATTGGGTGAAGTCTTTTAGTGCCCCACCCCCGCTTTGCCAGGCGCGTGCCACGATCGGGTTCGATCCTATCCGAGCGGAGCAAGGCTCGTCGTCCACATGCCCGCAGCGTTGGCAACGCCCGATGTGGAATACAGCTCTGGTTTCGTAGATTCGGATTCCCTCGGCCTGGCAGTCCGTGCAGAGGGTGGCGAAGGCTGTCTGCCCGCAATACGGGCAATGAAATTCGTTCATGTTCTCCTCCCTTTAGAAGCAGCCGCACGACCGTGCCAATCTCTTGGTCTTTTGGTCACAAGCACTGCGGCCAGCAAATAGCCTACCGCTGTTTCTTGCTATCAGTCAATGCCATAAGGAAGCTTTGATCAAGTTCCGCGACGGGCGTTGCGCCAGGTGCGGAGGACTGCTAGGGAAGCTCTGCATGAATCCCGCATGCGCGACCGAGGCGATTCGGGTCGAGGGCAAGACGGCGAGGACGCCGTGCAGCCGGCCTACGAAGGAGGAGCCGACGCAGACATCGGCCCGAATCGCCCGGTCCCTCGAAAGAGTCGAAATGTCATTGGGTTGTGCCAGGTGCGGCGCCTGCGTTGTTACGCTCCTTGTTGGGGCTTCAGCCGCATCTGCGGAGCGGCGCCTAGCAGTCATCCGCACCTGGCGCAACGCGCGTCGTGGGACTTATGCAGAGCTTCCCTAAGGACGCCGGAGCGCGGAAGAGGGGCCCCTCTGGGGATCTGACCGTGGAGACACGCGTAAAGCCGGTGGTGACACGCTATTGGCCGGTTACCCGGTCGCATCCCCGCAAGCGGGGCGGCTGTCGAGGCGGTGCAAGGGCCCCAACTTTGAGTTCGGGATACGACCTGAGATCAGACGCAAAAGGGAGCGCCCGCCGCCCTCGATCGCTTCCGAGGTCAGGTCCCCGAACAGAAAACGTTCGGGGCCCCTCCTCCGCTCTACGGTGATCCCTGCTCCAGGTTCCACCGGCCCGTAACAACGCAGGCGCCGCACCCTGGCACAATCCAATGACATTTGAGCCACCGCGGAATTTTTCTCAATGGTAACGACTTGTTTCCTGCAAGGGCTGCAACCTGACGCATTGGTTCCTGACCCGTTGATTCCCGTTGGTTCTGCAAGCCCTTCGCCGACCTTGTGTGCCGTGAGGGGCAGGCCCGATCGTAAGATGCGAGTCCGGCTGTTGATTCATTTCGTTCCCTGCTGCGACAGGATGCGCACCTGATAGCGCAGTTGCGCAGCCTCGGCCTCCAGATCGCGGTGGCGAGCATAGAGTTGCTGAAGGTCGTACGCATAATTCCTGAGCAGGTCCTGTTGCTCCTGCCGAGCGCGCGCCATATCGTCATAGTTGGGGATCTGACCCTGGGGAACGTATACGGAAGATGACGCGGGGTTTTGCATCTCGAATTGCTGCAATGCCTGGACCATCTGGAACTGCTGAAAGACCGCTTGCTGCTCTTCACGCACGGCGAAAAGCGCGGCTTCCGCGCGCCTCAGTGGTGTGTCGGCATCCGCCGCCAATTGCGCCGGTGCGACAGCGGAAAAAAGCATCATGAAAACGCATGTGATCAGTCGCATGGCTGTCTCCGTAGTCGTTCAAGAATTCAATATAGACCACGTAACGGGAAATGGGCCCGGTTTGTCTGACAGCGGCGAAACGGGGGGTGGGGAAATCAGGGAAAAACGAAACTACCGTAACGAGGCAAAGTAGGGCGCAGGTACTACGTCCTGCAACTGAGACCAGGCTTCTCGCAGGGCCCATCCGCTCCGCATTGAATGCCCCGGCGCTTCGTATCCCCTTACCTCCCGCGGTGACGGACCCGTTTGAAAGAAATTCCTGGCTTGTTCAGCAGCAAACCATGCAGCACCGCGTTCGCGGACTCGCAGTGAGAGAATACGAGATCGGAAATCTCTGAGAAGCGAACGTGGCGGACGAGGAAATGATGGGACCGCTGTTGACTCTGACAGTGCACCAAACCTTGCATGCTGCTGCCCGCGCCGGCGCGCCCGCGGTTGAGTGCTCGCTGGACCTGGAGCGATCGACGACGAGGGTCGAGGTGGACGTTGCGGGATGGATCTGGCAAGGCCGACGATTCCCCTGGCTGGAAACCTGCAAAGACCGCACGATTTATCACTGGCATGGCGAGGCCTTTCAGCCAGTGGCGCGTTTCACAACGTCACTGGTCAAGTTGGTGCCGACAAAGTGGGGGCCGCCGACGTTCGAAATTGATGGCATCAAGATGCTACCAACGGCGCAAGTCTCGCCCTACGCGGATGCCGAACGCAAAGTCGGCCTGATCCGACCGCGTGACAAGGTGATTCTGGATACCTGTGGCGGTCTTGGTTATTTCGCTGCGTGGTGTTTGCGGGGTGAGGCCACCCAGGTGCTTTCTTACGAGAAGAATCCCGAGGTGATCTGGCTGCGCAGCCTGAATCCCTGGTCGCCGCAGGCCAGCGATAGATTGAAGGTAACGCAGGGCGACATTGCCGGGGAGATTGCCAATCTGCCCGGCGCGTCGGTCGACGCGATTCTGCACGACCCGCCGCGTTTCGGCATCGCCGGAGAACTCTACTCGCAGGTGTTTTATGATCACCTGGCCAGGGTGCTCAAGCGCAAAGGCAGGCTGTTTCATTACACCGGCACACCAAACAAACTCACCAGCGGACGCGATGTGCCTAACGAAGTGGCGAAACGTTTGCGGCACGCCGGGTTCGTCACGGAGATGAACGGGGATGGGGTGTTGGCAGTGAAGACGTAAAAGGCGACGAAAGCAGTGAATGTGTGAATGAGTAAAGCGGTCAAGGAGTGAAGGATTGGGAGAAGAAAATGGCCCATATTGAAATTTCCGGTCTGTGGATCAGGGAGGCTTCTCATGGCTGCTCTTGACCGTCGCGCTTTCATGGCTGTGACCGCAGCGAGTGTCGTGGCTCCCACGTCTATGGCGGCAAGAGAAGTGGTCGCGAAAGGCATGGACTGGAAGACCATGTCGCTGGAGGCGCGCAACCTGGCTTTCAATAATGTGGCGCATGTGGGACCCGAATTCGCTCGGAAGAAAACCGAAGGCTGGGCTGCAGCTTCGAAGGCGCTGCGCGCGCAGCGCCCGGAGCACCTCGATCTGGCTTATGCTCAAGGAGATCGGACCAAGTGGGACTTGTATCCCGCCACCGATCCGAAAGCGCCGTGCTACGTTCACATTCATGGCGGTTATTGGCAGCGTGGCAGCAAGGAGATATTTGCTTGTATGGCTGAGGGTGTGCTCGCGCGCGGCTGGTCGGCGGCGCTGCCTGGCTACACTCTGGCCCCTGACGCGAGCCTGACGCAGATCACGAAAGAGCTGCGAACTGCGCTTGACTGGTTCGCCGCAGAGGCCGGCGCGCACGGCATTGCGGGGCCCGTCATCCTGTCGGGTTGGTCGGCCGGTGGGCATCTGACGGCATTCCTGTTGGATCATCCAAGGGTGGCGGCCGGGTTGGCAATTTCGGGCGTGTTTGAACTCGCTCCGCTGCGCGACTCGCCCCATGTCAACGACAAGGCCAGATTGACCGAAGTCGAGATCGAAACCCTCTCTCCAATGCGCTTGCCGGGCGTCAATAAGCGACTTTCCATAGCCTATGGCACAGGCGAGTTGCCGGCGATGATCGCCAGCAGTCGGGATTTCCATGCTTACCGGGCTCAGGCCAATCTCCCAGGCGACTTGATTCCGGTCATCAATTCAAACCACTTCACGATTCTGGATGAACTCAGACTTCCGCACAGTCATCTGACACGCGCGATCGTGCAGCTGGCACCGAATTCGCCACAGTGAGCTTTTTGAGCAGGGACTGTTAGTGAGCTAAACCAGGTTTTTCCGGACGCACCCGAATGGAGTCACAATACGTGTGAAGGTGAGATCGGCAGGACCCGCCCGGGCGGGCGCCCAAGGCAACCGCAGCACTTGATCTCGACCAACAGGCGCCCCGCCAAGCCCGCCCTATCGGTGCGGAAAAATGCCCTTCTTCAGCCAATCGGGCGCCCAGGTGCTCAAGCACCCCGGCGCGTTCGCGCTGCAGGTTATCAAGGCGTTTCGCGCCAATCAGGGGCTGCTTCCGGCCGGCGCGGTGGCGTTCTACACGCTGCTTTCCCTCGTGCCGCTGCTGATCCTGGTGGTGATCGCGTTGTCGCACGTGATCGACCAGGTTGTGCTGCTCGAGACTTTGCGCCGCACGCTGGAGTGGTTGGTGCCGAGACAGTCCGGATCATGACAATCTGGAGCGTCTACATCGTCCGTTGTGTGGACGATACCCTCTATACCGGCATCGCCAGGGATGCCGCGCGGCGCGTTGAGGAACACAATTCGAATGATCTGCTGGCCGCGAATTACACCCGCACCCGGCGCCCGGTAGCGCTGGTGTATCAGGAAGCGGCGGCGACGCGGTCGGCGGCACTGAAGCGCGAGTACGAGATCAAGCAGATGAGCCGGCAGGAAAAGGAAGCGCTGTTTCGGCGTGACTAGGGGCGGTCTGAGGACCCGGGATCCTTCTCAATAACCGTTCGAGGCATACTCGGTGCACAGCGAGGACCGGGAATTCAGGCCTGCGCGCGTTGGTGTGCTGCGCGAGGCCAGCCCGGCGGTCGGCTTTGGTGACCGGTACATCGAAATGGTCCTCAGGATCTGAACCTCCAGCGCCATATCGACTCTGATATTCGTCACCGAAAAGCGGGTGGCCCACGGGGTCGATCTGCCGCACCAACGGGGCGGATTTCCTGACGCCGAATTTGCAGTACTTTTCACGTCCTACGGCCACAATTGAGCGGATACTGTATTCCGGTTGTATCCGGGAATTTGTTCGCTGGCAGGGTCGCAAAAGGCAGGGGCGAGGGACGAGAAAAGGCGAGTCCTGCCTACCCTTCAAGGGGGTATCGAAGAGAATGCTGGGTGCCGCGAATGAACCAAGATACCAACCGTGGTGCGAGGGACGCGAGAAGAGATGGAAGCGTGGAAATGAGGCAATCATTGGAAATGAATGCAGCCGTTCAAGGGCTGATGCGCTTTGTGGTCGTCGTCCTGGTGTGGGTGGGCGCGGGGAGTGCCTGCGCCGACGAGGTCACGGCTCAACCTGCGGCGTTGCTGAGCACCAGGTACGAAGCGTTGCGGGATCAGCTCAGCCACAACCCGTACCGGAGGCCGCTTTACCTGGAATCCAGCGAGATCTCGGACGGGGTGAAGGGCGAGGTGTTTGCGCTCATCGATTACCCGTTCACAACGGCGGGCGCAGCGCTGAACGCACCGGCCCAGTGGTGCGACATCCTGATTCTGCATCTGAATACCAAGTACTGCCGGGCTTCGACGGCCGGCCCCGGCGGCGTCCTCGATGTCGGCATTGGCAGGAAATACGACCAGCCGCTGGATAAAGCCTATCGGGTGGATTTTGCCTATCGGGTCGTCGCGGACACACCGAACTACCTGAAGGTGAGGCTCGATGCGGACGTCGGGCCGCTGAGCACACGAGACTATCGGATCGTCTTTGAGGCCATTCCGCTGGACAGCGGCCGGACGTTTATCCACCTGACCTACTCGTATGGCTACGGGCTGGCGGGACGTCTTGCCCTGCAAAGCTACCTCGGCACCCTCGGCAGCAGCAAGGTCGGCTTCACGGTCGTGGGCACGCAATCCGATGGGCAGCCCCGCCACGTCGGGGGATTACGCGGCGTCGTGGAACGCAACAGCATGCGCTATTACCTCGCCATCGAAGCCTACCTCGGCGCCTTGTCCGACGTCGCTCCCGGCGCGGCTCGAGAAGCGACTTCACGACTGGTTTGACGCCGCAGAGCGCTATCCGCTGCAATTGCATGAAATGGAACGAAGCGACTACTTCGCGATGAAGCGCAAGGAGTATTTGCGCCAGCAGACCGATCTCGGGGCGACAACGAGAATTGCGCTGCACGATTGACGATCGCGGTGTCCGGCTGGGCTGGATGGATGACCAGTGATCCCTTATAGTTCGTTACGTGGCAACCGTAACGGCTTTCGAACGACTCAATTCCGCGCAGCGCGCTGCGGCGTGCTTCGGCGCCCGCGACGAGAGCGGCGAATTCCGCGCCGGGCCCCTGCTCATCATCGCCGGGGCGGGCACCGGAAAGACCAACACGCTGGCGCACCGGGTCGCGCACCTGATCCTGGAGGGCGTGAGCCCGGAGCGTATCCTCCTGCTTACTTTCACCCGCCGTGCGGCACAGGAGATGACACGGCGTGCGCAGCGGATCGTCGCCGCGGTGCTGGCGGAGAAGGCCGGCCAAGGCGGCGGGGGGGCCGAATTCGCGGTCAAGCTGCCGTGGTCGGGAACGTTCCACTCCATCGCCAACCGGCTCATCCGGCGCCATGCGGCCCGGGTCGGGCTCGATGCGAACTTCAGCGTGCTGGATCGCGGCGACGCGGCCGACCTGATGGACGTGGTGCGCCACGAACTGGGCCTGTCCAGGGCCGAGAAGCGCTTTCCGCGCAAGGACACCTGCCTCGCCATCTATTCGCACCGGGTCAATACCGAGGCGCCGCTCGCCGACACGCTGGCCACAGTATTCCCGTGGTGTGCGGACTGGGAAGTAGAACTCACCGGGCTGTATCGCGCCTATGTGGAGCGCAAGCTCGCCAATCAGGCGCTCGACTACGACGACCTGCTGCTGTACTGGCACGCGATGGCTTCCGACCCCTCGCTCGCCGGGGAGATGGGCGCGCAGTTCGACCAGGTCCTGGTGGACGAATACCAGGACACGAATGCGCTGCAGGCCGAAATTCTCAAGGCGCTGCGGCCCACCGGCGCGGGTGTCACCGTGGTAGGAGACGATGCGCAGTCGATTTATTCGTTTCGCGCCGCCACGGTGGAGAACATCCTCGGCTTTCCGTCGCAATACGCGCCGGCGGCCAGCGTAGTGACCCTCGAAGTGAACTACCGCTCGACACAAGGCGTGCTGGATGCGGCGAACGCGCTGATTTCGGAAGGCGGCCGTCAATACCGCAAGACGCTGCACGCCACGCGCGGGGCCGGAGAGCGGCCGCGCTATGTGACGGTGGCGGACGATCAGGCGCAGGCGGACTACGTGGTGGCCCGGGTGCTGGAAACGCGCGAGCGAGCGGTGGCGCTCAAGTGCCAGGCGGTGCTGTTTCGCAGCTCGCACCACAGCGACGTGCTGGAACTCGAGCTGGTCCGGCACAACATTCCCTACGTGAAATATGGCGGCCTGAAATTCCTCGAAGCCGCCCACGTCAAGGACATGCTCGCGGTGCTGCGCTGGGCGGACAATCCAAAAAATCGTGTCAGCGCGTTCCGCGTCCTGCAGCTCCTGCCGGGCATGGGGCCGGCGACCGCAGCGCGGCTCTTCACGCATTTCGAAGCCGCGGGCCACGATTGGCGTTCGCTCGCTGCCTTCAACGCGCCGCCGCTTGCTGTCGAGGCGTGGACACCGTTCGCGGAACTCATGATGTCGCTCGCAGTGCCCGACGGACCGTGGCAGGGGCAGGTCGGCCGCGTGCGCGAATGGTACGAACCGCACCTGGAACGCATTTACGAGGCCGCGCAGGTCCGCGCGGGCGACCTTGTGCAGCTCGAGCGCATCGCGCCGCATTTTCGACCAGGGAGCGTTTCCTCACAGAACTCGCGCTCGATCCGCCGCAGGCAAGCAGCGACCATTCCGGGCCGCCGCTCCTGGACGAGGACTACCTCGTGCTCTCGACCATCCACTCGGCCAAGGGCCAGGAGTGGGACGCGGTGCACGTGCTCAACGTGGCGGACGGAAATTTTCCTTCTGAGTTCGCAACCGGCAACGCGGGGCAGATCGAGGAAGAACGCCGCCTGCTGTACGTGGCGATGACGCGGGCGAAGAGCGATCTTCACGTCATCGCGCCGCTGCGCTACTACGTTACCCAGCAGCCGCGAAGGGGCGATGCCCATGTGTATGGCGCCCGGAGCCGCTTCATGACGCGCGCAGTGCTGGCGCAGTTCCAGGAAGTGTCCTGGCCCTCGGCGGAGACTGGGGCCGCCGCGCCGACACCCGCTGCGGCTTCCGTCGATGTGGCCGCGAAGCTGCGGGGGATGTGGGGAGCGCCGAACGGAACTGAAAGTGTGAATGAATGAGTGAATGAGTGAAGGCCCATAGAGGAAAGAAGATAGGTGAAAGAGGAAAGGTGAACGAGGAAAGTGAAAGCGCGAGAACCAGGTGATGGGTGCTGCGAAAGAACCAAGTCCCCAGGCCCATTGGTTCGCGAGCAAGTCTCGCGGATATACTGGTAAGGTCAATCGTGCCGGCCATGACCGGCAGTTTTTCATCCACTGCCAGGAATCGCCATGACACAGGATCGTCTTGCAATCTACCCCAGCCTCAAGGACAAGGTTGTATTCATCACTGGAGGGGGATCGGGGATCGGCGCCGCCATCGTCGAGGGGTTTGTGCGCCAGTGCGCGAAGGTGGGGTTCGTGGACATCGACGAGGCCGCCAGCGACAAACTTGTTCAGAAGCTCAAAGGCACCGGGCCGGCGCCGCACTTCATCCACTGCGATGTTCGCGACATCGATCTATTGCGTGCGGCAATCGATACGGTGCGGTCCGAGTTCGGCGACATCGGCGTACTGGTGAACAATGCCGCCCGCGACGATCGCCACTCGATCGAGAGTGTGACGGTCGAATTCTGGGATGAGCGCATTGCGGTTAACCTGCGCCATCATTTCTTCGCGTCGCAGGCGGTCGCCGGCCAGATGAAGCATCTGGGCGGCGGCTCGATCATCAATTTCGGTTCGATCTCATGGATGACGGCGACTGGCGGCATGCCGGCCTACACCACCAGCAAGGCTGCCGTCCACGGCCTGACGCGCGGCCTGGCGCGCGACCTCGGACCGTTCAACATTCGCGCGAATACCGTTTCCCCCGGCTGGGTCATGACCGAGCGGCAGAAGAAACTCTGGGTGACGCCGGAAGGGGAGAAGCAGTTGGACCAAATGCAATGCCTGAAAGGCCGGTTGCAGCCCGAGGACCTCGCCAACATGGTGCTGTTCCTGGCGTCGGACGACGCGAAGATGATCACGTCGCAGAACTTCGTCGTGGATGCGGGATGGGCCTAAGAAAGGGACGAGGGGCGAGGGTCGAGGGACGAGTAAGGGTCATGGGCATCTCGTGCGGTTACGGAATTTTTTCCGGACGCGCTTACTTAATGGGGTAGGCTTTTTTCCTCTCGCCCCTCGCCCCTCGCCCCTCATCCCTCATCCCTCACCCCTCGCGCAGGCGCTAGCTGGCGCCAAAATCGGGTTCGAAGCGGCAACGGCCCGTGATCGTCGCGCCGGGCGATAACACCGTACCGCCAATTTGCGCGGAGTCGAGATGCCCCAGGTTCAGCCAGTCCACCGTATTGCTGACCGGCTCGACGCACAGGAACTCGCGTGAGGGCGGGGTGAAAACTACCAGATAGGACAACGGTGATTCGGCGGTCATGCGCAGACGACGTCCCGTTTCAGGCCAGCGCATCGTGGCAACGTGCTTCCAGCCGATGAAGTTGTTGTCGAGAGTGACCGACGCCATTCTCAGCTCGCGTGCAAGTGACTCGACAATCTCGTTGCGTGTGAGCCGCACCGGCATGTCGTCCTCCGCTTCCCACATCTGTGCAACCTCTGCGTGCAAAGTCATGCCGGGAGTATGGGGAAAGTAAGGGTGCTGGCCGATACCCAGCGGCATCGCCAGCGTGTCGGTATTGCTGACAAGGAGTTCAACCTCGAGGCTGCGAGGTGTGAGCGCGAAGTGCTGCTCGGCACGATATGCGAAGGGCCAGTCTCCGCGTTCGTGCTCCAGCACGATGCTAGCGGACGCGGTGTCGTGGCCGATGATCCTCCAGGGAAGCTTCCAGGCATTGCCATGGATCGCGTGCGGCGAGTTGCCGAAATTGCGCGGCAGCGAGATGTGCCGTCCGGCGAAAACGAAACGGCCGTCGCGCACACGGCCGCTGAACGGCACCAGCGGAAAGCTCGACATCATCTGCGGATTACCCTCGGCGAGTCCCTCGGGGCTGGCGGGCCGCATCCACTCCACGGTCTGGTTTTTCTCCTTGCTCCAGAAGCGCGCAATCGAGCCGCCGATTGCGGGCGCGATGTCCAGGTGCAGGGCTCCCGAGGAGATGCCGATGACCGGACGTGTTTTCATGCTGGCCTCATCGGCAGCCGATAGAAGCGAATCGCGTTGTCGTGCATCAACGCCATTTGATCCGCCGTGGAGTGCGGCACGATGAATTGCTTTGCCGCCGCCAGCCAGCCGGGGTAGTCCGCGTTGAGCAGCATGACCGGCCAGTCGCTGCCCCACACGACGCGCTCCACGCCGAAACATTCGACCAGGTGTTCGGCATAACGACGCAGGTCGTCGGGCTTCCATCCCGGACGGGATTCGGTCACGAGACCGGAAAGCTTGCAGTACGCTGGCGTTTCGCCCGCAATGCGGCACATGTCATCGGCCCAGGGTTGCCATATTCCGCCTGCGATATAGGGCTTTCCACCGTGATCGACAATGGCTCGCAGATCGGGATGCCGCGTAAGCAGAGTGAGTGCCGCTTTCAGGTACGGCGGACGCACCAGCAGGTCGAACGAAAGGTCCTGCTCGATTACGGCACGCAACGCCGGCGCGAGTTTCGGCTGCAGCACCCAGTCGACGTCGGCAATATCCTGCAGCATCGGACGGATGCCGCGCAGAAGCGGGTCCTCAGCCAGATCGTGCAAGACGTCCGGCGCATTTGCCGCCGCCATGTCGATCCAGCCGACTACACCCTTGATCAATCCGCCGCTGGCTCGCGCCTGTTCGAGCAGCCAGCGCGTCTCAGCCACGGTCTGCGCCGCTTGCACGACGATGCTGCCGGTAATGCCATTTGCGGCCGCAAGCGCGCGATAGTCCTCGATCAGGAAGTCCCGCTCGATCGGCGCCACGACGGGATTGCCGCCATCGCCGATCCAGCCGTAGTCAGCGCGGGAAAGTTTCCACAGGTGATGATGGGCATCGATCACTGTGTCGGCGCGTACGCATCCATCAACCCCGCCGATTTCAGTTCGCGCCAGAGCTCAGCGGGAACCGGGGTGCGCAGCATGCGCAGGTTCTCGTTCAGCTCGGCTGCGCTGCTGGTGCCGGGGATGACACTGGTCACGCAGGAATGATGCAGCGGGAACTGAAGCGCGGCGGCCTTGAGCGGCACACGATGGGCAGCACAGATTCTTTCGATCGCGGCCACTTTCGCCAGAACGTCCGGCGGTGCGGGCGCATAGTTGAACCAGGCGTCTTTCACCGCTCCGCTGGCGAGAATGCCGGAGTTGTACGGCCCGCCGAGAATGATGCCGATGCCGCGCTTCTCGCAAAGCGGCAGGAAGGTTTTGAGGGATTCCTGCTCGAGCAGCGTATAGCGGCCCGCCAGCAGGAAGCAATCGAAGTCACCCGCCTCGGCGAACGCCTGGCACGCCTCCCATTCGTTCAGTCCGCAGCCGATCGCCTTGACCACGCCCTGCTCCCGCAGCGACAGCACGGCCTTGCAGGCGCCCGCCATCGCCTCCCTGAATACTTCCGGAAACCGTTCGCCCTGGTTGCGGCGATCGACGTCATGGATCAGCAGGATGTCGATGCGGTCCGTGCCGAGGCGGTTCAGGCTGTCCTCGAACGAACGCATGGCACCGTCATAGCTGTAGTCGTTGAAGCGTGCAAACGCGGTGATGTCGCGGAACAGGCCGGCCTCGGTCGGCTTGCCAAACGCCGGCCGCAGGCGCCAGCCCACCTTGGTGGACACGATGACACCCGGATCCGCGAACATGCGCAGGCCGGCACCCAGCCGCAGTTCGGACAGGCCGTGTCCGTACAGCGGCGCCGTATCGTAGTAGCGCATGCCGTCCGCGTAAGCCGCGGACAGGGTGTCGATCACGCTGCGCTCGGACATGGCGACATACATGTTGCCAAGGCCGGTGCCGCCGAATCCGAGTTTCGATAGTTTCAGTTTTGAGCGGCCCAACGATTTACGATCCAGCTCCATGCGTCCCCTCCTTGAACCAACGCCGGGGGATGTTAGCACGCAGAGTTGGGCGTTTCTGCGCCCGGTTTTTTGCAGCGCAACCTTAAAATCCACTTGCTCCGGGGCGGGCAACTGGGCGATGCTAGCCTGCGACCTCAGAACAAGAAAGCTGCAGGAGTTGCCGCGATGCTCAAGAACATCGATCCACTGTTGTCGCCGGAATTGCTGTCCACGCTACGGGCGATGGGGCACGGCGACGAACTGGCGATCGTGGATGCCAACTATCCTGCAGTTTCGAGCGGGCGGCCGGTGATCCGCGCCGATGGTTCGCAGGTGACAGCCGTGGCAGCCGCGGTACTATCGCTCATGCCGCTGGACGAGTTTGTTCCATGCGCGGCATTCCACATGCAGGTGGTGGACGATCCGAATGGCCAGATGCCCATCTTCGACGAGTTCCGTTCGCTGCTTCGCAAATACGAACCGAAGACGGCGAAACTCGAAGGCATCGAACGCTTTGCGTTCTACCAGCGGGTAAGGAACTGCTTCGCGGTGGTCGCCACGGGCGAGCGCCGGCTCTACGGCAACCTGATCCTGAAAAAAGGCATCGTCCGGCCCGATTGAGAGGAGAACCGTGCGCCTGTTTGAACTGCGGGGGATTTCCAAGAATTTCGGCGCCATCCAGGCGCTGACTGGAGTGGATCTGAAGATCGACGCCGGCGAAGTGCTCGGCCTGATGGGCGACAACGGCGCCGGCAAGTCCACGCTCATCAAGATCATGGCCGGAAACTTTCTTCCTTCCGGCGGCGAGATCTGGCTGAAAGGCGAGAAAGTCGAGTTCCACAATCCGGTCGACGCGCGCAAGAAAGGCGTCGAAGTCGTCTACCAGGATCTGGCTCTGTGCGACAACCTCACCGCTGCTGAGAACGTCTTCCTCGGCCGCGAGGCCAAACTCAAATTCGGCCCGTTCAGCTTCATCCACTATGCCGCCATGTTCCGCGAGGCCGCCCGCCACTTCGCCGAACTGAAATCCGAAACGCGCCCGCGTGATCTCGTAAGGCAGATGTCCGGCGGCCAGCGTCAGGCTGTGGCGATCGCCCGCACGCGGCTGTCGAATCCCGACATCGTGCTGATGGATGAACCAACCGCGGCGATCAGCGTGCGCCAGGTCGCCGAGGTGCTGGACCTGATACGCCGGTTGCGCGACCAGAACGTCGCCGTAATCCTGATCAGCCACCGCATGCCCGACGTGTTCGCGGTATGCGACCACATCTCAGTGATGCGCCGTGGCAAGGTCGTCGCCGACAAGCCAATCAAGCAGACTTCCCCGGAGGAAGTCACCGGCCTGATCACAGGCGCTATCGAAACCGCCTGACGACGAGGACTGCATTGAGCCTCTCGAAGGAAGAAATCGCGCAGAAGAAGGAGAAGGGCCCGCTGCGGGAGATGGTCCGCAGCCAGCCGTTCTGGGTGACGGTCGCGCTCGCGCTGATCTGCGTGGTGATGTCGCAGGTGTCGGACGTCTTCTTTACCGAGGACAACTTCTTTAATGTGACGCGCAACTTCGCGTTCATCGGGATCATCGCGATCGGCATGACGGCCGTCATCATCACCGGCGGCATCGATCTTTCGGTCGGTTCCGTGGTCGGGCTGTCGGGCATTGTGACCGGCCTGGTGCTCCAGGCCGGACTTTCCCTCGGCGCGGGAATCGCCGCCGGCCTGCTGACTTCATTGGCTTGCGGCCTGGTCAACGGCATCCTGATCGCCTACGTGCGGCTGTCGTCCTTCATCGTCACGCTGGGCATGTTCGGCGTCGCGCGTAGCCTTGCACAGGTGCTATCCGAGAACCATATGATTTACCAGTTCGGTCCGGACGAGAAACTGTTTTTCGCGCTCGGCGGCGGTACCATCCACGGCTTCGCCAATCCGTTCATCCTGCTGGCCGTGCTGACGGTCGTGTTCATGATCGTTTTTCGCTACACGACCTGGGGGCGCTGGGTGTTCGCGCTCGGCGGCAACGAACACGCCGCGCGCCTGACCGGGGTGCCGGTGAACCGCATGAAGCTGTCAGTCTACATGCTGTCCGCGCTGATGGCGGGAATCTCGGCGGTTCTGCTGGTCGGCTGGCAGGGTGCGGCCATCAACGCCATGGGCACGGGTTACGAATTGCGCGTCATTGCGTCGTCGGTGATCGGCGGCGCGGATCTGATGGGCGGGGCCGGAGGCGCGTACGGCGCATTCATCGGTGCGGCCCTGATTGAAGTAATCCGGAACAGTTTGCTTCTGGCCGGTGTTGATGCAAACTGGGAAGGCACGTTCGTAGGTCTGTTCATTGTGTTTGCGGTGTTGTTGAGCAAGTTCCGTGGGATGCGCTCGGGGTGATAAACCGGGCCAATTACGACATGAGGAGAAAGTAATGAAAAAGACGTTGATTGTGGCGGCAATGGCGGGGCTGTTCGGCCTGCCGGGTCTCGCCGGTGCGGCGGATGGCAAGCTGGTGTTCGCGCTGGTTCCGAAGAACATGAACAATCCGTTCTTCGACCAGGCGCGTGACGGTTGCAAGAAGGCAGAGAAGGAAATGGCCGGCAAGGTGGAGTGCATGTACATCGGCCCGGGCGAGCACGGCGGCGGCGAAGAGCAGGTGCAGGTCGTGCAGGATCTGATCACCAAGAAGGTCGACGGCATTGCGGTGGCGCCTTCCAACGCGCCGGCGATGGCCAGGGCACTGGAGCGCGCCAAGACCGCCGGCATCCCGGTGATCACCTGGGACTCCGACCTGCTGGACAAGGACAAGGGCCTGCGCGCCGCTTATGTGGGCACCAAGAACTACGACATCGGCGTGAACCTGGCGAAAATCGCCATGAAGCTCAAACCCAAGGGCGGCACCGTTTGCATCCAGTCCGGTGGCCCGGCGGCGGCGAACCATAACGAGCGCATGAAAGGCATCCGCGACACCATTTCCGGAAAAGTCAGCAACACGCCGCCGCCCGGAGACCGCCTGACCGGACAGAACGGCTGGAAGGAAGTGGATGGCTGCCCGCTGTACACCAACGACGATTTTCCGTTGTCGGTGAAACAGCTCGGCGAAATCCTGGCCAAGTATCCCGACCTCACGGCCTTCCTGCCGACCGGCGGATTCCCGCAGTTCGTGCCGCAGGCCTACCGGCAGGTGGTGGAAAAGAACATGGAGCGCATAAAGAGCAAAAAGACCATCCTCGTGGTGGCCGATACGCTGCCCGTGCAGATGGACCTGATGAAGGCCGGATACAGCCATGGCCAGGTCGGCCAGCGCCCGTTCGACATGGGCTACCGGGCGATGAGCATCCTGAAGGACCTCAAGGAGAAGAAGAAGGTCGCAGATCCGATCTACACCGGCCTGGATGTGTGCGAGCCGGAAACCGCGGCAACCTGCATCGCCAAGTAATAGCAAGCTTCGACATCCGGCGGCCACCGCAAACGCTGTGGCCGTTTCTTTATCGCTCCAGTGCGCGCGTGAGTTCGGACAGGTGGCGGAAACCCATCTGCGCATATTGATAGCTCGGCGCGAGCGCCGGATCCTGCTCGGCTTCGACCACCAGCCAGCCGCGATAACCATGGTCATGAAGGATCTGCAGCAGCGCCTTGAAATCGATGCCGCCGTCGCCGGGAACAGTGAACACACCCTTCAGCACGGAATCGAGAAAGCTCCAGTCGTGTTTGCGCGCTTCGCGCGCGACCCCGGGGCGTACGTCCTTGCAGTGAACGTGGCAGACCCGTGCAATGTGTCTTTTCAACGTCTCGACCGCGCCGCCGCCGGCAAAGGTGATGTGGCCGCTGTCGAACAGCAGGCCGACATCGTGACCTGTCAGCGACATCAGGCGGTCGACATCACTGGCGGTTTCGACGTAGGCGCCCATGTGGTGGTGATAGGCGAGGCGAACGCCTTGTGACAACGTGTACTGTGCAAAGGCATCGAGCTTCTCCGCGTACGCGCGCCATTGCGCGAAGCTGGAGAACCGCGGACGACGGGACAGCGCGACATCCTGTTTGCCCTGGATCGAATCGGCGACTTCGCCATAGACCATCACGTTGGCGCCGTTCTTCGCCAGCAATTGCAGGTGCGGGCCGACGGCCTCGATCTCCTGCTCGACGGAGCGGCGTGCCAGTTCGCCGGAGTACCAGCCCGACACCAGTTCGACGCGGTACTGCGCCAGCACCTTGCGCAGGGCTTCCGGTTCCCGCGGAAACTTGTTGCCGAGTTCGAAGCCGCGATAGCCGATCTCGCTGCCCTCCGACAGGATGGTTTCCAGCGGCGTGTCGCCGCCCAGTTCCGGCAGGTCGTCGTTGGCCCACGAAATCGGGTTGATGCCGATTTTCACGTCGAAGGCTTTCATGCTCAGGCCTTCTGCTCCTGCTTGCCCTGTTCGTATGCTTTGCGCGCCGCGACCACTTCCTTGCGCGGCGAGACTTCCGGCACGGCCACTTCCCACCACCAGCCGCCTTCGGTGGTCGAGCGGTTCGGATCGGTCTCGATGCAGACTACAGAGGTGCGCTTGTTTGCGCGCGCGCGTTTCAGCGCGGCTTCGAGTCCGGCGATGCTGTCGACTTTCTCCGCCGCCGCGCCGAGCGACGCCGCGTGGGCGACGAAGTCGACGCGCGGTGCGCCGTCCGCGGTACGCATGCCGTCGTCGAACAGATTGTTGAAAGGCGCGCCGCCGCAGGCCTGCTGCAGCCGGTGAATGCAGCCGTACCCGTGATTGTCGAGCAGCACGATCACCAGCTTGAGCCCGAGCATCACCGAAGTGGCGATCTCGGAATTCATCATGAGATAGCTGCCGTCGCCGACGATGACGATGACTTCGCGGTCCGGGCGCGCCATTTTTACTCCTAGCCCGCCGGCGATCTCGTAACCCATGCACGAGTAGCCGTATTCGACGTGATAGCCGCCGGGCACCGAGGTGCGCCAGAGCTTGTGCAGTTCGCCGGGCAATCCGCCCGCGGCGCAGACCACGATGTCGCGCGTGGTCGAATCTTCCGCGGATCGCTGCACGGCGCCGATGACTTCGCCCTCGTAGGGCAGCTTCGCATCGCGGCGGCCGGTGATCGCATCGACTTGCGCGCGCCACTCCGCGGCAAGCTTCGCCGCTTTCGCGGTCCAGGCGGCATCCGGCTTCCATCCGGGCAGCACGGTGTCGAGCGCCTGCAGTCCCGACCTGGCGTCTGCTTGCAGAGCAAGTCCGCGTAGCTTCAGCGCATCGAAGCCGTTGACGTTGAGGTTGATCAGCTTCGCCTGGGTGAACAGAGAGTGCGACCCGGTGGTGAAATCCTGCAGCCGTCGTGCCGACCGCCAGCACCAGGTCGGCTTCGCGCGCGAGTGCGTTGGCTGCGGTGGAACCGGTGACGCCGATCGATCCGAGTTGCAGCGGGTGATCCCACGCCAGCGCGCCCTTGCCGGCCTGGGTTTCCACCACCGGCACGCCGTGACCATCGGCGAAACCGCGCAGCAGGTCCGTTGCCTCCCCGTAAAGCACACCGCCGCCGGCGACGATCAGCGGACGCTTTGCGTTCTTGAGCGCAGCGGCCGCCTCGCGCAACTGCATAGGGGCTCGGCGGCGCTGCGCGCAACCCGATTTTCGCAGGCGTGAAAAAATCCTCCGGCCAGTCGTAAGCCATGGTCTGCACGTCCTGCGGCATCGCCAGCGTGACCGGGCCGCACATGGCCGGATCGCTCAGCACATGGATCGCCCGCGGCAGCGCGGTCAGCAACTGTTCGGGATGAACGATGCGGTCGAAGTAACGCGACACCGGCCTGAAGCAATCGTTGGCCGAAATGCCGCCGTCGTGGAAATCCTCCACCTGTTGCAGCACAGGATCCGGCGCGCGCGAGACGAAGATATCGCCGGGCAGCAGCAGTACCGGCAGGCGGTTTACGTGCGCGACCGCGGCAGCGGTCACCATATTGGTCGCACCGGGACCGATCGACGTGGTGCAGGCCATCATGCGCCGGCGCATGTGCGCTTTGGCGTAAGCGATCGCGGCGAGCGCCATTGCCTGCTCGTTGTGGGCGCGAAAGGTCGGCAATTGGCTGCGATGCTGATAAAGCGCCTCGCCGATTCCGGCGACATTGCCATGCCCGAAGATCGCGAACACGCCACCGAACAGCGGCTGCTCGCCCTCGGCCGTATCGGTGCGCAGCGCCGCGAGGTAGCGCACCAGCGCCTGTGCGGCGGTCAAGCGAATCGTTCTGCTCATGCACTGCCTCCGGTTCGCCCGCTGTTGTGCGGGCCAGTCATGGTTCGTGCGGGATCGCGAGATCGTATTTTCCCCCCTGATCAAAACTTCGTACAATCTTCCGTGACCCGGTACGATGGTCCGATCGCATCGCAATGCAGCAATCGGGGCGGACAACGACACTAGTGGGGAGGAGACATGATCGAAGTGGCGATGTTCGGTGCCGGGCGCATCGGTAAAATCCACGGTGCCAATGTGGCGGCGCAACCGGGGGTCAAGCTCAGGTACGTAGTGGATGTAAGCGCTGCGGCGGCGGGCGAACTGGCGCAACGTCATGGCGCGAAAATCGCGGACGCCGAGGCTGCGTTGAAGGATCCGGCTGTCAAAGCCGTCGTCATCGCTTCCAGCACCGATACGCATGCCGAGTTGATCATGCGGGCAGCCGCAGCCGGAAAAGCCATCTTCTGCGAAAAGCCTGTGGATCTGGCACTTGAGCGCGCGCGCGCGTGCATCGACGCCGTGGCGAAGGCCGGCGTGCTGTGCATGATCGGTTTCCAGCGCCGCTTCGATCCGACGTTCTCGGCATTGAGGCAACGCCTGGATGCCGGAGAGATCGGCAACCCGGAAATGCTGATCATCACCAGCCGCGATCCCGGGCCGCCGCCGGTCAGCTACATCAAGGTCTCCGGCGGCATCTTCAAGGACATGCTGATCCACGACTTCGACGTGTTCCGCTGGATACTCGGCGACGAAGCGCAGAGCGTGTACGCCACCGGCAGTTGCCTGGTGCAGAAGGAAATCGGCGAGGCCGGCGACGTCGATTCCACCGCGGTTACCATCCGCACGCGTTCGGGACGCCTGTGCCAGATCAACACCACGCGCCGCGCCGCCTACGGCTACGACCAGCGTTTCGAAGTGCTCGGCACCAAGGGGCAGCTTCAGGCCGGCAACCATAAGCCGACGGAAGTCTTTGCGCATACCGCCGTGAGCGTAAGCGAAGACAAGCCGGAGCATTTCTTTCTTGAGCGCTACCGCGCCGCCTACGCGCTCGAGATTGCGCATTTCTTCGATGCTTTGACCCACGGCAAGCCGGTGCGGACCACGCTGCAGGATGGCGTGAAGGCGCTCGAACTCGCCGACGCCGCGACCCGCTCCTGGCAGGAAGGTCGCATCATCATCCTCTAAAGCTGCTTTCACCGCGGAGGACGCAGATACCCTCGCGATAGCGTGGAGTACCCTTTTAGGACGCGGATACCCTCGCGATAGCGTGGAGTACCCTTTTAGGAAAGGCAAGAACGAGGAAGAGCGAACTGAAATTGTAAGTGGTGTAGCTGCACACTGATCGGAATCGCCAACTTTCACCGCGAGGGGACATAGACAATGAACGCCTTTTGCAGAAGAATATTTTCTTCCTCCTATCTTTCCTCTGCGTCCTCTGCGGTGAATGGGTTAGGGAGGTTCTAGGATGAATGCTCCGCTTCGCATCGGCATTGCCGGCATCGGGCGCATGGGACAGCGCCACGCCATGAACCTTGCGCATCGCACCCTTGGTGCTCAGCTCGTGGCCGCCTGCAGTCCTATTGCAGGCGAACTCGAATGGGCCAGGGACAAACTCAACGTCAGGCACCTGTACGGGGACTACAAGGACTTTCTTGCGCGTCCTGAACTCGATGCTGTGTTTCTGGTGACGCCCACCACGCTGCATGCCGACCAGATCATCCAGGCACTGCAGGCCGGCAAGCATGTCTTCTCGGAAAAGCCGCTCGCGCTGAATATTCCGGATTGCCTTAAGGTCGAGCAGGAGGCGGCGAAGTACCCGAAACAGAAGGTCATGATCGGCTTTGTGCGCCGCTTCGACCCGAGCTATCGCGAAGCCCACGATAAGGTCAGGGCGGGCCTGATCGGGCGGCCTTTCCTGGTGCGTTCGCAGACCGCCGACCAGAATGACCCGAGCGGATTCTTCGTGCGCTTTGCGCCGACCAGCGGCGGAGCCATGCTCGACATGAGCGTTCATGATATCGACGTCGCGCGCTGGTTCCTCGGAGCTGGCGGCGGCAAACGCGTCTATGCGGCAGGGACGATCGCCATCCACAAAGGTCTCGCGGAATTCGGCGACGTGGACAACGGCGTGGCGATCTGCGAATTCGGCGACGGGCAGATCGCGTGCTTCTATGCTTCGAGGACGATGGCGCACGGCCACGAAACCCTGTCCGAAATCATCGGCACGCGGGGACGCCTCATGGTCGGGCAGAACCCGCGTATCGACCGGATCGAGATTTCCGATGCGCACGGTGTGCGCAACGAATGCACGCCGACTTTCTACGAACGTTTCGCCGATGCGTTCCGGCTCGAAGCGCAGGCCTTCGTCGATACCGTGCTCGGCGACCTGCCGCTGCCCTTGACCCTGCGCGACGCGACCGAGGCGACTCGCATCGGTATCGCGCTCACGCAGTCGCTGCGCAGTGGGCGGGCGGTGGACATCGACTAGGGAAGCTCTGATCAAGTTCCGCGACGCGCGTTGCGCCGGGTGCGGATGACTGCCAGGGACGCCGGAACGCGGAAGAGGGGCCCCTCTGGGGACCGAGCGACTCGACGCGTTAACATGAACGTCCGGGTCCGGTCTGTAACATGTATAAACAATACAGGTCTGTCGGGCTTGCCCTCCGTTACCTTGTTTGCTCCAAATGAAACGCCACGACGCCCTTAGGACCAGAGTTTCCCTAGAGGCTGAACATCCAGGCAGAGAACAGAATCACGCACAGGATCTGCAAGATTGCCAAAGGCAGCGTGTAGCGCATGATTGTCGTCGTTATCGATGAAACACTAGATCCTCGCAACAGATTCGGGTTCATGATCCATTTCCAGCGATTGCCGCAGACAACGAAACCTTGAATGTTAGTCTGCCCTGCAGGCCCGTTCCGTTCGGTAGCACACCTAAGAAGTGTGATTTGGCAATGGGGAATGCGGATTGGGGAATGGGAAACAGGAAAGAGGGGAGCAGGGACGAATCTCCGGTGATCGGGTTTGCTTTGACCGCTGACCCCTCACCTTTCCCCTTTTCCCTTTCCCTCGATTTCTTCGCACCAAGGCGGAAAGTCGTTGTCGAACAAAAATGACTCCCGTGTTCCGGCTTCCCCGCCCTGGCACCAAAACGAAGATCCTGCTGGGTCTGTTCATCGTGCCTGTCATTGTGGTGGCGCTGTTCGACTGGAACTGGTTTCGCCATCCCCTTGAGAGATACCTATTTGATCGGTCGCACCGAGAAGTCCGGATAGGCGATCTGCATGTCGATTTCGGTTGGTCGCTTGAACCGACGGTGCGCCTGCGCAACGTCTACATCGAGAACGCTCCATGGGCGGACAAGCGACCCGCCGCGGTCGCCGGCCAAGCGTCGTTTACCTTCTCGCTGAAGAGCCTGTGGGAAGGCCAGCCGGTGATTTCCCGGTTGGTGCTCATCGACGCCGACATCGACCTGGAAAGGCAGGCGGACGGGTTGCGGAACTGGCGCCTCAGGAATCCCGACAATCGTGCGCAGGGCAAGGTCAAGGTGATGCGCCTGGAAGCGCAGCGGACCCGGATCCGTTTCGTTCGTCGCGACATCGATTTCGAAGTAGTCGCTGCATCCAGTCCGATGGACCTCGCGGAAACCACACATGACGCGGTGCTGTCGACGCGCATCGGCTTCGAGGGCGAGTTCCAGGGTGTCAGGTTCTCGGGCGAAGCAATGACCGGCGAACGGCTGACGCTTTTGGATACCGGGGAAGACTTTCCGCTCCGGGGACACGCCTCGGCCGGCAAAAGCAGGCTCGACGTCGACGGCAGCATGGCCGACCTGTTCCGGCCGTCGGCCACGGATGCGAAGGTACTCCTTGCCGGGCCTTCGTTGTCGGAACTCGGATCCCTTAATGCGCGTTGCGCTTCCGGCTTCGCGGCCCTATGAGGTCGAAGCACGACTCCGGCAGACGAAAGACGAGTACTCCTTTACCGGCATTGCGGGCGAAGGTAGGCGGCACAGACCTCGCCGGGGAGGTCAGTTTCAACCAGGCCGCTGAGCCTCCGATGCTTCGTGCCGAGTTGCGCAGCGAAGCGGCCGATCTGTCCGACTTCGGTTCCCTTCTGGGCCTTGGCCACGCGCGCGGCCGTGACGGGGCCACATCTGCGGCAGCCGGTCGGGCCGAAAATAAACCGGGCAGGTCCGGGCGCATTTTCCCCAGCGGGAAAATCAACCTCAAGCATCTGAGCGCACTCGATGCGCATGTGAGCCTGGACGCCGAGAAAGCTGACAGCGAGCGACTTGCCGGTGCTGGAAAGTCTGCGTTTCAGCGCCGTACTCGAGGACGGAATCCTGATACTGAAGCCGATCCACGTCGGCCTGGCCGGCGGCAATGTAACGGGATGGTTCACACTGGACGGCCAGCAAGCAGTCGGCGACCGCGCAGGCGAAGCTCGAGTTTCAGGGTATCCGCCTCGAAAAGTTGCTCGCCACGCTGACCGGACGCGCCGTTCAGCTCGGGGTCGATCGCGGCGCGACTCGATCTGCGGGGGCACGGCACGTCGGTCGCGACGATTCTCGGCGCTGCATCGGGCACGCTCTCGCTCACAATGGACGGCGGACGCATCTCCAACCTGCTGGATGCAAAGCTGGGCCTGAACGGCGGAAAAGTCCTGCGCCTGCTGATTGGCGGAGACCGGGCCATCGCCATCAATAGCGTGGACGTGGCCTTCGATTTCGACAAGGGCTCGGGAACCTCGGAAAATATTTCTGTCGATACGGCACAGACGCGCGTGGTCGGTACCGGCAACATCAACCTTCGCGACGAAACCGTCGATCTGCTGCTGACGCCGCATCCGAAGAAGCCGGGCATCTTCTCGCTTCGAGGTCGTCGTCCATCCATGTCGACGGATCGTTCAGGCACCCGAAATTCGCGATCGTCAATAAGGACGAGCAAAGCTCAATCGTGGGTCGACGGTAAAAGAGGAAAAGTGGAATAGGGAATGGCCTCCCCTCACCGCTCACCCCTCACCTTCTTCCCCGTCGTCCCGTTCACGCGCTTTGCGCGCAAGCGATCGTGCGACAGATACAGCTGGCGGTAGATCTCGAACGGCATGGTGTCCGCCGCTTCGACGCGTCGCTGCTCCTGCAGCGACTCTTCGGCCATTGCTGTCGAAGCGACTCACCGCTTCGGTCGGCAGCGGTAGGTCGAGTAGCTCCTTCTTGTATTGCAGAGACCGGGTAAGCGCGAACCGTGAAAAGGAATTCGCGTGGTGTTGCGCCATCTCCTGCAGCACCCGCGCGGAGGGCGCATCGACGACGTCTCCAATGCACTCGCCGCTGCCGCCAACGCGTCTCGATGGGCGCTGCCGCGGTGTGCGGCATCGAGCGCATCGGCGATGGGTTCGTATTCGCGCAGCAATTCGCCGCCCCATTCGGCAGGACACAGCGAATGCTTGCCCCTGGTCAGGAGCACCTTCGGATCGCGGCCCTGGCGCGCGACCAGAAGCTGGTTGCGCGCGAGCACGAGGATCTCCGCAGGCGTGTCGGCCGGGCCGTCGCTGAGCAGACAGTGCAGCAGGAAAATATCCAGCAACCGGATGGTCGCGGCGGTGATGCCTATCGGACAGAATGGATCCAGATCCATCAATCGCACTTCCACGTATTCGACGCCGCGCTCACGCAGTGCGTGCAACGGCCGCTCGCCTGGGCGGATCGGCCGCTTCGGCCGGATGGTGCCGTAGAACTCGTTCTCGATCTGCAACAGGGTAGTGGAGAGCTGGCGATAGTCGTCGCCGTCGCGGATACCGATCCTTTCGTAGTCGTGGATACGGCTGGGTCAGCGCATCGGAAAGGGAATGCGCGTAGGTATCCAGGTTGTTGTAGCTCACCGCCAGCGAACCCTGCGCGGTGCTTTGGTAGCCGAGCGGACTCATGCGCAGCGATGTCGCCCACGGCAGATACAGTGTGCCGGGTACCAGTGGCTGCAGGCCGTGATCGCGGCCGACAACGAAGCTGCTGCATACTGCCGGCGAGGCGCCGAACAGGTACAGCAACAGCCAGGAGTGGCGGCGGAAGTTGCGGATCAGCGAAAAGTACGCCGCGTCCTGGAAAGTCTGCACCGGGCCGGAAATGCCGGCGGCCTGCTGCAGCAGCGGCCAGGCCTGCTCCGGGACCGAGAAATTGTAGTGGATGCCGGAGATGGTCTGCATGCGCGAGCCGTAGCGGTGCGACAGGCCGTTGCGATACACCGTCTTGGCGCGGCCGACGTTGGAGTTCCCGTAGCGGCCGATGGGAATGTCCTTATCCGCGGGCAGGGAGCAGGGCATGCTGGCACACCAAAGCGTCTCGTCCCCGATGTGCCGGTAGACGAACTGGTGGATCTCGCTCAGCTCCTCGAGACAGCTTTCGACATCGGCGTGGACGCCGGTGATCAATTCGAGCTGCGATTCGCTGAAGTCGGTGGTGATATGCGGATGGGTTAGCGGCGAGCCGAGCGCCGCCGGATGGGGGGTGCTGGACAGCATGCCGTCCGGCCTGACACGCAGGCTTTCCTTTTCAATGCCGCGCTGAAGGCTCCTGAGCACTTCGGGTGTGAGCGTATTGAAGTCGTTGTCAGTAGAGACAAACGGGTTCTCCGGAATTGTGCCTGCGGCAGTGTTCCGCAAGGCTAAAGGCAAAAAGGTGAAAGGTTAAAGGAAAAAGGTGAAAGCAAAAGTAAAGCAAGAGCGGCGGGAAGCAGATTCAGGGTAAATGGTAAATCGTGAGGATGGCAACGGCCACGTTTTCACGCGGGGCGAATACCATGTTGACTACGTGACTACGCAGGCCCGCCGGCAAAGCGGCAGGATATACGGATCCATTCGGAGGACAAGGACACTATGAGATTGCAGGGCAAGGTCGTGGCCGTCACGGGCGGCTTCGGGCAACTGGGTCTGGCGGTCGTGCGGGCGGCGCTCGACGCGGGCGCGCAGGTGGCGGCGCTGGACCGCGCTCGGCCGCCTGCCGATGCCACGCTGCCTGCCGGCGCGCTCGCGCTGGGCGAGCTCGATCTCGCCGAGCCGGACGCCGCGGTGCGGGCCCTGGACCAGGTCGCCGCCCGGTTCGGCGGCCTGGACGCGCTGGTCAATGTCGCCGGCACCTTCCGCTGGGAAACGCTGGAAAAGGGCAGCCTCGACACCTGGGACCTGCTCTATCGGGTCAACCTGCGCAGCGCGGTGAGCGCCTCGCGCGCGGCGCTGCCGCATCTGCTGCGACGCGGCGGCGGACGCATCGTCAACATCGGTGCCGGCGCCGCTGCGGCCAAGGCCGGCGCCGGCATGGGCGCGTACACCGCCTCGAAGGCCGGGGTGGCCAAGCTCACCGAGGCGCTGGCCGAAGAACTGAAGGACCGCGGCGTCACGGTCAACGCCGTGCTGCCCAGCATCATCGATACGCCGGCGAATCGCGCGGACATGCCCAATGCGGACTTCAGCCGCTGGGTTACGCCGCACGCCATTGCCGACGTCATCGTGTTCCTGCTGTCCGACCAGGCACGCGCGGTGACCGGCGCGCTGATCCCGGTGTCGGGCCGCGTATAGATGCGTTAGGTCGCGCTGCAGTTCGAGCTGCCGCTCGAACTGCAGGCTCTCCTGGTCGCGGTAGATCGTCGCCAGCGCGACCGTCTTTTCGCCGGCGATGAAGCGCACCGCCGCGTTGCGCTCGTCGAAGCTGCCCTCGATCTCGATTCGATCCCAGGCGGTCGGCGTGCCCGACGTAGTTGATCCCCACGTCGTAGTGCGCGCTCCAGAAGAACGGCACCGCGTCGAACTTCTCGCGCTTGCCGAGCATGTTGCGCGCCGCCGTCTGCCCCTGCCGCTCAGCCACCACCCAATGCTCGACGCGGATGCGCTCGCCCGAGTGGCGATCGGGCCAGCGGGCGATGTCGCCGGCGGCGAACACGTCCGCCACGCTGGTCTGCAGGTACTCGTCGACGAGCACGCCGCGGTCGACGGCGAGGCCGGCCTTCTCGGCCAAGGACACCTCGGGCCGCACGCCGACGCCGATGACCACGAGCTCGGCCGGCACGCGCTCACCGTTGTCGAGCGTCACCGACTGCGCGTCGATGGTCCGCGGCCGCGTTCCCAGGTGGAACACCACGCCATGCTCCTCGTGCACCTTGCGGATGAAGGCGCCGAGCTCCGGGCCCATGACCTCGGCCGAGCGGCACCGCATCGGGGCCGACCACGTGCACCTCGAGCTTGCGCGCGCGCAGCGACGCGGCGACCTCCAGGCCGATGAAGCTGGAGCCGATCACGACCGCGCGCCGGGCCGTCTGCGCGGCGGCGATGATGGCGCGGCTGTCGTCGAGCGTGCGCAGGTAGTGCACGTGCGGCAAATCGCCGCCGGGCAGGTCGAGCTTGACCGGATCGGCGCCGGTCGCGAGCAGCAGCTTGTCGTAGCCGTGAGTGCGGCCGCTCTCGAGGAGACTTGCTTGCGCGCGGTGTCGACAGAGAGCGCCCGCTCGCCGAGCACCAGCTCGATCCCGTGCTCGTCGAAGAACTCGCGCGGGCGCAGCGGCATCCATTCTTCGGGCGCGGTGCCCGCCAGGTAGTCCTTGGACAGATTGGGACGATCGACGGGCAAGGCCGCGTCTGCGCCGATCAGCACCAACTGGCCGCGGTAGCCCTCGCGGCGCAGGGTCTCGGCAGCGGCAGTGGCCGGCGGCCCCGGCACCCACGATGACGATCCGCGCCGGCGCACCGTCGGGGCTGGCCGGCGGCTTCGGCTCCGGCATGCGCTTGCCCACTCGCACCCGCTCGCCCTGCCGCACCACCTCGTAGCACGGGATCGGATTCAACGCCGGCGCGCGCAGCGGCGCGCCGGTGCGCAGATCGAAGCACGCGTGGTGCCACGGGCAGCGCACCGTCCCGTCGACGAGCAGGCCCTCGCTGAGCGGCCCCGAGTAGTGCGTGCAGGTGGCGCCGACGGCGAAGATCTCCTCGCCACGGCGCGCCAACAGGACCGCCTCGCCGCCTGCGTGGCCGAGCAGCATCTTGCCGTCGCCCAGTCGCGCCAGCGCGACGCCCTCGGACAGGTCCGGTCCGCTCAGCTTCTGTTCTTCGCCCATCAGGTCCTCCTTGAACGAGGCACGAACAACATACCGCATCGCCCGACAAAGTGCAGCCCTGCGCGTTTGCGCTAACGTGGAATTCGACGAGAATGTGGAGTCCCGTTCGATTGGTCCGATCGCGTCATTTCGCGGAGGTGCCAGAGGTTGCAGATGGCTTCAGCTCCAGACGGGGCCGATAGGGTGGTAATCGTCGGCGGCGGCATCGGCGGCCTCGCCGCCGCGTTGTCTCTGTCCCGGCTCGGCATCGCCGTCAGCTTGCTCGAGCAAAGTACCGAGATCGCCGAGATCGGTGCGGGGCTCCAGCTTGCTCCGAACGCATTTGCGGCGCTGGACGCACTCGGAATCGGCGAGGGCGTGCGACGCCGATCGGTCTTTGCCGAACGCCTGGTGCTGATGGATGCGGTCGATGCCAGTGAGGTGGCTTCTTTTCCGGTCGGCGAGGATTTCCGCAAGAGGTTCGGCAATCCCTACGCCGTGTCGCACCGGGCCGATCTCCATAAATCCATCCTGGAGACGGTGGAGAAAACCCCCTCGATCACCTTGCATACTTCAACGAAGGTCGTGGACCTCGTTGTTGGCGACAAGGACGTCGCTGTCACCGACCAGAACGGGGAAACCTATCGCGGCACCGCGGTCATCGGTTGCGATGGCATCAAGTCCGTTCTCCGTGACAAGCTGATCGGGGATGAGGTGCGTGTATCGGGGCATGTCGTATACCGGGCCGTGGTACCCCGCAAGGACATGCCGGAGGATCTGCGCTGGAATGCGCCGGCGATCTGGTGCGGACCGAACTACCATCTCGTTCACTATCCTCTTCGGGGGGGTGAGCAATTCAACCTGGTCGTGACATTTCACAGCCGCGAGCGGGAAACATGGGGTGTGAGGGAAGGCAGCAAGGAAGAGGTGCTTTCCTACTTCGACGGAATCCATCAACGCCCGCGCGCTCTGCTCGACAAGCCCAAGTCATGGAGGCGCTGGAGCACCGCCGATCGCCATCCGGTCGCCGCCTGGGGGAAAGGCCGGGCGACGTTGCTGGGCGATGCCGCGCATCCCATGCTTCAATACCTGGCGCAGGGCGCGTGCATGGCCCTGGAGGACGCCGTCACCCTTGGCAAGGCCATGGAGGCCTGCGAACTGGATTTCGAGGCGGCGTTCCGCCTCTACGAAGCAGCACGGGTGACGCGCACGGCCCGGGTGGTCCTCTTCACGCGCGAGATGGGTCGCATCTATCACGCAAGCGGCGTCGAGCGCATGGTCCGTAATTCACTCTGGATGGGAAGGCAACCCGGGCAATACTACGATGCGCTGGAATGGTTATACGGCTGGAAGGCGGAGACCTGCCTTGTCGCAGCGAAGAGATAAGGAGCGAAAAAAATGAAACACAGGATGCCTGGAATCCGCATGGCGCTGCTCGGTGCGGTCCTGTCGCTTGGCGCACCTTCGGCGGGTGCCGGGGGAATCGTCAAGATCGGCGTGATCGCCGAATTCTCCGGCCCCTTCGCCGATTACGGCGCACAGATCCTGGGCGGAATGAAGGCCTACCTGAAGCAGAATGGAGAAGTATTCGGCGACAGGAAAGTCGAGCTCGTGATCAGGGACACGACCGGCGCTGCGCCGGACATCGCCAAGCGCATGGCACAGGAACTGGTAACCCGCGACAACGTGGACATCCTCGCCGGCTTCGGTCTGACGCCGAATGCCCTGGCGGTCGCGCCCGTGGCGACCCAGGCAAAAAAACTCATGGTCGTGATGAACGCGGCGAGTTCGGTCATCACCACCCGGTCGCCCTACATCGTGCGGGTGTCGCACACGCTGGCCCAGGACACGCAGCCGATCGCGCAGTGGGCGGCGAGGAATGGCATCAAGCGCGTGTTCACCCTCGTTTCCGACTTCGGTCCGGGAATCGATGCCGAAAGCGCTTTCCTCAAGGCGTTCAGAGAGGCGGGAGGCGAAATCTCGGGCAGCCTGCGCACGCCGCTGCAAAACCCCGACTTCGCACCGTTCATCCAGCGCGTGAAGGATGCCAGGCCGGAGGCGTTGTTCGTTTTCCTGCCGCCGGGAAACCAGACGATTGCGTTCATCAAAGGGTTTGAGGAGCGGGGCCTCAAGCAAGCTGGAATAAAACTGATCGGCACGGGCGACCTGACCGACGACGGTGTACTTCAGGCAATGGGCGACGGGACGATCGGGCTCATCACCAGTTTCCATTATTCCGCCGCCCATGAATCGCCGGAGAACAAGGCGTTCCTCAAAGCCTATGTCGAGACCAACGGGACCAAGCTGCGGCCGAACTTCATGGCCTGCGCGGGTTACGACGGCATGGCGGCGATCGCGGAAGCGCTGAAAAAGACCCAGGGGTCGATCGACCCGGAAAAACTGCTGGCTGCGTTGACGGGCATGAAGCTGATGAGTCCGCGCGGCCCGATCATGATCGACTCGGAGACCCGCGACATCGTGCAAACGGTTTACATCAGGCAGGTCATGAAAGTGAACGGCGGGCTTTATAACGTCGAGTTCGAGAAGTTTCCCGACGTCAAGGACCCGGGAAAGTAACGGCGCAAGGATGAGGGTCCGGCCGGGATGGCTGGGGATCACGGCTAATTCTGGATCACCGCAAGATTGCAGGGTTGAGCCAAAGCGATATGCTTGGCGTACCTTTCGAAGCCCAATCAATAAGGACACCCCAGATGATCGAACGCCACCTCGTGCCCGGCCAGCCAAAGCCTTTTAGCCACTACTGCCATGTCGTGCGTGCCGACCGCCACGTCTGGGTTTCGGGCGCCGTTGGCATCAAGCAGGACGGGACAATCCCGGACAGTACTGTCGAGCAATTCCGTGTTGCGCTCGAGAGTGTGGACGCGTGCCTGCGCCACGCCGGCGCGAAAGCCGCGCATGTCGTCAAAGTCACGATTTTCATGACCGATATCTCCGAGCGCCCGCTGATCAATCCGCTGAGAATCGAATACTTCGGCGAGAAGCGACCCGCCTCCACATTGGTGGAAGTGAGTGCGTTGGTCGATCCGCGATTGAAAGTGGAGATCGAAGCCGTCGCGTATGTAGACGTCTAGTGCCGAAGTCAGGGTCCGAAGCCAGGTTCGCGATTCCAAAATACTCGAAGACCCGGGACAGGCGCACGCAGTCCCTCACTCCGGCGTCAACTGCAGCCTGCGGACCAGCTTGCCGTAGGTCTCCCACTCCTGTCGGACAAATGCAGCGAACGCTGCGGGTGAGGTGAATGCGGCTTCCGCTCCCGTAGCGGCAAATTGCGCCTGCACCGCGGGCGAGGCCAGCGCGGCCGCGATCTCGCGGTCAAGTTTTTCGATCAATCCGGCGGACATCCCGGCGGGGGCGAAGAAGCCGGTCCACGTATCGAGTTCGAAAGCAGGATAGCCGGACTCTGCGATGGTCGGGACTTCGGGCAGGATCCCGGTGCGCTGCCGGCTTGTCACCGCAAGTGCACGCAGCTTGCCCGCTTTGATGTGGGGGAGCACCACGATATAGCCGCTCATCATCACCGGCACGCGCCCCGCAAGCACGTCGGTCAGTGCCTGGCCGTCGCCCCGGTAGGGAACGTGCAACAACTCGATGCCGGCGACCTGCTTGAACAACTCCATCGCAAGATGCGGCAGCCCGCCGGTGCCGCTCGACGCATAGCTCGGTGGCTGCGACTGTCCGCGTGCCAGCGCGACCAGTTCCTTTAACGACGCGACCTGAAGGCTGGGATGGACAACCAGTACCATCCCGGATACATAGGCCTGCGCGACGGGCGCAAAATCCCTGATCGGGTCGTAGCCGGCGTTCGGATAAATGTGCGGGCTGATTACGTGGCTGTTGTTGGTGAACAACAGCGTCGATCCATCCGGCTTCGATCGGGCCACTGCAAGGGCGCCGATGATTCCGCCCGCGCCCGGCCGATTCTCGACGATGACCCGCTGCCTGAGGCGCTGGCCGATTGCGTCGGCGATCACGCGGGCGCGTGCGTCGAGAGTGCTGCCGGCGGTTACCGGAACGAGAATGCGAATTTCGTTGGGCAGGCCCTCGGCCCGAAGCCACGTCGCTGCAAACAGTAATAAAAAACAGGCTGCGCACTTTTGCACCTGCCACACGGTGCACCTCCCCCGGGTATTGTCCGCTTTCAAAAGTGACCCGAAAACCCGGGTTGGTTCCGCCTGATGCTGTCTTGCTCCGGAGGTTCCCGAATGCCGGACACAACGCGACCAAAGTCAATGGAACTTTTGCGCAAGCCTTACCCTCACAATAGGACCGTACCGAATGAGACTTGCCCCAGCAACGTCCGTAGCTTAGAATCAGCAACCCACCTGAAGAAACCTCACGGATACCTGGATGAAAAAGACCATTCTTCAACATCTGAGAAGCAACGGCGAGCAATTGGACGCCGAGATTGCCAAGGCGCTCCACATACCTAAGGCTGTGGTTCTAAACCACATTTCTGAACTTTCATCCTCTGGAGACGTGATTTGCTGCCAGGTGACACGATACTTTGGCGGAAAGCAGATCGAGGGCGTGAGTTGCCGCCTGTCCGCCTACGTGCCGCCGCGAGCCACCGGCCCCAAGCCCGGATCAAAGCGAGGTGCTGTCACTGATGTAAATGTCGCCTGAGGCGGCACTGACTGATCGCTGCAACGTCTCGCCTCAATAGCGGCGTCAAGCGAATTCGAGGGTACATCGATCAAACGAAACGGGCACCAGTCGGTGCCCGATTCTTTTTCAGCGCCTGTTGCCTGGAGTTTGGGCGTGCGTGAGCCTAGGCCGCGACCGGATCCGCGATGCCTTCCTGTTCGCACGTAGGCGCAACGTCGGACACGGTGGCGCGCTGCATGTCCCGCGGCCAGCGCAAGTCATCGTAGCCCTTGCCGCGATGCATGGTGCAACGGTTGTCCCACATCACGAGGTCGTGCAATCGCCAGCGGTGGGCGTAGACGAATTGCCGCTGGGTCGCATGTTCGATGAGCTGTTGCAGCAGCGCTTGGCCTTCCTCGTCCTTCATGCCGAAGATGCGTCCGGCGTGGGAAGCCAGATACAGCCCCATGCGTCCGGAACCGGCGTGCCGGCGTATCAGGGCCTGCGGTACGGGCGGTAGCGTCTGGTTCTCCTCGTCGGAGAAGTCGGTGAAGCCGAGCTTCCTGCGCGAATACATTATGGCGTGTTCGGCAACCAGCCCGCGCAGGCGCTGCTTCAATTCGTCGGAGAGCGCATCGTAGGCCGCGCGCATGTCTGCGAATTCGGTCTGGCCACCAACCGGCGGAATGCTGCGCGCGTACAAAAGCGAGGCCTTTGCCGGCATCCGGTTGAATGAACTGTCCGTATGCCACATGCGGTTGCCCATTTCGAACATGCGCTTGCGGCTTTCCTTGCCCCAGATCGACTCGCCTGCATCGAGGTTGGATACATCCGCGATTTCCGGGCGAACACGCAGTGTGGCGTCCTTGCGTGCGGCATGGATGGTCGTCTCCAGCGGGCCGAAGTTGCGCGCGAACTCGAGGTGCTGGTCGGTCGAAAGATGCTGGTCGGGAAAAACCAGCACCGAGTAACGATTGAACGCCGCTTCGATTCCGGTGCGGTCTTCGCTCGACAGGGGATTCGAAAGGTCGCTATCGCCGATCTCGGCGGCGAAGCTTTCGGTAACGGGGTAAACAGTCATTGCCTTCCGCCATTTTTACCGTCAGGGTGTCCGGCAACTATAGCCGGGACGTGCAGCCTGTCAATCACAAGTTGCAGAAGTGCGCCGCCAGGCGTTCGATTTCCCGATCGGATAGCGTCATCGCATAAGGCATCATCAATCCCGCGTTCATCCCGCGGCGGCCGTTGGCACGGTAGAGTTTGAGCGCGTAGGCCAGGTACTCCCGGTTCTGGCCGCCAATCCGTCCCCAAGCCGGCACCAGGTGCGTGCTTCCGTCCTCACCGTGGCAGGAGGCGCATACGGCGACCAGCGTTTCGAACTGCAAACCACTCTCTGCCTGGGCCGGCGCAGACAGCGCGAGCACCAGCGCCGCCACGAGCCCGCGTAAATACCGCTTACCACTGCATCGAGCTGAAATGGCGCGCAATGTCCTTGAGGTCGTCATCTGAAAAGCCCTTGACCGCGTCGGTCATCATCGCCAGTGCCCAACCCATTCGGCGCTGGCCGTCACGATACTCCCGCAGGGAACGGTAAAGGTATTCGAAGTCCTGTCCCCCTATGCGCGGGAACAGCGAGGTGCCGGTCGCGCGGCCGTGGCCTTCATGGCAGGAAACGCAGGCAGCGGACTTGGCCAATCCTTTTTTCGGATCGCCCCGGTACCCAGACATTTCACCGCCGCGGGAAAAACTTATCGTCCCGGCAATTGCCAGGACACAGAACAGGAGCGCGGCCCCTGTGCGTATGGGCAGCAGTCCACGCCTCAGGATACATTTGCTTGTCATTGCACCTTGCGCATCGTAACGTTACGTGCCCGGAAGCCATCGCTTTCGTGAGCAGACCCAGCCGGCACTCCGGCAACGCGCGAAGCCGTGGGGTCGCGGGCGGCCGGCGCGTGCATAAGCGGCCTTGCGGGATCGGACTCCGGGACAAGTCGCATGGATAGTCGAGGGACCGACGTTAGTGTCCTGTTCCGCTGATTCGTGGAACAACATTTGAACTTTGGAAGGCAGACTTCATAACTGTTTAACAACAAGCCATCATCGATCGGAAAACCCGCGAAATCGGCGTCAGGCTAGGCGCGAGTCCTTGACAAATGGCGGGCACCACGGCGAGGACTCGTAACACCGCATGGCGCCGATTTTCGTCGCGTTTTCAGCCGCGAATTGGCGGAACAGGACACTTAGTTGCTGCCGCCCTCGACAGCGTGGCCGTCCGCACGCCAGCGCAGCATGCCACCCGCGAGGTTCGCTGGATCCTTGAGCCCGGCTTGTTGCAGTATCACGGTTGCCTGCGCCGAGCGCGCGCCCGACCGGCAGACGGCAACGACCGGGCGTTCGCGGTCGAGCTCTCCGGTCCGTGCGGCCAGTTCACCGAGCGGAATCAGTATCGCGCCCCGGATATGTCCCAGCGGGCCGTTGAATTCTGGCGGCTCGCGCACGTCGATGATCTGAACTTTGTCAGCGGCTTCCTCCAGCGACTGCGGCTGGATTTCCCAGATGCCCGCGAAGGTGTAGGTCAGCGCCGCCCAGGTCGGTGCCGTGAGCGACACGTCCCCGTCCTCCGGTTGCCCGCACTTGAGGTTGGCCGGCACCGCGACATCGATCTGCTTCGGATGCGGCAGGCCCAGGTTGTCCATGTAGCCGGCGAAGTCGGTTTCGCCGATTTCGCCGCCCAGGCGCGGATTGAAGCGCCGCTCCTCCGCCACGCTGGTCACGGTGAGGCCGCGATAGTCGTGCGCGGGGTAGAGCAGGCAGTCTTGCGGCAGCGTGAGGATCTGGGTGTGCACGGAGCGGTACAGTGCGTGCGGGTCGCCTTGCTGGAAATCGGTGCGCCCGCTGCCGCGGATCAGCAGGCAGTCGCCGGTGAAGGCCATGGTCTCATCGTCGAGCACGTAGGTCAGGCACCCGTTGGTGTGACCCGGCGTGGCGCGAACCTGGAGATGGCGTCCGCCGAATTCGATCTTGTCGCCGTGCGCAAGATAGCGGTCGGCACCCTTGGCGCCGCTGCTCTGCGCCAGTGCGATCCGGCTGCCGAATCGCCGCTTCAGAATCCATGCGCCCGTAACATGGTCGGCGTGGACATGGGTTTCCAGCGTGTAGACGCAGGCGCAGACTCGAGTTCGCCCACCAGCGCCGCGTCGCGTCGCGCCTGCTCGAAGACCGGGTCGATCAGCACCGCCTCGCGACTGCGGCTGTCGCCGAGCAGGTAGGTGTAGGTGGAGGACTGCGGGTCGAACAACTGCCTGAATATCAGCATTCCACGCCCCGGCGTCTGAATCTGCAATCGTGTTTACGTCAATGGATGATCCGGGAAAGGTCCCGCCTGTTGTACGGCAGGTGCGGATCTTTGATCCTGGACAACAGTTTACCCTGTCGGACTCTCCGCAAGCTCGTCAGCACTGGCGTAAGATTTTCCTTTGCCCTGGAGAATACGACATGAAAGTGTTTATCACCGGCGGCGGCGGGTTCCTCGGCTACCGGCTGGCACTGCGGCTGCTGGAACGCAAGACGCTGGCCGGGCCTGACGGCACGCCCGTAACCTTTTCCCGGATCAAGCTGTTCGATTCCGTTTTCCCGGCCAATCCCGACCCCAGGCTCCAGTGCGTAAAGGGGGACATCGCAGATCCTGCCGCCATCGCAGCTGCAATGGATGCCGATACGGGTTCGGTTTTCCATCTCGCGGCCGTGGTCAGCGCGCAGCGCCGAAGCCGATTTCGATCTCGGCTACCGCGTCAACCTCGACGGCACGCGCAATCTGCTCGAGGCCTGCCGCGAAACTCAAAGCGCCGCCGCGGCTGGTGTATCGCCAGTTCGCTCGCCGTGTTCGGCGGAAAACTGCCGCCGGTGGTGGACGATTCGATCACACCCGACGCCGCAGACCTCCTACGGCACACAGAAGGTCGTCGGCGAGTACCTGGTCAACGATTACTCGCGCAAGGGCTTTCTCGACGGCCGCAGCCTGCGCCTGCCGACCATCGTCGTGCGCCCGGGCAAGCCCAATCTCGCCTCGACTTCATTCGCGAGCGGCATGTTCAGGGAGCCGCTGAACGGTGTGGTGTGCGAGGTTCCCGTGGAGGATTCGACCGAGCTCTGGATCCTCTCGCCCAGGCAGGTGATCGAGTCGTTCGTGCATGCCCACAACCTGCCGGCGTCGGCATGGGGTACGAATCGTTCGATCAACCTTCCGGGCATCACGATCTCGGTGAAGCAGGGCGTCGAAGCGCTGCGCCGCATCGCCGGCGAAGATGTAGCCGCGCGCGTGCTGTTCAAGCCCGTCGAGCGAATTCAGAAGATGATCGTCACGTTTCCGGCGCGTTTCAAGACACCGAGGGCGGTGGAGATGGGCTTCAAGGCCGATACGGACATGGACAGCATCATCAATGCGTACATCGCAAGCGAAGGCATCAAGCTGTGACGACTTTTGGATCGGGACAATTGGGGAAGGCTGAGCCCGGTCAACTCAGGATACGCTACTCGATATCAATATCGAAGCTGCGCGGCTCCTCGGGGGCGGATGCGAGAGTGAAGTAGACGCGGCCGATCTCGCGTCCGTCGGTGGTTTCGACCTGCACCTTCCAATCGCCGGCCTGATAGTTGGATTTCACGCCATAGCCGCGGAACCCGTGTTCACGCCCGCCGACAATGTTGATGGGAATGGAGTCCTGCAGCGCCCAGCCGCGCGGATCGTCTTTCCAGTACCAACGCATCGTCACCTGGTCGGAAAACCGGGTGGGCGAGAAGATGCGGAAGAAAACGTAGACCTTGTCTTCGGGTTGGGCAAGGAAGTTCTGGTCGCCGTTGTGCCAGAAGCGCCATAGCGGCCGTTCGTGACTGAGTCGGTAGACGTCTCCCGTCCTCTCGACGGCATGATAGACGCCAATATACGGAATGGAGAGCGGCACCGGCGGAATCAGCCTGAATAGGTAAAGTGCGAGGAAGCCGACCATCACCAGACCAAATGGAACAACCATCTGTTTCCTGGCATGCAGTGCGTGATCGGGCGAGTGAATCAAAATCCGTCGGTAGATGACCGCCACAGGCAGACAGCCGAGCAGCATCGAGAGCATGAAAACAATGACTCCAATCGACCCGATAAAAACGGGAACGACGCTGGCAAAGAAGGACAGGAAGCAAATGCTGAGCAAAGCGAACTTGAACGACAGTCCCAACGCCCTGAAGCGATTGAACTCATTGGCCACCAGAAGGAATGCCATCATGACCAGGACGTAGAATGACACCAGGAGCGACGAGCTTTTGAAGAAAAAAATGGTGTACAGACTGATCAGGGATCCCAGCAGGAAGTGCACGATGACCGTGCGAAACTCGTAATACCAGCGTTTCACAATGGACATGTTCGCGAGCGCCGGGCGGCGGTTTGCCTTCCTCGAAGAGCATCTGCAACAGGGCCGCCGTGACCACGACCAGATAGAGTGCCTGCTGGGCAATGAGGAGCCAGGAGTCGATGCTGCCCAGTGGTCAGGATGTCGAATACAAACCCGCCGACGAAAGAGACGATGGCGACATTGCGCTCGTGCTTTTCGTAGTAGAGCTTGATTCGCTGAAACCTTCCGGGTGAGGCGGGGATCGTTTCTCGCTGTTCCATATTTGTCATACGAAGGACAGAGACTTCAATCTGGGGTGCGCCGGCAAACGGCGCCGCAAACGGGCGTTACGTCAGATCATGTTCTCTTCGGACAACGCTGGTCAAGAACATGGATGAGGGATGAGGAACGGCAAGTGCTCGGTGCTCGGTGCGAAGTGCCCGGAAAGGGCAAGCTCAGGCCACAATTTTGGCTGACGCGCGCAGCGATCGTGAATTGGTGGCGTAGCTCGATGACCAGACAACTGGGAGCAGGAATCATGGAACAGAAATTTCGACCTGCAATCCTGCTCATCGAAGGGATTGTCTTGCTGTTCGCTGTTAGCGGCATGGCGGCGCAGCCGGCCATGGCGACACAGGCTGCGAAAAGCGCCACGGCGATTTTTGCCGGCGGCTGTTTCTGGTGCGTAGAGGCGGACTTCGACAAGCTTCCCGGCGTGGTGGATACCGAATCGGGCTATACCGGCGGCCAGATCAGCAACCCGACCTACGAACAGGTCAGCCACGGCGGCACCGGGCATGCCGAGGCGGTGCGCATAAGCTACGATCCCGGGAAGGTCACATACGAACAGTTATTGGATTATTTCTGGCGCCACATCGATCCGACGGTGAAGGACCAACAGTTCTGCGATGCCGGCAACCAGTACCGATCGGCCATTTTTCACCAGGGCGATGCACAGAGGGTTGCCGCCGAAGCCAGCAAGACGCGCCTGGAAAAGGGCGGCCGCTTTTCCAGGATCTACACCGAGGTCGTGCCGGCCGGCGCGTTTTATCCTGCCGAGGAATATCATCAGGACTACTACAGGAAGAATCCGATTCGCTACAAGTACTATCGGACAGGCTGTCGCCGGGATGCACGTTTGAACGAGGTCTGGGGAGAAAAGCACTAGGGAAGCTCTGATCAAGTTCCACATGCGCGACCGAGGCGATTCGGGTCGAGGGCAAGACGGTGAGGACGCCGTGTAGCCGGCCTATATAAGGAGGAGCCGACGCAGACATCGGCCCGAATCGCCCGGTCCCTCGAAAGAGTCGAAATGTCATTGGGTTGTGCCAGTTGCGGCGCCTGCGTTGTTACGCTCCTTGCTGGGGCTTCAGCCGCATCTGCGGAGCGACGCCTGGCAGTCATCCGCACCTGGCGCAACGCGCGTCGCGGAACTTGATCAGAGCTTCCCTAGATCGACAGGGACGAGGAATGTCGAGCCAGGGGCGAGGGACGAGGGGCGAGGGGCGAGGGAGAACGCCGCGACGGAGGGTGGCGAAGGCAACGATGGAAAACGGCAAGTGCTGGTGCTGAGTGACGGGAAATGACAAAGGCAAGGATGAGAAGGAAACGGGCCGTGACCGCGTGTCCAAACCTATTCCGCCGTCATTGCGGCCGGACTGGCGGTTGACGTTCGCCCCGCATTACCCTAACTTCAATGGCCAAGTGCTTCGCCCGGGCTTGCGGCTTTGGCGGCCTTGAATAGAAAGATCACTCCACTAGAACCGCACGGTTGCTCAGGACTGTCAGCCTCGGCCGGTCTGCGCAACGCAATGCAGGGGGGCCATGAGGAGAATGGTGGTGCCGGCCGACGGATCGGAGTGCTCATTCGCGCCGTCCGCTACCTTGTCGACCGGCGTGCCGAACGGTCGAACCGTGCCGATCTCGAAATCCACCTGGTCAACGTGCATGTCCCGCTGTCGCGCCATGCCAACCAGTCTTTCACGAACGAGCAGGTCGCCCGCTTTCAGCGTAACGAAGGCGCCAAGGCGCTGCAGGGCGCGCGTGCGTTGCTCGACGCGCGCGGAGTGCAGTACACCGTGCATACCGAAGTCGGATGGACCGCAGAGGTGATCGTGAGGCTCGCCGGCTCGCTGCACTCCGACCACATCGTGATGGGCACACTCGGACGCCGCGCATTGACCGAGCTGCTGATCGGCTCGACGACGCTGAAGGTGCTGCACCTTGCCCGCGTGCCCGTAGTGCTGATTAAATAATCGCGCGATCCGGCACGTCCCGGAACGCCCCTCCAAAATGGAATAGCTACGGCGGCGCTGGCTGAAAGTGCCGCTTCCGCAAGGTCGTCAAGACGGGATTGCGGATGCGTCTTCGGATCCCCGGCCATGCTGGCAATTTCAGCGTTGCGAGCGAGGTCTTTGCCTGACCGGGCAGGGTCTTTTTTTTACCGTTGCCTGTCCGGGGTGAAGGCCGCGTGCGACGACCGCGCCCATTGCCCGTTACGCGACAGCAGCAATGCGACCGCATTTTCATGGGCGCTGGAAGCCAGGACGAAATCGCAGGTTTGCTGCTGCGCCGGGTGGCGCGCCGGGTAATTGATCTTTCGGGAGTGCTGGTGTTGCTGGTGGCGCGATAGCTTGGAGCCCGAGCGCGACTGAACGGGACGTTCTAGTAGAATGCACCCTGTCGCGATCCGCACCGCTGGTCCAGCCCCGTGTCATGGCCACCAGACAGGCTACCGTTCTACCCGGGCGTTCATGCCATAGCCGGCCCGTCGCACAGAGAATCTAGCCGAGGAGACGTTGTATGGAAGGCAAGGAATCGCACGGTAAGCCGATCCATGATGTTGTCGCCGAATTTCAGACACACCTCGAACAAGGTCTGACCCAGAAGGAGGTACAGGACCGCCTCCAGAAATTCGGCGCCAACGAACTCACGGAAAAACCCCGGCCAGGATTCTCTCTCGCTGCTTCTGGATCAGTTCAACAACTTTCTCGTGATCATCCTGATCGTCGCCGCAGGCGTTTCGCTCCTTCTGGGCGAGTATATCGATTCCATCGCCATCATGTTCATCGTTGCCCTGAACGCCGTGGTCGGGGTGATTCAGGAGTCGAAGGCCGAAAAGGCCATCGCCGCCCTGAAGAAGATGGCCGCCCCCAATGCCCAGGTCATCCGCGACGGACACCAGAGTCACGATTCCCGCGCCGGGAACTCGTTGCGGGCGACATCGTTCTGTCTGGAGGCCGGCAACTACGTTCCCGCCGATATGCGCCTGGTGGAGAGCGTCAATCTCAAGGTCGAGGAGGCCTCGCTGACGGGGGAGTCGGTACCGGTCGAGAAGAATGCGGCGGTTGTGCTGGACAAGGAAATTCCCCTGGGCGACCGGAAGAATACCGCCTTCATGAGCACCCTGATCACCTATGGACGCGGCAAGGGACTCGTGACCGGCACGGGAATGCACACGCAGATCGGCCTCATCGCGGAGATGCTCCAGTCCTTACGAGGACGAGGACACCCCGCTCCAGCAGAAACTGGAGCATATGGGAAAAATTCTCGGAACGTCTGCCTGGCCATCTGCGCGCATCGTCTTCATCTACGGTCTCTTCCGGGATACGCCATCTGACGGGCATCTTCGACACCGGCTTCCTCAACTATCTCGACAGGCCGAGAAGAAGGACATCATCAATCTCTTCATGACCGCCGTCAGCCTCGCCATTGCGGCCGTCCCGGAGGGGCTCCCGGCCATCGTGACCATCTGCCTCGCCCTGGGGATGCAGCAGATGATCAAGCGCCATGCCCTGATCCGCAAGCTGCCCGCCGTGGAGACCCTGGGATGCACCACGGTGATCTGCTCCGACAAGACGGGCACGCTGACGCAGAACAAGATGACCGTCCTGCAGGGATGGGCGGGGGAAAAGCGGTTCCGGGTAACCGGCGAAGGGTATGACCCGAACGGGGAGTTTTCCCTGGACGGCAAGCCCTTCGATCCGCGCACGGATCCGGATGCGACGGTGCTCCTGCAGGGCGCAGTGGTCTGCAATGATGCGATGCTGGAGGAGAGAAGCGACGAAGCGGGGAATCGCTCCTGGCATATCATCGGCGATCCCACGGAAGGCGCCATGGTCGTCGCCGCGGCAAAGGGCGGCTTCCGGCGAGGAGATGCTGAAAAGGCGTTGCCCCGGATCCAGGAGATTCCCTTCGATTCGGACAGAAAGCGGATGACCACGATCCACAGCCACGATGACGCTCAGGTCCAGCTTCGCCGCGGGCTTCACGCTATCCGCCGTTCGTCGCCTTCGTCAAGGGGGCGCCCGATGTCATTCTGGATCTCTGCGGCCATATTCTGCAGGCCGGTCAGGCCGTCGCCCTGACCGAGCGAAAGCGCAAGGCAAGTCCTCGAACAGAACCACGACATGGCGAGCAACGCGCTCCGGGTGCTGGGCGTGGCGTATCGCCCGCTGAACGAGATCCCCGCAAGCTGTACTCCCGAAAATATCGAAAAGGATCTGACCTTCGTCGGGCTGCTCGGCATGATCGACCCGCCGCGGCCGGAGGTGATCGAGGCGGTGAAAGTGGCGCACGGGGCCGGACTGAAGAGCATCATGGTGACCGGCGATTACAAGGACACCGCCGAGGCCATCGCCCGGGATATCGGCCTGCTGACCCCGGGCGGTTTGGTCCTTACCGGCGCCGGAAATCGAAAAGCTGAGCGACGAGGAACTGGCGGCCAAGGCCGACAAGCTGGAGGTGTGTTGCCGGGTTTCGCCCGACGCACAAGACGAGGATCGTCGATGCCCTGAAGGCGCGCGGTCACGTGGTGGCGATGACCGGCGACGGCGTGAACGACGCGCCGGCGCTGAAGCGGGCGAACATCGGCATCGCCATGGGCATCACCGGAACGGACGTCTCCAAGCAGACGGCGGACATGGTGCTCACGGACGACAACTTCGCCAGCATCGTCTCGGCCATCGAGCAGGGGCGGATCATCTATTCCAACATCCGCAAGTTCGTCTACTTCCTGCTCGCCTGCAACGTCGGAGAGATCCTGATCGTCTTCGGCGCGATGCTGATGGGCTGCCCATTCCCTTGAGGCCGATTCAACTCCTGTGGCTGAACCTGGTGACCGACGGCGCCCCGGCCCTGGCCCTGGGGATGGAGAAGGGCGACCCCGATATCATGAAGCATCCGCCGCGACCACCGAAGGAGCCGGTCATCAATCGCGATATGGCGATCGGCATCGGCGTCGTTGCCGTGGTTGACGCCATTGCCATCCTGTTGGTGTTCTATCTGGCGTTGCAGCGCTATCCGGGCCACGTCGAGGCGGCCCAGACCATCGCCTTCGTGACCCTGTGCACTTCGGAGCTCATCCGGGCCTTTACCGCGCGGTCGGAGTACCACAGCGTCTTCTCCATCGGCGTGTTTTCCAACCACTGGATGAACTGGGCGGTTTTAGCGTCATTCTTGCTGGTTCTGGTGGTGGTGTACGTGCCGTTCCTCAGGCCGTTCTTCGACACGGTGCCGCTCACGCTCGGTGACTGGCTGTTCATGTTGCCGTTCTTCTTCGCCTCGCCGATCGCCATGGAGCTTGTCAAGGTTTACTTCCGGCAAAGGACCGCGAGGGGGATGGGAAGCGCGAGCGCTCCCGCCTAGTGGATAGGGCCGATCTTGAGGCTTTTGTGCCGGTAGGGTTTGTGCCGACAAGTGCATGGTGGCGCTCAATACCGCGATGCAGAAGCTCGACGCCGCCAGGATCAAGTATCACCATCGCATCGGCGTAGGGGTGGAGGCCGAAGTCATCTGCCCATACGCAAGAGAATAGGGCTGTGACCAGATCTTCATGGGCACTCGCGGCTTGGGCTCGGTGTCCTCATCTCGGTCGAGATCGTGAAGGCGGTCCTTCGCGCGCGGATTGTCCCCGAGCGGGCGTTGGCGACATGAAATAGAGGTTCGAGAAGTCACTGAATGCACCACGTGGGCGCGGACAATCACTGGCTTGAAGAATTGGACTACGGCGACGGCGGTGCTGGGAAAAAACTGCTACGGGCGGTAAAGTAGCGCGATGGCGAGCCCGCTGCTCGACGTATCCTGGGACCAATGCCTGCTCGAGCCGGCGCCCGACCTGCAGGCCGAGGCGGCGTTGCGCCGCGAAACCGGCTCCGCGCCGGGTTGGATACGCTATTTCCTGAGCTGTCCGTGGCTGCCCAGGGCGGCAATCCGCCTGGGCATAGACAACAAGCTGCTGGTGGACCTCGATTTCCCGACCGTCGACCTGATTGGTCTGGTAGTGAGCCAGGAGAACTCCTGTCGCTACTGTTACGCGGTCACGCGCATGGCGTTGCGCGTCCTGGGCATGAGCGAGGAACGCATGCAACAACTCGAGCAGCGCCTTGCCAGCGGTGATCTGGAACCCAAGGCGGCGGCTGCAATACGCTTCGCGCGCCGCATGACGCGCGCCAGCCCGCTGGTGACACCGCTGGACCTCGAGTCGCTGCGGGTGGCCGGGTACAGCGACGCGGAGATACGCGAAATCGCGTTCTCCGTCGCCTGCATCGCATTCTTCAACCGCATTTCCACCATCCCGGCGCTGCCACCACATTCGTGGGAGCAACTCGCCGATCGATGGTTCATGCACTTGTTCCGCCCCCTGTTCGCGCGCACGGTACGCGGCTGGCGCAAGCGCGGGCAGCCGGCGTCGTTCGCGCGGCCGCCCGAGGGGCCGTTCGCCCGACTGCTGCTGCAGTTCGAGGGCTCGCCCATCGGTCCCGTGCTCGCCTCTGCCCTCAACGATCTGTGGGCCTCCCGCATCCTGAGCCGTCGTTCCAAGGCGCTGATGTTCGCGGTCATCGGCCGCGGCCTCGGCTGCCAGAGCTCCGGTGACGAGATCGCCGGCGTCCTCGAAGCCGAGGGCCTGTCGCCGACCGACGCAGAGCAGATCCTCGCGCACCTCGGTGGCCCGGGTATGGACGTCGAGGAGGCCGCGCTGCTCGCGTTTGCGCGTGACACCATCAGGTACGAGCCGATCCAGATCCAGCGCCGCGCACGCGAGCTTCGCGAGCGGCTGTCGGCGGCGCAGTTCGTAGAGGCGATCGGTGTGGTGGCGCTGGCGAATTCCCTGTGCCGGCTGTGCGCGGCGCTTCCGCGCCGGCCGTGAGCTACGCCTACGCGCTCCTTCTGATCGTGCTTGCGGCTGCGGCCGGGCTGTTTGCCTGGCAGCAGCATCGCCTGCGCGTACTGCGCGCGCGCGTCGAGGCGTCCGCGGTCGAGCTTCAGCGCCTGCAGCAATCCTGCGCACTGCTCGCGCCCGCCGGCGTGGTCGAACGCCTGTTTTCCGACGGGCCGGAAAGCATCGCCGAGCACAAGGTGTTCACGGCCATGTTCACCGACCTGGTGGGCTACACGGCGCTCGCCGGTCGGCTCGATCCGAAGACGCTGGCGGGCGTGCTGAACGGCTACTTCCAGCTCGTCAGCGATAGCGTTACCGAACACCGCGGGCGCGTCGGTACGTTTCTCGGCGACGGCATCCTCATCTTCTTCGGCGCGCTGGAGCCGAACCCCTGGCAGTGCGACGACGCGGTACAGGCGGCGCTCGCAATCCGTGCCGCGCTCGAGCGCTACAACGCCGAACTCGAGCGCACCGGACTGCCGCGTATCGCCATCGGCGTCGGCATCCATCGCGGGCCGGGGCTCGCCGGACTCATCGGCAGCCGCGACCGGCGCGAGTACACGGTGGTCGGCCCGACATTGAACCTCGCCGCGCGCGTGCAGGCGCTCACGCGCGAGCATGGCTGCGACATACTGCTTACCGAATCGGTTCGCGAGCAGCTCGATCCGCGCTTCGAGCTGATGCCGATGCCCGCCGTGCCGGTCAAAGGCATCGATGAGCTGGTCGTTACCTATGCTGTGCTCGCCGGGAGGGAGGCAAACAAGGCAGGGCCGAGGTTCGAGGGGCGAGCTGAGAAAAGACAAGGACGAGGGGCGAGGGCCGAGGGGTGAGGGGTGAGGGAAAAACAGAATGAATTGTGAAATGCGATCGAGACTAGACTTTGCTCTCCTCTCCCTCTTCCCTCTTCCCTCTTCCCTCTTCCCTCTTCCCTCGTCCCTCCACCCCTCGAGGGGGTACTGAACTGAGTCCCCGGCGGAGAGCAGCTGCTTCGGTGCCGGGTGACAAATTTCGGCGGCAATGCGATCATAGATCGTGTCCATCCGTCCCGCCCTGCTGGTCATCGCCGACATCGGGGGCTATACAGCCTTCATGAAGGCCCACAAGACGAGCCTCGCGCATGCGCAGGACGTGGTGGCGCGCCTGCTGGAGGCGGTGATCGACGCGGCACCGAACCTGACGCTGCTCGAGATCGAAGGCGATGCCGCGTTCTTCTACGCATGGCCACCGGATGGCCAGGATGCCGCATCCGCACAGATGGTGGCAGACCAGATCGTCGCCATGCATCGTGCCTTCCATACGGTCCGGCAAGACATCGCGACGCTGAATACCTGCCCATGCGAGGGATGCAAAGGCGCACGACAGCTCAGCGTGAAGTTCGTCGCGCACCTCGGCGAAGTCGCCATCCAGCGTGTGAAGCACGTCAGCAAGCTCGCCGGACTGACGTGATCCTGGTCCACCGCATGCTCAAGAATACCGTGCCGCTGCCGGAGTACATGCTGCTGTCCGAGCCGCTGTTCAGCGTGAGCGACGAGAAGATTCGCACGCATACGCAGTCGCTGCCGCAGGAGTTCGAAGGGCTCGGTCCGGTGCAAACCTACTTCATCGACATCAAGGACGTCGCGGCCGAGCTGCCACCCAAGCCGAAGGTTACCTGGCTTGCCCAACAGCGCGAGACCTGGGGTGTCGTGATCCGGAGCCTGCCTTACCGGATCGGACTCAGAAAGCCGCGCTTTGCCGTTTGAATCTCCGGGTTGGATGGCAAACAGAGCGCCGCCATATTCGGCACTCGCACTGGTCTTGTAGTCTCCGGCTACAATCGCCGCATGATCGGAAAATCGCTCCGGCGGATCAGTACGCACGATCTCTGGATGGCTGTCGCGCTGGCTGTAGCGGTCGCTGTACTGGCACTCGTCGTTGCATTCCATTTCGTCGAACCGGCGCCGCCGGACAAGGTGGTGATGTCGACCGGCACGGTGGACGGCGGTTATCACATGTTCGCCCAGCGCTACAAGGAGATCCTGGCGCGTGATGGCGTCACGGTCGATCTGCGCATCTCGGCCGGGTCGCAGGAAAACGTCAGCCGCCTGCTGGACGAGAGTTCCGATGTGGAGGTGGGCTTCTTCCAGGGCGGCTCGGCCTTTGCCAGCCAATGCGCCCAATCTGCGCTCGCTCGGCAGCGTCTATTACGAACCGCTGTGGGTGTTCTATCGCGGCCCGGAGATTCACGATTTCGGCGGCCTGAATGGCAAGCGGCTGGCGATCGGTCCCGAAGAAAGCGGCGCGCGTGCGCTTGCGTTGCAACTGCTGGCGGTGAATGCGACGGTGATGCCGCCGACCGCGCTCCTGCCCGAGAGCGGCCAGAAGGCCAACGAGATGCTGCTGCAAGGCAAGCTCGACGCGGTGTTCATCGTGGGCCCGCCGGAGTCGCCGCTGGTCGAGCAACTGGTTGTCGCGCAAAGGGCATCCGGCTGCTCAGCCTCGAGCGTGCGGAAGCCTATACGCGGCGCTTTCCCTACCTGACCAAGTTGATCTTGCCACGAGGCGTGTTCGATTTCGTCAGCAACAAGCCGGCGCAGGACGTGACGCTGGTGTCACCCACCGCCAACCTGCTCGCCCGCGACACGCTGCATCCGGCGCTGGCATTCCTGCTGATGCGTGCCGCCAGGGAAATCCACGGCACCCCGGGTTTGCTGAACAAGATGGGCGCTTTCCCGGCGCCGCTGAACTCCGAGTTCCCGCTGAGCAGCGAGGCTGAGCGCTACTTCACGAGCGGGCCGCCGTTCCTGCAGCGCTACCTGCCCTACTGGATCGCAGTCATGGTGGACCGGCTGTGGATCATCCTGCTGCCGGCTCTGGCGCTGCTGGTGCCGCTCGTGAGGATCATTCCGCCGTTGTACCGCTGGCGCGTGCGCTCGCGCATCTATCGCTGGTACGCACAGCTGGAGGACGTCGAGTTCGAACTCGAAGAAGATGTCTCGCCGGAACGACTGCGGGAATTGCTGGAGCGGCTGGACCAGATCGAGAGCTCGGTCAACCACATCAATACGCCGCTCGCGTATTCCGACGAACTTTACACGTTCCGGCATGCCGTAAACCTGATCCGGAATCGGGTGCAGGCGAGACTGGTGTAAGAACGGCAAGAGCAAGGATGAAGGGTGAAGGGTGACACCCCTCCGGGTGCATGTGAGGCGGAAGGACGAAGAAAGACAGGACCGGGGTTCGAGGGCCACGATGAATCACCATGAGGCAAAACGCTTGCCTCCTGCGCGTTCGAGCGGCAGCATTCTCTTTGTTGATCCAGGTCAAGGGCATTCGGGCTTTCGGGAGTGCAGACTTGCATCTGTGGTGAATGCAGGGAGAGACAGGTGTGTTTGGTTACGACTCACATGGGAAATGAGGAGGCTGGCGATGGGCTCGAAGATAGTGGGTGCCGGTTTGCTTCTGGCGTTGTTGTTGCGGCAGGCGCCAGCGCCCAGGATGGCGATCTGGCGGAGGCCAAGAAGTTGTACGACAAACAGTGCGCGGTCTGCCACGGCAACGTCGCGCAACCTGCAACGGGCGACTTGTGCCGATCCGGTCGCATTGGCGGCTCGTGCACGCGGAAATCCCGCGAACGACCGGAGCAACGATGGCGGACGTCCCGACGACACCACGCTGGAACGCGGAAACCGCAACCGGAGCTTTTCCGCGGAGAGCGTACGTCCGGGCCTGAGCGTGTCGCGGTTGTGCCGCTTTATGGACCGCAATTGCGGGGGGTGATCGGGCGGCCTGCCGGTAGCGTTGAGGGCTATCAGTATTCAGAGTCTTTCCTGAAGAAAATGAACGGGGCGAAGTGGGATGAGGCATCGCTGAACAAATGGATAACCAGTTCGCAGACCATGGTGCCGGGTAACTACATGTTTTACAGTCAGAAGGATCCGGAAGTCCGGCGCAAGATCATCGAGTATCTCAAGGCAAATCCCTAATAGGGCCGTGAATGCCGTCACGAACGTGGCGACGTAAAAGCAGGACTCGACCCTCCGCCCTGTTATCGGGCAACCCGACCGGGTCGCGGTCCCACGCCCGGACCGAAGTCGCTGATCTAAATCACGAAATTGCCCATCCGAGCCGCACGACTTGATTCCCGCCTGATCGCCGCCATCTAGGGTTCATTACGGAGAATCCTGATGACCTCGCGCGACCTTTCCCGTCTGATGTGGAGCGAAGCCCTTTCGCTTCTGGAGCAAGCCGACCGGCTGCAACGGCAGTTCATTCGCCCGGCTACGGCCGCAAGCTCCTGCGTGGGAGCCGCCGGTGGACATTGTCGAGACCGCCGACTCGGTCGGGTGCACGTGGCCCTGCCGGGCACGGCTGCGGATTCGATCGCGGTAAAGCTCGAACCCGGCGCCATAACCATTTCCGCACACAGACCGTTCCCGATCGGCGCGTCCGAAAGCCAATGCGCGGCGCGTATCCACGCGCTGGAAATCCCGTACGGGCGCTTCGAGCGCCGGATCGGCCTGCCCACGCAGGCACTCACCCTGTCCGGCAGGAAGTTGCAGGACGGGTGTCTTACGCTCATTTTCAGCAAGAAGGAGTCCTCATGAATTTCTGGCCTACGATGCAGGAGTTGCTTTCGCCAGACGACGCGGGCAAGTCCGCGCCGGCGCCCAATGCCGGGCGCGCCGCCACGGCATTGAAGCCACTGCCGGAGGACGCGCTGATTATCATTCCGTTGCGCAATGCAGTGCTGTTCCCCGGCATCATGTCGCCGGTCACGATCGGCCGTCCGTCCTCGGTTGCCGCGGCGCAGGAAGCGGCGCGCAGCGAACGGCGCGTCGGATTCCTGTTGCAACGCGACCCGGAGAAGAACGAACTCAAACCGGAAGACCTGCACTGGGTCGGCACGGCCGGCCAGGTGGTGCGCTACATCACCGGCACCGAAGGCTCCCACCATCTGGTAATCCAGGGGCAGTCGCGATTCCGGGTGCTGGAGTTCCTCGACGGCTGGCCTTTCATCGTGGCACGCGTGGCGCTGGTAGACCCCGCGGAAGAACCCAGTCCCGAGATCGAGGCGCGCTTCCTGCAACTGAAGGAGCGCGCGGTCGAGGCCATCCAGTTGCTGCCGAACGTCCCGGACGAACTGGCGGGCGTGGTGCAGGCTATGAATTCGCCCGCACTGCTGACCGACATGGTGGCCAACCTCCTGGACGTGAAGAACGAAGAGAAGCAGAGCGGTGCTCGAAACCTTCGACCTCAAGCAGCGCCTGGACAAAGTGCTGGGGCTGCTGGGCGAGCGCCTCGAGGTGCTGAGGCTTTCCAAGGAGATCGGCGACAAGACACGCAAGGAGTTCGACGAGCGCCAGCGCGAGCACGTGCTGCGCGAGCAGATGCGCCAGATTCAGAAAGAGCTGGGCGAGGGTGAGGAAACCGCCGCCGAAATCGAGGAACTGAAGAAGGCCATCGACGAAGCGGGCATGCCCGAGGACGTGCACAAGCACGCCGTGAAGGAGCTCAAGCGCCTGCGGAGAATGGGCGAAGGCAGCGCCGAGGGCTCGATGCTGAGAACTTATCTGGAGTGGCTGAGCGAGCTGCCCTGGAAAGCCGAGCCGGGCAAGCCCATCGACATTGCTGACGCGCGGAAGGTGCTCGACGAGGACCACTACGGCCTGGAGAAGATCAAGCGCCGCGTCCTCGAATATCTTGCGGTGAAGAAGCTCAACCCCGAGGGCAAGAGTCCGATCCTTTGCTTCGTCGGCCCGCCGGGCGTGGGCAAGACCTCACTAGGGCAGTCCATCGCTCGCGCCACCGGGCGCAAGTTCCAGCGCGTGGCGCTGGGCGGGACCCATGACGAGGCTGAGATCCGCGGCCATCGGCGCACCTACATCGGCGCACTGCCGGGCAGCATCATCCAGGCGATCCGGCGCGCGGAATCGCGCATCGGCGTGCTGATGCTGGACGAAATCGACAAGCTCGGCGCCGGCGGCTTCCACGGAGATCCGTCGAGTGCGCTTCTGGAGGTGCTCGACCCTGAACAGAACTCGAAATTCCGCGACAATTACGTCGGCGTGGACTTCGACCTGTCGAAAGTGATGTTCATCGCCACCGCCAACGTGCTCGACACGATCCCGGGGCCGTTGCGCGATCGCATGGAAGTAATCCAGCTCCCGGGATATACCGAAGAAGAGAAGCTCGAAATCGCCAGGCGCTATCTGGTGAAGCGCCAGCTCGATGCCAACGGCCTTAAAGCGGAGCAGGCGACACTCACCGATGCCGCGATCAGGGCCATCATCCGCGACTACACGCGGGAGGCCGGCGTGCGCAATCTGGAACGCGAGATGGGGGCAGTACTGCGTTCGGCGGCGATGAAGATCGCCGAAGGGCAGGCCGCAAGCGTGACCTTGGATGCTTCGGACCTGCACGGCATCCTTGGCGCGCGCAGGTTCGAGGATGAACTGGCCCTGCGTACGGCGCTGCCGGGTGTGGCGACCGGGCTGGCCTGGACGCCGGTGGGCGGGGACATCCTGTTCATTGAGGCCACCAAGGTGCCGGGTTCCGGCAAGCTCATCCTCACCGGACAATTGGGCGACGTGATGAAAGAGTCGGCGCAGGCCGCGTTGACGCTGGCGAAGATGTATAGCGGCGAATCGCTGGAGAAAACCGACCTGCACGTGCACGTGCCCGCGGGCGCGACGCCGAAGGATGGCCCGAGTGCCGGCGTGGCGATGTTCCTGGCTCTGGTGTCTCTGCTCGCCGGCAAACCGGTGCGTTCCGACGTGGCGATGACCGGCGAAGTGTCGCTGCGCGGTCTGGTGCTGCCGATCGGCGGCGTGAAGGAGAAGGTGCTGGCGGCATTGCGCGCCGGCATCAGGACCGTGATGCTGCCCAAGCGCAACCAGAAAGACCTGGAGGACGTGCCTGCGGCCGCGCGAGAGAAGCTGGAATTCGTGTGGCTGGAAACCGTCGAGGACGCCGTGCGCTGCGCCACCGGCGTCGAGCCTGGGCAGCTCTTCAAGAGCAAGGCTGAAGGATGACACCCCTCCGGGTGCATGTGAGGCTGAAGGAAAGGCAATCGATCAGGGCTGAGTACTGCGTAAGCAGAAGGTGAAGGGTGCGGCGTAAGGCGTGAACTGTGAGGGGTGAGGAGCGAGGACCTTTCCCCTTTCCCCTTTCCCCTTTCCCCTAAGTCTTTCCCCTTCCATTCGCTAGAATGACGGGCCTATGGAATCCGATTCCTTTCTCGCGGGACTTGGGCCGGAAATCGTCGCCACGATCGTTGTTGTCGCGGCGGTGATACTCGCCAACATCTTCATCTCGGCTGCATTGCGGGGCAGGGGGTGGTTGTCACGGGAGACCAAGCTCCGCGCCTCGGTGTTCTGGCGCAATTTCTCGTTTCTCATCGCCTTCGTTTCGCTGGTGTTCATCTGGCGCGCCGAGCTGCGTGCCGCCGCGCTTTCCCTGGCGGCATTGAGCGTGGCGCTGGTGCTGGGCGGAAAGGAGCTGCTGACCTCGATGCTCGGTTACATCCATCGCACTACTTCGCGCAGTTTCGAGTTCGGCGACGTCATCGATATCAACGGCATCAGGGGCGAAGTCATAGATCAGACGCTGCTGTCCACGACCGTGCTTGAGATGAGCGAGGAACATCTTTTCACCGGGCGGGTGGTGCAGTTCCCAAACAGCTTCTACGTGAGCCACGCGCTGAAGAACCATTCGCGCCTGGGCTACTACCAGCTTGCGTTGGTCGCTGTGCCGCTCGCGCCGGGCAGCAACCTTGAAGCCGCGAAGGACGGACTCATCGAAGCGGCCAAGGCGGTGTGCTCCGATTTTGTCGCTCCCGCGCAGAAAGCCCTGCGGGATCTTGAGGGCGAGCAGTTCATAGTGATGCCGTCTGCGGATCCGCGCATAACCGTGCGGCTCGGCGATGGCGGCAAGGTGACGCTGTTGTTGCGCTTCCCCTGTCTTATCAACCAGCGTACCCGAACTGAGCAGGACATTCTGGACAGATACTTGAAAGCGGTGACGAGCGGGCAAGAACGAGTGAAGAAGTAGACAGGTGAACGGGTGACGGATACAAAGGACTCCGGCATGCGCTATGAGCTGTATTACTGGCCATCCATTCAGGGCCGCGGGGAATTTGTCCGGCTCGCGCTCGAGGAGGCCGGCGCCGATTACGTGGACGTCGCCCGTCTTTCCGGGCGCGGCAAGGGCGTGGCGGCGCTTATGCACTTTCTGGAAGGCAGCGATCAGGAGCGCCCGCCGTTCGCGCCGCCATTCCTCAAAGCCGGCGACCTGGTAATCGGCCAGACTGCCAACATCCTTTCATACCTCGGGCCGCGGCTGGATCTGGTTCCGAAGGCGGAAGCGAGCCGGTCGTGGGCACATCAGTTGCAACTCACGGTCACGGACTTCCTGGTAGAGATCCACGACACCCATCATCCGATCGCGGGCAGCCTTTATTACCGGCAACAAAAAAAAGAGGCCTTACGCAGGACGAAGCATTTTACCCGCGACCGGCTGCCGCAGTTCGTCGACTACTTCGAGACCGTGCTCGACCGCAACTCAAAGGGCCGGGACTACATGGTCGGCCGTAGCCTGACCTATGTTGATCTGTCGATGTTCCAGTTGATTGCCGGTCTACGCTACGCGTTCCCGCGGACAATGGCGAAAGTGGAACGCGACATTCCCCGACTGGTGGCGCTGCACGAGAAGGTCGCCGCGCGTCCGAACATCGCCGCATATCTCGCGTCCTGGCGGCGCATCCCATTCAACCAGAACGGCATCTTTCGCCACTATCCGGAGCTTGATGTGTGAACATTCAAGCACTTGCGTAGTGCCCCCTCGGGCAATTCGGTTCCTAGTACCCGTTTAGTACCCGTTTTCGTTTTTTATCCGCCCAGCATCCGCTCGATCGCTGCGACCGTGTGACCTTGCTCTGTCGGGATTGCGTGAGCGTAGGTCTTCATCGTGACGCCGGGATTGCTGTGTCCGAGTCGTGCCGATACGTCGGGGATGGGAATGCCGGCGCGTAGTAGCAGCGACGCATGCGTATGGCGTAGCTGATGTAGGTGCACGCGGAACCCGCGCCGCTTCGCAAGGGCGCTAAAGCGTACGCTGACCAGTCCGGGGTCTTGCGGCTTATGCGGCTCCCACGGTTTCGCCGGGAATACTAGCGCGTCCCTCGGCAAAAGCGCGTGCACCTTGTCTGCGATTTGACGCTGTGCCGCGCGATGCTCGCGTAGTGTGACAACGGCAGAGGCGGGCAAGTCGAGCATGCGAATGCTGCCCTTTGTCTTGGGCGACTTCAGCCGAAGCATTCGAGTCTTCCCTTCGCCGGTTGCTTCAACCGTGTGGCGCACATGCAGTGTCTTGGCATCGAGGTCAACGGCGTCCCAGTGAAGGGCGAGCAGTTCACCTCGGCGAAGTCCGGTCGCAGCAGCCAACATGACTAGCGCGTAGAAATCTAAATCGATTGTGGTCTTGAATGCGTCGAGCAAGCGGGTTAGCTGCTCTTGGCTCAGGCAATCGTGCACGTCAACCGTCACGTGATCGTCGCGGCGCACGGCTGCGTCATCTGGCGCCGAGGGAAGCTCTACACCGTCGCACGGATTGCCTATCCGCTTCTTCAATGCGACCGCCTTCGCCATCGCACGCTTTAGCACACGGTGAATCGATCGCACTGTATTCGCGTGCAACCCGGCGCTCTGACCCCCTTGCTGGCGCAAGCGCCCATGCTCTGCTAACTGACGGCAGAGGCGTTGCACGGTTTCAGTGTCGAGCGCCTGCAACGTCACGTCGCCGATATGCGGTATCACGTACCACTTGAGTTGGTCGCTGTATCGCTCCCGAGCTTCGGACCCGCTTTGCCGGTCCAGTTTTCAAGCCATTCGCGCAGCCAATCCGCAACCGTTCCCGCAGATCGGTCAACATGTGTGCCTGTGTTCAAGCTGTGGAGTAGGGCAGTTAGTTCGGCCCGCGCCTCTTTCTTCGTAGCGTGGAGCTTCCCGTAGCGGTCCTTGCGCGCGCCGGTCGCGTCGATCACGTAATAGCGCGGCATGAAACCATTCTTGCGCGCAACGATTGTGCCGGACGATGATTTTTGTTTCATGATTTCCCCATTGTGTCTATTGTCTCTACCGTATTCACAGCACTTCCTCCCCGCGCAACTTTCGCGCGGCGTCCAAGAAAGCAGCGCCCTTAAGCTTTTCAAGGTGCGGGTAGCGGTCAACCTCTTTCTGGCCGCGCTCCCATGCGCGCCTCACCGCCTTGGTGCATCTGTCTCGGGTTTCCTCACAATAGACGGCGCGCATGGAGTTGCCGTCAGTGAGCCAGCGGCTTACGTAGTTTCCGCAGCCAGCGTTGCGGCACGGGATGCTGGCATCGCCCAATGCAATCCGTTGAGCGACTACCAGCCACATCGCCGACTGCAAATCGTTCGGACGCAGCAACAGATGGTTCCCGTCAAACTCTACCCGGGTATTCAGTCGCGCTTGAGCTAGCAGCGGGGCGGCATGCAATTGGCGCGCTTTGAGCACGTTGCGCTCGGCCATTACTTCGTCGGATGGGATCACTAACCGTTTCCCATGGCGCACCGACTGGACGATATCCGGATCAATGGGGAAATCAGCCGCCGTAGCTGGTTGCGCCGACGGCTCATCGGGATCACCCATTTCCGCCAAATCCCGCAGATGCTGCCTTCGCATCCTGCGCCACTGAGCCAGCGTTTTTGCATCAAGTTCCCGCCACGCTTTCCAGACAGCGACGAGCGCGCGCCGCGTCTTGACCATATCCGACACTTCCACCTTGTCGTCTACGGGCTCGACTAGTGGCCCGTATTCCCTCACAAACTCCTTCGCAGACGGCACGTCACGTACTTTGTAAGCGAACGCGCGCAGGGCCGCGAGCGCATCCACGTCGTAAGCCGTCCTCCTGCTGCCAACGGCAATCGTATGCGTAACGACTGACGCACTGACGAATTCTGGTTTGAACCACTGCAGCCGGGGATCGATTCGGGCGCCTATGTCCATATCTCTCTGTCTCTGCTCGCTAGGTTCTGTCTACCTAAAGCCCTAGTATAGCATAGTGTCCGTCAGTATTACAGAACTGAAGACACTATTCAAACATTATTGAAAGCCTATGCCCACGAGAATCGCAGGCCGCTGTAAGAAAACATAGTTGCAGTTGTCAGCGGCTTGTCAGCCAGTTGTATACAAAGTGACGCCAATACGAGAGAAAGGGCCGAAAACGCACGCTACACTAGGGCTTATAGGGCATCAATTCAGGAGGACGTACCACATGAACCAAATGAAGACACGGAGCCGCAAGGCACCCTCGCCGGACGCACTGACTATCAGCGTTGAGCGTGCCGGCGAACTACTCGGGATCAGCAGGGCAACCGCATATCAGGCTGTTACGGAGGGGCGTATCCCGTCCATACGTTTTGGGCGCAAAGTTGTTGTGCCGCGCGCCGCCATTGACCGGATTGTTGCGCAAGCTGGGGCGGCGCAGCCATGAGCGCGTCCGTATTCCGACTAGAGCCGCAGGACCGACGCATCGTGCCCGTTCCATTCGCGCCAAGGGACCGGGACCAGCTGGCGCAAATGCTTGCGGCGTTCCCGTATGCGCCCCTTGAGATTCGCTCGCTCGGGGTAGACGTGCCGGGGGTGGGCTCGCACAAGGCCGACATGCGGGCCGCGGCGCTCGTGATTGCGTGCGGCGCGCAGCCCGCCCTTCCAGGCAATGAGGCGGGCGTGTATTACGCGCGCGGCGTCCCCCTTATTGGCCCCGCCATCCTGTCCGCCCAAGAGCTTGGTGCCGGTCCCCTTGGATTGTCGCTAATCGATCCTACGCACTTCCTGCGCCTGCCTTGGTCCCCGGCCGAAGCCGCGGCGATCGTGGAATGGGAGCGCCCGGTACCCGCGGCAGAGACGCCAAAACCATATGACCTGGCCGCGCTCGACAGCTATCTGCGATTCATGAGCGAGGCAGCGTCTCCGGTCTACGAAGGCGGCGGGTGTCTGCGGTTCTATGCGGTCGATCCGTTCGGTGCCGACGCCGGCGCGGTCAACTTCCTGCCGAGTGACGTTCAAGGCATGCGCCGTTACGCGCTCGATTGCTTCGACCGCCAGCAATGTGTGCAGCACGAGTTTGCAGTGCGCGGCACTGCGTCCTGGGCGAGCGTGGCTGAAACGCCCCCGGTCGGACTATGGGCCGTGCCTGCGGAAAAGGAAGCCGACGCAGATTTCAGCGTGGCGGGGCCAGCGGGTCAGCAATTCGCCAAGCTCACGGGCAGCCGCGGCCAGTACTACGACAAGCGGCTCGCGAAGTACAAGCCGAAGCGTTTTCCGATGCCTGGCGTTCCCACTTGGGAGAACAGCGGCCCGCAGCTTGTGACATGGGCGCGGCGCGCGGGGTGATTTGGCGTGGAAGTGCAGGCACTTGTTGAGCGCGAGCTAAGCGACGTTTCAAGCGCGCCTGCATGCCGCCCGCTGCGTTTGGGCGACTTCGCCGCACTTCCTTTGCCAACGCACGAGCAAGAGGCGGCGGAATTCGCCCTTGCCAGCGCGCGAGCCGAAAAGAAAGGCAACCGGGCGCACGCGCTTCTGAATTCGCCGGAATGTCTCCCCGATCCCGCACGAGTGCTCACGTGGGCAAAGGACTATGACGTGTCCGAAGAACGCAAGATGACAACAGAGGACCGATGAACGCGCCGCTTTACGTCAATGGAAAGTTCTTCGGCGCTTTGGATTCGATCGAGCACCGCATGCACTGTCTTCGCACGGCTTATCTCCAAACCGATGACGGCGACGAGCGCGCCGCTATTGAGCAGGACTTCGCCGAGCTTCAGGTAAGCACCGAAGGCGGGGCTGCAGCGCAGCGAATCGCCGGTGCGTGGGGCGCGACGATTCCGGCGCCGGCTGCGCAGTCTGCGCCAGAGGGGCAAAAAACATTCAGCTACGTGGAAGCAAAACGGCACGACACGAGCGCGCCGCGTCCGTTCATCATCAAGGGGCTTGCCTCTGCGGGGCGCGTGATTGAATTCCTTGGCAAACCGGGGAACAGTAAAACGGCGCTGCTAGTACATACGGCGAAGTGCATCGCACGCGGTGCGCCTTGGTTCGGCAAGACGGCGAAGCGTTACGCCGTTGTGTTCGTGGCGGCCGAAGGCCGACAGGATGTGCTCGACCGTTTTGCGGGATATGACCGTATCCACAGCGTAGACCCGAACGAGGCGCCTATTCTCGTTCTGGCGCGCGTCAACTTCTCACTCAACGACGAACGGAACCGGCTTGTAACCACAATCGAGGCGATCGAACAAGAGCACGGCGCCACGGTCGGCGCGCTCATGGTCGATACGCTGGCCGCGAGCACTTCGGGCGACGAGAACGACACGGCCGTTATGCGCGACGCAGCCCAGCGCATCCGGTCAGTTGCCGAGCACTTCAACTTGGCCGCCTTCGTCACTCACCATCCGACGAAATCGAACGAGGAAACATCGCGCGGCGCAGGCGCCTGGCTGGGCGCGATCGACCAACAGATATTCGTGAAGAAGCAGGGCGGAGGTTTCGAGTTATCCGGAGGCAAGCAAAGGCAGTCCGGACTTGGACGCACGAAGTTGGCCTATGACCTTGAAAGCGCCGCAGCCGGCACCTGGGAGGATGGCGACGTAATCGGGGTGCCAGTCGTGCGCGAGCACGCCATTGCGAGCGCTGCGGACTTCGAGGCAGCGACCGAGCAAAGCAAACGCATGAAGGCAGCCGAGGCAGCCTTGGAGCACGCCCCCACGATCGAGGGCGGACCGCTAGGGCGCGTGCACGTCGATCTGCTCAACGCACTCAAGACGGCGCAAGAGTCTTCTGGCGGTGCCGCCATCTCGGCTCGGGCTTGGCGGGCGGCTTATGGCCGGCAGCAAGGACTTACGGCCAGCGGGGCCTATTCGACATTCGGACGGCACGTGCCCCGCCTGCTCTTGGGACTCGTCTGCGAAGCGGGCGGGCTCTACTCAAAGGCCAAACCGTGACCGCTTCTGGAATCGCTTCAATTCTGCAATCGCTTCTCCCCCATAGGTATGGGGGAGAGAAGCGGTTTTGCAGAAGCGCTCAAACGCTTCAATCGCTTCAACTGAAGCGATTCTGCTGGAGAAGCGATCCGACCAATGACCTTGGCGAAATACCTATTAACCGGCGCCCGCGCGGTACGGCAAGAGGTATTAGCCGCGAAACGCGCCCGGATCGCGCGCGCCCGCCTTCGCCGCTGGTCGTCGAGTCCATTCCCGCGCGCCGCATGTATCCGCAGACGCCCGCCAAGAGGCCCGTCTTGCACGCTTTGGGGACTGGCTCGGGTACTGGCGACTGTTGTCGCAGATTAACCGCCGGATTTGCAAAGGGTAACAAGCAAACCGATGCCGTTTGAAGTCAACGGGAAGCAAAACAGGAACGACCAGCAACTTACTGACCTTAGGAGGTAACGAGCATGAAGAATCCCATCAAATCCACCGTCGAATATCTGGCCGGCACCGCAGACGTGCCGACCGCCCAGGCGAAGGCTGTTCAATGTCGGCAAACCGTGATCGAGGCCGGCGCCGCGGTCGAACAAGCGCGAGTGGCGCGCGGTGCAGCCGATGAAACCGGCGACCCTGCAGCGATCCAGACCGCCGAAGCCGGACTTGTGGCGGCAGAACGTGCCGCAGACCGCGCCACCCGAGGTCTTGAGGTCGCGGAACGCCGACTTGAGCAAGCCAATGAAGCGGCTAACGCTGCGGCCCGCAAGGAACGGGCGCACAAGCTACGCCACGCCATCGAACGGCATGGCAAAGCGGCTCAATCTGCCGCTGCCGCGGTCGCGGCGTTGGCCGAAGCGCTGGCTGATATGGACAAGGCAGACGCCGTCATTGCTGAGGCGCAGCGAGCCGGTATCGGGTCGAGCAACGCAGTAGCCGGGCACAACTATGGATCGGCAGCCAGTCGGCGCCGTGTCGAGCTTGCGCTGCGCCACGCCGGCATTCTCGCTGGGGGCTTACTGCATGAGCCGGAGTCGCTCGACGTTTGGAGCGCCAGTCTTGGCCGGCTGCTCGTCGCCGAATGATCCGATGGCAGCCAGCGAAGAGTCGGGACCGGGGGTGTACGGCGGGGGTGGGGTCGCCGTTCGCGTAATCGCCAGCGATTGCGGGGCATCGACTTCGCTCCGGCTAGTCGCTCTTGGAGGAATTACTTTTGTACACGCGCGAAACAAATGCAACGCGCGTGGGATCGCAGAAATGCAAGTAACCGCGAAGTGATCGCGCGGACTAACGATCACACAGCCGAGAGGGAAGTTTAGATTTTATGGAAACCGTGGAAACCATTAACGAATTTGAAGCAATCGTAGCAGACATGCGCGCACGGCTGGACCCCGAAGAGTTTGCGCGGCGGATGGCGCAATGGCGCGCCACTTGTGCGGCTGATGACGCGGCTAGCGAAGTTGCACGCAAGCGTCAAGACATTCAGAAGCTACGCGACACAGGGCGCGCCTTGGCCGACGCGCTTAACACGCTGCCGGGACTTGCTACGTCCTTTGACCTGGCGAAGACACCTTTTCTCGCGTGCGATGTCCCTGAAGTTGTCGAACTTCTCGCCAGCGACCTGCCGGAGCGCGTGAAGCAGATAAGCCCGTGGCAGTTCGGTGGAGACGTTGAGCGTGCAAACGCCCGGCTGACAGATCAAATTGTGGCGCTCGAAGCCGAGCTTCCCCAATGAGCGAAATAACAGAACTCAACCCCGGCGACATACAGCGCGGCGACGGCGTGTCCGTTGGCGGCAGTCAACAGTCGCAAGGTTCCATCGCGGAAGCTGCGCCTGCGGAAATGGGTGTCGAGCAACAGGCTGCGCTGAAAGAGGTTGATAGGCTGCGTGTCGAGTATGGCAAGACGCCCGCAGATCAACGCGACGCGCTCGCAAAGAAAATGAGCGAGCTACAGCGCTTCGTTTTCGGTCACGGTGGCAAGCCGGCGGACTTCATGCCTGGCCAGCCGTCGCCACCGGACATGCGGCCGCACGACCCGATGGCCGGCGCGCTCGCTGACGCCGGGAAAACGCTCACGCCTCAAGAACGCGAGCACCTGGTTACGCATGGCAAGGTCATGGGACTTACGCCCGAGGCGGCGACGCGTGCGGCTGATTTTTGCCTCACGGCCGGATTGGATAGGGTTACTGCCAAGACAGTAACCGAAAGAATTGCGAAGCACGCGGCGGCCGGCTGGGACGGCGCACTGTCTGAGGCAGAACATGCCGAACTAACCAGCGAGTGCGCAAGGCGCTTTGGTTCGGTCGAGCGCGCCGACGCCGAAATCGCTTTAGCACATGCATACCTCAGTCACAAAGGCTTGACCGGCTGGTGGGATAAGAACCCGAGTCTTTTCTATGACCCGCCGACGATTCTGGCACTAGCGTATCGCGCGAGGGTAAACGGTTTGCAGGCTGCGAAGTGAAGCGCAAACCCGCAGACAAGATACCGACCGCGCTCCCGACAGCGCTCCGACGCGCGGGCTTTCCGCGAGCGTGCCGGATGCATAAGCAGGTTCACCCGTGTAGCGCGTGCGACAGCGTTTTTACCGCTGCCGAGCGCCAAAGAGCATGGCAGCGTACAGCGGAGCAAAAAGGTGCTCACGCGCAATGGTTGCGGCAGCAAAGGGAAAACAGAAGTGGACGATGAAAGCAAGCGCCAGTTGGCGGCGCTGATCGACGGCGAACCGGAACCGAAGAAGAAAGCCGGCAAGCCCGTGCTTCCTCTCGCTGATACGTTCGATCAAGCGATGGCTGCGCTCAAGCCCGACGAAGCACAATTTGTGCGCTACGTTTTGGCGGGCGACAGCGCCAAGGTTGCATACGCAAAAACGCACCCGAAGGCGTTAGCCACTCAAGCGCAGTTGAATGGCGGTAACAGGACGGCCGCGCGCATTCAGATCAAGCACGCCCTGGCGCTCGGCAAAAAGGCCGGGGCTTTGCAGGCGATCACTGGGTTGAAGTTCGATGTTACGAAAGCGCACGCCGAAATTTGCGAGCACATCACAGAGGCAATCAAGCAAGGGAACATGAACGCGGTCGCGAGCCTGATGAAACTCAAGATGACCTTGCACAAGCTCGATCAACCTGCCGCGCAACAGCAGCAAGGCGTGCAAATCATCCTGCAGTCCGCAGACGGTGTAACCGTGAAATCGTTCGGGGGCGTGCCGCTGCCCGTCGAATTCAATAGAGGGGGAAGTAGTCGAATGACGCAGATAATCACATTCAAGCCCGCCGGCCCCGTGGAGGCCGCGTGGCGCTTATCGCGCGCGCCGGTCAAAATTCTGCTCGGGCCGATATCGAGTGGCAAGAGTACAGGCGCCGTGTCGCACATTGCCGAGCTTGCAATGGGTCTGCCACCAATGAGCGATGGCGTCGTGCGCGCTCGTTGTCTTGTGGTGCGCAATACGTACGGCGCGCTGGAATCTGCGACGCTCAAGACCATCAACACAGTGTTCCCGAAGGAAATCGGAATTCTCGTCAAGTCGAGCCCGATGCGCCGCTCGATCAGCCTTCCAGGCTTCGAGCTTGAGTTCATACTGCTGGCGCTCGATAACCCGGCCGTGTCTCTGAAGTCCGCGCTCGGCATGGAAGCGTCTTTCGCGTGGTTGGACGAATGCCGCGAACTGCCGGTTGAAATTCTGCAAACGATCCTTGGGCGCATCGGCCGATATCCGCCATCACGTGAAGTCGGCGAGTACTACGCGCCGCTTCTCGCGACTTCCAATATGAGTGACACAACAAGCTGGCTGTATCAGTGGCACGAGCAGACGCCCCCTGGCGTCGAGATGTTCTTGCAGCCGTCGGGGTTGTCGCCCGAACACGAGAACAAGGAAGGGCTCCCGCACAAGGATTGGTACAAGCAGCAAGCGCAGATCGTGCGGCCCGACTATCGGCGGGTCATGATCGAGGCGCAGTGGGGCAGTATCAGCATGGGCGACGCCGTAGTGCCGTCATTCAGCAGCGACATGCACGTCTCAAGCGAGCCGTTGATAATCAGTCCGCGGCTTCCGATGATGCTCGGACTAGACGCGGGACCAACTCATAACAGTGCAGCCGTTATCGGCCAGATGGATAACGGACAACTGCGCATCGTTGACGAGTGGTTCGCGCCTAATAAGTCCACGCTTGAAGCCGCGCAGGACTGCAAGCAATGGCTCGCGCGCAATAGCTACGGCGTGAACTTCGTGTCGATCGACCCCGCGGCCGACAATCAGAAAGATACGATGTCCGGCGAATTCTTCGTCAACGCGTGGCGTAGCGTTCTGGGTCTTACGGGAAATCAGATCAGGCCAGCGCCTACGAATTCTGTCGAGATGCGAATAGAAGCGTGCCGTTCGATTTGCAACCGTCTTTCGGATGGCCGCCCGGCATTGATTATTGATCCGCAGTGCAAGTTTCTAATCAAAGCACTCGCTGGCGATTGGCGATTCAAACAGAAGCGCACGCCAATGGGAATGATGAGTGAAGACTTGGAGATTGACAAAGGGCCACACACGCGACCGAGCAGCGATTTAGGCGATGCCTTCGCATACCTCGTCTTGGCGAGCGGCGAAGCTGGCATCTTGAATGCGATCGCGAAACCGAAGCAGTCACGCGGTCCAGGCTGGACGCTCTTTGCGCAAGGCAGCCCGTCGCACCCAGAGGGCGGCTGGCACAAGGCCGACGAGCCGAGCGCATCAGCTTACGGGTGGTAGAAATGGAAACCAACACCGTGCGCGATACGCAAGGGAACGTGTGGGAAGCCTTCGTCAACCAGTTTCAGCAAAGGCAACTTCGCTGCGTCGCTGGCGCGCGTCTCGGGGAAGTTTTGCACGACCCCCGTTTGGGTAGTAGTACGGCCGGCGATGGCCGCACTGTCAGCAGTCGCGACCCTGTGCGGCCGGCGCGCGATCCGTGGCTAGAAGGGCTGTACTCGCCGCCGTTCTGGGAATGAGGTGTAGAGACTCTTTCGCTACAGGAGCCGCGCGCCGTTTGTGGGCACCCTTGTTAAGGGTACGCTAACAGTTATGGACTCACAGGACGTTGACAACTACTTTCTGGGTGAAGTCGGCCCTGTTTGGCGCGAGCTACGCGGTGGCCTGTGGCATTCAACTGGTTCGCACCGATTCCGAGAAATTCTCAGTACGGGGGAAATTCAGCCCACACCACACTTACCCCTCAGCGAGTTTCGATGGGCTGAGCAAGGAACGACGTACTGTCGAAGCATTGACGGAGTTAGTCTGTTTGATTTTGCGGAGGCGGATTGGTCCTGGATTTTTGAGAAAAGCATCCAACACTATTGGGTGCCGTTTCTCAAGGCGCCCGGAGCGATCACGCCCCCGGATCGCTGGGTATCCACCGTTTGGCTATTATTAGACCGGTCGAAGCTGACAGGCTTTGCGCATTGGAAGGAAATTCAGACAGCCTGGCGAAGAGACGGGCCAGAGAGGAAATGGATTCCCCGTCTCGAAGCGTGCCACAAAGGCTCGATCCCTTTGTCCGCTTGCACTCACGTGTTGATTGTGTGCGCGGTAAACGAAAGAGAATTTCACCGCATGCCTCTGCATCCCTTCGACTTAGGTGCGCTTGACCGAATGGAGACAGACTGGCGCAATCGGTTTGCAGAACCTTATTCGGATCGCGCGCTATCAATAGATGAGCGCGTCTTGTCGGGAATCAAGCGGCTTAAGCAATTACCAGACTCCTATAAGTCGCCTTCCGATCTCGAAGAGAGATTGCGTGATGCGAATCGACGGGTGGAGCAACTACGAAAGACACAGCGAGAATCAGACGAGTAGTTGTTTTTTTTTGGTTGTGCAGGGGCTGGCATTGTTGCTACTGGTACCCGGTAGGGCAAGAGGGCTTGAGTTGCAGCCAGTTCGGGCCACCTGCCGAAATCTCGATCGCATCGATGGGTTTCGCTATTTGTGGTATGCGCCGGGCGACTTGGCTCTTCACGTACTTAATCGCTATTTCGTGAGGAGTCGAAAAACAGTCTGCAGTAAGGCAGATTGACGCCGCGTAGTCATCGGAACCATAAGTCGAAAAGAACGCTGCATGCCCCTCTGAGCCGCACTGCTCGGGGCAAAATTGCGTTTCTGGCTTGAGGGTGAAGTCCTTTCCTTTCCTTGAAAGCGTGAACTTGATATAAGCAAGGCGAGGCTTGCCATCCTCAAACCGAGCGATAAAGACACCAGACACTGTTCCGCTGGTTAGGTATTGTTGAAAGTTTGTGGGGTGTGTTTGCTGCATATTGTGCAGGCTCCGAGCCATAGCTACTCTCAAAGACCTAACTACGCCGTTCGCCATCGCCCGCAAAGTTTTCTCTCCCTCAATTCCAATCCTCACGAGACGAAAGACATCGAATCCAGTTCTCTTGTAAGTCGAGAAGTTATGCGCCGCTATTGCGGTATCGTTGATCAATTGTATCTTGCATGCATCGTCTCGTAGTGGTTGTTGATTCGCGCCGGTTTCACGGCTGTCCGCCGCAATGACGATGGCAAAGGGTGTGATTACAACAGCAATCGCAGTGGCCTGAACAGTTTGAGCCATCGCGAGAGCGACGAGCCCTACCAATAGCGCGAGGATCGGTACGAAAAGCGCCACGGGCGCGGCATCTCGGACTTGCTTACTCATCGCCCATCTTTACAGTCACCAAGTCCCTCGCGGACAAATTGAACTTCGATGTGAGGTTTCCCGGTGCAAATAATTCGACCACTCTAGGAACCGGTACGAGCGCTCTTCGAACGAGAACAGGCTGCGACCCGTTCACGTGACTTGCGGTTGCTGGATAGTAGTAATAAGCCTTCCGAATCTGGGGAATGTGTTGCCAGCCTTCGGGATATCGAACCGACGCGGCGTCTTCGATCCATACCGCTGTCAAGTTGAAGAGGTCTACTACTACGGCATTCTCGACTAGGAGGTTTAGCGAGCCCGCTTCCAGCCGATCCCAATTGGTGACTTCTAGGATACGTTCCATGCGCTGAGGATTTAGCGCAAGAATTTCCTTTTCGCCCGGCGGTCCGATACCAGGTTGCACTGAACTTCTGAATTGCACGACCCCATGAAATTGCATGCTCCCGCGTCTATACATCGCGCGCGTTCCTAGCACCCGATTGTCCATAGTCGTCCGAGAAGTACTGCGTCAAGTCCACGCCGTACTTCGGACGATTGCCCATGTTCATTACTAGAAAGACAAAAAAATGCATCAAGGCATGCTCGACGAACAACACCGTATCAGTTGTGTACGGCTTTCGTACGACGAATCCATGATCCAAAGCGCATACACCATTCGGTCTCACGGAGTCACCAAAATCATCGAGTAGTTCGATGAACGCCTTTCTACATCCATCAATCGCAGTCCAAGTTGATTTGAATCCGAATATTAGAGCTCTCGGGCGGAGCACTTTTTTCTCTGGGATCAATACAAGTCGTTCTCCAATTTGGAGCGTAGCCGCACCGCGCGGTAGCGATCGCACTGTTTCGATCGACTTCATTGCGTCCCGAAGTTCCGGTTTCGTCAACGTCGTCTTGACAGAAATTACGGCGTGAACGGATTCAATTGGAACAAGACTCCATTCGTGTGCGTCAACAAACGCGGGGGTGGTGAGTCTGTCGTGAATGATCAGGTCTACTTGTCCGCTCTCCTTTCCTCCGACACCAACAACTTTGCCTGTTGAGACGGTATACTGGGTTGGTAAGTGGCGTTTTAGAAATTCGCCAACAACGGCCTCGTTGTTGCGTCCCCTCTCGCCGGAGTGAGACATCTGGTCCGATATGCTCTCGATCTCTGAGAGCATCCTTTTTGTGAGCCCGGTGTAGTGTCGTTTCACGTGACAGCGCCTACGCTTTTAAAGGGTTTCTGCTTCAGAATTGTAATCACGACGTTTGGTGCGATGTCATCAAAGACCGTTTGAACGACTACGGAATATCCCCACGTGTAGTCTGGCGGCGCGTGACCTGGCTCCGTGAGAGCCACCGCGACCGCGCCATGCTTCGGCCCTAAAACGCCCGGTAGCACTTCGACAACGCCCGAGAACGCTGTCGGATCACAAATAGCTCCAACACCCTTCGGCGCATGCCCAGCGTTAATACCCAGGTCAACAGTTCCACGAAACTGGCCGGTCAAGGGCTGGCGTTTCAGCGGCGGAAGAACTTTGCAGTCATAACTCTTGGTATGCAAAGTGCCGTCGAGGTGATAGCTGGTATGGGGGTCCCAATCTCGGTCGCCCACCGGATGCATGACGAAAAACTCTCCCTTCCGGGAGCGCCGAACCCACAAAGTTAGCCAGAGGTCGTCGCCATCTCGGAGCGCCACCGCGTACCGATGTTCACCGGCGACCGGCAGAAGCTTCATTAGTCCGACCTTAGGATTCGCCGCGCTGCGTCGTCTTCCTTCCTCGAAGGTAGTCCGCCACATCGCCAAATCCTCCGCCGTCAGCGTTGACGCATCGATAGCCTGATACTTCAACCATAGATCGAACGTCTTTAAATCGTCCTCGCTGATGAACTCGTCCATTTACTGCCTCCCTTGCCAAACGAATTGCGCTTCCTCGCGCTCGCCCTTGATCGCCTTGTCAGTGTTACAAGATTGCGGCTAGTATACGCCCGATACTGTACAGAGACACAGTACCCATGCGCTTCGCCGTAGTGTCCAAATATGAACGTGGAAGGCTTTTAGCTGACAATGAGATAGAGGCAAAAGCTGCCCTGGTCGGCGAGCTAACTACCTACGAATGCCCACGCGAGCCGGGCGGCCCTCTGCGGCGTATGGCATCGCTGCACGTGCCCACCGGCCATCTCTTGAAACCCATAATTGAGCCCCGCATGCTCGCGATAGGGCGTTCCGGGTTTCTGCTTCGTGGGCTCGAAGAACTTCAGACCGAGCGCGGTTGGGTGTACGTCCTGCAAGAATGGCTGGTGACGGAAGAGCGGGACGGGCAGAAGTGGCAACCGTAAGCAAAGAACTCGAACTCTTGCTGCGTCCGGTTCGACGAGATGGACGTAACTAGCATCTGCCAAAGCTCACCATACTCCACAAGATCGCTTTTAGCTTTGTGCTTCGTAGAAGCGTTAATTCTGTCGTTAGGCGGAGGGGATCAATTTCTTTTTCAAAGAGCGTCACTATTTTGTTGCTAGTTTCGTCCCATGTTTCGGGCTTTGCTTGCAAGAGCAAAAGAGCGGCATTCCTCGACATATCTCTCAACTTATTGAAGCTATCGAGTTCCTTGCTGTTTTCACCGTAAGTGAACGCTACGCGCGCATGTATGCGGGACGAGGTAACGAGCAAGTCGGTTCTATTGCAGAGTTCTACATACCTCTCCCGGGACATCACTTCGCGATTTTCGTTATATTTCTTTTCCTTGTATTGCTGAATATGCCGAGACAGGTAGTTCAATTCATCGAGGTAGTCTACGGCAAGAAACATTACTTCAGATCGTCGTTGGACTATCAGACTTACGTGCTGATAAACAATGGCTAGACCGCTCCCGATAAGAGCACCGATGAGACCAGACAGTAGGGAGTCAACAGATATACCCATGCTTCTAGAGCGCCTTCGGTTCGGTCAGTTTGTACAAGCGGCGCGCGTCGAAGTGTTCTTCAATATCCGCTTTCGTCTTGTCGAATAGCGTGGCCGATGCGTTCGCCGCATGAACTGCATCGCTCAGCAGGCCGTACACGTCCCGAAGGGATGGAAACTGCGATTTGAAATCAGGCGGCAGCGTGGTCATGTACCAGTCGATTGCCTGATCCGCTTTTTCGTGCTTCGCCCCGAGCGAGCGTATCCACTGCTCTATTGAAGTCCGCAGCAGAAACAGACCTGCCAAGGTCTGCCCGGACTGGTGCGCCACGATGGCGCCGGAAACATATTGCTTGGCCGCCTGAGGGATGTATCTCGCGACTTCGACGTGCTCTATCGGCGAGCGGCCGCAGATTGAGAGTTTTTTCCCGACACGGCGGACGATGAAGACTTCGGGGATAAGCTTGCAGCCTTGGCAAAGAAAGGAAAGCACGAAGTTCTGCACGACGCCGGTGCTCAAACTGTAGTGCGTGCTGTCGCGCGGTTGGTCTAAGAAATCGACAGCCGCGAAGGGGTTGAATGGCTCTATGCGCTCGCATCGCTCGCAAAACGTCTTGATGTGGGACAGATTAAAGATGCAAATGCCCGTGCCGGGTGGATACGAAAAGCGTCCGGTAGGATCGGTTACGATCCACGGCTTAGCGAAGAATGACGAACCCCGGATTATTAGGTTCGGTTCAATGCGCCCGGATTCTTTTATTTGTATTTTTGCGAGTTCTTCTATGACCGCATCTACCTCGACATCGAGCGACTGGTAGAGATGTTTCTGTTCCAGCAGCTTTTTAAAAGACGCAGCTACTTCCTGCTGTATGCGCTGTTCTATTGCTTCGGCAATCTGGGCTGCGGAGCGGAGCATGGCGGACATCGTCGCACGGCGGGGCGTATTGGGCCAAGGGCGGCTGGGCCATCCGCCCCGGAGGAATTGGACTCACAGTCCTAGTAGATCACCCCGCGGATGCTCGGGCGGTTTCAGTACCCGTTTTAGTACCCGAATTGCCTGTAACTAGGTGGACGGGGCAGCACGCAGTGAGTTGGGCAAATCGGTAAGTGCCTGTTTTTCAATACGCCAGCACACTGGGCGGACGGGGTATGACGCACCCCGCCACGCAACCAGAACGGCATCTTTCGCCACTACCCGGAGCTTGAAAAGCCGTGACGAACGTCACGTCGTCACGACCGTCACGACCGTCACGACCGTCACGACCGTCACGACCGTCACGTCGTCACGTTCGTCACGACCGTCACGTCGTCACGTCGTCACGACCGTCACGACCGTCACGTTCGTCATAGGCTGCCGCTGCGGCGAGGAACAGAAGCAGCGGCAAAAGTAAGGCATTGGTACGAATGCTCTGATCGACTAGTGTTTCTTGCGCATGGTTACGCCTGGCACTGGCGCAGCCACGTCCAAATACTCTTCGAGCAATTCGATCTCGCAATCCCAGGGACACTCATGCGACGGTTCATTCTCCTGACCGGACTCTGCGAGGGCCAGGAGAATTGCGGCAGCTATTTCGCGATACGTTGCCGGCCGAGGCTCTTCGAACTCCCCTTCCGAACGGATAGCTACTTGTGCAAACGCGTCAGAAGCTGTACGTGATCGCATGGTTTGATCTCCTAGTAAAGTGCCGCTAAAAAGGTGCGCGCGGGGGGATATTCCCGGGAGAGCGCATGCCTATAGGCGGCCGCGTAATGTCTCCGAACTCCCCCCGGCGCACCTTCTATTCCGCAATGGCCATGCCAGTGCGTGGCGTCGAAAAAATGACGAATCAAACGCTGCTAGAAACCACTTTAGTTTCCGGACGGAAACGAGGCGTGTCGAAAAACTGACAATTAAGTGTGCCGAACACTCAGCACAGAGCAGGCTGCAAAGCGTCACAGTGTGCGCCCAATAAAAGGACGCCCGGGCCCCCATGGCAGGCAATCGGGAGCGTGTCGATCCTGAGCAATCGTGGAACTGCGGAAGTGAGGCCCGGAGGGTAGCGGGAAAGGTGCCGGGGCGCGCCCCCGGAAGGTTCCTGAGCTTATCAGTACCCGTTTGAGTACCCGAATTCCCTACAACCGGGCGGACGGGGCTCCACGTACCTAACTTGACAATTCGCTAAGTACCTGTTTTTAAATACAACAGCACACTGGGCGGACTGGGCATAACGAGGGCCACCGCGCAACCAGAACGGCATCTTTGGCCACTACCGGAAGCTGGATGCGTGAGGCCGTGACGAACGTGACGGTCGTGACGACGTGACGAAGACCGTCTGGAAACGATGTAAACCGAAAAGCTTGAACCAACCGGGTCGCTAGCTGGTTTTATTTTGGCGAATTGGGTTTCTCACGGGTTCACCTCGTTACGACCGTCACGTCGTCACGATAGTCACGGCTTTTCCTACGCTGGCGCGAGAGCGTAGTTGGCCACGGGGTCGCGAAAGCCCTTCAGATTGAGCGGCGCGCATTGCCGAAGTGCCGCGCGAATGTCGGCAGACCCGAGCAATTCGGTGGTGCGCTCGTCCACGAGCACATTGCCGTGAGCGGCCTCCGAGCATAGGCGCGAAGCGAGGTTCACCGCGGGACCGACTGCGGTGTACTCCAGGCGCGAGGCCCCGCCTATCACACCGACGGTCACGAAGCCGCTCGCCGTGCCGACCCCGACGCCGAGTTGCAGGTCTCCATCCGACCAGCGCGCCCTGAGCGCCACGCCGGTTTCGCGGATGCGTTTGGCAAGCTCCAGCGCGCGGTTTGCATGATCCTCGAAGCGGATCGGCGCACCGACCAGGATCAGCACGCCGTCGCCCGCCTGGTCCTTGATGGTGCCGCCGACGTCCTGTGCGGCTGCGCCGACGGCGTCGTAGTATTCGCGCAAGATTCCGATCACCTTTTTCGATTCGGTGGCCGCCGAGAAAGCGGTGAAACCGCGCAGGTCGCAGCAGACCACCGAGAGCTCCAGGGTCTGCTCGCGAGTGGCGCTCTTCAGGCCCTGCTCGCGTACCAGTTCCGCCACCTGGGGCGCGAGGAAACGGGACAGGAACTGCGCGCGCTGGCCCTGGATGACGTGGAATTCTATCGCGCCCACCAGGAAGATCAGCAGACCGACCGCCGTCAGCACCGGCGCAATTTCCACTGGCGCCACCATGCCGGAAGCCATGAAAGGCCCCGCGGCGGCGAACGCGACCAGGCGCATGCGCTCGGCGACGTCGGGACGTCGCCTGAGGGTGAGGAGGCCCGCGAAAATTCCGAGGAGCAGGGAAACGGCGAGCGGCGCCGCGAAGAGGAAAAACCCGGGCCCGAGACTGCTGCCGGACAGGGCCGCACTCACGAATTGTTCCGCGCGAACGTACGGGAAGCACAGCGCAAGCACGCCGTAGAGAACGGCGAGCGCCTGCGCGACGCGCAGCAGGTTGTCGGCAAAGCGGGTGGTGAGATTGCGGGCGGGAATGGTGCGCCGCACGCGCAGCACCCATTCGAAGGCAAAGACGAAGTCAAGGACCTCGGGCACTGCAAAAATTCCGCCCCACCACGGGTATGCCTTCGCTTGTATCAACGGATACTCGATCTTCGCGCTCAGCACGATCGTAATGCCGACCGCGGTAAGGAAAAGCGAGAGCATGCGGCTGGTGGGCGACTGCCGGTCCGCCACGATGAAAGCAAGCGCCATTCCGAGCGCCATCAGCGAGACGATGGTTTGCGGAGTAGTGTCCATTTCAGTCCCGGTTAGTGCACGCGCAAATATTACCCCGGCGCCGGTGTTTGCGGGGTATCCGGCCTGACCCGAATCGTCCTGCTATAGTTCCGCAAACGACCGCCTGCTCCCAGACGTGGCCAAACAACCCAATCCTGATCAGTCGCGGCTCGACCGGGTCGTCGCCGAAGCGCGCCGGCACAGCAACGAGCGCGAGGCGACTTACCGCGAGCGGGCGCTCAAGTTGTTTCCCTGGATCTGCGGCGATGCGGTCGCGAGTTTTCGGGCGTGCGCCTGCGCGAGCTGACTGTGCACCACAAGGACCATAACCACGACAACAATCCGCTGGATGGCAGCAACTGGGAATTGCTCTGCATCTACTGCCACGAAAACGAGCATGCACGCCTCCTGGATGAAGCGGCAAGGACGAGGGGTGGCGGGGAACAGGGCCCGGTGGCCACCCACAATCCGTTCGCCGATCTGCAGGCGAGGTTGGAAGCGAAGAAAAAGAAGTGAGGAACGAGTGGCCGTGGCCGAAAGAGAGTAGTCAGAACCTGGGAGGAGCAAGTCTTGAAATTTGGAATGAGCCGGCAAGTACCCGCTTCGTGGTGCGTCGCGCTTTGGCGCACGGTGCGCGCCGTAGCGCTTGCGGTTTGCGTCGCGCTGACGTGTCAGGCGCAGACACAGCAGGCCGAAATCGCGGACCCGGTCGTCGAGGAGGAGCAAACGGCGCGGACCGATGTTCCGCAGTGGGTGCTCGATGGCTCCGCTTTGTTGACCGCTGGCAGGGCGGAAGAGGCGGCGACTCTGTTCGAAAAGTTGCTCGCTGCCGAGCCGGGAAATGCGCCCGCACGCTACTGGTTGGGCGAGGCCTATCTGGCGCAGGGACAGAAGAACAAGGCCAGGGCGGCATTCGCCGCGTCGCTCAAGGCCGATCCCAATCACCAGTTTGCGGTGGACGCGCGTATCCGTCTGGCCGATCCATCCCGAGACGGCGAGTCGCGGAACCGCCGCAGGTCTTTCCCAAGGCGGGGACCGAAGTCAGGGACTGTCCCAAGTGCCCGGCAATGGTCGTGGTCCCCGCGGGCTCATTCGTCATGGGCTATCCGCCCGGCGACTCGGGGCGCTTCCACCAGGAAGGCCCGGTGCGAACGGTCAAATTCGCCAAGCCTTTTGCGGTCGGCAAGTTCGAGGTGACCTTCGACGAATGGGAGGCCTGCACGGCGGAGAAACAATGCCCGAAGATCGACGACAAGGGCCGGGGTAGGGGGCGGCGGCCGGCAATGTATGTTTCCTGGGATCAGGCAGTGGGCTACACCAGGTGGCTTTCGAAGAAAGACCGGGAGGCATTACCGGCTGCTGACGGAAGCCGAATGGGAGTACGCAGCCGGGCGGGCGCGGAAAGCAGATATCGCTTCTGGGGAATCGCGCCCGACCGGGTATGCACATTTGCAAACGTCTACGACAAGACCGCGAGGAAACAGGACGATACCGGTGACGAGAACCTTCCGTGTGATGATCGCTATGCAGAGGCTGCACCGGTCGGCTCGTTCAAACCCAATGCTTTCGGTCTTTACGACATGCTGGGCAATGTCAGTGAATGGACCGAGGACTGCCTGCCCACAGGATTGCAGTGGCGCGGCGCACCGCTCGATGGCACCGCCAATCTGAAGGGCGACTGCTCGCAGCGCGCGTACCGCGGCGGTTCGTGGTTCGAGAATGAAAAGTACTATATGCGCAGCCCGGACCGTTACAAGTTCGTCGGCGCTCGCGACAGCGACCTGGGGTTTCGTGTTGCCAGGATGTTGCCGTAGAAAGCAAGGATGAGGGAAAAGGGGCGAAGGGCGAGGGGTGAGGGATGAATCAAGGCAGCGCACGGGAAATGGAATGGTGCGATGCCGCGATACCGGGACGAACATACAAGCCCTGGGTTGCCGAATCTCCCGCGGCCACGCATATACTGGCCCGGACACGGCAGCGGACAGTCCCAAGAATAGCCGTGACGACAACCAAATCACATAAAAGAGGAGATTAGGGCCATGAAGAAATTCGTACTGGGGGCGTTGTACGCCTTGTGCATCGTGAGCTTCCCGGCCGCCGCGCAGGGCACTCTAAACTCTTATCAAACCGTTGATATCAAGGCATCGATCTGGACGGTCTGGGACGCGGTAAAGGATTTCGACGGCTTGCACACGTGGCACCCGATGTTCTCGGACGACGAACTCAAGTCCGGTGCCAATGATGAGATCGGCTCGGTCCGCACCATGACGGTGAGGGACGGCCCGAGCTTCGACGAGGAATTGCTGTCCTTCGATCCGGTCGACAGGAAGTTCAGCTACCGGGTTATCGATCCGGCGCCCCTGCCGATTGCCGATTACGTCTCGACCTTCCAGGTGGTGGAAGGCAAACGCGGTTACACGACGGTCCTGTGGCGCAGTTCCTACCGGAATAATTCGGAGGGCAAGATGAAGGACGAAGAAGTCATTGCCTTCATCGACGGCGCATACCGGGCCGGTCTGGACAACCTCAAAGCCACGCTTGAAGCACGATAGAGTTTTCGCAATCAGGACCCGTCGCGCGTTGCGCGACGGGCCCATGTCTTTGCCAGGGCGGATTCTGTCGGGTTTTCAGCCGCGAAGAAGCGGAACAGGACACTAACTTCGCTAAGTTATGAAAAGCTCCGGATCGACCGACGCAGCGTTGAGGTAGACGCTGAAGTGCAGGTGCGGCCCGGTTACGCGTCCGGTGGCGCCGACGCTTCCAATGCGTATGCCTGCGGGAACCCGGTCGCCGGCATTTGCGTCAATCGCGTTGAGGTGGGCGTATAGCGTTAGGAAGCCCCGGCCGTGGTCCAGGATCAGCGTATGTCCGGAGAAGAAATAGTCGCCGACGTCGAGCACGATGCCCGCCCCCGCGGCGACGACCGGCGTGCCGTCCGGCGCGGCGATGTCCAATCCACTGTGCGGACTGCGCGGCTGGCGGTTGAAGAAACGCCGCTTTCCGAACGAATCGGAGCGCGGTCCTTCGCAGGGTTGCAGCAGCAGCAACGAATCCGGCGCCGAATCGCTGAAGATCCTCAACACGCTGCGCAAATGCGAGCGTTCCTGTTCGTGCCGGGCCAGGTCCGCCGGCGAGAGTTCCACCTGCCCCGGCTTTACACTCAGGTACTGGGTTGCGTAGCGTTTGCGACCGATTTCCAGTGCGATGGTCTCGGGCGGGCGCTCGGCCCGCTCGACAGTCAGGGGCAGCGCCGCTCCTGCCTTCGCGTTGAGCGGAATGCCTACCACAGCAAACCAGCCGGAGGCGTCGCCCGCGACCATTACCCGCTCGCTCTTCGAAACGTGCGAGCGGCGGCGAGGGCTCGGGGCCGAGGTTCACGACCGCAACACCCCCTGGAACCGATGCGGGACGCGGGAGTCCGTCAGCGCGCGCGCGGCCTGACAACGCGGATGAGGCAGCGGCGGTGGCCAGCAAGTGCAGGAAGTTGCGACGGTCCATGAAACGCAGAAGGATGTGGGCCGCATCATTGTAACTTCGCGCGCGTGCGAAAGCCCATGGCGGATGCAGCTGCGGACGTTCCAAGTCACAGAACAGTGCCATGTGATGAAACTTCGAAGCCGGACGGGCAGTGCGCGGTCGGCGGGGGTATGGGACTTCGATGCAGTCCGCAGCCGGCAGGTGGGTCTGGCGCAGGACGATTGCGCAAAGCGGAAGAAAAATGCCCTGCCCTGAAACACCGAATCGGTAAGGGAGGTAACCGAGGGGCGAGGGCAGGGCGCGATGAAGCGTTGAATTCTACCGCATGTCAGGGACTGCGGCCGGTGTTTCGTACCTTTCTGATGAGTTCGGTCATGCGATTGGCCACGATGCTTGCAAACGCATCCGATCCGAAGGGATCGACTTCCTCAAGGCAACGAAATGGAAAACTTGCTTCCGTCACCCATACCGAGCCGTCTACTGTCGAGATCGTGAGTGCGTGGGGCTCGGTCGGGCTCGATAATCCCTTTGCACGAATGTGAATCCGATACTTTTGTGGACGGAGATTGTGTTTGATGAGAACGTCATAGGCACGTTGAACTGCAGCGTCTACCATCATGTAGTACTCGTTTGCCGTCATTGTCGTTCTCCTCTGAACGTCTCTCTCTCCCCGACTCTCTTTTTAGTACGTTCGGAATTTCGTACGCAAGAGAAAAGATGATTTTTTGGTGTCGTGTTCCGGAGACGCCGTCGCTCGCTGGCGACAGCTGATGGGTGGAACCCTGAGGACGAAACATGTGCTGAATGTTCGTTGCGACGAAAACTGCAGAGGAAAAATGAAAGGTGAATGGTGAATGGTGAAACGTGAAAGGCGAAACGGAAAAAGAAAAAATCGAAATTCAAGAGCAAGAAAATCAGGTTAGGGAATTCGCCATCATTGTCACCCTTCACCCTCACATGCACCCGCAGGGGTGTCACTCTTCGCCTTTCTTTCTCCAGTCACTGGTTTTCCGTGAGCGGGAACAAAACCTGAGCGCGTCGTGACCGCGGCGCGCGCAGGAGGCAAATGCACCGGCCACAGCCGGCACGCTATTGCTACTGAACTGTCAGAGTGGCTTCGTTGAGGGTGTTGCCGGCGGTATCGGTAGACCGTGACGGACCAGTCGCCGGCGAGGTGCAGTGTCTTGGTCGCCCAGGTGCGCCAGGGGCTGCCGCCGATGCTCAGATCGACCGGGAACTCCAGGTCGTTTATCTTCCAGACTACGGTCAAAGTTTCGCCCGTGCCGCCTTCGACACGCAGCCACAGATACGCTTTTTCGCCCACGGCGAACGTGGTGGTCTCGTCGGTGATCTCACGATCGACGACGTTCTTGCCGAGCTTGGCATCGGTCACCAGGTTTTGCGCAAATGCCAGTGCCGGAACGAACAGTCGCGAGCATTGCAAAAACAGCGAAAAGTTTCTTCATTGCAGTTCTCCTGTTTCCAGTTGTGTGTCGCCGCCGGGCGACACCCGGCGGCCCAAAGGGGAAGGTCGTGCCGTCCCCTTCATGACGACGGCGAATGATACTTCCATATTTGCATTTCCGCGCGACCGGATTGGCCCCGCTCAGCTCTTTGCGGCGTAAGATCTCACCCGGCCCGCAAACCACTGACCGAGCGCCAGCAAGCCGACACCGGCAAGCATGAATGACCAGTGGGTAGCCGACCGCGCTGATGAGCACGACCGCATGCCGCAACGCCGCTCGCTTGGCCCATGAACAGGCTGAATGCGAAAACCGCGATGGCCGTGCCGCGCGCCTGCGGTGCCATCTCGGTGGCCCTGGTCTGCAGCGTGTTGTGAAACATGTAGAAGCCGAATCCCGAGGCGATGAAAATAGGTACCGTCGCCTGCCACGCGGGAAGCAATGGCAGCGCCAGGAAGCAAACGAACAGGATCAGGCTGCCTGCCAGGACGAACCCCTTCTCTCCCAGCCGCGCCAGCAGCCGGCGTACAGCAGGCTGTAGGTCACGCCACCGAGACCGAAGCCGGCTAGCAGCACGCCGATCATCAGATAGGACAGATCGAAACGTTCCTTGAGATACGCGCCGCCAAAGGCGAACGCGCCATAGAACAGGCGCGCCTTCCAGGAACACCGTCAGCATCACGGTGCGCACCCAGCGGTCGCGCAGCACGTCGGCGTAGGCACGCAGCACGCCGAGTGCGTGATCTCACGGGCGCCGCCGCACGACGCGACTTGCGATCCTCCGCGAACAACACCACGCCTGACACCGAGGAACACGGCGGCGAGCACGTAGAACACTTCGCGCCAGCTCACGAATTCCGCCAGCGCACCGCCGAAAGCGGGACCGATGATCTGCCCGAGGAGAACGAATCCGAGAAAACGGCCGAGCGTGGCCTGGCGCTTCTCGTATGGCGTGTTGTCGCCGATCCAGGCGAGCGACAGCGGAACGATGGCGGCGGCGCCGATTCCGGTGGCGAAGCGCAGCCACGTGAGCGCATGCAGCGAGGGCGCAAATGCGCAACCGAGCGATGCCACCGCGGCGATCAGCACGGCGCCGCCGACAGTCCTCAGCTTGCCGACGCGGTCGCCGAGCGGGCCGTGAACGATCTGAAACAATCCGTAGGCGAGCGTGAACGCGGTCACCACGATCGAAGCGGTCGTGACCGGAACCGCGAAATCCTCCGCGACTGTCGGCAGCAGCGCATCGAAAAGCCGCAGGTTGGCGCCGGAGACGAACGCGGCGGCGGCGAGTGCGAAGAAGGCGGAATTCATGGCATGCGAAAGACTGCGATTCTGCCCGGGAATGCCGGTGGAATCGAGGTGTTTCGGGCGCGCGCCCGGTGCAAACGATCAGGCCACTTGCGTTCTGCTAGTTGTCCTTTCGCATCCGCTCAACGGCGGCAGGTCATCACGGGGCAGAATAAAAAAGAGAGGGCCGTGAAGGCCCTCGAATACCTGCAAGGAGATAACGGAGTTGAGCAGCAGGCGCAGGCGGACATTACAGGTGACCGCGGTCGCTCCAGTTGCGCGCATAGATGCTGCGAAGGTCGCCGGCCGCGCCGTGCAATTCGCGCCGCGCCGCCGCCAGTGCAACGGTGCCACTCGGGCGAACCTTTTCGAGTGCCTTCCCAAGAATGTCGAATAGGTACTTTCATGATCGACCTCCAGATCGTTAACGCGGCGCACAAGCGCCGGATACGTAGACAATCTAAGAGTCGGGCCATCGCGTGAGAAGGCCGCGCCCGGGCATAGCATCTATGCCCTCCGCGCATCATTGCCCGCGGGGTTAGAATGCTCTCCAATTTCGAGGCCAGACACCGGCAGATGTCCGGCCGATTGCACTACAAGAATCAAGGAGGAGCATATGAATGCACAACAAACTTCGGGCACTTCCGCCAGTCCGATCGGCAGGTGGCTCGCAATCGTCGGACTGGTTCTGGCTGTGGCATGTGCGGCGGGAGCAGTGCTGTCCGGATTCGGCTACCGCCTCGATCTGTGGCATTTCCGCACCGGCTTCATGATCATCCGCTGGGCCTTCTACGGTGCGCTCGCGGCAGTATTGCTGTCGGTCATCGGCCTGATCTTCGCCAAGGGCAAACCGCGGCAGAGTTCTGGTGGCCGGGTTGCTCGGACTCGTGGTCGGTGCAGTTACAGCGTACGTCCCGTGGAGCTGGAAGCAGACGCTGGACGCGCATCCCTACATCCACGATATCACCACCGATGTCCGGAATCCGCCCAAGTTCGTCGCCGTGATCGCGCTGCGCAAGGAAGGCGATCACACGGTGGATTACGACGGACCGGAGGTGGCCGAGCAACAGCAGTCAGGCCTATCCCGACATCATGACGTTGATCATTCCCTCGGAAAAGGACAAGGTGTTCGCGGCTGCCGAGGCGGCGCTTCGCACCATGAAACTGAAGGTGGTCGACGCGAACGCGGCGGAAGGGCGGATCGAGGCCACCCACACCAGCATGTTCTACGGTTTCACGGACGATGTCGTGGTGCGGATTGTCGCGGACGGCGCCGGCAGCAAGGTGGACGTGCGCTCCAAGTCGCGGGTCGGACGCAGCGATCTCGGCCAGAATGCCAAGCGCATCCGCGTGTTCCTGCGGGAGCTGCAAGTCAAACTGGGATGAGGTGAATCGGGCTCGCCGGGGAGTCCCCTCCAATTCTCGATTGCTATTCAGTGTTTCTTTGCGCCTTCGCGCCATTGCGTCAAGGTTTCTCCGTTTCAGGTTGCTTTCAATACGTCCACGAAAGCCATACAGTCTGATGGCGCCGGCTCAGAAGATCATCGGCTTGCCGTCCTGCAACGTCAGCCAGCCTCGCGCAATCGCGGTAGATCACCCAGATTCCCGCGCCGACGATGACGATCCAGGCGATGCGGGATGCCGATGATCGTGAGGAAAAGCACGATCCCGATCAGTATCCACATCAGCGCATACCAGAACGTGCGGATCTGCCAGCGGAAGTGGGATTCCAGGAACGTGCCGCGGGCATTCGGCTGATTCACGTAGTTGACGACGACGGCGATGATCGAGGGAATGCCGAACACGAAAGCGCCGACTACGGTTATCGCGCTGGTCAGGCCGATCAGGATGCTCAGCGCGTGCAACCCGTAGATGATGTGGGTGGTGGTGATGAGCGACGGATCCGGGGTCTTTGCGAGACGCTCCGGTGTCGCTAACAATCACTTCCGTTTCTGCCATGGCATCAGGTTCCCTGTGGGTGGAGTAGTCGTCAAACGGGCGTCGTCGGCTTCATGTCATGCCGGCGACGCGCGCGGTCTCCAGCCTGCGCGTGCGCCGGCTCGCGTACCAGACGCGGGCATTCTCCAGATAGAGGTAAATCACCGGCGTGATGTAGAGCGTCAGGATCTGGGAGACCATCAAGCCGCCGACCACCGCGAGGCCCAGCGGCTGGCGCGCTTCCGCCCCTGCTCCGATGGCCAGCGCGATCGGCAGCGTGCCCATCAGCGCCGCCATGGTGGTCATCATGATCGGCCGGAAGCGGATCAGGCAGGCATCGAAAATGGCCTGCGCCGGCGGCTTGCCCTCGCTGCGCTGCGCTTCGATGGCGAAGTCGATCATCATGATCGCGTTCTTCTTGACGATGCCGATCAGCATGATGAGCCCGACGAATCCGTACATGTTGAGGTCCATCTTGAACAACAGCAGCGTCAGCAGCGCGCCGAATCCCGCCGTGGGCAATCCCGAAAGAATCGTGATCGGGTGGATGTAGCTCTCGTAGAGGATGCCGAGGATCAGGTAGATCACGAACACCGACATCACAAGCAGCAGCCCCATTCCGGTCAGCGACGACTGGAACGCCTGCGCCGCGCCCTGGAAACTGCCGACCACCGTCGGCGGGATGCGCAGTTCCGCGACCACGTCATTGACCTGCGCGATCGCCTGGGACAGCGCAACTCCCGGCTTGAGGTTGAAGGAGATGGTGACGGCCGGAAGCTGGCCCTGGTGGCTGATGGTGAGCGGGCTGACGCCGCCGACGATCTTCGCCACCGCGGCGAGCGGCACCAGTGCGCCGGAACTGGAGCGCACGTACAGCAGCGACAGCGCCTCGGGGCTGGCCTGATACTGCGGCGCCAGCTCCAGGATCACCCAGTAGTCGTTGCTCGGCGTGAAGATGGTGGAAACCTGGCGCGAGCCGTAGGCGCTGTAGAGCGCGTCCTCGATCTGCTCGGCGGTGACGCCGAGCGTGGACGCCTTGTCGCGGTCGATCTCGACCTTCACGGTCGGATTGGTGATCTGCAGGTCGCTGTTGACGTCCTGGAAATCGGGCATCGAGCGCAGCTTGTCTTCAAGTATGGGCGCCCAGTGGTACAGCTCCGCGGTGTCGGCATCCTGCAGCGTGTACTGGAACTCGCTCTTGGTGAGCCTGCCGCCGATGCGGATCAGCGGCAGGTTCTGCAGGTACACCTTCATGCCGGGAATGGCTGTGAGCTTCGGCCGCAGTTCCTGGATGATCTCGTCGGCGGGAAGGCGCTCCTGGTACGGCTTCAGGCGCACGAAAATGCGCCCCAGGTTGAGCGTCTGGCTGGAGCCGGACGACGACGGCCCCATGAAAGCCATGACCGCATCGACGTTCGGATCGGCGCGGATGATGTTGGCGGCCAGCCGATGCTTCTCCGCCATCGAGTCGAAGGAGATGTCCTGCGCCCCCTCGGTGAACGCCAGCAACTGCCCGGTATCGGCACTCGGCAGGAAGCCCTTGGGAATGGTGACGAACAGATACGCGGTGACCGCGAACACCGCCACAAACATCGCCATCACCAGGCGATGGCGGGCCATTGCCCATCGCAGCGTGACTTCGTAGAAATCGCGCATGGCGTCGAACGCACGCTCGCTCCAGCGGTACATGCGGCCGTGGCTTTCTTTTCTTGCCGGGCCGCAGCCAGCGGCTGCACAGCATCGGCGTGAGCGACAGCGACACGAAACCGGACACCAGCACCGCGGCCATGATGGTCACCGCGAACTCGTGCAGCAGCCTGCCGAGCACGCCGCCCATGAACAGCACGGGAATGAACACCGCGGCCAGCGACAGCGTCATGGAGACGATGGTGAAGCCGACCTCGCGCGCGCCGTCGAGCGTCGCCTGCATCGGCGTCTTGCCCATTTCCAGGTGGCGGTTGATGTTCTCCAGCATGACGATGGCGTCGTCCACCACGAAGCCCACGCACAGCGTCAGCGCCATAAGGGAAAGATTGTCGAGGCTGAAGCCCATCAGGTACATCACCGAGAACGTGCCGACGATCGACATCGGCAGCGACAGGCTGGGGATCAGCGTGGCGGAAAGGTTGCGCAGGAACAGGAAGATCACCAGCACCACCAGGGCGAGCGCCAGCAACAGCGTGAACTGCACGTCGTCCACCGACTCGCGGATGGACTGGGAGCGATCGTAGAGGATCTCGATGCTTATGCCCGGCGGCACCTGCGCGCGGAATGTGGGTAGCAGCTTCTTGATCGAATTGACCACTTCGATGGTATTCGTGCCCGGCTGGCGCTGGATCGCCAGCAGGATACTGCGCTCATCGTTGTACCAGGCGGCGAGTTTGTCGTTCTCCACGCCATCCACCACCCGGCCGAGTTCACCCAGACGTACCGGTGCGCCGTTACGGTACGCGACCACGATCGGGCGGAACGAGGCGGCGTTGGCGAGCTGACCGTTGGTTTCCACAGTGTAGGCGCGGTGCTGGCCGAACAACGTGCCGGTGGGAAGGTTGGAGTTCTGGCGCCCGATCGCTTGCGCCACCTCGTCGATGCCGATGCCGCGCGAGGCCAGCGCCTTGGGATCGAGCTGTACCCGCACCGCGTATTTCTGCGATCCCACCACCTGCACCTGCGCTACGCCGCTGATGGTGGATATGCGCTGTGCCAGAAGCGTCTGCGCGTACTCGTCCACCGTGGAAAGCGGCAGCGTCGATGAGGTGAGCGCGAGGTAGAAGATCGGCGAATCCGCCGGATTGACCTTGCGGAACGACGGCGGCGCGTTCATTTCCTTCGGCAATTGATTCAGCGCGCGCGAAATCGCTGCCTGTACATCCTGCGCGGCGGCGTCGATGTCGCGGTCCAGGGCAAATTGAAGCGTGATGCGGGCGTTGCCCTGCGCGCTCAGGGAATCCATCGAGTCGAGTCCGGCGATGGTGGAGAACTGCTTTTCCAGCGGTGTCGCAACCGCGGAAGCCATGGTCTCCGGACTGGCTCCGGGCAACGCAGCGGTCACCGCGATGGTGGGAAAGTCGACGTTGGGCAGGTCGGCCACCGGCAGAAGGCGGTAGCTGAAAACGCCGAAGATCAGGATACCGATCATGATCAGGCCGGTCATGACCGGACGGCGCACGAACACTTCGGCGACGTTCACGACTCTTTTTCCATGCTCTTGACACTGACCCTGGAGCCGGGCAGCAGCCGCGACGCGCCGTCCGTCACCACCGTCTCTCCGGCCTTGAGCCCGGAGGCGATCACCGCCTCTTCGCCGTCGGTACGGCTGACCGCGATGGCGCGCATCTCGGTGCTGGAGTCTTCCTTGACCACGTAGGCGTACTGGCCATTGGGCCCGGTCTGCACCGCCTGAGCGGGCACCACCAGTGCGTTCTGCTCGTCGCGCAAGGTGATCCAGGTGTCGACGTACTGGCCCGGCCAGAGCTGTTTGTCCTCGTTGGCGAACAGTCCGCGCAGGCGAATGGTGCCGGTGGTAGCGTCCACGGTGTTGTCGGCAAAGGCGAGCTTGCCGGGGACCATTTTTCCCTTTTCGATTTCCGCTTCGATGCGCATTGGCGCGCTGATCTTGTTGGCGCGGATATCGCCGAGATGCTGCTCGGGCACCGCGAAACTTACATAGATCGGCGAGATCTGGTTGATGACCACCAGCGCGATAGTGTCGTTGCCCTTGACCAGGTTGCCCTCGCTGAGCAGCACCTTGCCGGCGCGCCCGCCGATCGGCGCGCGGATTGTGGTGTAGGCGAGGCTGACGCGCGCGGACTCGACCGCGGCCGCAGTAGCATTGACGTTGGCCTCGGCAGAATGAAAATTCGACGCCACTTGGGCATAACCCTCGCGGGAGACGAAGTTTTGCGCCAGCAGTTCCTGGTAGCGCTTTTCCTGTCCGCGCAGGTACTCGAGCTGCGCCTGGCTCTGCGCGAGGTTGGCCTCGGCCTGCGCGAGCTGCGATTCGTAGGGTTTGGGATCGAGCTGGAACAGCAGGTCGCCTTTGGCCACGTCCTGGCCGTCGCGCACGAAGGCCCTGAAGATCTGGCCGTCCACGCGTGCCTTCACCGCAACCGAGGCTACGGTTTCGACATTGCCGATGGCGTGCAGCCGCAGAGGCATGCGCTTCTCGACGGCCTGCGCGACCAGAACCGGAATTGCGGGCGGCGACTTCTTCGCCTCGGCCTGCGCATTGTTCTTGTCGGAACAGCCGGCAATCGCGCAGGCAGCGAGCAGCGCGGAAAACGCGCACAACAATGCGTGTCCAGAGAAACGATCGAGCGTCGAATTTGGGCGAGTGATCATGACTAAAACATAACGGATCGCGCAGCGCGCGGCACGGTCCGGACCGGAACGACCGGACCGCCGCTGCAATGCGAAGGGGCTATTTTGCGCCTATTGGTAGCGCAGTGCATCGATAGGCTTCAGGTAGGCGGCCTTGCGCGCCGGGTACAGGCCGAAAAATATGCCGACGGCCGCGGCCACGGCGAAGGCGAGCACGATGGAACCGGAGGTGACGACCACCGTGGTCTGCGCTGCCCTCTCGGCGATAAACGCGCCGCCGACCCCGAGCGCCACTCCGACGCAGCAGCCGATCACCGAAATGATGATGGCCTCCAGCAGGAACTGCAGCAGGATATCGCGGCGGCGCGCGCCGATCGCCATGCGGATGCCGATCTCGCGGGTGCGCTCGGTCACCGACACCAGCATGATGTTCATGATGCCGATGCCGCCGACCAGCAGCGACACCGAAGCGATCGCTCCGAGCATCAGCGACATCACCTTGGTGGTCGCGGCCGCCGCGTTGGCCGCTGCAGTAAGGTTACGCACCGTGAAGTCGTTCTCGGCATCGACGTTGAGGCGATGGCGTGCACGCAGAAGTTCCGTTATGTCGCGCTCGACCCGATCCATGAGTTGCGCCGAAGCCGCCTGTACCATCATGAAGCGCACCGTGCCCAGGAACTGCGAACCGAACAGCTTGCGCTGCGCGGTCGTGACCGGCACCAGGATGGTGTCGTCCTGGTCGCGTCCGTCGAGGCTCTGGCCCTTGCGTGCCAGCAGGCCGATCACCAGGTAGGGGCTGTTCCTGATGCGGATGGTTTTACCCACCGCATCTTCGTCGCCGAACAGGACGTTCGCCACCGTGGCGCCGAGCAGCGCCACTCGGCTGGCGGAGCGCAAGTCGTAGTCGGTGAACATCTCGCCGGATGCGAGCGGCCATTCGCGCACGTCCAGGTAACTGGGCGACGTGCCGTAAACCTGCGTGCTCCAGGTGCTGGCGCCGTAGATGACCTCGGAATTGCCGGGTTGCACCGGCGCCACCGAGGCCACGCCGGGCAGTTCGGCGATTGCGTCCGCGTCCAGCAGCGTCAGGGTGGGCACGCTGCCCGAGCCCATCCGCAGTCCGCCGGCGGTGGAGCCGCCGGACAACACGATAAACAGATTGCTGCCCATCGAGGCGATGGTCTGGTTCACCAGCATCTGTGCGCCCTGGCCGACCGCGAGCATTGCCACCACGGCCGCCACGCCGATCACCATGCCGAGCATGGTCAGGAACGTGCGCAGCCGGTTGGCGCCCATCGCCGACCAGGCTTCGGCGAGCATCGACAGGATCACGCGGGTACCTGCACTTCTTCGGCGACGACTGCGCCGTCGTGTTCCACGATGCCGTCGCGGAAGCGCACCAGACGATGCGCAAAGGCGGCGATTTCCCGATCGTGGGTGACCAGCACCACGGTGATGCCTTCGTCGCGGTTCAACTGCGTGAACAGATTCATGATCTCGGCGCCGGTGTGCGTGTCCAGATTGCCGGTGGGTTCGTCCGCGAGCAGCAGTCGCGGCCGGGTGGCGAGCGCGCGCGCGATCGCCACCCGCTGTTGCTGTCCGCCGGAGATCTGGTTCGGAAAGGACTGCACGTGCCCTGCCAGGCCGATGCGCTCGAGCAACCCCACAGCGCGGGCGTTGCGTTCGTCGCGCCTCATGCCGGAGTAAACCAGCGGCAGCGCAACGTTGTCCGTGAGCCGCGCGCGCGGCAACAGGTTGAACCCCTGGAACACGAATCCGATGGTGCGGTTGCGCAGCCTTGCGAGCTGGTCGCTGCCGAGCTGGCCGGTATCGGCTCCATCGAGAAAGTACCTGCCGCTGGTCGGCTGGTCCAGGCAACCGAGAATGTTCATGAATGTGGACTTGCCCGATCCCGACGGACCCATGATGGCGACGAACTCGCCGGGCTCGATGACGAGGTTGACGTCGTGGAGCACCGGGAAGACGCCGGCCTCGGTCTCGTAGCTCTTGTGAAGGTGCTCGATGCGCACCACCGGATTCGGCCATCAGAACAGCCTCGTGCGCGGACCGGTGGGCGCGGTTTGCGGGCGCGGCGTCGCGCTCAGGTCCTCGAGGACCACCATGTCGCCTTCGCGCAAATTGCCGCCGGTGATTTCAGTGACACGGCCGTTGGTGATGCCCGTCTGGACCGTGACGGCCTCGATCTTGCCGCCGCGCAGCACGTACACCTGCGCTCCGGCCGCGCGCTTGCGCGCGCCCGCCGCTTGCGCGGTGGGCATGCGTGAACCCTCGGTCGCGGTGGCGGGGCGGAAACGCAGCGCCGCACTCGGCACCATCAGCACGTCTGTCTTCGTCTGCGTGGTGATGGTGATATAAGCGGTCATGCCCGGCAGCAGGATCTCATCGGGGTTGTCCACCGACACCACCACGTTGTAGGTGACGACGTTGCTGGTGATGGTGGGATTGAGCCGGATCTGCTTGACCTTGCCCTTGAACTCGCGATCGGGAAAGGCGTCCACGCGGAAGTCCACTTCCTGGTCGATGCGGATTGCGCCGACGTCGGCTTCCGCGACCGCCGAATTGATCTGCATCTGTTTGAGGTCCTGCGCGATCTTGAACAGCACCGGGGCCTGCAGGCTGGCGGCGACCGTCTGCCCGACATCGACCTGGCGATCCACGACCACGCCGGAAACCGGCGAGCGGATCACGGTGTAGTGCAGGTTGGCCCGGTCCCTGCTGTGCTGCGCCTCGAATACCTGCACCTGCGCCTGCGCCGCTTCGCGCACCTGCACCGCCTGGTCCATCTCCTGCCTGGAGATGTATTCCTGCGCAAACAGTTGCTGAAACCGCTCTTCGTTGGCGCGCGCCAGCTTGAGCGAAGCCCGGGCGCTGGCGAGGTTGGCGAGCGTCTGTTGTTCGGTCGCGATCAGCAGCGCCGGATCGAGTTCGGCGAGCACCTGGCCGGCCTTGACGCGCTGGTTGAAGTCCGCGTACAGCTTGGTCACGCGTGCGGAAATCTGCGAGCCGACGGTGACCAGCACCACCGGATTGAGCGTGCCGTTGGCGGAAACGCTCTGCACCAGCATGCCGCGCTCGACCGGCCGGGTGCGGTAGCGCTGTTCGGCCGGCATCTCGGAATTGTTTCTCCACAGCCAGATCGCGGCGCCCGCGCCGGCGAGCAGCAGCAGCACGACGGAGAGCTTCACCCAGAGCGAAAGATTCGGTTTGTTCATTTGCGTAGCGCGGAACGTGTGGTATCGATCAACACGGTGTCGGCGTTGCCCGGCAGCGACGCCAGGTCGAGCGTGCCGAGCGCGCTGGCGAGCGCGGCCTTGGCGAGATGCCAGTTGTAGCGCGTCTGAACTCGACTGGAAACGGGCGGCGGCGGCCGCCGATTGCGCATTGAGCAGGTCGATCAGCGTGCCGGCGCCGGCCTTGTAGCGTCCGCGCGCGACGTTCTCGGATTCCAGCGCGCTTTGCAGCAGGTCCTCGGCATTGACCAGCGCGGTGCGCTCGGTGGCCAGCGCCTGGTATGCACGCCACACGTCCAGCGATACCTGGTTGCGCAACTGATCGCGGTCGGCTTGGCTCGCTTCGACCTGGATCTCGGCGGAGCGGATGTCGTAGGTGTTGCGGTATCCGGTGAACAACGGAATGCTCACCCTGATTCCGACCGCGCCGCTGCTGGCCAGGCTGGCCGAGTTCGAGTCCGCCAATCCTGCGGTACCGGTGAGCGATATGGTCGGCCTGCCCGCCGCCTGCGCCGCACGCACTTGCGCGCGCGCCGCCTGGATCTTGGCTTCGGCCGACGGCCAGGTCGGGGCGCAGCATGCGCGCGTAGTCCACCAGTTCGCGAACCCGCGCATCGGTGGTCGGGTCCGGTGCCTGGAGGCGCGGCGGCGCGAGCTCGACTTCGGCGTCGGCGTCGAGGCCGATGGCATTGGCAAGCACGCCCGCGGCGGTACGCCGTTCGCCTTCAGCGCGCGTGCGGATGAGCAGGGCCTGCGAGTACGCGGTCTTCGCCTGCAGCCGGTCGGCAGGGGTGCCGGCGCCGACGCGATAGCGGGTCTCGGCCGCCTTCAGGCTTTCTTCGCTGGCTTTCTCGCGCTTCCATCGCGGCTTCGACATTGGCCCCGGCGGCGAACAGTTGATAGTAGGACTGGATCGCGAACAGGAACACCGACTGCAGCGCGGCGTTGTGCGACCAGTTGGCGGCCACGAGCAACTGGCGGGCGCTGTCGAGATTGGCGTCGCGCAGCCCGAAGTCGAACAGCAGGTAGCTGACTGTTGCAGATGCCGAGACGCTTTCCTGGCTGAAGGCGCCGCCATCCGCGGGCCAGGTACGGCCGGCGCTGGCCTGGCCGTCAATCGAGACCTCGGGCAAGTAATCGGCGCGGCTGCGGCCTACCTGTGCCGCCTGGATGCGCGCGGCGGTCCAGGACTGCCGCGTCTGCGGGTTGTTGCAAAGCGCCTGCTCGATGACGCCGGCGAGCGTCAGGGGTCCGGTCGAGGCACCCTGGCGCGAGCAGGCATCGGCGCCGCCGCTCCAGGGTACGCTCTGGTTGGGCGGCGTGAGTTTGTCGGTGTCGAATGGGTCGGCTGCGGAAGCGCGCCGTTCCGCGCCGGAAACTGCGAGCAGCGCAGCGATGCACAGGCCGGCAAACGGCCGGGATCGGGTGTTGTTCATGCCTGACCGGAAGTAGGGAATACGGGGAATCTAAGCGAGGCGGCCGTGCGCCATGTAACAAAGTGTCGGCGCCCGATTCGATGTTACGTTATTTGACAAAAGTCCTCCCAAATCGTTGCGGCAGGTTGTATAAGAGCGCCCATGCGTGATCGCATACTCATCGTTGACGACGACGAAGACATCCGCAAGCTGCTGGAGGAATACCTGCGCAAGAACGGCTTCGATGCGCACGCGGTGGCGGACGGCCCGGCCATGCGCGAGGCCCTGGCGGCAAAGCCGGCGAGCCTGGTGGTGCTGGACCTGATGCTGCCGGGCGAGGACGGCCTGTCGCTGTGCCGCCAGTTGCGCGCGCGCTCGCAGGTGCCGGTGCTGATGCTCACCGCGAAGGGCGATCCGGTGGACCGCATCATCGGCCTGGAGATGGGCGCCGACGATTATCTGGCCAAGCCTTTCGATCCGCGCGAACTGGTGGCGCGCATCCGCAGCATCCTGCGCCGCGCCAAGGCGCTGCCCGCCGATACCGAAATCAACGTGCCGGAATCCTTCAGCTTCTCCGGCTGGCGGCTGGATACGCGGGAACGCAATCTCCGGGCGCCCGACGGCGTGGTGGTGCCCTTGTCGGGCGCCGAATACCGGCTGCTGCTGATTTTCCTGCAGAACCCGAATGCGGTCGTGTCACGCGACCAGCTTTCCAATTTCACCTTTGGACACGATGCCGACCCGCTCGACCGCACCATCGACATGCAGGTGAGCCGCCTGCGCGAACGCCTGCGCGACCAGGCGCGCGAGCCCGCGATCATCAAGACCGTGCGCGGCAAAGGCTACGTGCTGGCGGTGCGCGTGGAGAGCCAGGCTTGAAGCTGCTGCCGAACTCGTTGTTCGGTCGCATCGCCCTGATCCTGGTGGGCGGCCTTGTCGCCGTCCAGGTGCTTACCACTGCGATCCACATCTCCGAACGCGACGATCTTGTTTTTCGCAACGGTGCGTCGCGCGCGGCGGCCAGGATCGACGACGCGGTGCGTGTGCTCAATGCCGTGACTCCGGCGCAGCGGCCACGGATCATGGACGCGATTGCCGACGCAACGCTGAAACTGACGGACGGCAAGCCCTCAGGCGGCGACTCTGCTGCCGCGAAGAAGGAAACCGAGCTCTACGACGCGGCGCACGAAGCACTGACACTGGCGCTCGAACCGGATACTCGATTCGATGTGATCGACGCACAGCCGGTCAATCTCAACCCGGATTCCTGGTACGCACGTGAATTTCGGAGAGCGTGCCGGGATTCGCATCGATGCGGCCGTGATGCTTGGCGACGGTACCTGGATCACCGCGGAGAGCACCAACCCGCCGCGCGCGACGACCTGGTTCACGCGACTGCTTCGCAATCTGGCGATCGTGGACGGCGTCATGCTGGTGCTGCTCTTTTTCGCGGTGCGGCTGGTAACCAGGCCGTTGTCGGTGCTGGCGGGGGCGGCGGAGGAACTCGGCCGCAACATCGAGCGGCCGCCGCTTCCGGAAACCGGAACGGTCGAACTCGTGCGTGCGTCGCGCGCGCTCAACATCATGCAGGACCGCCTCAAGCGCTACGTCGAAACGCGGCTCAAGGCGCTGGGCGCCATGTCGCACGACCTCAAGACACCGATCACGCGCATGCGGCTGCGCGCTGAAATGCTGGAAGACGCCGAGCTCAAGATCGCGTTTTATCCGCGATCTCGACGCGATGCAGCAGATGGTGGGCTCCACCCTGGACTACATGCGGGGCCTGAGCGACGGCGGCGAAGAGGTGAGTGCGATCGACCTCGACGCCCTGATCTCGAGCCTGAAACAGGACGCGGAGGAGGCCGGCCATACCGTCACCGTTGCCGGCGAGTCGCCGGGCCCGGTGATGGGGCGAGCGCAGGCGCTCAGGCGCTGCCTGCAGAACCTGCTCGACAATGCGCTGGCCTACGGACGGCGCGCCGACATCACGGTGCGCCGGAGAAGGCCGGAGCGTGAACGTCGCCATCTCCGACCAGGGTCCGGGCATCCCGGAAAGCGACATCGAGCGCGTGTTCGATCCGTTCTATCGCGTCGAAGGCTCGCGCAACCGCAACAGCGGCGGCAGCGGACTGGGATTGTCGATCGCCCGCAATATCGCGCAGGCCCATGGCGGCGCGGTGCGGCTGCGCAACCTGCCGCAGGGCGGGCTGGAGGCCACGCTGGTGCTGCCGCGGGGCGCCTGATGCAATCTGGCTAATAGCCGGCCATGGGCCGGCGACTACAGCGTTGACGCAAAGGACGCGAAGGTACGCAAAGGACACCAAGGAGAAGCATATAGCGTGACGGTGTGGCTGAGTCAGGGTGACGGGACAGTCGCAACGCAGATAATTGCACGGGGTTTGGACACCCATCTGATTCTTGTGTTTGGTTTTCCTTGGCGTCCTTGGCGGTGGATGCGTTATTGGTGAGGCGAGGAGGGGCGGGGTGAGGCGGCGACAATCATAGACCGTCCACGACTATGATCTTCGCGGTAGCGGTCTTCTGCCGGATCTCCATCGCCGGCCGGTATTCCTCCGATTCGTACCACTGGCGCGCGCGTTCGATGCTTTCGAATTCGCAGATCACCACGCGCCTGGGCGACCAGTCGCCTTCCAGTACGTCGATCTTGCCGCCGCGGGCAATGAATTTGCCGCCGTACTTGGCAAGCGACGGCGGCACGAGCTTGCGATACTGCTCGTAGCCCACGGGGTCGTGAACCTCGATCTGCGAAATCAGGTAAGCAGGCATGACTTGGTCTCCGGAAAAAAATTTGGTGGTGCAAAGCCGCCAGGCAGACGTCGCCCTTGGCAATAGCCTGATTATGACAATACAATCAACTGCTGAAGAAAGAAACGTGGGCGCATAGCGGTCATCGCAATCAGACTCTGGTTCGGGGAGGATCACCATGAGCGCAACACCAGCAGCTCCGGCACCCGGCGCGGTTTCCTTCGGGCATCTCCCGCCTCTGCAGCTTGCCACGCTCCCGGTATTTGTCGGCCTGTTCGCCTACGTGGGACCCGGTATTCTCTGGGCCGCGCTGGCGCAGCCGGGCACGCTGATCGTCATCCGTGGCGTCGTGGCATTCCTGGCGATGGCCATCATCGCGCCGGCCTTCGTGTACCTGAATTACTTCATGCTGCCCAAGGTGTTCCCGAAGTGGGTGAAGCCGCACCCCGTGACCCAGGTGATGATGCTGGTGTGCACGCTGACATATATGGTGATTGCGCCGGGTTACGTCTACCTCAACTGGGCACAGCTCAGCAAACTGCTGACCGGAGGCTGACGGTCCCAGGCAGACGTTTCAGCGTTTGCTTGCGTCTTCCTTCACGAACTCGGCGCCTTTCTCGGCGATCATGGTGGTCGGCGCGTTGGTATTGCCGGAGGTGATCCGCGGCATCACCGACGCATCGATCACGCGCAGCCCGGCGATGCCGCGCACGCGCAGCCGCTCGTCCACCACTGCGAGCTCGTCGTGGCCCATCCTGCAGGTGCCGACCGGGTGGAAGATGGTGGTGCCGAGATCGCCCGCGGCGCTCATCAGCGCGAGGTCGGTCTTGAAGTCGGGGCCGGGCTTGAATTCCTCCGGCTGATACTTCGCCAGCGCCTTGGCCTGCATGATGCGGCGGGTGATGTGGATCGAGTCCACCGCGACTTTCTTGTCCTCCATGGTGGAAAGATAGTTGAGCATGATGGCCGGATGCGCGTTCGGGTCGGGGCTCTTGATGCGCACGTGGCCGCGGCTGGTGGGGCGCAGGTTGCACACCGACGGCGTAATCGCGGGAAAGGGATGCAGCGGCGAACCGAACTTGTCCAGCGACAGCGGCTGCACGTGCCATTCGATGTTCGCCGACGGCTGCGCCGGATCGCTTTTCGCGAATGCGCCCAGTTGCGAGGGCGGCATGGTCAGCGGCCCGGTGCGGAAGAACAGGTACTCGAGCCCCATCGCCATTTTTCCGAACAGGCTGTTGGCGCGCTCGTTGAGCGTGCGCACGTTCTTCACCTTGTACATCATCCGGATCTGCAGGTGGTCGTGCAGGTTCTCGCCCACCCCCGGCAGGCTGTGCTCGACGTTGATGCCGAGCTCCTGCAGCAGCGCGCCGGGGCCGATGCCGGAGAGCTGAAGGATCTGCGGCGAGCCGATCGAACCCGCGGCGAGGATCACTTCGCCCCTGGCCTCGGCAAACTGGTTGCCGCGCGGACCGAGGCTGAACTCCACACCGGTGGCGCGCTTGAGGAATCCCAGCGTTTGCACCCGTATGCGCTTCACGTGAGCGTGGGTGAGCACCGTCAGGTTCGGCCGGTGCATGACCGGGCGCAGAAAGGCCTTGGTGTTGCTCCAGCGCACGCCGCGGCGCTGGTTCATCTGAAAATAGGCATTGCCAGAATTGTCGCCGCGGTTGAACTCCTCGATCTTGGGAATGCCGCATTCCGCTGCGGCCTCGCGCCAGGCATCCAGGATCTCCCAGTTCACCCGCCGCTCCTCGACGCGCAGTTCGCCGCCCGCGCCGTGCAGCTCGTCGGCACCGTGCTGGTAGTCCTCGGTGCGCTTGAAGTAGGGCAGCACCTCGTCCCACGACCAGCCCTTGTTCCCGAGGGCCGCCCAGTGGTCGTAATCGCTCTTCTGCCCGCGCATGTAGATCATCGCGTTGATCGAGGAGCAGCCGCCGAGCACGCGCCCCCGGGCATAGCCGAGCGAGCGGCCGTTGAGTCCCGGGTCGGGCTCGGTCTTGTAGCACCAGTCGGTGCGCGGATTGCCGATGGTGTAGAGGTATCCAACCGGAACGTGGATCCAGAAATAGTCGTCCTTGCCGCCGGCCTCGAGCAGCAGCACGCGCATGTCAGGATTCGCACTCAGGCGGTTGGCGAGCAGGCACCCGGCCGAGCCGGCGCCGACGATGACGTAGTCGAATGGTCCCAGCGATTGGGCCATCGCTTTCCCTCGCAATATAGGTGAATGCATCCGCGCAACCGATCGCGGCGGCAGAGATTATGCCCGAATCGATGCGCTGGATAAGATGGCGCCTTCGATTTAATCTTGGGGCCGAAGAATGTCCTTAAAGGGAGAAAAATGAAGATCACCGCGATCAAGACCTCGGTCTGCAATGCCGAGATGCGCAACTGGGTGTTCGTGCGGGTGGAAACCGACCAGCCCGGGCTCTATGGCTGGGGCGAAGCCACGCTCGAATGGAAGACCCGCGCGGTGGTCGGCGCGGTGCAGGACCTGGAACCGCTGCTGCTCGGGCACGATCCGCGCGACATCGAGAACAACGTGCGGATTCTGACCAAGCACTCGTTCTGGCGCCTGGGGGTGATCGGCAATACGGCCATCAGTGGCATCGAGATGGCCTTGTGGGACATTTGGGGCAAGGAACTCAGCGTGCCGGTGTGGCGCCTGCTCGGCGGCAAGACCCGCGACAAGGTCAAGATCTACACCCACCTCGGTTTTGGCGACATGACCTCGGTGTACGAGAGCATGGATCGCAAGTGCCGTGGCAGAGCGCGCGCTGGAAGTGATCGCCAGGGGCTACCGCGCGCTCAAGGTCGTGTTCATCCCCTACACGCACTACACCGCGTCACCCAAAGAGCTGGACCACGTCGGCGGCATGATGCAGGCGTTGCGCGAGGCGGTCGGCAACGACGTGGAGATCATGATCGACTTCCACGGCCGCTGCGCCTCGACCAGCGTGGCGCTGCAGTACATCCATGCGCTGGCGCCGTACCGGCCGCTGTTCGTCGAGGAGCCGATCCAGCCCGGCGATTCCCTGGGCATGAAACAGATCATGGACAAATCGCCGGTACCGATCGCCACTGGCGAACGCCTGGTGGACCGCCGCGAATTCGACGACCTGTTCCGCCTGCGCGCGATCAACATCGCGCAGCCCGACCTTTGCCACGTCGGCGGATTCGGCGAAGCGCGCAAGATTGCGGCGATGGCGGAGACCGCTGGTGTCGGCATCGCCCCGCACAATCCGCTCGGGCCGCTCGCCGGGGTGGCGGCGCTGCATTTCGACATCGCCACGCCGAACTTCGTGATCCAGGAAGAAATGTCCGGCGCGGTGCCGTGGTATCACGACGTGGTCCAAAGCCCGATCAGGGCCAAGGACGGGCACTGGCTGATTCCCGAATCGCCCGGGCCTCGGCGTCGAAGTGAGCGAAGCCACGGTGGCGAAGCATCCGTTCAAGCAGGAGATCATGCACGCCGGCAATGCGGTGCTGGCCGACGGCACGATCGTGGATTGGTAAGCGCGGCTCGATGCCGGGGGGATTCATGCAGGGCGGAAGCGCAGCGCGAGGTTGATCCCGGGCCGGCAGTAGGTTCGTCAGGCTTGGCGCATGGCGCTATTTGCGCAACATACCAGGCCCGATGCCGATTCCCTGTTTTTTCTTTCCCCTTTTCCCTTGCTCTTCACGGCATCCACGGCACCATCTGCGCCGGACCGGCGGGCGCGAAGGGCACTTCGATCAGCCACAGGCCGCCGGTGTCGTGCGCGCGGCGCACCGCCGCCCCGATATCCCTGGCTTCGACTCGGACGCTCTTCGCGCCGAAGGCTTCGCCGAGCTTCACGAAATCGGGATTCACCAGTTCCGAGCCGATGTGCCGGCCGCCGAACATCCGGTCCTGGTATTGCCTGATCGCGCCAAAGGCATTGTCGTTGAACACCAGCGCAATCAGATCCAGGTTCTCCGCGCGCGCGGTGGCGAGCTCCTGCATGGTGAAAAGAAAACCGCCGTCTCCGGAGATCGATACCACCGGCTGCTTCGGACAGGCGAGCCGGGCGCCGATCGCCGCCGGCAGCGAATAACCCAGCGTCCCGTACGTGCCGGGATGGATCAGCGTGCGCGGCAGGTAAGTCTCCATCAGCATCGGCATCCAGTAGCCGACCAGTGTCAGGTCGTCCACGAAAATAGTGTCGTCGGGCAGCGCCGCGCGCAAGTCCTCGATCAGCGTCAGCACCGGGCCGGCGCGCTGTACCAGCGACGCGTGCTTGCGACGGCGGAAATCCGCCGCGTCGAACCAGCAGTCCCTGTCCTTGCCGCCCAGTTGCGCGGCGAGCGCGGTCAAGACCGAGGCCGCATCGCCGACGACGCCCACTTCCACCGGCCGGCGCCGCCCCACCGTCAGGGGATCGATATCCACCTGCACGATCCGGTCCGGGAAACGGGCGCCGACGTTCACGTCGGAGACGACGTCGATGCGCGATCCGACCACCAGCACCAGGTCTGCTTCATCGAGCAGTTCGTCATACAGGGTGAGACGGCCCCAGCCGTCGCCGAGCGCAAGCGGATGCCGGTCGGAAATCGCACCCCGGCCGAACACGCTGGTCACCACCGGTGCCCCCAGCAGTTCCGCCACGCGCGCCAGCGGCTGCGTGGCCTCCGCATTTTCCACGCCGCCTCCGGCGAAGATGAACGGGCGCTTCGCCGACTTCAGCGCCTCGGCCGCGCGCGCGATGCTCGCCGGATCACCGCCCGGCCGGCTGTAAGTCTCGGGCGGCATCGGCGAGATGTCGGCTTCGCCGTTCTGCACGTCCAGCGGAACCTCGATGTAGGCCGGCCGCGGACGCTTGCAGCGCATCGCGCGCACCGCCTCGCGGATCACGCCCGGGATGTCCTTCGGCGCGGACACGCGCGTGACATACCCGCAGACCGAAGCGGCCACGGCGAGCGAATTGGCCAGTTCGTGAAAATGTCCGCCCTCGCGTTCGAGCTGCGGCAGCGCGTTCTGGCCGCCGAAGACCAGCATCGGGGCCGACTCCGAATGCGCCATGCCCATCCCGGTCAACGCATTGGTGAGGCCGGGTCCGGGCACCACGAAGCACGCGGCGATTTTTCCGGAAGCGCGCGCATAGCCTGCCGCCATGAGCGCGGCGCCCTGCTCGTGGCGCACCGATATGACGCGAATCGCGTCGTCGCCGAACACGCCGTCGAAAAGCGGGCTGTCGTGCGTGCCCACGATGCCGAAGACGTGGTCGATTCCTTCGGTCTTGAGTGCCGCGGCGACTGCGTGGCCTCCTTTCATGCGTGGCATCTCTCTCCCTCTCCTGTTTCTTGATTCCAGGTTCCCGCCGTGCGTCTCGTCGCCGTTTGCAACGGACCACGCCGAATCCTAATGAGTAGACCGTCCGGAAACAAGCGCGGCCGGTTCCGGCGGTGATGCAGTTTTGGAAGCGTGAGACAATCCGACATTCATGGAACGTCAGCTGATCGCACAGAAGACACGCGCGTACGATGCGCTGGTCATCGGCGCCGGTTTTTCCGGCCTTTATCAGTTGCTCTGCCTGCGTGACCGGCTGGGTCTCTCGGTCCAGGTGCTGGAGGCGGCGGATGGGGTCGGCGGCACCTGGTACTGGAACCGTTACCCGGGCGCGCGATGCGACTCGGAAAGCCACTCCTACTGTTACTCGTTCTCCGAGGAATTGATTCGGGAGTGGGAATGGTCGGAACGTTATCCCGGACCGCCGGAGATCCTGCGTTATCTCAACCATGTCGCCGACCGCTTCGACCTGAAGCGCGACATTCGCTTCAATACCCGCGTATCCGCGGCGCACTACGATGAAAAGGCGAACCTCTGGCGCGTGACGACCGAGGCCGGGGAAGACTTCACGGCGCAGTTTCTGATCACCGCCGTCGGCTGCCTTTCGGCGGCCAATGTTGCCCAAGATCCCCGGCCTGGAGACGTTTCAGGGTCGCTGGGTCCACACCGGCGAATGGCCGCATGAAGGCGTCGATTTCAGCGGCAAGCGGGTCGGGTTGATCGGGACCGGGTCTACCGGCATCCAGGCCGCCCCGGTGATCGCCGAGACTGCCGCGCACCTGACCGTCTTCCAGCGCACTGCGAACTACAGCGTGCCGGCCCGCAACGGCCCACTGAACCCGGAGTTCAGGCGCTACGTCAAAGAGAACGCCGCCGAGATCCGCAGGGTCATGCACTCCAGCCTCAACGGCCATCCGTGGCTCGTTTCCGAGCGCTCGGCGCTGGAGATTTCAGCCGAAGAGCGGCAGGCCCTGTATGAAGCAGCCTGGGAGACAGGGGGGTTGCGATTCCGCGCCACCTTCCGCGACCTGGTGACGGACAACACGGCGAACGCCACGGCTGCCGAGTTCATCCGCGCGAAGATCCGCGATATCGTGAAAGACCCTGCGACGGCGGCGAAACTGGCCGACATCGACCACCCCTACGCGGCAAAGCGCCCGCCGATCGACACCGATTATTTCGAGACTTTCAACCGCGACAATGTCGCGCTGGTGGATGTCCGGGCCGATCCGATCGAAGAGATCACGCCACGGGGAATCCGCACGCGCGATGCCTCGTATCCGCTGGATATCATCGTCTTCGCCACGGGCTTCGACGGGATGACCGGCTCGCTGTTGCGGATGGATATCCGCGGGCGCAATGACTTGTCGCTGGCGAAGGCCTGGGCGGCGGGGCCGCGCAATTATCTCGGCCTGCAGGTTGCGGGCTTTCCGAACCTGTTCACCGTCACCGGACCCGGCAGTCCGTCGGTACTCTGCAACATGCCGGTTGCGATCGAGCAGCACGTGGAGTGGATCACCGACTGCATCGCGCATATGCGAAATCGCGGTTTGACCCGCATCGAGCCCACGGATGAAGCGATGCAATCCTGGGTGGGCAAGGTGAACGCGGCCGCCGAAGCCACGGTGCTGCCGCAAGCGAAGCACTCCTGGTATCTCGGCGCGAACATTCCCGGCAAGCCGCGCGTGTTCATGCCGTACGCGGGCGGGATGGCGCACTACCGGAAGATCTGCGCCGATGTCGCCGCCAGGAACTACGAGGGCTTCACCCTCAGCGGTTGAACGCCTCCGCAGCACGCAGCACCCAGCACTGAGTACCGGCTTTTACCAGTCACCAGTCACCAGTCACCGTTCTTCCGCCGTTACTCGCCTCTCGATCGACGGGCAACCGCGTCAAGCCTGTGCTCGGCGTTCCCTCTGACGACGATCGCGGAACGGAATGTCGACTTGCATCCGGCGGCGGTCCGATCTGGGCGCACTACGGTAATTGCCGTTCGGAAATGTCATGCTCCGCACAGGTTCCCCGATAGGACCGAACACACGCACTTCACAGGGCTGATGAGAATCGCCCCATGCCAGCGCGAACGATATTGCCTGGGCCTTGGTCGGAAACAAGAACGGCTGTTCGCCGGGGCCTCGCTCTACGCGCCAACCCATTGAAGGCAAGGCTGAGACTTTCAGAATGCCTATGTTCATGCGGAGCGATCGAGATAGGTCTGAAGCCTGGTGTCGAAACGGGCCAGTCTTTCGCCGTCGTGATTGGCTATTGCCTCGGCAAACTCTTCAAGCTCTGCGGCCGATAAACCACGCAGCCACTTGGCGAAGGCTTCCCAATCCGGGCTGCTGCTTGCCGCGGAACTCGACATTTCTGATTGACGGTTAGGATCCGGCATCGGCCTCGCCCCTTCGTGAGAAGCCTTCGTAAATTGGCAGGAAAGTGCCCACGCGAATTTCGTGCCATCGAGCGGAAACCTGCTTCGCCGGCCATTGAGCGCCCATTCACTAGGGTAGGCGCCGCAAACCTCGAGTTTATGACGATGGTCTGACAGCCTTTGACGAAAACCTAACACCATCCGGTCAGCGGCGAAGCGCGCGGATGCTGAGGCCTTGTTTACGGGCGAGCCAGGCGGGGGGGTGTGAATCCGTCTTCGGTTGCGGCGCGAAGCGCTGTCAACTGCATGCCGCTATAGGCGTCTATACGCGCGGTGCGAGGCGCACGCACTTGCCTATCCGCCTCCGTGCCGGACCTGGTGGCTTGATTGAGCGGCCCAACGGCTTCGGGTCTGTCCCTATTTGTGATTCAGGATTGCTGCACCCACTCGAACGTCGCGCGCACGAAATCGTCGCCGTGCCGCAGGAGCTGCAGGCTGCGGAGAAAACACGAAGCTCCTCCAATTGTCGCTTCGTAGACGCGGCCCACCTCCCAGCTGTCGGGTGGCAGCAAAAAGTTCGCATTTTGTGACGCTCCCGTGCCGTCTGACACGATGATCGCACGCACGCTTTTGAAGCCGAACTGCCGCGCTGCGGCCTCCGAGAGGACGTTCACTTCGCCCTGCGCGATGACCGGGCGTAGCTCCACCGCCTGCGGATGGCGGCTCATGACGTAGATGATGGCGTGCAGGCTGCGATCCGGCTCCGCATGCATGGATCGGATCAGGCCGAGCCAGCACTCGTCACTGCCTTGCATCGTGACGCCGACTACGTCGCCGCATCGTGCCCATTCGACCGATAGCTGCGGAATGTCCGCGCCGAGTTCGTTGCCGCCGGTGTCGTGCAGGGCCCACGTTTCGGGGGCCTGCGCTGCGACGTCACCGTCTTCCACCAGCGTCAGCTCGGTGACAGTGGATCGAACGTGCGACAGGTGCTGCCAGATCTGCCCATAGCCCTGAACGACCTGCAAGGTACCCATAGCCGACTTGCGGGCGGGTGGGATGTACGGGGGCGCTTCGCCCCAGAACGCGAGCAAGTGCTTGATGGCCGCAATTTGCGCGTGGAGGGGAATGTCCTTGCCCGGGGCCTTGCTATCCGCGATCCGGGTCGACGCCAACTGCTTGTAGAGTCGATCCAGGGCGTCGTATCCCGTTCCGGCGCCGAAATACCGGATTCCGGTATCCGGGTTGGGCGGCTGGGCGGGCCCGCGGTGCGGTGGCTGATCGCTCGCCGGATCGAAATAGAAAGGGTTGTCGGCGACGCCGCGCGGGCGCAGCGTAAAATCTCCGCCCAACTGCTCGATCACGCGATCGGCGACCTCGATATGTGCGGGCGGCATCATCTCCGGCGAACTTGACTGCAGCATCAGCATCCGCAGCAGCTCCTGGGTCACGGTCGTCGACGTCTTCTGGGCGGCGTGCATGCGAACGGGCGTCGTTGCGCAACCCGCCTGCTCCGCGTCGCCATGAACGGCATACGCCAACTGCCACAGCTTTGGCGGAACGCTCAAGTAACGAAGGAGATAGACCTTAGCCAGCATGCGAGAGGCGTGAATTCCCCTTGCGGCGCCTGCGGCTGCGGGAAGCTGGAGCGAGGGGGTCGTCGCCGATTGTTTCAGCAGAATTCTGGCCGATGCGCAAAGTCCGGCCGCCAGCCCCATAACATAATTATTAAGGGTGTTCCAATCCGACTCGCGCGTCGCCCGCTTGTCTTTTTGCGACACGAGAAATTGCGCCAGTAGCGCGGATACGTGCGCACCGCTCGCTTCCTGGATGAGCGACAGGATCTCGCCGCGGACTGTTTCGTCGTCGCCGGGGATATTCTTGACCGCGTCGAGCCACGCGCGCAGCTCGTTCAGCGCCGCGCGTGGATCGAAGTCGCGCATTCCGGCAAGCTGCTTCGCCGCCTCTGCCGGACTGCGCATCGGATGGTCCGGATGACCGTGGTCTTTCTTGATCCAGTCCAGCATCTGTACGCTCTCCCGGCTGCATGAATCCATTCAGGCGGTCGGCGCCCCACAGCCAACCATCCGGCTACGGACCAAGCGCACGATCATTCTAGGCCTGAAGACGCTAAGACAACACCTGAAGGTCTGCAGCCATCCAACTTGACGCCAGGGCGTCAATTTTGCGCACGCAAGAAGCGAGGTGCGAGCCCGCAGTTCGTAGTCGCGTGAAGGGGTGCGTCGAAGTTCAGTTCTCGCGCAGAAGGGCTTCGCCGTGTGGAAGAACTAGGGGCGGGATTGAGTTTTTTCGACTTTCCCATTGCCCATTCCCCTTTCCCTGTTCTTCCCACTTCACGCCTTGATTGTCGGTCCGTCCATCACTTGTCACTTGTCACTCGTCACCGGATCTTACCCTTCACCCTTCACCCAATTGAAAGCAGCGTCCACGCGCGCGCGAACCTGGCGTTCGACCTGCGCAAAACCCTGCGGGTCGGCGAACTGCCAGGCACCCGATGCCATCGCGGTAATGCCGCAGATCAGCGCCACCAGCGCGACGATGACGCGCGGCACGCGTCGGAGAAGCGTCTGCCACCAGTTGCGGTGCGCGCCCGGATCGGTGAACAGCAACACCGAAAACCCGACCAGCAACAGACCCGCAACGGCGTACACGATTCCTGGATACTGCTTCAGAAGGCCGGCCGCTCGCGGCCAGTCCCCGGTATCGAGCAGGTACGCGTAGGCGACGAGCGCCCCGCCCGCGAGCAGCAGCATCATCCCCCACACCAGCGCCGGAAATCCGTCGTAGCCGGCGACCTCGGAAAAACGCAGGCTCATTTGCCGCGAATACAGCGACTCGATTCCGCCCGCTGCAAGGGCCACTCCGATCAGCAGAATGCCGAGATGCACGCCATTCGCCAGGGCGAAGTGCCGGCCGGCGAGGATTGCGATTGCGCCGACCACGATCGCCACGTATTCGAGAAAAGTGAGGAGACGCATGCAATTCAGTGTAGTCCATTCCTCGTCTCTGCTGCGAGTTTGGGGATGAATTCCCGTCTAATTTCTTGGATGCAGTGTGGATATCGGCTGGTCTCGGGTGCCCTCATTGCGGGAGGGGAGGTAAGGCAACGCGCCGGCGTATTCAATGCGGAGCGGGCGGGCCATGGGAGGCTTCCAGGTCCAAACCCTTACAAGAAACTAATCCTGACCCCTTGGTTTGCGCTCCCAGACGCAGCGAACGCTCCGCTGACCTTCAGGAATTCCCGACGATATATAGCCATGTTTCCCCCTCGTTATGGTTCTGGCGCTCCCCGTCTGTCGCGGGGTCGGAAGAGTTTCTTCGATGAGAAAGCCGCGCGGGATGTGTTCCTTGAGGGGCTTGTTGCGGAGTTTGGGCAGGGCAGCGTCCGGCCCGGAGATTCGCGCTTGGGCAGCTGCTTGAGCAGGTGATCGATCAGATTCAGGCGACCGCGTTTCTGGTCGTTGAAATTGACCACGTACCAGGGTGCGTAGTCGGCGTGGGTCGCGCGCAGCATGGTGTCGCGCCCTTTGCCGTAGGCGGCGTATTGCTCGCGCGCTTTGATGTCAATTGGAGACAGCTTCCAGCGCTTGGCGGGATCTTTCGCCCGTTCGGCGAAGCGTTCTTCCTGTTCTTCCTGGTCGACGCAGAGCCAGTACTTGAGCAGGATCAGGCCGTCATTGGTGATCAGGCGTTCGAACACCGGGCAGTCCTTCAGGAACTGCTTGTGTTGGGC
>CAVOIO010000017.1:0-164835 GCA_963695915.1 uncultured beta proteobacterium
TGGCAAACCCTGTTCGACCTTTCGGATCGCCATGGCTTCGTGATCGCCTCCGACGAGTGTTACTCGGAGATTTATTTGGACGAGGGCCAAGCCCCGCTCGGTGGCCTGGAAGCCGCGCATCGTCTCGGCCGGAGCCACTTTCCGCGGCTGGTCGCATTCGGCAGCCTCTCGAAACGCTCCAACGTGCCGGGGATGCGTTCCGGGTACGTCGCCGGCGACGCGGACATCCTGGCGAAGTTCCTGCTTTACCGGACTTACCACGGCTGCGCGATGAACCCGGCGGTGCAGGCGGCCAGCACGGCGGCGTGGCAGGACGAAGAGCACGTGCGCGACAACCGGCGCCTGTATCGGGAGAAGTTCCAGAAAGCGGTGACCCTGCTCGCGGAGGTGACCGAGGCCACCGTGCCGCAGGCGGCGTTCTACCTTTGGCTGCGCACCCCGATCCCCGACACTGAATTCGCTAAACGCTTGTTTGAGCAATATAATGTGACTGTCGTACCCGGCAGTTTTCTGGCCCGCGAGGCGCGCGGTGTCAACCCGGGGGCAAGCTTCGTGCGCATTGCACTGGTGGCCCCGGTCGAGGAATGCGTCGAGGCGGCGCAACGGCTGGCCGAATTTTTCTCTCAACTACCACAAGGACAGAACAAGAATGACGGATTTGCAGTTGGTCATCGAGAAGGCCTTCGATAACCGTGCCAACATCTCGCCGACGAATGCCGAACCCGCGCTCAAGGAGGCCGTTGCGCAAGTCATCGATCTTTTGGACGCCGGGAAACTGCGTGTCGCGGAGAAAATCGGCGGCGAGTGGGTCACCCACCAGTGGGTCAAGAAAGCCGTCCTGCTGTCGTTTCGACTGCACGACAACGCAGTGGTCCGCGATGGCTACACCAATTACTTCGACAAGGTGCCGGCCAAGTTCGCCGACTACGGGGCTGCCGATTTTCGGGCCGGCGGGTTTCGCGTGGTGCCGCCGGCGGCCGCGCGGCGCGGCTCGTTCATTGCCAGGAACGTCGTGCTGATGCCATCGTTCGTGAATATCGGCGCCTACGTGGACGAAGGCACCATGGTGGACACCTGGGCCACGGTGGGCTCATGCGCGCAGATCGGCAAGAACGTCCACCTTTCCGGAGGCGTGGGGATCGGCGGCGTGCTGGAACCGGTGCAGGCCAATCCGACCATCATCGAGGACAACTGCTTCATCGGCGCCCGCTCCGAGATTGTCGAGGGCGTGGCGGTCGGCGAAGGCTCTGTGATTTCGATGGGTGTCTACATCGGCAGCAGCACAAAGATCTACAATCGCCAGACTGGCGAGATCCTTTACGGCAGGATTCCAACCGGGTCCGTGGTCGTGTCGGGCAACCTGCCCTCGCCCGATGGCAAATACAGTCTTTACTGTGCGGTCATCGTCAAGCAGGTGGACGCCAAGACCCGTGCAAAAACCAGCATCAACGAGCTCCTCCGCGGCGACTAGCAGGAGCATTCCAGGTTACCCGGCGCGGATCGGCGCAACCACTACCAGGAGTCATCGAGGCCACCATGTTTCTGAGCCCACTGTTTAAGTTGATGGCAGAAAAGCAGGCGTCGGACCTTTTCATCTCGGCCGGCGCCCCGGTGTCGATCAAGATTCTCGGCGGCATCATGCCGGTAAACGCCCAGATGGTCGATCCGGAGACTGCCCGCAAGATCGCTTACGAGGTGATGAGCGACCGGCAGATCCGCGAATTCGAGGAAACCATGGAGATGAACTTCTCCTACGTGGTACAGGACGTCGGCCGATTCCGCGTCAACGTCTTCCGCCAGCGCGGCAACGTGGCCATGGTAATCCGCTATCTCAAGAGCGGCACTCCGGGGATCGAAAAACTGAAGCTGCCGCTGATCCTCAAGGACCTCGTGCTGGAAAAGCGCGGTTTCATCGTGGTGGTCGGGTCCACCGGTTCAGGCAAGTCCACCACGCTTGCCGCGATGATCGAGCACCGCAACGCGTTCAAACCCGGGCACATTCTCACCATCGAGGACCCGATGGAGTTTGTGTTCCGCAACGACAAGTGCGTGATCAACCAGCGCGAAGTCGGCACCGACACCCGTTCCTATGAAAACGCTCTGGTGAACGCGATGCGCGAAGCGCCGGACATGATGATGATCGGCGAGATCCGCGACCGCCAGACGCTGCAGCATGCGCTGCTCTACGCTCAGACCGGCCACCTGTGCGTGTCCACGCTGCACGCCAACAACAGCTACCACGCGCTCAATCGCATCATCAACTTCTTTCCCTACGAGGCGCGCACCTCGCTGCTGTCCGACCTTGCCATCAGCCTGCGCGCCATCATTTCCCAGCGCCTGGTCAAGGCCAACGACGGCTCGCTGGTCGCTGCAGTCGAGGTGATGCTCAATACCAAGCACGTCGCCGAACTGATCAAGAAAGGAGAAATCGACCAGATCAAGGAGGCGATGGAGCAAAGCCTTTCGCCAGGGTCGAAGACCTTCGAGCACGCCTTGTTCGAACTGTTCATGGCGGGAACGGTTTCCAAGGATGAGGCGCTCAAAAACTCGGATTCGGCCACCAACCTGTCCTGGCTGATCAACAACTATGAACAGAAGGCCGCAGGCAAGATCGGCGAGAGCCCGACCGGGCGAGTGATGGTCAAGCCAGGTGGAGGCTACTCGTTCAGCGAGATCAAGTTGAACGTGGACAACGACACCAAGAAGTGAACCGCCGACCGGTTCTCCGGCGCCCATGGCGCCGGACTGCGCTGCAATGTCGTCCGCTACCTTAGAGCTCGCGCGCGAGTTGATCTCGCGCGCTTCGGTTACGCCGAACGATGGCGGCTGCCAGGAAGTCCTGCGGCAGCGGCTGGTGCGGCTCGGCTTCACGGCCGAACCGATGCGCCATGGCGATGTCGAGAATCTGTGGGCGCGCCGCGGCAACCGCGCGCCACTGATCTGCTTCGCCGGTCATACCGACGTGGTCCCGGCCGGGCCGCTGGGCCAGTGGCATTCCGATCCGTTCACGCCGACGGTGCGCGATGGCATGCTCTACGGCCGCGGCGCAGCCGACATGAAGTCCTCGCTGGCGGCGTTCGTCACCGCTATCGAGGCATTCCTCTCCGAAAATCCCGATCATCCCGGTTCTATTGCGCTGCTGGCCACCTCCGACGAGGAAGGTGTGGCGGTAAATGGCACGGTCAAGGTGGTCGAGGCGCTGCGCGCGCGCGGCGAAAAAATCGACTTCTGTGTCGTCGGCGAACCTTCGTCGGCCAGGACACTCGGCGACACCATCAAGAACGGCCGCCGCGGATCGCTGTCCGGCGAACTGCTGGTACGCGGCATCCAGGGTCACATCGCCTATCCCCTGCAATCTCGCAATCCGATCCACGAGTTCGCGCCGGCGCTGGCGGAACTCGCCGCCGCCGAATGGGACACGGGCAATGAACACTTTCCGCCGACCACCTGGCAGGTGTCGAACATCGGCGCCGGCACCGGCGCCAGTAACGTGATCCCGGGAGAACTTAAGGTGTCGTTCAACTTCCGATTCTCAACTGCCAGCACCGTCGAGTCGCTCAAGAGCCGGGTGCACGCCATCCTCGACCGCCACGATCTGGACTACGCGCTGGACTGGTCGTTGTCCGGCAGGCCCTTTCTCACGGCCCGCGGCAGGCTGGTGGAAACGCTGTCCCGCGCGGTGGAGCACGTCACCGGCCAGCGGCCGCAATTGTCCACTGCAGGCGGCACTTCGGACGGACGCTTCATCGCCGAAATCTGCCCGGAGATCGTCGAACTGGGCCCGGTGAACGCGTCGATACACAAATTGAACGAACACATCGCCATCGCCGATCTGGATGCACTTTCGAAAATTTATCAGCAGGTGCTGACCGATCTTCTGAATGCCCGCTGAGGTGCGAAAACAGCCAAGGACGGTGCGCGACTGGTTGGGCTTCGCGGTAAGGCGTTTCAACGCAGCCGGGATTTCATTCGGCCACGGCACCACCAATGCCCACGATGAGGCGGCGTACCTGATCCTGCACACGTTGAAATTGCCGCTCGAACGCCTCGATCCGTTTCTCGACAACGTGCTGACCGCAGAAGAAACTGAAGCGGTGAGTCGCGTGCTGCGCCTGCGGGTCGAACAGCGCGTGCCGGCCGCCTACCTCACTCATGAGGCCTGGCTGGGCGATTTCCGTTTTTACGTTGACGAGCGCGTGATCGTGCCGCGCTCGTATATCGCAGAGTTGTTGCGGAACGAGTTGAGTCCCTGGGTGAAGGACCCGATTTCGGTGGGTGCCGCGCTGGACCTGTGTACCGGGTCAGGCTGCCTGGCAATCCTGCTGGCACAGACATTCCCGAACACCCGGGTGGACGCAACCGAAGTCTCGCCCGATGCGCTCGAGGTCGCGGGAAAAAACGTCGCGGATTACGGCCTCGAAGACCGTATTCGTCTTGTAAAGGGTGACCTGTTCGCCGGCCTCACCGGGAAATACGAACTCATCGTTTCCAATCCGCCGTACGTGAACGCGGACTCGATGGCGGCACTTCCGCCCGAGTATCTTACGGAACCGCAAATGGCGCTGGCGGGAGGGCAGGATGGCTTGGATATCGTGCGCCGTATCGTGTCCGGGGCCGGCGCGCTCCTGGACCAGGACGGCCTGCTGGTGGTGGAAATCGGGCACAACCGGGAAACCCTGGAACGGGCGTTTCCCCGGCTGCCGTTTACCTGGCTGGAGACTTCTGGGGGTGACGGTCTTGTATTCCTGCTGACGGGCGCGCAACTGGTGCACTGAAATCGTCTTGCAGCGCGGCGGGCGTACTGCCCGACCACTCCAGCAACTGGCTGATCTCGGATTCCTTGAGCTCGACCCAGGTGCCGCGCTTCAGGCGCGGCGGCAGGCTGACGAGGCCGAAGCGCACGCGCATCAGGCGGCTGACCTGCACTCCCAGCGCTTCGAACATCCGTCGCACGACCCGGTTGCGCCCCTCCTTGAGGACTACGCGATACCAGCGGTTCCTGCCCTCGCCGCCCTGCTCTTCGAGCATGTCGAACTTGGCATCACCGTCGGAAAGCCGCACGCCCTTTTTGAATTCGGCAATCTGGGAGGGCGTCAGTGCGCCGAACAGCCTGACCGCGTACTCGCGCTCGACCTCGAAACGCGGATGCATCAGACGGTTCGCCAGTTCACCCGAAGTTGTGAAGATCAGCAAACCGCCGGTGTTGAAGTCGAGCCGGCCGACCGCCAGCCACTTGGCGCTGCGGATGACCGGTAGTTTTTCAAACACGCTGGGCCGGCCTTTGGGATCATCGCGCGTGACGATCTCTCCTTCCGGCTTGTGGTAAAGGATGACGCGCGGCAGTCGCGTGGTGACTTTAAACTTGATCTGGCGGCGCCCCACCTGGATCAGGTCATCGGTGGTCACTCGCGCGCCCAGAGTGGCCGGGGTGCCGTTGACTTTCACTTTTCCGGCCTTGATGATTTCTTCCATTGCCCGCCGCGAACCCAGGCCGGCCTGTGCCAGCACCTTCTGCAGTTTCTGCGAACGCGCTACGACCGGTGCCGCCGGCGTGGGCGGCTCAGGCATGCGCTTCAGCCTCGCACCCGAGTTTCTGCGCGAGCCCCGGGCCAGCGCCGGCGTGCTCTTGGGCGAGTGCCTGGACGAGGGCCGGCGTTTGGCCGGTTCGGCGGACGGGCCGGCCATCAGGCAGGCCTCCGTTCGATCACCGCCTGGGCCAGCGTGCCGCTGTCCACGTGTTCGAGCTCGCCGCCAACCGGAAGCCCGCGAGCGATGCGCGTGACCTTCATCCCACGCGCAGCCAGTAACTCCCCGGTGTAATGCGCCGTGGCTTCTCCTTCGACGGTAAAATTGGTGGCAAGAATGGCCTCCTTCACCGTGCCGTCGAGCGCACGTTTCATCAAGCGGTCCAGATGAATGTCCTTCGGGCCGATTCCGTCCAGCGGCGAGAGCCTGCCCATCAGGACGAAATACAGCCCGTTGTACGCCTGCGCCTGTTCCATCATCAGCAGGTCCGCCGGCGTTTCCACCACGCACAGAAGCGTCTGATCGCGCCGCGGCGAACTGCACAACTCACAGACGGCCTGCTCGGTGAAGTTGTTGCACTTTTCGCAATGGCGCACCTTCGCGAGCGCCTGCTCGAGCGCCTTGCCGAGCCGCTGCGCACCGGGATGGTCGCGCTGCAGGAGATGGAAGGCCATGCGCTGCGCCGACTTCGGGCCGACGCCGGGCAGACAACGCAGCGCTTCGATCAGCTCTTCCAGACTGGAGGGTGTTTTCATGAAGGCTGTGACAAGTGACGGGGTGACAGGGTGACGGGCAGTGCGCAGCCGCAGGCAACAACTTGTCACGTGTAACGTGTCACACGTCACCGATTCCTAGAAAGGCAGTTTCATTCCCGGCGGAAGTCCCAAGCCGCCTGCAAGGCTGCCCATCTTTTCCTGGGTCGCGGCCTCCACGCGGCGCACCGCGTCGTTGACCGCGGCGGCGATCAGGTCCTCAAGCATATCCTTGTCGTCGCTCATCAGGCTCGGGTCGATGGACACGCGCTTGACGTCATGGCGGCCGGTCATGACCACCTTGACCATGCCTGCACCCGCCTGGCCTTCGACCTCCATGGCGGCGATTTCATCCTGCGCCTTCTTCAGGTTCTCCTGCATCTGCTGGGCCTGTTTCATGAGCCCGGCAATTTGGCCTTTCATCATGATGTCGTTCCTTACTGAATCGGTTTGATTGAAGAATCCTTCACCCGCGCATCGAAATTCTCCACCAGGTCACGGACAAACGGATCGGTGTCGATGGACTCGATCGCCTTGGCGAGTTTCGCCTGCCGTTCCTGGTTCTCGATTTCGGCGGGTGTATTGCCGGTGCCGCCAGTGGAGATCCTTAGCCGCAGCTTGCGGCCGAAATACTCCGCCAGCGCCGCCTGCAGCTTGTCGGTGTACACCTTTTCCAGCAAATGTTTGTGCGCCTCCGGCACCGCAAGTTCCAGCCGGTCGCCGTCGAGCGAACGAAACTCGCAATTGTCGGCCAGCATGCGCGCCATGCCGCCCACCTTGATACGCCCTACCAGCGTGCGCCAGTCGGCGAGTTCCTGCTCCGCGCCTACGGCACCTTCAGCGGTCGTTTCCAGTGCGCCCGATGCGGCCCCAGTCCCGGCAGACGGTGCCGGCTTCGACGCGAGGCGACCGGCGCCCCGCGTGGCAGCCGACGCGGACTTCCCGGGTTCGACCGGCAGGAATGCCAGCATGCGCATCAGTGTCATGGTGAAGCCGGCATATTCGTCCGGAGCGAGCCCGAGATCGCGCCGCCCGTAGATCGCAATCTGGTACAGGAGTTGTACGTCCTCTTCGCTGAAAGCACCGGCCAGTCCAAGCAGCGCTTCGCGCTCGGGTTCGTCGTCCGCCAATGCTTCAGGCAACGTCTGCGCCAACGCAACCCGGTGCAGCAGGGTCGCCAGTTCCTGTAACGCCTCGTCGAACGACAAGCTCCTCGCCGCCATGCGATTGGCCTCGTCCAGCAGTGCCGGACCCTGCCCGCTTGCGAGCGCTTTGAGCAGACTGAACAGGTAGCTCCGGTCCACCGCGCCCAGCATCTCCCTGACTGAGGTTTCTTCGACCTTGCCGGCGCCATACGCGATCGCCTGGTCCAGCAGCGACAAGGCATCGCGCATGCTGCCCTCGGCGGCGCGCGCCAGCAGATTGAGCGCCGGCGTCTCGAAAGGCACGCCTTCCTTGCCAAGCACGCTTTCGAGTTGGGCGCGGATCTGGTCCGGGGGAATCTGCTTGAGATTGAACTGCAGGCAGCGCGACAGCACCGTGACCGGGACTTTCTGCGGATCGGTGGTTGCGAGTATGAATTTGACATGGGCCGGGGGTTCTTCGAGGGTCTTGAGCATCGCATTGAACGCGCTGCGCGACAGCATGTGCACTTCGTCGATGATGTACACCTTGAAGCGTCCGGAAGTCGGCGCGTAGAGCGCGTTCTCCAGCAGTTCGCGCATGTTGTCCACCTGGGTGTTGGAGGCGGCGTCGAGTTCGATCAGGTCCACGAAGCGGCCGGAATCGATCTCGGTGCAGGCGCCGCACTCGCCGCAGGGATTCGCGGTAACACCGGTTTCGCAATTCAGCGCCTTGGCGATTATGCGGGCCATCGTGGTTTTGCCAACGCCGCGGGTGCCGGCAAGCAGATACGCGTGATGCAGGCGATTCTGCGTAAGCGCATTGCTGATGGCGCGGACCACGTGGTCCTGGCCGATCAGTTCACCGAAATTCCTGGGGCGCCATTTGCGAGCGAGTGCGAGCGTCACTTTGTTCTCAAACAGTCGATATTTGTCGCGTTCACGGCATCGGGCGATCAGGCTAAAACAATTGTTGCCTCTCGCCTCTCGCCTCACGTCGAATAGGGGTGGCGAGCCTTACCCCGTCACTCGCAAAGAATAGCTGTGGCTGCTTCCTTCCGGACCTGACCAGGTTCACTACCATGCGATGCGGGGAGGCCCGCCATTGAACTGCGCGGTGCGAGGGACGAGCGCCGCGGGCCGAGGTGAAATCGGGCCGTGCAGCGGCCAGTGCACTCACCTCACTCCTCACGCCTCACCCCTTACGCCGCTGTAACCGGAATCTTGCCGATTCTCGCCTGCCACTCGCGCGGACCGGTCTGGTGCACCGAAGTGCCATTGACGTCCACTGCCACGGTGACCGGCATGTCCTTCACCTCGAACTCATAGATTGCTTCCATGCCGAGGTCCGCGAACGCAACCACACGAGAGGACTTGATTGCCTTGGAAACCAGGTAGGCTGCTCCACCGACCGCCATCAGGTATACCGCCTTGTGCTTGCGAATCGCTTCGATCGCCGCTGGACCGCGCTCGCCTTTGCCGATCATGCCGAGCAGACCGGTTTTCGCTAGCATCATATCGGTGAACTTGTCCATGCGGGTGGCGGTCGTCGGCCCGGCCGGGCCGACGACTTCGTCGCGCACCGGGTCCACCGGGCCGACGTAGTAGATGAAGCGATTGCAGAAGTGCACGCCTGCGGGCAACGACTCGCCCCGGGTGAACAACTCCTGGATACGCTTGTGTGCGGCATCGCGGCCGGTAAGGATTTTGCCGCTGAGCAGCAGTGTCTCACCCGGCTTCCAGGCCACGATCTCCTCGCGCGTGACTTTGGCCAGATCGACCTTGCGCGATGCCGGCGCCGGCGCCCATTCCACGTGCGGCCATTCATCGAGGCTGGGCGGCTCCAGCCGTGCCGGGCCGCTGCCGTCGAGCGTGAAGTGCGCGTGCCGGGTGGCGGCGCAATTCGGGATCATCGCCACCGGCAGCGACGCCGCGTGCGTCGGGTAATCGAGAATCTTGACGTCGAGCACGGTGGTCAGCCCGCCGAGGCCCTGCGCGCCGATGCCGAGCGCATTGACCTTGTCGTAGATTTCGATGCGCAGTTCTTCGATGCGGTTGTTCGGCCCGCGCCGTTTCAACTCGTGCATGTCGATCGGCAGCATCAGCGCTTCCTTGGCCAGCACCATTGCCTTCTCTGCGCTGCCGCCGATACCGAGCCCGAGCATGCCCGGCGGGCACCATCCTGCACCCATGGACGGCACGGTCTTCAACACCCAGTCCACGATGCTGTCGGACGGGTTGAGCATGACGAATTTCGATTTGTTCTCGGAACCGCCTCCCTTGGCCGCGATGCGGACATCCAGCGAATCGCCCGGAACGAGTTCCATGTGAATCACCGCCGGCGTGTTGTCGCGCGTGTTTTTCCGGCCACCCGCCGGATCGGCGAGGATGGACGCGCGCAGCTTGTTGTCCGGGTTCAGGTAGGCGCGGCGCACGCCTTCGTTGACCATGTCGGCAACACCCATGCTGGCACCGTCCCAGCGCACGTTCATGCCGACTCTCAGGAACGCGACAACGATGCCGGTGTCCTGGCAGATCGGCCGCTTTCCTTCCGCGCACATGCGCGAGTTGGTCAGGATCTGTGCGATCGCGTCGCGGGCCGCCGGAGATTCTTCGCGTCGATAGGCATCCGCGAGGGATTTGATGTAGTCCAACGGGTGGTAGTAGGAGATGTACTGCAGCGCGTCGGCGACGCTTTCGATCAGATCTTCCTGGTGGATGACGGTCATGGGTGAGTCCGGGCGGCTCGGCGAACTGCTAGTGTGCTGGTGCAGATTTTACACTAGCGCGGCGAATGCCTGCTTCTTGGATGCGCCGCGCGTGTCGCGCGGGACTGGTTGCCGGAAGTTCTGGCTATAATTCGGTGAAAAGCCGACTATCGGCATATACGCTGGGGAGGATGGAATGAGTACGATCGAATCGGTCCTGCAGGAATACCGCGTTTTCCCGCCGCCCGCGGACTTTGTCAAGCAGGCCAATGTTTCCGGAATGGCGGCCTATCAGGCATTGTGCGCCGAGGCGGAACGCGATTACGAAGGCTTCTGGGCGCGGCTGGCGCGCGAGAACGTGATCTGGCACAAACCGTTCTCCCAGGTCCTGGATCAGAGCAAGGCGCCGTTCTTCAAGTGGTTCCACGACGGCGAGCTGAACGTCTCGTACAACTGCCTGGATCGCCATCTCAACAGCCAACCGAACAAGACCGCCATCATCTTCGAAGCCGATGACGGCACGGTCACCAGGATCACCTACAAGCAGCTCTACCACCGCGTCTGTCAGTTCGCCAACGGGCTCAAGTCGCTCGGAATCAAGACCGGCGACCGCGTCATTATCTACATGCCGATGTCGATCGAGGCGGTGATCGCGATGCAGGCCTGCGCGCGCATTGGCGCTACACATTCGGTGGTATTCGGCGGCTTTTCGGCCAAGAGCCTGCAGGAACGCATCATCGATGCCGGCGCAGTCGCGGTCATCACCGCCGACGGACAGATGCGCGGCGGCAAGGAAATTCCGCTGAAGCCCGCAGTCGACGATGCCTTTGCGATGGGTGGCTGCGAGGGCATCAGGAACGTGGTCATCTACAAGCGCACCGGCAGCCGGATTCACCTGCACGCGCCGCGCGACCACTGGTGGCACAATCTGGTGCAGAACCAGCCGGATGTCTGCGAGCCGGTGTGGCTCAACGCCGAGCATCCGTTGTTCATCCTTTACACCTCCGGCTCCACGGGCAAGCCCAAGGGAGTCCAGCATTCCAGCGGCGGATATCTGCTGCAGGCCATGCTGACGATGAAATGGACTTTCGATTACAAGCAGTCGGACGTCTTCTGGTGTACCGCCGATGTGGGTTGGGTAACCGGCCACACGTACATTGCCTACGGTCCGCTGGCGGTCGGAGCAACCGAGATCGTGTTCGAAGGCGTGCCGACTTATCCCGACGCCGGACGCTTCTGGAAGCTGATCCAGGACCACGGCGTGACGGTGTTCTACACCGCGCCGACGGCGATCCGCTCGCTTATAAAGGCCGGCGCCGACCAGCCGAAGAAATACAATCTGTCCAGCCTGCGACTTCTCGGCACGGTGGGCGAACCGATCAATCCCGAAGCGTGGATGTGGTACTACAACACGGTGGGCAACGGCCGCTGTCCGATCGTGGATACCTGGTGGCAGACCGAGACCGGCGGGCACATGATCACGCCGTTGCCGGGCGTGACGCCGACGAAACCGGGTTCATGCACCATGCCGCTCCCGGGAATCATGGCTGCCGTGGTGGATGAGACCGGCCATGACGTGGAGAAAGGCAAAGGCGGCATCCTGGTCATCAAGAAGCCCTGGCCAGGGATGATCCGCACCATCTGGGGCGATCCGGATCGCTACAAGAAGAGCTATTACCCCGACGACTTCAAAGGCAAGTATTACCTGGCGGGAGACGGCGCCAATTGCGACCTGGACGGTTACTTCTGGATCATGGGCCGCATCGACGACGTGCTCAACGTCTCTGGCCACCGGCTGGGGACGATGGAAATCGAATCGGCGCTGGTCGCCAATGCAATGGTCGCGGAAGCGGCAGTAGTGGGCAAACCACACGACATCAAGGGTGAAGCTGTGGTCGCGTACGTGGTTCTGAAAGGCGCGCGTCCGCAGGGAGAGGCCGCCAAAAAAGTGGCGCAGGAACTGCGCAACTGGGTCGGGCAGGAAATCGGACCGATCGCCAAGCCCGACGAAATCCGCTTCGGCGACAACCTGCCGAAAACCCGCTCCGGCAAGATCATGCGCCGCCTGCTGCGCGCGATCGCCAAGGGCGAGGAAATCACGCAGGATGTATCGACGCTGGAGAACCCGGCGATTCTGGAACAACTCAAGCAAGCTACTTGATGCGGCTGGAAGACCTTGCTTTTGACAGCATAGCGACCCTCCAGTATTCTTCGCGCCCGCCGCGAGTGGCGCAAACCGGGACATGCGGAGAGGTGGATGAGTGGTTTAAGTCGCACGCCTGGACAACATGCCCGCAGGGCCTGTTGCAGCGCAGGTTAACTTGCTCCCGGCAAGTTAAGCGCAGCGGCCGGAGCTAAAGCGTAGCGTTGGTCGCAGTTGTGTCAAAGTTTCAACACGCGGAGAGGTGGATGAGTGGTTTAAGTCGCACGCCTGGAAAGCGTGTTTAGGTTAATAGCCTGACGGGGGTTCGAATCCCGCCCTCTCCGCCAATACATTGCCTAGGCTACTGAAAGATAAGAAAAGTCAACGGTAGCTGCAGAGCTACCCACAATCCTGCCCCCGAAGCGGTCCGGTCCCCGAAGGATTGACCGCCGCACGAGGTCCGCCGATCAGGCCTTCGGTGTCTCGCGAAGCAGCTTCACGAATGGCTGAAAGCGCTCCAGATTCTCGGCGTCAATTCGCCTTGGGGTCAGGTGGAGAAACTGCCATACCCCATCAACCCACTGAACCTCCTCTGCAAACGCCATTCCGCTTTCATCGAGGTAGACCACTTCGTATGCGCCCTCGAGAGCGACCGAGGCGACAATGGCCGGAATGGGATGACTGCCGGTGATTTCGATCAGATCACTTGGCTTCAATTTTGGCTGAGAAGGCATGTTTCCTAGATTAATTGAAAATCTCGGAATCCGCAGGGTACTCACAACGGCCCGGCCGCGGACGTTCTCGGTCGCATTCCTGTGATCCTGCCTGACGAACCCCAATCAGCCTGGCTTGATCCAAAACAGACTCTCGGCAAGGAGGCGCTGGCGCTCGCCAAAGAGACGGCGGTTACGGCAGTCGAACATCATCCAGTGAGCAAACGGGTGAACAACACCAAGAACCAGGGTGCGGAGCTGATTGAGCCTTAATAGGTTACTTGCGCAGGCATCCCGTCGCGACGCACCGCCTCACCCGGAGCAGTTGACTTTGCCTTTCGAACCACGGCGGCAATTTACGGAAGCAAAAGAAGCAATTTCTCCCCACAAACTCAAAATTGACCACCTGGCCAGGCCGCACACTCAGCACCATGTCATTTGGTAGGCTCAAGAACACAAACTCGCTGAAGGGATGGCACTGGTATAAAACGACAGTGTTGTCGTGGACGAGTTGCTCCAAATCCGACGGTGCGTCAAGGTAGATGGCGCGGTATTCATTTACGTAGAAGACCACAGGAGAACAGCACAGAAGAGTACCGTGGGAGAGGCAAAAGGCAAGGCCTGACCCTATTGCTCTATAGCTTTGGTCTGACCCAATTGGTTCAGGTGACCCTATTGTTTGAATGACCCTATTGCTTGAACTATTGCTTGAAAGGCAAGGCCTGACCCTATTGCTTGACCTATTGCTTTAACTATTGCTTTAAATAGTATTCTGTTCCGACATCCGTTGTCTGGCTGAGTCCAAACCAAGTGGGGATCAAAAGTTGATTAATGTGTGTCGCTGAACATGCATATTTATAGCGTTTCAGTTTTTTATCGACCATGTCGACTATTAACCTAGATCCCATTATCAATCTGGCACAAACCGGTCGTATCGAGGCTGCGTGCCAGGCATGTGACACTGCCCTGCAATCCGCGCCAAACAGCCCAGAGCTCCTCCACTTGCGTGGCCTGTTATTTACGCTCTCAAATGAGCCAGACGCGGCGGTACCTTTCATCAATCGGGCTATCAGTTACCTTCCCCAACCGAAGTATTGGTCCAACTTGGGTAATGCGCTGTTGGCAACCGGCCGCCTGGACGAGGCTGAGCGCGCCTACCGCAACGCGATTGGGCTGGATGCGACTTTTGGGGACGCGTGGTTTAACCTCGGCAAACTCCTGTTGCACCGCGAACGCCCGCTTGAAGCCGCCGAGGCGCTGGAGCACGCAATCCGCCTCGATCCTGCCGACAGCCAAGCGTGGAAGACTCTCGGGGACACCTATGACCAACTCCGACGGTTCGATGAAACGCGACAGGCTTATGAACGGGCCTTCGCGTCAACCCCTCATGATCCCGATCTTGCCGCCCTGATCGCTAATTGCTTGGAACGGGAAAATCGCCTGGACGATGCAATACGGATGGTCGAAGTCACCTTGGCCAGCCAGCCGGAACACAATCTGGGCAATCTAGTCATGGCTATTCTCGAGCGGCGCACGGGCCGGGCGGCGGATGCCCGCGCCCGTCTGCTTGCCATGCCCGATTCCGGCCTGCCATTGCGCCTGCAGATGCAGCGCGAACATGAACTGGGCGTACTGGATGACCGGGCCAATGCGTGCGACTCCGCCTACATGCATTTTGCCCGTGCCAAAAGCTTGCAAGCGAGTATTCCGGCGTTCGGTCAAGCCGACCGCGAGCGTTACCTGGCCAGGCTGGATCGCCTGATCGAACTCGATTATTCCTGGCTGGCCGAGCGCGGGAACCCGGCCGATGACGGCATGAGCGACCCGATATTCATCGTCGGTTTTCCCCGGTCCGGCACCACCTTGCTGAACCAAATCCTCAATGGCCACCCGCAGCTGCACGTCATGGAGGAAACCCCCTTGTTGCGTGTCCTGGAGCATCAGCTGACCGATATGCAAATCGACTATCCGACGGGTTTGGCCACGCTTCCGGACGCGCAGCTAAGGGCCCTTCGCCTCCATTATTTCGATCTTGTTCGAACGGCCCACCCGGAATGGGACGGGAAGAAACGCCTGGTCGACAAGCTCCCCCTCAATATTACTCGCCTGCCCCTGGCAGCACGTCTCTTTCCCGACGCGCGGGTCCTGCTGGTGCTGCGTCACCCGTACGACGCGTGCCTGAGCGGGTTCATGCAGCTTTTTTCCCCCAATGACGCCATGTCCGGTTTTTTCGATCTCCGGTCAGCGGCGCAGATGTATGACCGGGTATTCACTTTGTGGGACAAAGTGCGGGCGAGCTTGCCTCTGCCCTGGATGCCGGTGAAGTACGAAAACCTGATCGTCGACCCCGAAGGTCAGATGCGTGCCGTGATCCAGTTTCTCGGATTGCCTTGGACGGCGGCGCTGTTGGATCACACCCGCACGATCGGAGAGCGGGGCCACATCAACACGCCCAGCTACCAGCAGGTGGCCCGTCCCCTCCACCGTGAATCCCTCGGGCGCTGGGTTTCCTACGCGCCATATTTCAAGCCGTTGGAGTCCCTGTTGCTGCGGCACGTGAAGGCTTGGGATTACGATACTGTGCCGACTCGCTGAAGATGCGTGTCGGTCAGTCCAGTGGGTTCTCGAAGTACCCGCTTCAGCCAATAAAAAAACGACCGCAAGGGTCGTTTTTTATTGGCGGAGAGGGGGGGTTGTGGCCGTATCGCTTTAGTGCGATCCGGCCATCCCTCAGACGCTGTCCTCGGGACCGCACGCACAATACGCGTGCGTCCAAGCGAGTCGTGCTCGCTCAGTCAAACCCGAGGGGGTTCTCACCCAGCCTCTTCCACAAACAAAAACGCCCCGTTAGAGGGGCATTTTTGATTGTGGCGGAGAGGGGGGGATTCGAACCCCCGTTAGGCTATTAACCTAAACACGCTTTCCAGGCGTGCGACTTAAACCACTCATCCACCTCTCCGCGTGTTGAAACTTTGACACAACTGCGACCAACGCTACGCTTTAGCTCCGGCCGCTGCGCTTAACTTGCCGGGAGCAAGTTAGCCTGCGCTGCAACAGGCCCTGTGGGCATGTTGTCCGGGCGTGCGACTTAAACCACTCATCCACCTCTCCGCATGGTGATTGGCCCCGTGCATAACGGGAGGCGCGAAGAATACTGGAGGCCCACTGCACTGTCAAAGATTGCGCGGCCCTTCGGCGCGGAATTGGCTGTCGAAACAATGCACTTTCAACCCGCGTTTACGCACTCGCACATCCTCAAAGAAGGACCATCGCAACGCTGCCTGGCGCTCCGAATCGGCGCGAAAATGGTGATACCATTCGCCGCGGGAAGAGGCACACTAAATTATCTCGATAAGAGCACTAGGAGGAACTGGATGCAAGTCTTAACCAAGAAGATGGCGCTGATCACGGGGTTGACCCTGGGATTGATGGCGCTGCCCGTTGCCCACGGAGACGGCGAAGGTATGACGGTGCTTATGAACAGCAACTTCGTGACCGCCGATCCCGAGAACATCAAGTGGACACCGAACAAGTCGGTGCCCCACGGCATGCAGATGGTGATGCTGTTCGGCGACCCATCTCAACCGGGACCGTATATCTTCCGCGCGAAGATGCCTTCCGGCTACAAGCTGCCGCCGCACAGGCATCCGGACGAACGCATCGTCACGGTCCTGAAAGGCATTTACTGGTCCGGCGTGGGCGAGCGTTACAACCCGATGGTGATGAAAGAGTTCCAGGCGGGCGCGTTTTACACCACCAAGGCCAAAGTTCCGCATTTTGCCTGGGCGCGCACCGAGGTCATCATCCAGGAAATGGGCACGGGTCTGGAACCTTCCGCGAAGGGCATCGAATACGTTAACCCTGACGACGACCCGCGCAACAACTGATTAAAGGCGGAGAAAACTTGACGCAAAGGCGCGAAGGCGCAAAGAAAGACAAAAAGGAACGGTTGAACGAAACGCTCGATTGACGGGCCGGCACGTTTTTGTCAGGGGAATGAACGGGAATCGCCCGAGCCGTTGCCCCCTATTTTCGATGCCTGTTCAGGGTTCTTTTGCGACTTTGCGTCGAATCTTTTCGACCGACTGACGCCCTATTCGGAAGCGACGGCGCTGCGGATCTGCTCCAGTGCAGTCGGGTCTTCAAGCGTGGTCAGGTCACCCGGATCCCGTCCTTCCGCCAGCGCCTGGATGCTGCGCCGGAGCAGTTTTCCGGAGCGGGTCTTCGGCAGTATGGTGACGAAATGCACGCGCGCCGGGCGGGCAATGGCGCCAATGTGCGCATCCACGGTCGCCATCACTTCCTTTTCCAGTTTCGCGCGCAGTTCCTGTGTGGCGATTGACGCCGCATCCTTCACCACGGCGAACGCCAGCGGCATCTGCCCCTTCAGCTGATCGGTCACGCCCACCACCGCCACTTCTGCGATGTTCGGATTCGCCTGTACTGCTTCCTCGATCTCGCGGGTGCCCAGGCGATGTCCCGCTACGTTGATGACGTCGTCGGTGCGCCCAAGGATGAAGTAGTAACCATCCTTGTCGCGGATTCCCCAATCGAACGTCGAATACACCATCTTCGACTTGAACGTGCTGAAGTAGGTCCGGACAAAGCGCTCGTCGTCGCCCCATACGGTGGACAGGCATCCCGGCGGCAGCGGTGGCACGATTGCCACCACGCCTTTCTCGCCCGCGCCGACCTCCATTGCGTCGGTCTCGCGCAGCAACTTCAGATCATAGCCGTAAGCCGGAAAACTCGGGCTGCCGAATTTCAATGGCGTCTGCTCCACGCCCGGAACCGCGGTCAGGATCGGCCAGCCGGTCTCGGTCTGCCAGTAGTGGTCGATGACCGGCTTACCGAGCGCGTCGGAAATCCACCGATGGGTCGGCTCGTCCAGCGGTTCGCCGGCCAGAAACAGGTGCTTCAATGACGAAATGTCGTATTTCCTGAGATAAGCGGGATCCTGTTTTTTCAACACCCGTATACCGGTCGGCGAGGAGAACATCACCCGCACCTTGTGGTCCTGCACGATCTTCCACCAAATGCCCGGGTCCGGGCGGATCGGCAGGCCCTCGTACACGATGGTCGTCATTCCGCGAATCAGCGGTGCGTAGACGATGTAGGAGTGGCCCACTACCCAGCCGATGTCCGAGGTCGTGAACATGACCTCGCCGGGCTCGCCGCAGAAAATATGCTGCATCGACGCAGCCAGCGCCACGCCATGTCCGCCGGTGTCGCGCTGCACGCCTTTGGGCTTGCCGGTCGTCCCCGAGGTATAGAGGATGTAATTCGGTTCGCTGGACTCGAGCCAAGCGACCGGAACGTCGGGTTTCGGATGCTGCCTCGCCAGTGTGGCGTAGTCGAGGTCGCGCCCGGCGGTAAGCGTCATTTCCGAGTCGATACCGCGGTTGACGATCACCACTTTCTTCGGCGGCGTCGCCGACAACCGGATCGCCTCGTCCACCAGGTGCTTGTAGGGCATCGCCTTGCCGCCGCGCATTCCGGCGTCTGCCGTTACCATCAGCTTCGGCCGCGCATCGTCGATACGGGTCGCCAGGCTCGCGGATGCGAATCCGCCGAACACCACCGAGTGGATGGCTCCGATGCGCGCACACGCCAGCATCGCGAAAATCGCTTCGGCGATCATCGGCATGTAGATCAGCACGCGATCGCCCTTGCCCGCGCCGAGGTCCTTAAGCACCGCGGCGAAGCGGTTCACCTCCGCATGCAGCTCGCGGTAAGTGTAGGCGCGTTCCTGGCCGGTTTCGGTGGAGATGTAGATCAGCGCCTTCTGACCGCCACGCGCGGCGAGATGCCGGTCCAGCGCGTTGTGGCAGAGATTGGTCAGCCCGCCGACGAACCATTTGGCAAACGGCGGGCGGCTATAGTCGAGCACACGATCGAATGGCCGATGCCAGTGGATCAGGCGCGCCTGTTCGGCCCAGAAGGCTTCGCGTTCCTCGATCGAACGGCGGTGGAACTCGGCGTAACGCTGCCCCATCCCTCCCCCTTCCAATTCGTGCCCGGCTATGAGCCGACTGGTTCAAGCAATCTTGACGACGGTGCGGCCGCGCACCTGCGACTTCATCACTTTCTCGAACACGCCGGGCAGATCGGCAAAGTTTACCGTGGTGGCGATGCTCTGCAGCCGCCGCGGTTTGAGATCGGTCCCGAGGCGCCGCCAGACTTTCTCGCGAAGTGCCATCGGCGTGTTCACGGAGTCCACACCCAGCAGGCTGACACCGCGCAGGATGAACGGCATCACCGTGGCGTTGAAAGTATGGCTGGCCGCGAGCCCGATGCTCGCCAGCGCGCCGCCCACCTGCATGGTGCTGGCGATCCATGACAGCACGTCGCCGCCGAGGTTGTCCACCGCGCCGGCCCAGGTGGCCTTGTCGAGCGGCTTGATCCTGGAAAGATCGAGGCTGCTTCTAAGCATGACTTCGGCGGCGCCGATACGTTTCAGGTAATCGCTTTCCGCTTCCTTGCCGGTGAGCGCGACCACGCGATAGCCGCATGCGGAAAGAATGTCCACCGCGATACTTCCCACGCCGCCGGTGGCGCCGGTCACGATTACCGGACCGTTAGCCGGTTTCAGGCCCTCGTGCTCCATGCGTTCGACCGCGAGTGCGGCGGTGTAGCCCGCAGTTCCCAGCGCCATCGCTTCGAACAGATCCAGCCCCTTGGGCATCGGCACCACCCAGGCGGCGGGAATGCGGGCGTACCCGGCATAGCCGCCGTCGTGCGCAACCCCGATATCGTAACTGGTCGCAATTACGGGATCGCCTTTTTTGAAGCGCGCATCATTGGACTCCACCACCGTTCCGGACAGGTCGACGCCGCCCACGCAGGGGAAGCGGCGGATGATTTTGCCGGCGCCAGTGGCAGCGAGCGCATCCTTGAAGTTGACGCTCGAGTAGGCAACCCTGATGACGACGTCGCCGGCGTCGAGCTCGTCAAGCTTCATGTCCGTGAAGCGGCCAGCCACCTTGCCGTTCTCGTTGAATATCCGGTAGGCCTTCAGGGTCGTCATCGTTTCCTCTTGGATCAGACTAAAACTTGTATCTCACTACGAAGCACCCCCTCTCTCCAACTCTCTGCTCCGCTTCAAGTGTGCCCTTGTCCCACCGGGGGCGAGAGGGTTTCAAGGCCCTTCGGCGTTCAGACTCCCTCTCCCCTCGCGGGACACCCTGGCGAAGCCCGGAGTGCCCATTTAGAGGGCCGGGGAGAGGGGGCTCAAGAAAGGTGCGGCTCGCTCAGGTACTGGCGGGTCTGCATTTCGGTAAGCCGGCTGACGATGCGATCCGTTTCCGTGCCGGCGCCAGCCGCGCCGAACAGCTCGGGCAGCCGATCTTCCGCGGACACAATCAACTTGACGCGACGGTCGTAGAACTCGTCCACCAACCAGGTAAAGCGCCGGCGCCGGTCGGCGTCCCCGGCAGCGAAGCGCCGCAGTTGCGAAATCAGGACGGTATGGAATCGTCGTGCCAGCTCGATGTAATCGGCTTGACCGCGCGGCCCGCTGCACACCGATTCGAACTTGAACCAGGCCACACCCGGAGCCACACGTTTGGCTCCGAAAACGCGTCCCTCGATTTCCAGATCGACATCGCGTTGGCCGGCGGTGCCCGCGACCGTTTCGAAAGTCTGTTCCATCGCGGTTTCGGCAACGGCATCGAGCGGAAAGTGATAGACGCCTTCCTTCTCCAGCACCCGCAGGCGATAGTCCGCACCGCCGTCGACCTTCACGACCTCGAGGTGCTGCTTGATCAATTCGATCGCCGGCAGGAACTGGGCTCGTTGCAGTCCGTCGCGATACAGCTCGTCCGGAGTCTGGTTGGATGTCGTCACCAGCACCAGGCCCTGGTCGAACATTCCCTGCAGCAGGTTGCGCATCAGCATCGCATCACCGATGTCGGTTACATGGAATTCATCGAGACACAACAGGCGATATTCCTCTGCCATGTGACCGGCGATGTGCTGCAGCGGATTTTCTTCCCCCTGCAAATCGCGCAGTCGATGATGGATGTCCTGCATGAAACGGTGGAAATGAACACGGCTCTTGCGCGCCATCGCAACCGAGTCGAAGAATGCATCCATGAGGAAACTCTTGCCTCGGCCCACGCCACCCCAGAGATACAGGCCACGGACCGGGCGCTCGCGCATAAATACGCTCAGCATCGAATAACCCGCTTGCTCCGACTGGGTCAGTTCGTCATGCAGCCGCTGGAAATGTCCGACCACTTCGATCTGGGCGGAATCAAGGGAGAAACCATGCGACTGCGCTGCCTGGTGGGCGTGATCGGTGAAGGACTGGCGATCGTTCGCCTGTGCCGGCTCGCCCATCAGAGATTGATCGTGCGCTTGTCCACGCCCAGCGCTGCCTCGTGCAGTGCCTCGGACAAGGTCGGGTGCGCGTGGACGATACGGGCAATGTCTTCGGCGGCAGCGCCGAATTCCATTGCCACTACGGCTTCCGCGATCAGTTCCGATGCGTACGGGCCGATCATGTGCACGCCGAGGATGCGGTCGGTCCTGGTATCCGCAATCATTTTCACGAAGCCGGCTGTTTCGCCGATGGCGCGCGCACGGCCGTTGACGATAAAGGGAAACTGGCCGGTCCGGTATTCGACGCCCTTGGCCTTGAGTTCCTGCTCGGTCTTGCCGACCCAGGCGATCTCGGGCGCCGTATAGATCACCCACGGCACCGTCTCCAGATTCACGTGTCCGGACTGGCCGGCGATCATCTCGGCCACGGCCACCCCCTCTTCCGAGGACTTATGCGCGAGCATCGGACCGCGCACCACGTCGCCGATTGCGTAGACATTGGCCAGATTGGTGCGGCAGTGATCGTCGACTTCGATGAATCCCCGGATGTCGAGCTTGAGCCCAACGGTTTCCCCTCCCACGCTTGCCGATTGCGGCGCCCGCCCGACGGCCACGACGAGCACATCGAATTCCGACTTCTGCTCGCCCACCGCATCGGCGTATTCGACTGCGACACCCTTCTTCGACGTCTTGACCGCCCCGATTGTTACACCCAGCCGGATATCCAGACCGACCACCTTGGTGAACACCCGCAGAGCTTCCCTGGCGACCTGCTCGTCGGCGGCCTGAAGGAAATTCGGCAGCGCCTCGAGGATGGTTACCTGCGAGCCCAGGCGCTTCCACACGCTGCCCATTTCCAGCCCGATCACGCCCGCCCCGATAACGCCCAAGCGCTTGGGCACCTGCGGCAGCGACAGCGCGCCGGTGTTGTCGACGATCCGCACGTTGTCCACCGGTGCGAACGGCAATTGCCGCGGAACCGAGCCGGTCGCAATAATCACGTGCTTGGCCTCGATTACTTCGGCCGCATCGCCATTCCTGACCTCGATCTGATATGCGGTTCCGCCCGCAACGAAACGGCCGCGGCCATGCATGGAGGTGACCTTGTTCTTGCGGAACAGCAGGCCGATGCCGCCGGTGAACGTATCCACGATCTTGTCCTTGCGCGCCAGCATGGTCGCGATGTCAACCGCCACATCTCTTACCGTGATGCCGTGTTCGCCGAACTTGTGCAGCGCGCGCTCGTAATTCTCCGACGACTCCAGCAGCGCCTTCGACGGGATGCAGCCAACGTTCAGGCAGGTGCCCCCGAGGCTGGGCTTGCCCTTGGCATTCTTCCACTCGTCGATGCAGACGGTGTTGAGGCCGAGTTGCGCAGCGCGGATCGCCGCGGTGTACCCGCCGGGGCCGGCGCCGATCACTGCGACGTCAAAAGTCTTCGCCATTGGTTGCTCGCGAATCAACTACGCGGGCAAGGCACCTCACCCCCCGCATTCTCCACATGTGGAGAGGGAGCTTTCGGCGGCAGTGGGTGCGTTGGCAGCATTGGCTGGTCGTCACCCTCTCCGCCTTCAGGGGGAGAGGGACGGGGTGAGGTGGTGTCAAAGTTCCAGCAGCAGGCGTGAGGGATCCTCGAGGGCGTCCTTGATCGCCACCAGGAACAGCACGGCTTCGCGGCCGTCGATGATGCGGTGATCGTAGGAAACCGCCAGATAGTTCATCGGCCGTACCACGATCTGTCCGTTTTCCACCACCGGCCGCTCCTTGGTGGCGTGGATCCCGAGGATCGCGCTTTGCGGTGGGTTGATGATGGGCGTGGAAAGCATCGAGCCGAACACCCCGCCGTTGGAAATCGAGAACGTTCCGCCGGTCAGCTCCTCGATGGTCAACTTGCCGTCCTGGGCGCGCTTGCCGAAGTCCGCAATTCTCTTCTCGATTTCGGCGAAAGACAGCTGGTCGCAGTTGCGCACGATCGGCACCACCAGCCCGCGCGGGCTGCCCACGGCGATGCCGACGTCGAAGTATCCGTGGTAAACGATGTCGGTGCCGTCCACCGACGCATTGACCACCGGATACTTTTTCAGCGCGTACACGGCGGCCTTGACGAAGAAAGACATGAATCCGAGCTTGACGCCGTGTTCCTTCTCGAACTTGTCCTTGTAGCGGTTGCGCAGGTCCATCACCGGCTGCATGTTGACTTCGTTGAATGTAGTGAGGATCGCCGCGGTGGATTGCGACTGCACCAATCGCTCTGCGACGCGCTGGCGCAGCCTCGACATCGGCGCGCGCTGCTCAGGGCGGTCACCGAGCATCCGATCCACGTTCACCGGTGAGGGCAAAGGCGCCGGCGGTCTGGGTGCCGGCGGCGACTGAAGTTTCACCACCACGTCTTCCTTGGTGACGCGGCCGCCGCGGCCGCTGCCGCTGAGTTGCGAGGTGTCGAGATCGTTGTCCGCGGCGATTTTCCTGGCTGAAGGCATGACCGCCGGCGCCTCCACCTTGACTGACGTCGCCGGTGCGGAAGCCAGTTTTTCCGGCGCCTTGGATGCGGTCACCGCGGCCGTTGTCGTTGCGGATGCCATCACCGCGGCAACCGCCTTGCCGTCGGTGTCGATCGTGGCAACGACCTCGTTGCTCGCGACTGTGCTGCCATCGCCCTTGATGACCTTGGCGAGCACACCAGATTCAGGTGCCGGCAACTCCAGCACGACCTTGTCGGTCTCGATATCGATCAGATTCTCGTCGCGCTTGACCAACTCGCCCTGCTTCTTGTGCCAGGACAGCAATGTCGCCTCCGCGACCGATTCCGAGAGTTGCGGTACTTTGACTTCAATCAGCATGCTTATTCCCTATCGTGAACTCAGGTGTCGTTGCGCGGATCGCGCGCGACTCTGCCGGCGCCCCGTACCGGAAGAACGTAGTTGTCGGTGATTTCCCTGAAAGCGGCGTTGACCACTTCCTTCTGCTGCTCGTTGTGCAACGACAGGTAGCCGACCGCCGGCGACGCCGACGACGGCCGCAGCGCGTATCCCAGAATCTGGTCATCGCGCATGTGGCGCAGTAGATAATGCTGGATACGGTGCCACGCGCCCTGGTTGCCCGGTTCTTCCTGGCACCACAGGACCTCGCGGGCATTGTTATAGAGATTGATCTGTTCCTGGAAATCATCGTGCGGGAAGGGATAGAGCTGGGCAATGCGCACGATGGCTGTGTCCTTGATGGCGCGCTCCTGGCGCGCGGCGCGCAGGTCATAAAACACCTTGCCGCTGCAGATAATCACGCGTTTCACGTTTTCCGGTTTGATGTCGGCATCCCATTCGCCGTTCACCGGTTTGAACTTGCTCTCGGCGAATTCTTCAAGCGGCGAAACCGACTCCTTGTGGCGCAACAGGCTCTTCGGAGTGAAGATGATCAGCGGTTTGCGGTACGGGCGGATCATCTGACGGCGCAGCAGGAAGAACATCTGCACCGGCGTTGCCGGCACGCACACCTGGATATTGTAGTCGGCGCACAATTGCAGAAAGCGTTCGAGTCGCGCCGAGGAATGCTCCGGTCCCTGCCCCTCGTAGCCGTGCGGGAGCAGCATCACCAGGTCGCAGATTCGGCCCCACTTGACTTCGCCGGCGGCAATGAATTGATCGATCACCACCTGGGCCCCGTTGGCGAAGTCACCGAACTGGGCTTCCCAGACCACCAGCTCGTTGGGCTCCGAAGTCGTGTAGCCGTATTCGAAACCGAGCACGGCCTCTTCCGAGAGCACCGAGTCGACGACCAGGAAATCGCCCTGGTTGGGCGCGATGTGCTGCAGCGGGGTGTATGTTCCGGAGTCCCATTTCTCGCGGTTTTGATCGTGCAGCACCGCATGACGATGGAAGAACGTGCCACGGCTTGAGTCCTGACCAGAAATGCGCACCGCAAAGCCGTCCTTGAGCAAGGAAGCATAGGCGAGGTTTTCCGCCATGCCCCAGTCCACCGGCATCTTGCCCTGCCCCATCAGGCGGCGGTCGGCGATGATTTTCTCGACCCGCGGATGGAGCTTGAAGGTGGGCGGAATCGTCGTCAGCTTCTCCGCCAGCGCCTGCAGGTCGGCAAGCGGCAGCGTGGTGTCGTCGTTCTCATTCCACTTGGTGTTCTTGTACGGACTCCAGTTCACTGCGAACGGTGGTTTGTAGTTCGACAGGATGGTCTTGTTGGTGTGATAGCCCGCCTCGAGTGCCTGGCGGTAGGACATCATTATCTGGTCCGCATCGTCCGGGCCGATCACGCCCTGCGCGGAGAGCCTATCGGCGTACAGCTTGCGGGTCCCCGGGTGCTGGTTGATGATCTTGTACATCAGCGGCTGCGTCACCATCGGCTCGTCCTGCTCGTTGTGGCCAAGCTTGCGGAAGCACACCAGATCGACAACCACGTCCTTCTTGAACTTGGTCCGGTAGTCGAGCGCCAATTCGATCGCCATGATCGCTGCCTCGGGATCGTCCCCGTTGACGTGGAAAATCGGCGCTTCGACCATCTTCGCGACGTCGGTGCAGTACAGCGTCGAGCGGCTGTCGCGCGGATCGGATGTGGTAAAGCCGATCTGGTTGTTGACGACGATGTGTACGGTACCCCCGGTGCCGTAGCCGCGTGTCTGGGAAAGGTTCAAGGTCTCCATCACCACGCCCTGGCCAGCGAAGGCGGCGTCGCCATGGATCAGCACCGGCAGCACTTCCCTGCCCTGCCGGTCCTTGCGGCGGTGCTGGCGCGCCCGAACCGAACCTTCGACAACTGGATTCACGATCTCGAGATGCGACGGATTGAACGCCAGCGTCAGGTGCATCGGCCCGCCCGGCGTCATGATGTCGGACGAGAATCCCTGGTGATACTTGACGTCGCCGGCAAGCAGCGCATCGTCGTGCTTGCCCTCGAATTCGGTGAACAGGTCCTTGGGCATTTTCCCCAGCGTGTTCACCAGCACGTTGAGCCGGCCCCGGTGGGCCATGCCGATCACCAGCTCCTGCACCCCGCCCTCGCCCGCACGCTGCAGGAGATTGTCCAGCATCGGAATCAGCATATCGCCGCCTTCGAGCGAGAAGCGCTTCTGCCCCACATAGCGGGTATGCAGGTACCTCTCCAGTCCCTCGGCCGCGGTGAGGCGCTCCAGAATGTGTCGCTTGTAATCCGGGGAGTAGCTGGGCTTGGCCCGAACCGGCTCGAGATGTTCCTGAATCCACAGCTTCTCCACCCGACTGCTCAGATACATGTACTCGACGCCGAGGGTGCCGCAGTAAGTCTCTTGCAGCGCCTTGATGATTTCGCGCAGCGTCGCCTGCTCGGGGCCGATCAGCGAGCCGGTGTTGAACACCGTGTCCATGTCGGACTCGGTCAGGTCGTAATACGCGGGTTCCAGTTCCGGGATATGCGGGCGCTCGCGCCGCTTGAGCGGGTCGAGCTGCGCGAGGAACACGCCGCGGAAACGGTACTCCGCGACCAGTTGGACCACGGAAACCTGCTTGCGGTCGAGTCCGACCACCGCGGGCGCCACACGGGGCGCCCCGGCCCGTGCGCGCTGCACGAACGATTCGACAATCGGCGCATGCGCTACGTCGCGCGCACCCGGCAACTGCTGCATCTGGTCGAAGTAGCGCCGCCACTCCGGTGTCACCGCATCGGGATTCTGCAGGTAGGTCTCGTAGAGATCCTCGATGAAAGGGGCGTTACCGCCAAACAGGTAAGAGGTGCCGAGGAATTCTTTCATCATGACGATTTTCCTCTCGGGACGGTGACTAGGTAGTTTGGCGATTGAGGAATTCGAATCGCATATTCACTTAAATGCTCGATCACCCGATCGCTCAATTTCTTTCTCACCGATTGTCGATGGGCATGACGTCACGTTTGGCCGGGCCGGTGTAAAGCTGGCGCGGCCGCCCGATCTTCTGCTCCGGGTCGCCGACCATCTCGTTCCACTGTGCCACCCAGCCGACGGTGCGGGCGAGCGCGAAAATGCAGGTGAACATGTTGTTGGGAATGCCCAGCGCGCGCTGCACGATGCCGGAGTAGAAATCCACATTGGGATAAAGCTTGCGACTGACAAAGTAATCGTCCTCCAGCGCGATTTTCTCAAGCACCATCGCCAGCTTGAACAGCCTGTCGTCGTGCAGCCCGAGTTCGGTCAACACTTCGTGGCAGGTATCCCGCATCAGCTTCGCGCGCGGATCGTAGTTCTTGTACACGCGGTGTCCGAAACCCATCAGGCGGAAACCTGAGTTCTTGTCCTTTGCCTTCTTGATGTACTCGCCGACGCGCGACACGTCGCGAATTTCCTCGAGCATGTTCAGGCAGGCTTCGTTGGCGCCGCCGTGCGCCGGTCCCCACAGGCAGGCAATGCCGGACGCAATGCAGGCGAACGGATTGGCGCCCGAGGAACCGGCAAGGCGCACTGTGGAAGTCGAGGCGTTCTGTTCGTGATCGGCGTGCAGGATGAATATCCGGTCCAGCGCCCTTACCAGCACCGGTTTGACCTGATATTCCTCGGCCGGCACCGCGAACATCATGCGCATGAAATTGGCCGAGTAGGACAGCGAATTGAGCGGATAGATGAACGGCTGCCCGATCGAGTACTTGTATGCCATCGCCACGATGGTCGGCATTTTCGCGATCAGCCTGAAAGCCGATATCTTGCGATGTTCCGGGTTATTCAGGTCGAGCGAGTCGTGGTAGAACGCCGATAACGCCCCCACCACGCCGACCAGCACCGCCATCGGATGCGAGTCGCGGCGGAAGCCGGTGTAAAACCGCGCCAATTGCTCGTGCACCATTGTGTGGCGCGTGACCGTATTATCGAATTGCTGCTGCTGCTGCTTGTTGGGTAATTCGCCGAACAGCAACAGATAGCAGACTTCGAGAAAGTCGCACTGCTCGGCAAGCTGCTCGATCGGATAGCCGCGGTAGAGCAACATGCCGGCGTCGCCGTCGATGTAGGTAATTTCGGACTGGCAGCTGGCGGTGGAAAGGAACCCGGGATCGTAGGTGAACTTGCCGGTCTTGCCATGCAAGGTGCGGATATCCACTACGTCCTGCCCGAGGGTACCCGGAAAGAACCGGAAACTCGACGGGAGCGGGATCATCGTTGAATGTGATTGTTGCGGTGCGCTGCTTATCCATGGTCTCGCTGGCATCCCACACCTATTAAGGCTTTAAGTTTAGCAGCTTCTCTACGGGAGGGGACACCGGGATGCAGTGCAATAAGGATCAATCAAATAAACTGATGATGCGCGCTGTATCGGCGTCGGGCGGCGCCTGTTTTCGAGTCACAAAATCCCACAGATCGTTGTCCGCGTAGTCCAGCAGGCGATTAAGCGCCGCACGCTCCTGTGGGGACAGTGCTTTGAAGTGACGGTCCAAAAACCGGCTCAGTACCACGTCCAGTTCCAGCAATCCTCTCCGGCATTGCCAGCGGACACGGTCTATCTCGGCCATCGCTGCTCAGACGGCGCGCTTGACCATAAGGTCCTTGATCTTGCCGATCGCCCGCGTCGGATTGAGCCCCTTCGGACATACGTCCACGCAGTTCATGATCGAGTGACAGCGGAACAGGCGGTACGGGTCCTCCAGGTCGTCAAGTCGCTCGCTGGCTGCAAGGTCGCGGGAATCGGCAAGAAAGCGGTATGCCTGCAACAATCCGGCCGGTCCGACGAACTTGTCCGGGTTCCACCAGAACGAAGGACAGGAAGTGGTGCAGCAGGCGCAAAGGATGCACTCGTACAACCCGTCGAGTTCTGCTCGTTCCGCCTGGGACTGCAACCTCTCCCTTTCGGGAGCCGGTTCGTTATTCACCAGATAGGGCTTTACCGAGTGGTACTGCTTGAAGAACTGCGACATGTCCACGATCAGGTCGCGGATCACCGGCAGCCCGGGTAGCGGCCGCAGCTCGACCGGTTCCTTGAGGTCGGCCAGCCGCGTGATGCACGCCAGTCCGTTCTTGCCGTTTATGTTCATCGCATCCGAGCCGCACACGCCCTCGCGACACGATCGACGCAGCGACAGGCTGTCGTCGCCCGCCTTGATGCGTATCAGCGCATCGAGAAGCATAGGTTCCGTCGGTTGCATCTGGACGTCGTAGTCCTGCATGTAGGGCTTGGCGTCCTTGTCCGGGTCGTAGCGATAGATCCTGAATTTCATTGGTTGGCCTTAAGAAACGGTCGCGGAATTTTGCTTCGGGTATTGCGCCTCACGCCCCACGCCTTACGCCTCACGTTTCAGTACGTTCTCATCTTCGGTTCAATTGTCTGCGCAGTCAGCGGCTTTAGATGCACCGGCTTGTATTCGATCCGGCGGTGTCCTTGTACCACAGGCTGTGCTTGAGCCAGTTGACGTCGTCGCGTTTCGGATGGTCGGCACGATCGTGTGCGCCCCGGCTTTCCTTGCGCGCCTCGGCCGCGACCAGCGTGGCGACCGCGACCTCGATCAGGTTGTCGAGCTCGAGTGCCTCGACGCGCGCGGTGTTGAACACCTTGCTTTTGTCCCTGATCCCGGTGCGGCCGACGCGCAACGCGGTTTCCTTGATCTTCCTGACACCCTCCAGCAACATGTCCGGGAAGCGAAACACGCCGCAGTGCGCCTGCATGATCCGGCGCATTTCCGCGCCGACTTCATGCACGCTCTCGCCGTCCTTCTGATTTTCAAGGCGCGCCAAACGCGCCATTGTCCTGTCCGACGCATCGGCCGGCAGAACTTTGTGTGTGGGATTCTGTTGCAGGAAACGGATCATCGAGTCGCCGGAGGATTTTCCGAACACCAGCAGGTCGGTGAGCGAATTGGTACCAAGCCGATTCGCTCCATGCACCGACGCACAGGCACACTCGCCGGCGGCGTAGAAGCCCTGCACCACCGCTTCCGGATTTCCGCCCTGCGGCGCCACCACTTCGCCGCGGTAATTGGCGGGAATCCCGCCCATCTGGTAGTGACAGGTCGGGACAACAGGGATTGGATCCTTGACCGGATCTACATTGGCGAATTTCCTGGCAATCTCGCGGATGCCGGGCAGCTTGCTCTCGATCAACTCGACACCGAGATGATCGAGCTTGAGCAGCAGGTAATCACCATCGGGCCCACAGCCGCGGCCTTCCTTGATCTCGGTCGCCATCGCCCGCGCCACCACGTCGCGGCTGGCGAGGTCCTTGGCGTTCGGTGCGTAGCGCTCCATGAAGCGCTCGCCATTCTTGTTCAGCAGGTAACCACCCTCCCCGCGCACGCCTTCGGTGATCAGCACGCCCACGCCGGCCACGCCGGTCGGGTGGAACTGCCAGAATTCCATGTCTTCGAGCGGGATTCCTGCGCGCGCCGCCATGCCCAATCCGTCGCCGGTATTGATGAAGGCGTTGGTGCTGGCGGCGTAAATCCGTCCGGCGCCTCCGGTGGCGAACAATACTGCGCGCGCGTGCAGCACCGACACCTCGCCGGTCTCCATCTCCATGGCGGTCACGCCTTGCACCTGTCCGGAGGCGTCGCGGATCAGGTCCAGCGCCATCCACTCGACCAGGAACCGGGTATTGGCGCGCACGTTACGCTGGTACAACGTATGCAGCATCGCGTGGCCGGTGCGGTCCGCCGCGCAGCAGGAACGCTGCACTGCCGGGCCGGCACCGAAATTCTGCATGTGTCCACCGAAAGGGCGTTGGTACACCGTGCCGTCGGGGTTGCGATCGAAAGGCATGCCGAAGTGCTCGAGTTCGATGACCACATTCGGCGCCTCGCGGCAAAGAAACTCGATGGCGTCCTGATCGCCAAGCCAGTCCGAACCCTTGATGGTGTCGTACATGTGCCACATCCAGTTGTCTTCGCCCATGTTGCCGAGTGCGGCACCGATACCGCCCTGGGCTGCCACCGTATGCGAGCGGGTCGGGAACACTTTCGAAAGCACGGCAACCTTGTAACCGGCCTCGGCCAGCTGCAGCGACGCGCGCATTCCGGCACCGCCGGCACCAACGATCACCGCATCGAATTTTCTTACCGGGGTCGTCATTGCTGGAAACTCCAGAGAATCTGAATCGCCCAGCCGGCATAACCGACCAGAAGCACAGCCACCACGATTTCCAGGCCGAGCCGCACCGACGTGGGTTTGATGTAGTCCATGAGGATATCGCGCACACCGATCCACGCGTGCCAGAAAAGGCTGACGAAGAACAGGAAAGTCGCCATGCGCATCGGCTGGTTTTCGAACAGCGCGCGCCACTCGCCGTAATGCTGCGGCGGGCAGATCAGGAGGATGCCTACGAACACGACGGCGTATACAGCCATCAGCACCCCAGTGACGCGTTGTACCAGCCAGTCCCTGAGCCCATAGTGGGCGCCGACGACGTGCTTCACCACAGGCATATCCCCAGGACCACCGTCAGCGCAAGGCTCGTCCCCAGCACGCCCCAACTCATTGCCCGCGTGGTCCTGAGTTCTGAACCGATGTCCATATCGAGCAGCAAGTAGCGCAGCCCCGCAAAGAAATGGTGCAGGAAAGCCCACAATATGCCGGTCAGGAACAGCTTCGCCAGCCAATGGTCGGTAACCGCACGGAAACGCACATAGCTCTCCGGCGACGACAGGCTCTCCTGGAACAGATACAACAGCACGCCCGCGAACAGGAATAATGTGGCGCCGCTGATTCGGTGGAGAATCGATACGATGGCCGGTACTGGCTGCCGGATTTTCGTGAGATCGAGGTATTTCGGGCGATCGCTGGCGATCATCAGTAGGTCCTGGTGGCCAGTCGCGCAGCAAGGAGCGGGCGCCGGCGGCTAGATAATGCGGTTGCGGTAATGGTGCTCACGGGTATTGCAGAAACTGCGACGATGCTCGGCCGGCTTGTCCGCGTAAGTATAGGCCACGCGCTCGATCGCCAGAATTGGCGCGCCTTTCGCGACCCCGAGGTGCCTGGCAGGCGCCCCTTCCGCCGCAACGGCCTTGAGCTGTTCATCGACGTGCAGGATACGGACTTCGAATTCGGATTCGTACATGCTGTAGAGCATGCAGTGATGGTGCTCGATGGTTCCCACCGTCAGTCCCTTGAACAGGATCGCCGGCAGGCGGACCTCTTCGTACACCGCACTCTTGCCGGAGACTGCCAGCACGCGCGTAATCAGGAATGCGCTGGCGCCGGAGGCCAGATCGAGTTTCTTCGCCGAGACGCTGTCCAGTTTGACCTTGCGGAAATCGATCAGGGTCGCTGCGAGTGAATCGAGGGCACCGCGGTCCGGCGACATGCGCAGGTACGGAAACTGGCTGCGCTCCTCTGAATGGGAAGCAACGAAAGTGCCTTTGCCCTGCTGGCGCACCAGCAGGTTCTCGCCGGCAAGCTCGCCGATGGCCTTGCGTACCGTTCCCTGGCTGACGCTGAAGCGGCCGGCAAGGTCGATTTCGCTGGGGATCAGATCGCCCGGACGCCACTCCCCCGTTACCAGGCTTTGGGTGATCAGACTCTTGATCTGCCGGTATAGCGGTTGAAAGGCAGGCGCATTGGCGGCGGGCTTCATGTTGCCGCGCGTTTTTAGCACGATTTTCCGTTTGCCGTCCACGAGAACAGATGTCTTTTATAAGATACATGACTTGTTTGACACTGTCCAATCCGAATCGCTATGATGCGTGGCAAAAATAGCCCCGTCCGAGCGCCCGGACGGGGATCGGACCGGCCCGCGAGGCCTATTCGTCACGTGCCGCTAATCGCCTGTTTTATTGATAAGAAGCTCTCACCAAAACGCAGGAGCCTCCAGCCATGAAGCCGCCCCTCCGAATCGCAGTAACCGGTGCCGCCGGCCAGATCGGTTACAGCCTCCTGTTCCGCATCGCCAGCGGTGAGATGCTGGGCAAGGATCAGCCGGTCATCATGCAGTTGCTCGAGATCCCGGACGAGAAGGCGCAGGCGGCGCTCAATGGGGTGATGATGGAGTTGGAGGACTGTGCGTTTCCGTTGCTCGCCGGAATGGTCTCGGCCTCCGATCCGAAAGTCGCATTCCGGGACGCGGACGTAGCGCTTCTGGTCGGCGCCCGGCCCCGTTCCAAGGGAATGGAACGCAAGGACCTGCTGGAAGCCAATGGCGCGATCTTTACCGGGCAGGGCCGGGCATTGAACGACGCGGCCAGCGGCAACGTGAAAGTGCTGGTGGTCGGGAACCCTGCAAATACCAACGCCTACATCGCGATGAGGAGCGCGCCAGACCTGCCGCGCGAGAACTTCACGGCGATGCTGCGTCTGGACCACAACCGCGCGCTGTCGCAGCTTGCCGCCAGGACCGGAATGCCGGTCGGTTCGATCGAGAAAATGATCGTTTGGGGAAACCACTCCCCTACCATGTATCCCGATTACCGTTTCGCCACCATCGGCGGCAAGCCGGCTCCCAAGTTCGTCAACGATGAGCAGTGGTACCGCACCGTATTCATTCCGACCGTGGGCAAGCGCGGTGCCGCGATCATCGAGGCGCGCGGCCTTTCCTCCGCTGCCTCGGCCGCCAATGCTGCGATCGACCATGTGCGCGACTGGCTGATCGGCACCAACGGCAAGTGGGTCACCATGGGCATCCCCTCCGACGGCTCCTACGGCATTCCCGAGGGCACCCTCTACGGGTTCCCAGTGACCTGTTCGGCAGGCCGGTATCAGATGATCAAGGGCCTGGTGATCGACGAGTTCAGCCGCAGCAAGATGGACGCCACGCTAAAGGAACTGGAGGAAGAGCGCGACGCAATCAAGCACTTGCTCAAATGATCCGGCTTGCAACCCGCCGATGACCCACCCGGGAAAAGTGCTGTTCGCGGGCGAGCGTGCGTTATTCAACTGAAAACTCCCACCGCAAAGGACGCAAAGGCCGCAGAGGAAAAGCCGAGTGAACCGACGAAGACACTGGGACCATCCAGACAATGCGCAGACTTGCCGACGCGAGGCAGATTGCTGTCCCGCATTTGGCACTCTGCCTTCATCTGTTTTCCCTCTGCGTACACCAAAAAGGGGTATTGAAATGAATCCTCCGCGTCCTCTGCGTTGAACGCTTCAAAGGACTTAGAGCAATGAGCAACCCCATGTCAGCCGGAGCGAAATTCCGCGCCGCGGTCGCGGCGGAAAAACCGCTGCAGGTGATCGGGGCGATCAACGCCTACCATGCCCGGCTTGCCGAACGCACCGGCTACAAGGCCATCTACCTGTCCGGCGGCGGGGTCGCCGCCGGTTCGCTGGGCGTGCCCGACCTGGGCATCACCACGCTCGACGACGTGCTGACCGACGTGCGCCGCATCACGGATGCATGCAGCCTGCCGCTGCTAGTGGATGCGGACACCGGCTTCGGCGGTGCCTTCAACATCGCCCGCACGGTCAAGTCGTTCATCAAGTTCGGCGCCGGCGCGATGCACATCGAGGACCAGGTCCAGTCCAAGCGCTGCGGTCACCGGCCGGGCAAGGAAATCGTGTCCCGGCGACGAAATGGTGGACCGCATCAAGGCGGCGGTGGACGCACGCACCGATCCGGATTTCGTGATCATGGCGCGCACGGACGCGCTCGCCGTCGAGGGCCTGGACGCCGCGATCGAGCGCGCCCGGGCCTGCGTGGAAGCGGGCGCCGACATGATTTTCCCCGAGGCAGTGACGGAACTGTCGATGTACCGGAAATTCGCCGACGCGGTCAAGGTTCCGGTGCTTGCCAACATTACCGAATTCGGCGCCACGCCGCTTTTCACCGTGGAAGAATTGCGCGGCGCAAACGTCTCGCTGGTGCTCTATCCGCTGTCGGCCTTCCGCGCAATGAATCAGGCGGCGCTCAAGATTTACGAGACGGTCCGACGCGAAGGTACGCAGAAGAGCGTGGTTGATATCATGCAGACCCGCAATGAGCTCTACGACTACCTCGACTACCACAGGTTCGAATCGAAACTGGACCAACTTTTCGCGAAGGAAAAGGGAAAATGAGCGAAGCGACCCAACTCACCCCCAAGCCGAAGAAGTCGGTTGCGCTCTCCGGAGTCCCGGCCGGCAACACCGCACTATGCACGGTCGGCCGCACCGGCAACGACCTTCACTATCGCGGTTACGACATCCTGGATTTCGCGGAGGAAGCCGAGTTCGAAGAAATCGCCTATCTCCTGGTGTACGGCAGGCTGCCCACCGTCGCCGAACTGGCGGCTTACAAACGCAAGCTCAAGGCACTGCGCGGCCTGCCGGCATCGGTTCAGGACATCCTGGAGTGCATCCCGGCGAACGCACACCCCATGGACGTGCTGCGAACCGGCTGTTCCGTCCTGGGCGCCGTGCTCCCCGAACATCAGGACCATAAACTCACCGAGGCGCGTGACATCGCCGACCGGACTGATGGCCAGCTTCGGCTCGATGCTGCTCTACTGGCATCACTTTTCGCACTCAGGACGGCGCATCGAAGTCGAGACCGACGACGATTCCATCGGCGGTCATTACCTTCACCTGCTGCACGGCAAGAAGCCGTCGGCGCTTTGGGAGCGGGCGATGCATACCTCCCTGATCCTCTACGCCGAACACGAGTTCAACGCCTCCACGTTCGCCGCGCGCGTCATCGCCGGCACGGGCTCCGACATGTATTCGGCGGTAGTCGGCGCGATCGGCGCGCTCAAAGGACCGAAGCATGGCGGCGCCAACGAATTCGCATTCGACACGATCGGGCGCTACGACAACCCGGACGACGCCGAAGCGGATATCGTCAGGCGCGTTGCCGAGAAGCAAATCATCATCGGTTTCGGCCACCCGGTGTACACCACCGGCGACCCGCGCAACCAGGTGATCAAGGAAGTCGCGCGGCGGCTTTCGAAGGACGCGGGCGACATGAAGCTCTTCGACATCTCGGAGCGCGTGGAACAGGTCATGTGGCGGGAGAAGAAGATGTTCCCGAACCTGGACTGGTACAGCGCCACCAGCTATCACATGATGGGGGTGCCGACCGCGATGTTCACTCCGATCTTCGTCATCAGCCGCACTTCCGGATGGACCGCCCACGTGATCGAGCAGCGCATCGACGGCAAGATCATCCGCCCCAGCGCCAACTACACCGGCCCGGAGAATTCGAAGTGGGTGCCGATCGGCAAGAGACAGTGAGGCGTGAGGGGTAAGGAGTCAGGGGTGAGGGGAAAAAGCGGCGCAGGCCTCCTCGCCTGCTGCATCACGCCTCACCCCTCACCGTCATTGGGGCATCCAGGCCAAATTCATAACACTTGATCGCAACAGGTAAGCAATGTCAGCACCCATCTCCAACGTCCGCTCCCAAACCCGACCAGGTCCTGGTCGACATTGCCGACTACGTGACCAAGTACAGATCAAGAGCAAGGAGGCTTACGAAACCGCGCGCTACTGCCTGATGGATACGCTTGGCTGCGGCTTCGAGGCGCTCGAGTACCCGGCCTGCACCAAGCTGCTGGGGCCGGTCGTTCCGGCACCATCGTGCCCAATGGCGCCAAGGTGCCCGGAACGCCGTTCCAGCTCGATCCGGTGCAAGCCGCGTTCAATATCGGCGCGATGATCCGCTGGCTGGATTTCAACGACACCTGGCTGGCCGCGGAATGGGGGCATCCGTCCGACAACCTGGGCGGCATTCTCGCGACCGCCGATTGGCTGTCGCGTAACGCAGTGGCGGTCGGCAGGAAGCCGCTCACGGTTCAGGACGTGCTCACGGCGATGATCAAAGCGCATGAAATCCAGGGCTGCCTCGCGCTGGAAAACAGCTTCAATAAAGTCGGCCTCGACCACGTTGTGCTGGTCAAAGTGGCCTCCACCGCTGTCGTGGCAGGCATGCTTGGCCTGTCCAGCGAAGAGATCATCAATGCGGTCTCGCTGGCCTGGGTGGACGGTCAAAGCCTGCGCACCTATCGCCATGCCCCCAACACCGGTTCGCGCAAGAGCTGGGCGGCGGGGGATGCCACGAGCCGCGCAGTCAGGCTGGCGATGATCGCCCGTACCGGCGAGATGGGTTATTCGTCGGCCCTGACGGCAAAGACCTGGGGTTTCTACGACGTGCTGTTCAAGGGCAAGGAATTCAAGTTCCAGCGCCCCTACGGTTCGTACGTCATGGAAAACGTGCTGTTCAAGATTTCCTTCCCGGCGGAATTCCATTCGCAGACCGCAGTCGAATGTGCCATGCAGTTGCATCCGCAGTTGAAGGATCGTCTCGACGACATCAGGAAAATAACCATCCGCACGCACGAGGCGGCGATCCGCATCATTGACAAGAAAGGCCCCTTGAACAACCCGGCCGATCGCGACCATTGCATCCAGTACATGGTGGCGGTTCCGACTGATCTTCGGCCGCCTGACTGCCGCCGACTACGAAGACAACGTGGCCGCCGATCAGCGCATCGACAAACTGCGCGACAAGATGATCTGCGTCGAGGACAAGCAGTTCACCCGCGACTACCACGACCCGAAAAAGCGCTCGATCGCCAACGGCATCACCGTCGAGTTCAAGGACGCAACCCGCCTGAAGGAAGTCGTGGTCGAATTCCCGATCGGCCACAAGCGCCGCCGCAAGGAAGGCATGCCGGTACTGGTCGAGAAATTCAAGACCAACCTCGCACGCCGCTTTCCGGCGAAGCAGCAGAAGGCGATTCTGGAACTCTGCCAGGAGCCCAGGAAACTCGCTGAAACGCCGGTCAACGAATTCGTGGATATGATGGTCATCTGATCCGCAAATGCGACCCGCGTTGATCCTTTTACTTGGCGTCGTGCTCTCCGCTCCGGCTCAGGCGGACTCCAATCCAATGCAACCCGGAACCTGGGAATTCACGCGCTCGGGCGGCATGGCCGCCAACCTGATCGGCCGCTTCTGCATCACCGCAGCGGACATCGCCGACCCGATGTCGCCGGTCAACGGCTTTCTTTCGCGCGACCAGAAGACACAATGCAGCAACTGGAAGATCGAGTGGCAGGCGGGCCGCGCGCAATATTCTGGAGCGTGCCGCTGGAAGGACCAATTGGTCGAGGTCAGCGGCCGGGTTGTCGCCACCGCGGACACCTACTCCGATACTCAGGATCAGAAAAAAGAGGCTTCGGCACCGAGGTCGCCGATCCTGGACATCATCAACGGCCTGCGGCTGGCCCCGTGCCCCAACTGACCGGTTTTCATCCTGGAGACGCCATGAGTCACAACTTGTTCAACACCCTGCATGAATTCGCCCCAGCTCCCGGCAGGAAGGCGAAGTTCTATTCGCTGCCTGCACTGGAGAAGACCGGCATCGGCAGGATTTCGCGCCTGCCGGTTTCCATCCGCATCGTGCTCGAGGCGGTGTTGCGCAACGTGGATGGCAAGAAAGTGACCGAAGAACACGTCAGGCAGCTGGCCGGCTGGCAACCGAATGCGCCGCGCACCGCGGAGAATCCCGTTCGTGGTGGCGCGCATCGTGTTGCAGGATTTCACCGGCGTGCCGCTGCTCGCGGACCTGGCCGCGATGCGCGGCGTGGCCGGCAAGCTGGGCAGGAATCCGAAAATGATCGAACCGCTGGTGCCGGTGGACCTGGTAGTGGACCACTCGGTGCAGGTGGACCACTACGGCAGCCAGGAAGCCCTGGACCTCAACATGAAACTGGAATTCCAGCGGAACAAGGAGCGCTACCAGTTCATGAAGTGGGGCATGCAGGCGTTCGACACGTTCAAAGTCGTGCCCCCGGGTGTGGGCATCGTGCACCAGGTGAATCTCGAGTACCTGGCGCGCGGCGTGCACGCCAAGGATGGCATTTACTATCCCGACACCCTGGTCGGTACCGACAGCCACACCACCATGATCAACGGCATCGGCGTGGTCGGTTGGGGCGTGGGCGGCATCGAGGCCGAGGCCGGCATGCTCGGCCAGCCGGTCTATTTCCTCACGCCCGACGTGGTCGGCGTCAATCTCAAGGGCGCACTGCGCGGCGGCGTCACCGCCACCGACCTGGTTCTGACCATCACCGAAATGCTGCGCAGGGCAAAGGTGGTGGGCAAGTTTGTCGAATTCTTCGGCGAAGGCGTGGAAAACCTGTCGCTGCCCGACCGCGCCACCGTCGCCAACATGGCGCCCGAGTACGGCGCCACCATGGGTTTCTTCCCGGTAGACGACGCCACCATCGAGTACTTCAAGGGCACCGGCCGCACTTCCGAGGAAATCGAAGCGTTCAAGTCCTACTTCACGGCACAAGAACTGTACGGCATCCCCAGGAAAGGCCAGATCGACTACAGCCAGGTCCTGGAGTTGAACCTGTCCACGGTTGCGCCATCGCTGGCCGGACCCAAGCGCCCGCAGGATCGCATCGAGATCGGAGCCGTGAAAGCGAAGTTCGCCGAACTGTTCTCCAAGCCGGTGGCGGAAAACGGCTTCGCCAAGAAAAGCGACGACCTGAAACGGCGCTTCAATACCCGCGACGGCATCGACATCGGTTCGGGCGACGTCATCATCGCCGCGATCACGTCGTGCACCAATACTTCCAACCCCAGCGTGCTGCTGGCAGCGGGCCTGCTGGCAAAGAAAGCAACCGAGCGCGGCCTCACCGTGAAGAAACACATCAAGACTTCGCTCGCTCCTGGATCGCGTGTGGTGACCGAGTACCTCATCAAAGCGGGCCTGCTGCCTTATCTTGAAAAGCTCGGTTTCTACCTCGCCGGCTACGGCTGCACCACTTGCATAGGCAACGCCGGGCCGCTGGCAGAGCCGATCGAAGAGGCGATCGTCAGGAACGACCTGATCGGTGCGGCGGTACTTTCCGGCAACCGTAATTTCGAAGCGCGCATCCATCCCAACCTGCGCGCCAACTTCCTCGCCTCGCCGCCGCTGGTGGTGGCCTATGCCATCGCCGGCACCATGCTCAAGGACCTGATGAGCGAACCGCTGGGCACGGGCACAAAGGGCGAGGACGTCTGGATAGGCGACGTCTGGCCCAGCAGCCAGGAAATTTACGACTGCATGAAATACGCGATGGATGCCAAGACCTTCCGCCGGCTGTACTCGAATCCCGGAAAGGACAATCCGCTGTGGCAGGGCGTGCCCTCCGCTTCGGGTCAGGTGTACAACTGGCCCAAGTCCACGTACATCGCGGAACCCCCTTTCTTTCGCGACTTCAGCATGCAGCCGGGGCGAACCGGCAACGTCCTCGGCGCCCGCGTGCTGGGCATCTTCGGTGACTCGGTCACGACGGATCACATCAGTCCGGCCGGTTCGATTTCGGAGAACTCGCCCGCCGGAAAGTACCTGATCGCCAACGGGGTCGCGAAAGCCGACTTCAATTCCTACGGCGCGCGCCGCGGCAACCACGACGTGATGATGCGAGGCACGTTTGCCAACGTGCGCATCAAGAACTTGATGATGCCCCCAAGGCCGGATCGTTCGCGGGTCGAAGGCGGCGTCACCTTGTTCCAGCCTTCGGGCGAACAGATGTCCATTTACGACGCAGCGATGAAATACATCGTCCAGGGAACGCCCACCGTGGTTTTTGCCGGCGAGGAGTACGGCACCGGTTCCTCGCGAGACTGGGCGGCCAAAGGCACGCAATTGCTGGGAGTGAAGGCGGTCATCGCCAAGAGCTTCGAGCGCATTCACCGTTCCAATCTGGTCGGCATGGGCGTGCTGCCGCTGCAGTTCAAGGGTTCCGATTCGGTCGAGTTGATGGGAATCAAGGGTGACGAGGAGTTTGACATTCTGGGCGTCGAGGGTGAACTCAGGCCGCAGCAGGACCTCAAGCTGGTGGTCAAGCGCAGTGACGGCTCCCGCGCCGAAGTAAAGGTGCTGCTGCGCATCGACACCCCGATCGAAGTGGACTACTACCGACACGGCGGCATCCTCCCGTATGTACTGCGCGAACTCGTCGCCGCCGCCTAGCGGCGAGTTCGCTCTCTGTCCCCCTCTCTACGGTTTGCGTGGAGAGGGCCGGGGAGAGGCTGTGTTGCGCGAGCTGGTCGCCACCGCTTGAGCGGACGCGAGACCCTGCGCAAGCCAAGTGGCGCATTGGACCGCCCGGCCGCGCCGCTGTCGACGCGCGCCAAGCGTGTCCAGCGCTCACGCGTCGCCAAAACCGGCGAACCTTCACGTTCCGGCCCGCCCGCCCCCACGTCTCCGTCACAGCGAAGCTACCCGGCGCCGGGAGAATCTCCCTCGCCCACGGAACCAGACAAGGTTCGCGTTTCCAAGCTGATGTCCGAACGCGGCATCTGTTCCCGGCGCGAAGCCGACGATTACATCGAGCGTGGTTGGGTCTATGTGGATGGCGTCAAGGTCGATCAACTCGGCGCGCGCATCGACCCGTCGCAGAAGATTACCCTCGACAAGCGCGCGGAGGCCCTGTCCCGGGTCACCATCCTGCTGCACAAGCCGGTCGGCTATGTCTCCGCACAGGCGGAGGATGGCTACCGCCCGGCCGTCACGCTGATCACCCCTGCCGCGCATTACGCCGGCAACGATCCGGCAAAACGCTTTACCCGCGAACACCTCAAAGGTCTGGCGCCGGCCGGCCGGCTCGATATCGATTCCACCGGATTACTGGTGTTCACCCAGGACGGGCGTACCGCCAGGCGCCTGATCGGCGAGGATTCGCACATCGACAAAGAATACCTGGTGCGCGTAGAAGGACGGCTGGACGACAGGGGATTGCGCCTGCTCAACCACGGCCTGAGCCTCGACGGCGCCGCTCTAAAACCTGCGCAGGTCGCCTGGCAGAACCGCGATCAATTGCGTTTCGTTTTGCACGAAGGCAAGAAACGCCAGATCCGGCGCATGTGCGAACTGGTCGGGCTGCGCGTTACCGGCCTCAAGCGCGTACGCATTGGCCGCGTGAACCTTGGCGAACTGCCGCTCGGGCAGTGGCGTTATCTGCGCGACGACGAACAGTTCTAATATTCACACAGCCGCGCGCCGGACCGCCTTCACCATGCAGATCGTCCTCGATACGAATATCTGGCTGGACTGGCTGGTCTTCGACGATCCCGCGGTCGTGCCAATCAAATCGGCGCGCAGGGACGGGCTGGTCCGAATTGCAGTAAACCCGGCCTGTCTCGAGGAACTCGGCCGCGTGCTCGCCTATCCCGAATTCGAACTGGATGAGGCCACCCGCAATGCACTGTTCACTCAAGTCCGCAACTGTACATACCGGGTGGACACCAAGCTGCTCTCACCTCTTCCGCGCTGCGCCGATCCTGCCGATCAGAAATTTCTTGAACTGGCTCGCGACGCGCAGGCCGACTGGCTGATCACAAAAGACAAGGCGTTACTGAGTCTGGCAAACAAGAAACTGGAAGGCGCGGGATTCAGGATCGGCACGCCCGCGCACTGGACAGCGGAGTGCGAAAGCGTCATATCGCAGTAAAGCCGCCGTCCACCAGCAAGGTGTGGCCGGTGACAAAGCGTCCGGCGTCGCTTGCAAGGTAAATCACCGCGGCGGCGATTTCCTCGGGCTCGGCCGGCCGGCCGAGCGGCACCTTCTCGAAGTTCTTCCTGAATTCCGGGTTCTGCGCCGCACGCTCCATCATCTCTGTACGGGTGAAAGTGGGGGAAACCCCAGTGACGCGGATGCCGTGCCGCGCCCACTCCGCCGCCAGCGAGCGCGTCAGCGAGTTGAGGCCGCCTTTCGCCCCCGCATACGCTGAGCGCAACGGTCCACCGACATGGCCGACCTGCGAGCTGATGTTGATGATCGAGCCCTTCACGCCGCGCTCGATCATGCTTTTCGCCACCATCGCGGAAGTGAAATACGGCGCCTTGAAATTGATGTCGCATACCGTGTCGAACTCCTCTTCCGAGAGATCTTCCGCCGGCTTGACGATCGTGAGCCCCGCGTTGTTCACCAGTACGTCTACGCGGCCGAACTCGGCAAGCGCACCGTCCACGAACTTGCGAATGCTGGGCAGGCGCGCCACATCCAGTGTCCAGGCACGTGCCCGAATGCCCAACTTGCGGCAAGCAACGGCGACCTGCTCGCACTCCTCCACATGACGGCTACCGAGCGCGAGATCCGCACCAGCATGCGCACAGGCCAGCGCGATCGCCTTGCCGATGCCGCGGCCGGCCCCGGTGATCATCACCACTCTGCCTTTGAGGTCGAAACTGAGCGGTCCCGACATATGTTTGGTCTCCTGCTTCATTCGAACCAGGTTGCCACTTCTGCAACGGGGGTCCGTTCGGTTCGGTACTGGTGGATTGGATGTTCGGCATCGGCGTACCCGAAGGAAATGCCGCAGACCAGCTTGCGGTTCGCCGGCAGACCAAAGCGACTGCGGATTAAGTCTGGGTACGAAGCCAGCGCGGCCTGGGCAATCGAGTCCACGCCGAAATTCTTTGCCGCGAGCATGAAGTTGGCGACATACAGCCCGCAGTCCACCGCGCCGTAAAGGCCGAGTTCCTCTTCTGTGGTGACCAGCGCCACGTGCGGTGCATCGAAAAAGCGGAAGTTCTCCAGCCGTTGTTGCTCCGCCCCCTGCCTGTTCTCGCGGCCGATGCCCAGCGCCTGGTAGAGCTGCACGCCGCAGACCTTGCGCCGTTCACGGTAGATGCCTTCGTAGCGCAACGGGAACGGGAAATCCGGCTTCGGCGGATTGCCTGCAGCGGCATGCGCCAAAAGGTTGTCGCGAAAGCTTGCGACGGCCCCGCCGGTTACCAGCACGACCTGCCAGGGTTGGCAGTTGCACCAGGAAGGTGTTTGCTGCGCCAAGTCGAGAATCCGGTCGATGGTCTGCCTCGGCACCGGATTTGGCAGAAACTTGCGGCAACTATAGCGTTCCCTGATCACCTGTTCCAGTTCCATACCGTCCTTCTCGTGTTTCGATCATTTCATTCTTCTTTGCGTCCTTTGCGTACCTTTGCGTCCTTTGCGTCAACGCTTTTTTCGCCGGCCTTTGGCCGGCTTTGCGCGCGATACCACCCAGGGCTCGGCCGACCGATCGGGCTTGAATCGCTCGTCGACCTCGACCTGCAAACCCATCGTCAACCGGTTGCCGGCATTGGCGAGCGCGACGATTTCATTGAATTCGGCGAGCATCGCGTCGTCCATCCCGTGCTTGCGGGCGGCGAAGCTATGGGAGTTGATGCAGTACTCGCAGTTGTTGGTGACGCTCACCGCGAGATAGAGCAGCTCCTTGGTGAGCGGATCGAAGCGCGAAGGCTTGACCATGACTTCCTTCATCTGTCCCCAGAAGCGCTTCAGCAAAGGCGGATGTACCGCCAGTGCGCGCCAGATGTTGTTGATGTAGTCGGTTTTGCGCGAGGCCATGATGTCGTCGAATACCGCGCGCACTTCCGGCGGACGCTTCCTCGTAATTTACCAGTTTGACCTGCGCCATCGCGAACTCCTCTCCTGGTAGCGAACTCAAATCAATGCCGCAATCTTAGCATCGGCACCCGCCTGCCGCGGATGGACAACCAGGGCCCGCCCGTACATAATGCCCGCCACCATTTTTCTCCGACGATCATGAAGTTCCTGTTCGATATCTTCCCGGTCCTGTTGTTCTTCCTCGCCTTCAAGGTCTGGGGTATCTACACCGCAACTGCGGTGGCCATCGCCGCCACTATCGTTCAGGTAGGTTGGTCATGGACACGCCATCGCAAGGTGGACAACATGTTGTGGGCAAGTCTCGCGATCATCGTGGTGTTCGGCGGAGCCACACTATGGCTGCACGACGACACCTTCATAAAGTGGAAACCGACGGTGCTATACTGGCTTTTCGGCAGCATCCTGCTCGGCTCGGAACTGTTACTCCGCAAGAACCTCATCCGCGCCATGATGGAAAAGCAGATCACCCTTCCCGACCCGGTATGGCAGAAACTGAACCTGAGCTGGGTCGTGTTTTTCGCGCTGATGGGTGCGGCCAACCTTTATGTTGCGTTTCAGTTCGCGGAGAGTTTCTGCGCGAACGAGGTCAGCGCGAAGGCCACCTGTGAGAACGACGTCTGGGTCAATTTCAAGGTGTTCGGCGGGATTGGGTTGATGCTGATATTTGTCCTGGCCCAGGGCCTGATGCTGAGCCGTTACATCGAATCGGAGGAGAGGAACTAAAAAGATGCTGTATGCAATCGTCGGCGAGGACATACCGAACAGCCTGCAGAAGCGTACCGCCGCGCGGCCCGCCCACCTGAAGCGGGTGGACGAATTGATCGCCGCCGGCAAATTGATCATCGGCGGCGCGTTCCCCGCAATTGACAGCATCGACCCGGGCCCTGCCGGAATGAGCGGAAGCCTGATCGTCGCCGAATTCGGCTCGCTCGAGGAGGCCAAGGCATGGATCAATGCGGACCCCTACGTCACCGAGGGTGTGTTCGCCAAGGTAACGGTGAAGCCGTTTCGCAAGGTCTTCCCAAAGTGACCACCGCAGACCTGATCCGCGAGCGTCTTGCCCCGCTCGCCCCCGATTCCCTGGAAGTGTTCGACGAAAGCCACGAACACGCCGGACACTCCGGGGCGAAGGACGGCGGCGGGCATTACCAGCTCGTGATCGTGTCGCGCGAATTCGCCGGCAAGCCAGCGGTCGCCCGCCATCGGCTCGTGTATCAGGCGCTGTCGGACCTGATGCCGGGACGGATTCACGCGCTGGCGATCCAGGCTTACGCCCCTGAAGAATTGGGACCTTCAGCCAAGGGTTGAACGCTGAAGCTGAAAAATCAAGAAAACATCCCGAGAAATCTGCCGCCCAAGTTCAACTCCCGTCACCCAAAGGAACTGCAATGTATTTGGTCAAACCCGCACTGCTGCTTGCCCTGGCCGCCACCTGCCTCGCTGTGTTTCCGGCCGGCTACGCTGCCGACACCAAGCAGAAAAACGCGGCCGTCGTGAACGGCGTACCGATCTCGCAGGCCCGCATCGACTTTGTCGCCAAAGCGCAAATCGCGCAAAGTCAGGGCCAGCAGCAGGACGGCCCGGAATTTCGCGAGAACCTCCGCGAGATCATGATCACGCGCGAAATCCTTTACCAGGAAGCGCTCAAGCGCAAACTCGACAAGAATCCCGACTACCAGCTCCAGCTCGAACTGGCCAAACAGCAGATCATCCTCGGGGTGCTGTTCGAAGACATCAACAAAAAGACTCAGCCCAGCGATGCGGACGTGGCCAAGGAGTATGAGCGGGTCAAGGTCCAGCAAGGCGGCGATGCCGGCAAGCAGTACAAGGCCCGCCACATCCTGGTCAAGGAAGAAGCCGAGGCCAAGCAAGTCCTGGCCGACCTGCAGAACGGCGGGGATTTCGCCAAGATAGCGGCGGAGAAATCAACCGATCCCGGATCCAAGGACGACGGCGGCCAACTCGACTGGGCCGAAGCACAGGGCTACGTTCAGCCGTTCGGAGAAGCGCTGAAAGGCCTGAAGAAGGGCGAGATGACCAAGGAGCCGGTCAGACGAACTTTGGCTATCACATCATCGAACTGCAGGACGTGCGCACGCAGCCGTTCCCGCCGCTGGAGCAAGTGAAAGAACAGATCAAGCAGACCCTGGCCAACAGGGCACGCGAGGACTACATCGCCGATCTGCGCACCAAGGCGAAGATCCAGAAGATCGATCCCAAGTAATCCTGCAAATCCTGGAATGAAGAAAAAAGGGCGCCGATCGGCGCTCTTTTCTTTGAACTGCGTGCCCTACCCAACCCACTTGCGGGCATTGCGGAACATCCGCATCCACGGCCCGTCTTCGCCCCAGGAATCCGGGTGCCAGGAGTTCTGCACCGCGCGGAACACCCGTTCCGCGTGCGGCATCAGGATGGTGAAGCGCCCGTCCGCGGTGGTCAGGCCGGTTATCCCCTGTGGCGAACCGTTCGGATTGAACGGGTAGCGTTCTGTCGGCCTGCCATCGTTGTCCACGAAGCGCAGAGCCACCAACTCCTGGGCTGCGGCCAATTGCGCCGGCGAAGCGAACTCGGCATAACCTTCGCCGTGCGCGACCGCAATCGGCATCCGGCTGCCCTCCATACCGCGGAAGAACAGCGACGGGCTTTTCATCACTTCCAGCATCACCACGCGAGCTTCGAACTGCTCGGACCGGTTGCGCACGAAATGCGGCCAGTGCGGACGTGCCGGGAATGATTTCGTGCAGATTGCTCATCATCTGGCAGCCGTTGCAGGCACCCAGCGCGAAGGAGTCGCTGCGATTGAAAAAAGCCTCGAACTCATCGCGCGCACGGCGGTTGAACAGGATGGACTTGGCCCAGCCCTCTCCAGCGCCGAGCACGTCGCCATAGGAAAATCCACCGCAGGCCACGAGCCCCTTGAATCCGGCGAGCGACACGCGACCGGCGATGATGTCGCTCATGTGCACGTCGCGCGTCTCGAAGCCGGCGCGGTCGAAGGCCGCGGCCATTTCGATCTGGCCGTTCACTCCCTGCTCGCGCAGGATCGCCATCTTCGGGCGCGCGCCGCGGCCGACGTAAGGCGCGGCAATATCCTGCGCCGGATCGAAGGTCAGTTTCGCGTGCAGTCCCGGATCCGCCGCATCGAGGATGCGGTCATACTCCTGTTGCGCGCATTGCGGGTTGTCGCGCAGCATTTGCAGTTGATACGTGGTCTCCGACCACGCGCGCTGCAATGCAATTCCCGATTCGTCATATATCTGCCTGCCCTTCGCGGTAATGATCAGTTTGCCGGCGCGATTGAGGATGCCGAGACGATGGAACTCTGCGGCCAGCCCGGCGCGCGACGAACACGTTTTTCACGGCGTCGAAATCCGAAGACTTCACCTGCAGCACCGCGCCGAGTTCCTCGTTGAAGAGTGCGGCAAGCGCGTCTTCACCGAGCGCACCGACGTCCGCCGTGATCCCGACATGCGAGGCGAACATCATCTCCGCCAGCGTCGTGAACAAGCCGCCATCGGAACGGTCGTGGTACGCAAGAATGCGTTCCGTCGGCGCTCATCTGCTGGACGGTGTCGAACAATGCTTTCAGTTTCTGCGGCGAATCCAGATCCGGCGCTTCATCGCCAATCTGGTTGTACACCTGAGCCAGCACCGAGCCGCCCAGGCGATTGCGTCCCGAGCCCGAGATCGATCAGCACCAGCACGCTGTCGCGGTCAAGCGGCTGTAGTTGCGGCGTCAGCGTCTTGCGCGCGTCCAGGCACGGTGCAAACGCGGAGACGATCAACGACAGCGGTGCAATGACTTCCTTCGTCCTACCGCTGTCATCCCACGCCGTTCGCATCGACATCGAGTCCTTGCCGACCGGGATGCTGATGCCCAGTTGCGGGCACAGTTCCATGGCCACCGCCTTGACGGTATCGAACAGAGCCGCGTCTTCACCCGGGTAGCCGGCGGCAGCCATCCAGTTCGCGGACAACTTCACGTCGCCGAGTTTTGCTATGCGTGCGGCGGCAATGTTGGTGATCGCCTCACCCACCGCCATGCGTCCGGAAGCCGGCGCGTCGATCACCGCCAGCGGCGTGCGCTCGCCCATCGCGAAGGCCTCGCCGCGATCGGTCCTGAATCCCATCAGCGTAACGGCCACATCGGCGACCGGAACCTGCCAGGGCCCGACAAACGGGTCGCGTGCGCACAGGCCGCCGACGGTGCGGTCGCCGATCGAAATCAGGAAGGTCTTGTCCGCGACCGCCGGGAAACGCAGCACCCGCTGCGCCGCGTCCGCGAGCGTCACGACGGAGAAATCGAGCGATACCAGTTTCTGCGCCCGGTGCGTGACATCGCGGATCATCTTCGGCGGCTTGCCGAGTACAACCTCGAGATCCATGTCCACCGGATGGTTGCCGAACAGTGGATCCTCCAACTTGAGCCAGCCGTCTTCGGTGGACTTGCCGACCACTGCGAAAGGACAACGCTCGCGCACGCACACGGCCTCGAAGGCATCGAAGCGCGCTGCAGTCAATCGCCATCACGTAGCGCTCCTGCGCTTCGTTGCACCACACCTGCATCGGCGTCATCCCCGGCTCTTCGGACGGGATCTTCCTGAGATCGACGTGACCGCCGCGGCCGGCGCCGTGCACCAGTTCCGGCAGCGCGTTCGACAATCCGCCGGCGCCGACATCGTGTATGGAAAGAATCGGATTGGCTTCGCCCATCGCCCAGCAGCGGTCGATGACTTCCTGCGCGCGGCGCTGGATTTCCGCGTTGCCGCGTTGCACCGAATCGAAGTCGAGATCCTCGATGTTCGCCCCGGTGTCCATGCTGGAAGCCGCACCGCCGCCCATGCCGATCAGCATTCCCGGACCGCCGATCTGCACCAGCAGCGCGCCGGGTTTCAGCGCCGCCTTGTGCGATTGGGACGCGGATATGGCGCCGACGCCGCCGGCCAGCATGATCGGCTTGTGGTAACCGCGCACCTCGCCGTTGACCGTGTGCTCGAAAGTGCGGAAATAGCCGCACAGATTCGGGCGGCCGAACTCGTTGTTGAACGACGCACCGCCGATCGGCCCCTCGAGCATGATCTGCAACGCCGACGCAATGCGGCCCGGTTTGCCGATGCCGCCCTTTCCCAGGGCTGACGCGAACCCGGGAATACGCAGGTGCGAGACCGAGAATCCGGTGAGCCCCGCCTTCGGCTTGGCGCCCCGCCCGGTTGCGCCCTCGTCGCGAATCTCGCCGCCGGAACCGGTCGCGGCGCCGGGAAAAGGCGAGATGGCGGTCGGGTGATTGTGCGTCTCCACCTTCATCAGGATATGGGTGAGCTCGGTGGCGTAACGGTAAACGCCCGAGGCATCCGGATAGAATCGCGCGATCTCGGCGCCTTCCATGATCGCCGCGTTGTCGGAATACGCCACCACCGTGCCTTGCGGATGCTGCGCGTGCGTGTGGCGCACCATGCCGAACAGCGACTTCGTCCTGTCTGGCGCCGTCGATGATCCAGTCGGCGTTGAAGATCTTGTGCCGGCAGTGCTCCGAGTTCGCCTGCGCGAACATCATCAGTTCGACGTCGGTGGGATTGCGCTTCATGCGCTGGAAATTGTCCAGCAGGTAGTCGATCTCGTCCTCGGATAGCGCCAGACCCATTTCGCGGTTGGCGGCTTCGAGCGCGGCGCGTCCGCCGGATAGCAGGTCAACCGTGGTCAGCGGCTTCGGCGAGATGTGATGGAAAAGGTTCGCCGCTTCCTTGAGCGAATCGAGAACGGTTTCGGTCATGCGGTCGTGGATCAGCGGCAACAGCGCCGAACGCTCCGCGGCAGTGAGCGTGCCGCCTGCGCGCCTGGAAACGTAGAAGGCAGACCCCGCGTTCGATGCGCTCCACGGACGCCAGTCCGCAGGAACGAGCGATGTCGGTCGCCTTGGATGACCACGGGAGAAATCGTGCCGATGCGCGGAACCACCAGCAGCATGTCGCCGCGCTCCGCGATATCCTCGGACGCCGGGCCATAGCTGAGGATGCGTTCGAGTACGTCGCGCTCCGGCGCGTCAAGCGGCGCTTTGAGCGATACGAAATGCCAGTACTCCGCAGCAATGGCGGATATGGCGGGAGCGGTCTTCTGGAGGGGTTGGGAGAGCTTCTTGAGGCGGAAGTCCGACAGGGCGTTGCGGCCGCGCAGCGTCAGGAGGTCGGGCATTTCAAAAAAACATGGAGAGTCGTAAAGAACGAATTATACCCCCACCACCTTACTCCGGCGCGCGGACACGTTAGTGACGAAGTCACCCGTTTGCGGGTAGCGCGACTAGGCATCGCCTCCGTCTCCGGATCGCTCTACCGACACTTTGTCGGCGACGCCCTCTCCCCCTCCCTAAGGAAGGCGGAGAGGGAGTTTGCCGTCGCTTGCAAATTGCAGCTCATCAATCGAAGACGGATTCGTTGCCACTGGAAAATTCCAAGGACTCGACTCACCACCCTCTCCGCCCGCTTGCGGGGGAGAGGGAAGGGGTGAGGTGGGTGGGTTAAACTGCCTCTCATGTCTTCAGCACTTTACCCCGGTGTTCCTCGTCCGCGAGATCCGTGAGATCGAACGTGCGGCGCTGGCGCAGCCGTCGACGCAGCGGTTGATGGAACGCGCGGGACTGGCGGTCGCCGAGAATGCCCGCGCACTACTGGGAGACAAGGATAAGCGCATCCTGCTGGTCGCCGGTCCTGGCAACAACGGCGGAGATGCACTGGTCGCCGCGCGCCATCTCAAGCATTGGTGGCTCGATGTCACGGTCGTGTTCATCGGGAACCGAATCAAAACTTCCCGAGGACGCGAAAGCCGCGCTGGCCGATTGGAAGACGGCCGGCGGCGCAGTGCACGAAGCCGTTCCCGCCGGCCGGCGCTGGGATCTGATTGTTGACGGACTGTTCGGCATCGGACTGGAACGTCCACTCGAGGGCCGTTACGCCGAACTGGTGAACCTGATCAATGCATCCGGCAGCCGCGTCCTCGCGATCGATATTCCCAGCGGTCTGCACGCCGACAGCGGACGCATGCTCGGCTGCGCGGTTCACGCGCATCACACCATCACCTTCATCGGACTCAAGCCGGGCCTGCTGACGCTGGACGGACCGGACCATGCGGGTGAAGTGCGTCTCGACACTCTGGGCGTGGCCGTCCCCGGGAAGACCGGCCCGGCCGGCCGGCGCATCGAATCGGCACTGTTAGGCACGATCATTCGGCCGCGGCCGCGCAATAGTCACAAGGGCATGTACGGCAACGTGGGTATTCTCGGCGGGGCGCCGGGAATGGTCGGCGCCGCACTGCTGGCGGGCCGCGCGGCGCTCAGGCTCGGCGCCGGCCGCGTGTACGTCGGCCTGTTTGCCGACTCGCCGACCGTGGACCTCGATCAGCCTGAACTCATGCTGCGGCCGGCGCAGGATCTCTTGAAGATGGAGGGGCTGGACTGCATCGTCTGCGGTCCGGGGCTCGGGCAGTCGCAGGGCGCATTGCACGCACTGACCGCGGCCCTGGGACACAACGCACCACTGATCGTGGATGCCGACGCGCTTAACCTGATTGCGACCGATGCCAAGGCGCGGCAGGCACTCGCGGCCCGCATCGGCGCAACGCTGCTCACGCCCCACCCTGCCGAGGCCGCCCGCCTGCTGGGCAAGTCCATCCCGGACATTCAGGGCGATCGAGTTGCAGCCGCGCGCGAACTGGCGACGAGGTTCAAGTGCGGAGCCGTGCTCAAGGGCAACGGCAGCATCTGCGCGCTTGCAAGACGGCGACTGGTACGTGAACACCACGGGGAATCCGGGAATGGCCACGGCGGGGATGGGCGACGTGCTCGCCGGCATTGTCGGGGCGCTCGCAGCGCAGGGTGTCGAACCCGCAATGGCGCTGCTCGCCGGCGTGCATCTGCACGGACTCGCCGCCGATGAACTGGTGAAACAGGGGATCGGGCCACTGGGACTCACCGCGTCGGAAGTGATCGACGCGGCGCGCGAATTGCTCAACCGCTCTATCCCGCCAGTGCGCGAACGGTGAAGATTCCCAGGAAGGTCATCGCGATCGACCCGATCAGGTGGCTCGAAATCATCAGTGCCGCCCAACCGTACTGCGCGCGCATCATCAGTTCCGCCGCTTCAGCGGAGAACGACGAGAAGGTGGTGAGGCCACCGAGGAAACCGGTGATCACGAACAGGCGCAGTTCCAGCGGCACCGTACCCTGCTGGAAGAAGTACTCGATGGCCACACCTATCAAGTAGCCGCCGATCAGGTTGGCAGCCAGCGTGCCGAGCGCAAGATTCGGCAGCACGGTATTCAGGCCGATGTTCAGCATCCAGCGCAGCCACGCACCCAGCGCCGCACCCACTCCCACCGCAAGGAATCCCGCGCCTGTCATCTTGCCTCCACCTCACACCTGCCCTCTGCGCCTGACCTCACCCCGCCTCTCTCCACAAGTGGCGAGGAAGAAAAGGCGAATATGCGGAGAGGGAGTAATTGTTTCCCGAGGGTGGCAAGTGTAACCAAAAAGGCGTGCATGGGCGTTCTACCGAAAAGGGCGGAGAATGCGGACCAAATTGCAGGGTGAGGTCGGTCAGGGTTTTCGAAAGCCGTATTTGCCCAGAATCCTCTGTCCGGAATCCGAGCGCACGTATTCGATGAACTTCAACGCGAAGTTCTCGTTGCCGCCGCCCTTCACCACGGCAATCGGATACAGGATCGGTGTCTTGGTCGGCACCTCGAACAGAATGTCGACCTTGTCGGGCATGATCGTCGCATCGGTTACATAGACGAAGCCGGCGTCCGCTTCCCCGCGTGCGACGTAATCGAGGCTCTGCCGCACGTTCTGGGTGTTGAGTGATTTACCCTTAACCGCATCCCATAGACCGGCCGACTCCAGAGCTTCCTTGGTGTACCGCCCTACGGGCACGCTTTCCGGATTGCTGATGGCGAGGCGGGTGATACCTGCGTCCTTCAGGTCCGCAAGAGATTTCGGCGCGGACTTCGCCCCCTTCGGTGCGATCACGACAAGCGTGTTGCGCACAATATCGTGGCGCGACGTCCGCACGATCAGGTTCTGCTTGGCGGCGCGATCCATGGTTTCCTGGTCGGCAGACGCAAATACGTCCACTGGCGCGCCGCGCGAAATCTGCTGCAGCAAAGCACCCGAACTTGCAAAATTGAAATTGACTTTCTGACCGGGGTTGGCTTTTTCGTAATCCTTGCCAATATCGGTAAAGGCATTGGTCAGACTGGCCGCCGCCGAGACGATGATATCCGCAGCCGGCGCTGTCCCGCTGGATAGACTCGTGACCAGCGCAACTGCAAGCAACTTCCACTTCTTCATGTCGCTCTCCTTGGAAACTAGAATTGTCAGAAATCGAATTGCGCGCGCAATGTGATCGCCTTCTCGTTGTCCGTGGTCTCCCCGTTGGCCGTGACCGGCGTATCGAAGTTGGTCTGGACATAGTTCACAAGGAATCGCGTGTAGGCATTCGGCAGCCACTTGAGCTGGACCGTGTAGGCATCCGCTTTGTTGGTGGAAACCGTCACGGGAGGCGAAAGCGTGGCCGAGCCCGGGCCGAGGACTCCGGTGCCCGCAGCGTTGGTCGTGGTGAAATCACCGCCGTCGAACGCGCTATATCGCAGGGCGAACTCCCAGGCTCCCCAGCCGCCGCCTTCTTCCATCGAGAAGTTGTTGCGCGGCCGCAGGCGTCCGTAGACACCGCCGCGATAAGAATCGGCATAGGCTTCGCCGGTGATCATCCAGCCCATGCTGATGTAATACGCGTCGAGCTTGCGGTCATAGGCCACACCGCCGGCCGTACTGCCCTCATATTGAGCCTGCCAGTATTCGCCCTGGACCTTGACCGGGCCATAGGCCACCGTAGTTTCCAATTCCGAGATCGTCCGATCGATGTCGGTACCAGAAAGTGCGGCCGAATTGAAGAATGTGATTCCCCGCGCCTCGGTCTGCACCGTGGCAGGGGTAAACGCGGTCCCGCCTCTGGTAGTGACGCTTCCGTTCTTGTACGACCCGCCGAAATGGAGAACGAGGTCCGGGACATCCAGAAATTCCGCAAAGTTCTGGACCAGGCGGACGGAGAGATCCTTGCCGTCCGTCCTTGCCTCGTCGGTGCTGCCCTGGCTCTCCTCAAGGTTCAATCCCGCCCCGTTGCTTACGGTGACACCGTAGTACATGCCGTTGATGGGCGCGCCGTGCACCATGATGCCGCGGTCATAGTTGAGGTTTTGCAGCAGTGATTGGGTCAGTGCTCTCTCCTGAAAATCGGTGAGCACATCCGGCATGCTGTTCTCGAAGCCGAACTGGGGCTTGAACTGCCCGATTCTCAGCCGCGCGGCCTTGAACCAGGCCGCCTCCAGCCAACCGTTGGTCAGGGCGGCCGTCTGAGTGGTGGTTCCGGTTGCGGCCCCGTTGATGAATTCGCCCTCGACGTACATCTGGTAGTCCTTGAGCACCGTCAAGGCCGCGCCAATACGGGCGCGTCGTAAACCAAAGGTGCTGGCGCTGATGCCATTCGGATCGTAGGTGCGGTAGTCACCCTGGATGCGGCCGTTGAAGCGCAGCGTCCAGTTTCCGCGCGGGTCGCTGAACCCGACTCCTTCGCCAAGCGACGCAGTCGGCACGGAAGTGTCGACCTTCTGTTGAACCGTCGCGGTTTTCTCCTTGTTGTCGTTTACCTGGCCTTTGAGCGAATCGATTTCCTTCGTAAGCGTCTTCACCGCCTCCTCGAGCTCCTCGACTCGCTGCGACGCGTCCTGTGCCGATACCGGACCTGCAATGCCTAGCAATGCCGCAGCGACCGCACCGGCAATCCGGTTCATCTGACAGTTCTCCTTGTTCATTTCGATGCCTCCTTTTTTTCCCCACGTACTTGCGCTTGTTGGAACTCCCGAAACTTCTTCGTAATATCCAAAAGGATATAACGAAGGCCAAAAAAAATTCACCCTACAGCGCGCAGTGGTGGCGGCTGTGTACCGTTTGCCTCAACTGAGGTCTCCATCAGCAATTGCCGAATGACGCCGCGCACGGGAATGCCCTTCTCGTCCCGATACGGCGGGCCCTTCAGATCCACGGTCCGCTCCACCCTCCCCTTGTGCAGGACCACCAGGTTCTCGGCCAGCGCCGCCACGTCCTGCGGGTCATGCGTAATGACCAGCATCGGCACCTTGAACAGCCATTGCGTATTCAGCAGCTCCTGGCGCATGCGGATACGCAACAGCGGATCCAGCGCCGCGAACGGTTCGTCGAGCAACAAAATTGCCGGCTTCCTGATGAGCGCGCGCGCCAATCCGACGCGCTGGCGCTGGCCCCCGGAAATCTGCCACGGATAGCTATGTGCCAAACTGCCGATCTCAAAAATCTCCAGGATATCCCACACTTTCCGGACTATGTCTTTGCCGGGCCGTCGCTGCCACCAGTGACTCACCGGGAACGCAATGTTCTCCTCGACGGTGAGATGCGGGAACAGCGCGTAGTCCTGAAAAACGTATCCAACCGAACGTAACCTTGCGGGAACATCGATTCCGCGTTTCGAGTCGAACAGCACGGCGCCATCCACGGCGACCCGCCCTGCCTCAGGCCTTTCCAGCCCGGCGATCGCCCGGAGCGTCAGGCTTTTCCCGGATCCGGAGGCGCCGAATACGACACTGATGTCGTCCTGGCAGGTGAAGTCCACATCGAGCTGGAACTCGCGTCCGGACGAGCGAAGCGTCTTTCGGATCTGGACTTCTACCCGCAATCCGCTCTCCTAAGCCGCAAGGCGCGGACGCAGCATCCGACCTGACGCCACCAGAATCGTGATACACACGACCGAGGTCACAATCACCAGGAAGTTCGCAACATCGTCCTTGCCCGCCTGCACCGCTTCATATACGGCAATTGAAAGGGTTTGCGTCTTCCCCGGAAGGCTGCCTGCCACCATCAATGTGGCGCCGAACTCACCCATTGCCCGCGCAAACGCAAGCATCGCACCGGCCAGAATTCCGCGCCAGGCGAGAGGCAATGTCACTCGAACGAAGACCTCCCATTCCGACTTGCCCAATACACGCGCCGCCTGCTCGTACTGGTGTTCGACGCCCTCGAAGGCCGCACGCGCCCCCTTGTAGACCAGCGGAAACGCCACTACGGCGGCCGCGATTACGGCGCCCTGCCAGGTGAACACCAATGAGATGCCAAACTGGGTCTCCAACCAGTGGCCGATCGGACCGCGACGTCCCACCAACACCAACAGGTAGTATCCCAATACTGTCGGCGGCATCACCATCGGCAGCGTCATCGCCGCATCCAGCAATTCACGCCCAATGAATTTCACACGTGCAATGAGATATGCCAGCAGTATGCCGGCGAGCGTCGCAAGCACGGTCGCCCACCCCGCCACCTTGAGCGTCAACATCAGAGGAACGAGAACTTCGTTAGAAGTGATCACCGTGAATTCACGTTCCCGGGGGTCTCCCGGACCGTCGTATTTTGATTTATATAACGGTGCTCAGACTAACGACTGGGGTTTTGCACGTCAAGGTGCGCTTCCCCGGGAAACACCAAAAAAGGCGGCACTCCTTTACAGGAGTGCCGCTTTCCGCTCAAAAGGGGAGCGCTCCCGGAGCGAGCTCGTTCATCCCATTCCAAAAGCGTTCCACCATCGCTATATTCACAGAGATATAACGATGGCGTCAACACGTATCTGCAGATTTGCGCCACTGGACGGGAAAATCATGGCTTATCAACCTGTTGACTGGGTGTCCGATGGATGCTCCGCGACCCAATGGAGATCCAACGAGGACAAAATCGACCGGAAGGCCGATCAGAAGACCGGCATACCTTTTAACGCTCGGTCAACAAGCTCGAAAAGTTCTGCAGCTCCCTGCTAACACTTGCGGTCGCCTTGTCTTCCATCTCTCTGTATCGCTGCAGGACCTCGCGCCCGAAATCGGTGACCGCGGCGCCGCCCCCGGCTTTGCCACCAGTCAACGTTTCGACCACGGGAAAATTGAAACACTGGTTCATGGTGTCCACCAGCAGCCAGGCACGGCGATAGGACATTTTCATGCGTCTCGCCGCCGCCGAAATGGAGCCGGTTTCACCGATGGCCTGCAATAGATCGGCCTTTCCCGGACCCATTGCGATGGCCTTGCGGAACATGATGCGGATCTGCGGTCTGAGGGTGCTCTTCGCCGCATTCTTCCTGGACTTGGCCTGCGCCATCGATGTCTACGCGATCAGGACCAGCGGTCTGCGGCAGCGTCGTCGCTTTCGCGGGCCTCGACCCAGCGCGATCCCTCTGGCGTCGTTTCCTTCTTCCAGAACGGCGCGCGAGTCTTCAGATAATCCATGAGGAACTCGCAAGCGTCGAAAGCCTCGCCGCGATGTGCGCCGGTGACCACCACCAGCACGATCTGGTCGCCCGGCTTGAGTGTACCGACTCGATGGATGACCAGTGCATCGTAAATACTCCAGCGCGACCGGGCTTCGGTGACAATTTTCTCCAGCGCCTTCTCGGTCATGCCCGGGTAATGCTCCAGAGTCATCTCGGCGACGCGGTCGCCTTCGTTCAGGTCGCGCACCACGCCGATGAAGCTCGCCACCGCACCGACCTTGGGGTTGCCGCGACGCATCGTCGCAATCTCGGCGCCGATGTCGAAGTCCCCGGTCTGCACGCGTACGGTCACGTTAGTGTCCTGTTCCGCTAATTCGTGGGGCAACTCTGGAACCTTCAAAGCCGGTTCCACAATCTATTTGACAGCAATCCATCATCGATCGGAAAACCCGCGAAATCGGTGTCAGGCAAGGCGCGAGTCCTCGACCGTGGCGGGGGCCGGTGGAACGTTGAGCAGAGGCCCCGCTTGCGGGGATGCGACCGTGCAACCGGCCAATAGCGTGTCGACCACCGGCCTTACGCATGTCTCCGCGGTCAGATCCCCAGAGGGGCCCCTCTTCCGCGCTGCGACACGCACGGCAAGGACTCGTAACACAGCATGGCGCCGATTCTCGCCGGGTTTTCAGCCGCGAATTAGCGGAACAGGACACTCAACCTCCCGTCACCGGCGGCATGAATGCCACCGTGTCCCCGCTCCTGATCGGAGTATCGGCGCCGGCCATGTCCTCGTTGACGGCAATGAGAACCGGCTTGCCCGGCGCCAGTTCATGTGCCCAGGCCGCCCCTCTTTGCCTGAGCCACGCCGTCAGGCTTGTCACGTTCTGGACCGACTCGGGAACGGCGACCTGCTCACTGTCGCAGCCGAACGCTTCGCGCAGCCGCGCGAAATACAGCACCTCGATAGTGGTGATGCGGGAATCGTCAGGTTTCATATGTGGATATTATCCCCAACTTGCCGGTTCAGCGCATCCCGGTGTGACTCAGGATGAACAGGGAGATGCGCTCGTAGTCGTCGAGGCCGAACCGGGGCACCCGGGTTTCGAGATCGACATCGGTGGCAATGGCCACGATATGCGGGTCGTCCGGATGCAGCAACGGCGTTGCGGCGGCGCGCCGGTGGATCTCGATCTTGGGAATCGGCTGCTGCTTGAAACCCTCCACCAATACCAGATCGCAGGGTGAAAGCCGTTGCAGCAACTGCGGCAACTCCGGCTCGGCTTCCTTGCGCAGCTCGTGCATTAGCACCCAGCGTGCGCTCGAACTCACCAGCACTTCGGTGGCGCCAGCCTGCCGGTGACGGTAGGAATCCTTGCCGGGTTGGTCCACGTCGAAGGCATGGTGCGCATGCTTGATCAACGACACCTTCAGCCCGCGCGCGACAAAAAGCGGGATCAGGTTTTCGATCAGGGTTGTCTTGCCGCTGCCGGAGTAGGCGGCGAATCCAAAGATTTTCAAGGCAGCGGCCGTTGAGGCGTCGTCCAAATCTGCAAATTGTCGCGGCGGCGTCGCGGTTTCGCGACACTCGCGGCTGAGCACGCGTTTTTCAAGCGGCGAGGCGGCACGAAGGCGTGCGGGAACGAAGCAAAGGGTTCTTCTGTCTCACGGATCGAATTATAGTAAACCCCGTTCGCGCATTCCGCGACCGACCACACAAACAGTCTATTCGATATGGAGGAAATATGACGAAAACGCTGACGCTCGCTTTGCTTGCGGTATTCCTGGTTGCGGCTCCAGCCGCCGCGCATCACGGTTGGAGCAGCTATGACAACGACACTGCCATCACCCTTACTGGGAAGATCACCGAGGCGTCCTACACCTATCCGCATGGCACCATCATGCTCGAAACTCCGGGCAAGACCTGGCTGGCGGTGCTGGCGCCGCCATCGCGCATGTCGGCCCGCGGACTGCCGAGTTCGGACCTGACCGTCGGCCTGCAAGCCACCGTCGAAGGCTACCCCAGCCGCCAGGACCCGAAGGAAATGCGCGCCGAGCGCATCACCATCCACGGCAGGACCATCGAACTGCGCTGATGCAGCCGGGCGCAGCATTGCTGGAGGCGCTCCAGGAGGGCAGCTTCGCCGCGGCGATGCGCGACTCGATCTGGCTGTATCCGGCCGTCGAGACCGTCCATATCATCGGCTTTGCCATCCTGGTCGGAGCCGTGATCATGTTCGACCTGCGGGTGCTGGGCGTATCGAAGCGGGTCCCGGTACGCATGCTGGCGCAGTACCTGCTGCCGTGGGCAGTGGCGGCCCTGCTGCTGATCGTTCCCGCCGGGTTTCTCATGTTCTCGGCGGATGCGACCAACCTGATCAGCAATCGCGCATTTGTCATCAAGATGGTGCTGTTGATGCTGGCCGCGACCAATACGGCGGCATTCCACCTGGGCGCGTTTCGAAACGTGGATCAATGGAACCAGGAAACGAGGGCACCGCGTTCCGCAAGGTTGCATGCGGGAGCGTCGCTGCTTATCTGGCTGGGTGTGATCACCTGCGGCCGCATGATCGCCTACGTCTGAGCCGGCCTGACGGCCAGCGATAAGGGCGTTGACGCAAAGGTTTCTTTTCAATACCCCCTTGAGGGGTGCGCAAAGAAGGGCAAGAAAGGACCATAGAAAACCTGAACGAAAATACTTGGTTAGACCCGTACCGCGGTGCCGGCGTACACCATCCGATGCCTACGCCGCATCTCCACGCACCCTCTGTTCCCCTCTGCGCCTCTGAGTTGAGAATTTCGTTTGCTTACCCCTAAAGGGGGTATAGAAATGAATTCTTTGCATTCCTTTGCGCACTGTACGACTTTGCGGTGAGGTTCTAATCGAGGCGGCCGTTCTCGAGATGCAGCCGCACCACTCCCGGCAGGTTGATCATTTCCAGGTCGTGGCAGGCAATCACCACCACCTTGTCGGCAGCGGCGAGCTGCGCGATCAGTTCGATCACCCGCCGCCGTCCGTCGGCGTCCAGGTTGGCGGTCGGCTCATCGAGCAGATAGACTCGCGGCGACAGCACCTTCACTCGCGCGAGCGCTACCCGCTGCTGTTCGCCGCCGGACAGTCGCTGCGCCGGCGCCCTAGCGAATTCCGCCATGCCCGCCCAAGCCAGCGCCTCATGCGCCAGGCGCGCCCGTCCATTGCGCGGTATGCCGCGCACCCTCAGTCCATACTCGACGTTTGCGAGCGCGCTTCTGCTGAACATGTACGGATGCTGATGCACGAATCCGATCTGTCGCCGCACCTCCGCGGGCAAGCGGTCGAGCTGCAATAGCCCGCGTTCGAACGCAAAACGTTCCACCTGCGCCGGCTCCAGCCCCGCGAGAATGCGCAGCAACGTGCTCTTCCCCGCGCCGTTGTCGCCCGAAAGTACGTAGCTCGAGCCGGCTTCCAGAACAAGCTGCGAAATGCGCAATACCGTCCGGCCGCGCCAGGACTTGGTAAGCCCGCCGATTTCGATCACGGCTGCCATGCCCGTCTCATGCCGCCCTGCCCCTGCACCGCCGCCAGCGCGACGTTTACAGCCAGCGCCATCACGATTAGCACGATTCCCAGCGCCACACCCTGCGCAAATTCTCCCTTGCTGGTTTCCAGCGCAATCGCCGTGGGAATATTGCGGGTGAGCCCGGCGATGTTGCCGCCGACCATAAGCGAACAGCCGATCTCCGAAATGATCCGACCGAAACCCATGAATACCGCAGCCATTACCCCGAAGCGCACTTCCCACAAAGTCGTCATCGCTGCGCGCAGCCGGCCGGCGCCGAGGCTGACCGCGGTCTCATAAGCGCGCGGATCGGCGCCCTGTACCGCAGTTAGCGTGTATGCGGCGAGCACTGGAAATGCGATTGCCATTTGGCCGAGGATCATGGCGGGCTGGGTGAAGAGCAGGTGCAACGCGCCGAGCGGCCCCTGCCTGGACAACAGCAGGTAAAGCAGCAGGCCCACGACTACCGTCGGAAAAGACTGGAACGCCTGCACCAGGATCACCAGCAGCCGTCTCCCGGGAAAGGCGGCGTGCGCCAATAAGAAACCAACTACCACAGCCAGCGGTCCGGCCAGGATCAATGCCAGAACCGAAACTTTTATCGATACCCAGACGACTCCCCACAACGTCGGGTCGCCCGAGAACAGCAGCCGGAACGCCTCCCTGGTGGTATCGAGAAGGTCCATTCAGCGCGTTTGCCGGGGAAGAACAGTTGCTCGCCATCAATGCGGAACGCGGCGATCGCAGCCTGTCCTTCAGGGGAAGTCAGCCATTCGATGAACTGCATTGCACCCGCATGATTGACGCCGGGATGGCGCGCCGGATTCACGGCGATCACTCCGTAGGGATTGAACAATTTCGGATCACCCTGACACCAGAACTTCCAATCCGGTCTTCGCCCGGTACGCCGCAAAGGTGGCACGGTCGGTCAGCGTGTAGCGCCGCATCTCCGCCGCCATCATCAAGACCTCGCCCATTCCAAGCCCCGCCGAAACGTAACCGGGCAATCCTGCGGGCTCGACGCCGGATGCCTTCCAGTATGTTTGTTCCATTTTGTGCGTGCCGGAATCGTCTCCGCGCGAGACAAAACCGCTGCCCGCTGCCGCAATCTTCTTGAACGCCGTCAGCACGTCGCTGCCGCGTACGCCAGCGGGGTCGGAATTCGGTCCGACGATGATGAAGTCGTTGTACATCACATCGCGACGATTGACGCCGAACCCGGCGGCCACGAATTTCTCCTCGTCGGCACGGCTGTGCACCAGTACCACGTCCACGTCACCATTCTCGCCCAGCTTCATCGCCTTGCCCGAGCCGACCGAGATGACGCGGACTTTGGTGTCGTACTTTGCTTCGAACAAAGGCAGGATCGCGTTCAACAGGCCCGAGTTCTCGGTGCTGGTGGTGGTGGCGAGACGCAAATCCGGGGCGGCCTGGGTAGCTGCTATCGAGCTCAACAACAGAAGCAGGAACCCGAGAATTCTGAATGAACCGGTCATGGTCGGAACTCCCTCAAAAGGTCAGGACAATGCCTGTCGTCAAGACTTTGGCTGGCGTTATATCTTTTGCAATATAATGCCTCAGATTCCCGCCGGCCGTCCTGTCGATGACGCGCACGCGGGCCCTTACAACAAACAGCCCATGAACGAACCATTTATCAGTCCCGCCCAATCGCCTGCCGGCCAGGCCGTCCTGTCGCCGACACCCGCGGCCGGACTCTTCGCGATTTGCGGATTTCGGTGACGGATCGCTGCAACTTCCGCTGCACCTACTGCATGCCCAAGGAGGTGTACGGACGGGACTTTCAGTTCCTGGAGCGCTCGCAACTGCTCACTTTCGACGAGATCCACCGGCTGGTGCGGATTTTCCGCGGCCACGGCATCGAGAAGGTGCGCATCACCGGCGGCGAGCCGCTGGTACGGCGCCAGCTCGAGAAGCTGATCGATCTGCTGGCGCAGGAAACCGGCCTCGACCTCACGCTCACGACCAACGGTTCGCTGCTGAAGCAAAAGGCCCGGGCGCTGAAGGACGCGGGACTCAGGCGCGTGACCGTCAGCCTCGACTCGCTGGACGATGCGGTGTTCCGGGCGATGAACGACGTGGACTTTCCAGTGGCGAAAGTGCTGGAAGGCATCGACGAAGCCGACAAGGCGGGCTCGCACCGATCAAGGTCAACATGGTGGTCAAGCGCGGGACCAACGACCAGAGCGTCGTGGACATGGCGCGTTTTTTCAAGGGCAGCGGCCATATCCTTCGCTTCATCGAATTCATGGACGTCGGCCACACCAATGGCTGGAAAATGGAGCACGTCGTGCCTTCGCGCGAACTGGTCGCGAGGATCAATTCGGTATTCCCGATGGAGCCAATGGACGCCAACTACCTCGGCGAGGTCGCCGAGCGATGGCGCTACAGGGACGGTTCCGGCGAAATCGGCTTCATCTCGTCGGTAACCCAGGCGTTCTGCAAGGACTGCACGCGCGCGCGGTTGTCCGCGGAAGGTTCGATCTATACCTGCCTGTTCGCCACACAGGGTACCGACCTGCGCAGCCTGATCCGCGGCGGCGCCTCGGATGAGGACATCTCCGCGGCCATCGCCAGGGTCTGGCGCGCGCGCACCGACCGTTATTCCGAGATCCGCACCGACGAGACGGTCAAGCTGCGCAAAGTCGAAATGTCCTACATCGGCGGCTGATGTCAGACTAAGGCAAAATCTTCAACGCAAAGGACGCGAAGGTACGCGAAGGAAAAACAAAAAGGGATGAATTGAATTCGTATCGTCTTTGCGTGCCAGCTGATAGCCGAACAACTGCCAGCAATTGACGTGAGTAGCGAGCGTTCAGAAGAATTTCTTATCTCCCTTGTACTGTGATTTGATTTACCTTGCATACCTTTGCGTCCTTTGCGTTGAACGCGTTTCGCATTTGAATTTCGCCCCACGTATATTTAATGCCGATGGACACTCCCAAATCCCTCCGTGAACTGAGCTCTGCCGACGACTACGACCCGAATGCGATGTCGGTGGAGAAGGCGCGCCGCCATATCCGTGCCTTTCTTGAACCGGTCACAGCGGTCGAACGCCTGAGTATCCGCGCCGCCCTCGGGCGCGTGCTCGCCGAGGAGGTGATTTCACCGGTCAATGTGCCCCAGCACGACAACTCGGCGATGGATGGTTATGCCGTTCGATTCGACGACCTCAAGAAGGACGGCGAAGCGACGCTCAAGGTGATCGGCACTGCATTCGCCGGCAAGCCCTTCGAAGGCAGCGTCGGCCCCGGGCAGGCGGTACGCATCATGACCGGGGCGGTGATTCCCCGGGGGGCGGACACGGTTATCCAGCAGGAACGCGCGAAAGTATCCGGCGATAATGTGGCAGTCGCAACGGTGACGAAGAAAGGCACCAATACCCGCGCCGCGGGAGAGGATCTGCGCCAGGGGAAGCCGGCTCTGAAGTGCGGCCAGCCGTTGCGCCCGGCGGAAATCGGATTGCTCGCTTCGCTCGGAATCGGCGAAGTTTCTGTGTATCGCAAACTGCGTGTTGCGTTTTTTTCCACTGGCGACGAGCTGGTGCCAGTCGGAAGTCCGCTCGGTGCCGGGCAGATCTACGACAGCAACCGCTACACCCTCTACGGCATGCTCACCCGGCTGGGCTGCGACGTGCTCGATATGGGCGTGATCCGGGATGACCCGGAGGCCGTGGAGCGCGCCTTTGACGAAGCTGCTCAAGCGGCCGACGTGGTGATCACCAGCGGCGGCGTCTCGGTGGGCGAGGCGGATTACGTCAAGCAGATCCTCGACCGCCTCGGTGAAGTGCTGTTCTGGAAGATCGCGATGAAGCCGGGCCGGCCGCTTGCCTACGGCAGGATCGGCCGGGCGCATTTTTTCGGACTGCCCGGCAATCCGGTTGCGGTGATGGTGACGTTCTACCAGTTCGTGCGCGATGCCTTGCTCTGCCTGCAGGGACAGGCCGCGGTTGCGCCGCTGCCGACCCTGAAGCTGACGTGCACTTCCGCGATCAAGAAGGCACCCGGCCGCACCGAGTTCCAGCGCGGCATCCTCAGCTACGCTGCAGAAGGGCAATGGACGGTGCGCACCACCGGAGATCAGGGTTCGGGAATTCTTTCGTCGATGAGCCAGGCCGACTGCTTCATCGTCCTTCCGACCGAGGCGGGCAACCTCCCCGCCGGTGCGGTCGTGGATGTTCAGTTGCTGGAAGGATTAGTCTAGGACGACCCGGCCTGCCGTGCCCTGTTTCCGGCACACGAGCAGTACCTCGTCAACTTTGCGGGTGTCGATCATCCCGGCATGAAGCGTGAGCTTCTTCTGGAAGAATACCCCGAGCGGCATCATTGCGTGGTTGTACCACCACATCGCCCTCTCGCGCCGGTGCGTGAGCCACCACATGCCGAGATCCAGCAACCAGGAGGACTCCGGTTGCATACCGAAAACGGCGCTGCATTCCACCGCGAAGCCGTGCTCTCCGAGTTGGGCGAGCAGTCGCGCCGGTTCGTAGCGGCGTCGATGCCCCACAAATTCATCGAACGCCGTCCAGCGCGACGGATGCAGCGGGACCGAGAGGAGGAACGCCCCGCCGGGTGCGCTTACGCGGGAGATTTCCGACAAGGCGAGATCGTCATCATCCACGTGCTCGACGATATCCAGGGCGCAAACAAGGTTGAATGCGGAGTCGGGATACGGCAGATCCGATACGGGGTTGAGCGCGACGCCCGCCGCGCGTCCACGCAGATTCGCCAATGCCGGCTCACTGATGTCCACGAAATGCGTCCCTTCGATCGGCAGTCGTGGTCGCAGGCCCGGGGCGACTTCGAGCCGGTGCGGCGCCTTGGCGACGAGAGTGCGAACCAGCGGCCAGGTATTGAAGCGCTCCGGCTCAATCAGCCGGGCATCCTCCCACATCGAATCGTAGAACCGCCGATTCCGCTCGCGAAATGTCCGATCCGCGCGCGCGCGCGGGGACCCCGCGTTCACGGCGCCGCCATGCTCTTGTTGGGTGGCTATTTTCGCCATTTCCCGAGGCCCTGACATTACAAACGCCGCCAGTTGACGCCTTCACGCGGCCGCCTTCTGTGCGCTATCGCACATAAGGCGGCGTACGGGATAAAGGCGGGCGGCCCCGGGCATGCTCAGTTGCCGGAACGATTGAAGTGGACGCCGGCGTCAAAGGGAATTGACAAACTTCACCATTGCTTCACGATCGGCTTTCGGCAGCCCGCGAAAAGCTTCCCGCGACCGCTCCGCCTCTCCGCCATGCCACAGAATCGCTTCCGTGACATTGCGCGCACGGCCGTCATGCAACAGGTCGGTGTGCCCGTTGACCTCGCGCACAAGGCCGATCCCCCACAGCGGCGGCGTGCGCCATTCGCGGCCGTCGGCCAGAAATTCGGGGCGCCCGTCCGCCAGGCCCTCACCCATGTCGTGCAACAACAGGTCAGTGTAGGCACGGATCGCCAAGTCCGCCGCCGCAGGAATCGCGGTCTTACCGGCAGTCCCGAGTTCCGGGACATGGCAGGCGCTGCAGTTGGCTAGGGAAAACAACTGTTCGCCCCGCTTCATTTCAGGGTCGTTTACATTGCGCCGGGCCGGAACAGCGAGCGTCTGCAGGTACAGCGTGATGTTGCTCAGGCGGCTGGGAACCACCTCCGGGCGGTAATTGCCGGTGCATCCGCCCTGGCCGCCGCATTTACTCGCCGACGGCACATCCAGGCATTGAAGCTGCGCGCCCGGACAATTCTCCTCCGGGAAAAAGTGCGTAGTCGCGCCGATATCGTTCAGAAACGCCGCTGCGGTCTGCTGGCGCAGATTCGGTTGCCCCGCCTTCCAGCCGAAGCGGCCGAGCACCATGCGGCTGTTCTCCTGATCCCAAACGTAGTTGGGCTTGCCGCTCACGCCGAGCTTTTCCTGTTCCCTGGCGATTGCAAGTATCGCTTCTTCGGGCACCGCTTCCAGCAATCCCAACCCCACCATGGCCGGCGCGATGCGCGGCGAAACCAGGATGTCGGTTCCGAGCTCGCCGAATTGCAGTGCCGCGAACTCGATCTTCGGCACCCGCAGCGTCACGGTTTCACCGTCAGCATAGTGGACGTCGCGTGCCTCGTACCTGAAAATCGCCTGACCCTCGGCAGGCACGCGGCCGGGAATGCCGCGGTTCTGCAACTGGTCTCCATACGCCGGATGAGGCCGGGGTTCGCCGTGCGATCCCTGGCCAGGCACGCTCAGCCGCACCAGCATCCCGCGCACGGCCTCTTGCCGCTCCGCCGGCGCACCGGCGCGGCCGTTATTTACATGGCAATGCGCGCAGCGATCCTCGTTGAATGTCGGTCCCAGGCCCCACACGCCTGAAGGGTCGGGAGCGACCACCCAGGCTTCGTGGAACTGCTCCCTGCCTTTGGCGAACTGCTCGGCCTGCTCCCTGTCGAGCATTGCGATGGGAATGGAAAACGCGTTGGCGCCGGCCTCGGGCGTAGTGAAGCTGCCCGCGGTGAGCGCGGCAGGTTCCAGGACGTCGGTGCTGCCGCTCGCGAGCCACGTCGCAAACAGCAGACCGGCAGCGATCAGTGATCGTGATCCCACGGGCTGTGCTTCACTTCCGGCGGGATCCAGACTGTTTCATAGACCTTCTGGAGTTCCTTCTCCTTGGCGATTTCATCGCTTTCCGACACCTTCGCGTACTTGGCTTGTGTCGGACTGGAGTGATTGCGGGTATTCAGGCTGGGCGCCGACAATACCTTTCGCAGCTCTCCTTTGCACTTGGGGCAATTCTCTGGGCGCGGATCATTGATCCCATGACGCGTCTGGTAAATGACGCGGCAGGGATCGCAGGCGTATTCGTAGGTTGGCACTTCGTGTCTCCGGCTGCTTTCCTAAAATCAAAGGGGCCGACTCCGATTGGAACCGGCCCCATCGAAAATACCCTTGGTGCTTTATGCGAAGCTGGTCTTGTCGGCCAGTATTTCGGCCTTCGCCTGCATCGCAGCCTGCTTGTTGATGTTCCAGATGCGCGCCGCATTTTCGCCGAAGACCTTGCGGCGGATTTCGTCGGTGATCTTCGGATAGCCATGACCCTCGACCAGTTGATCGGGAATCTGGAACTTGCGGAACGCTTCGATCTGCCACTGCGGATTGCCCCACAGCAGCGAGTCGGTGCCCCACAGAACATAGTCCGGACCCAGATCGCGCAACAGGGTGCCGAGAACGTGCGCGCACTCCAGCGGCCGGCTGGTGACGGTCGCTGCGAACGTCGAGCCAACTTCGCAATACAGGTTCTTGCGCTGCGGCTTGAAGGTTTTCAGCGCGGCCAGTTCGTTGTGATACGGCCAGGCCGAGTGATAGGCGATGAAGTTCAGATCCAGGAAGTCATCCGCCGCGGCGTCAAAGTCCTCCGCATGCGCATAGCGTGCGTAAAACTGGCCGAACGGGATGCCCTTGTGGCAGCCGACGTTCTTGATGCCCAGCTTGCGGCACTTCTCCCAGATCGGGTAAGCGAGCTTCTCGTCGTCGAACCACCAGCCCTTTTTGGAGGTCGCGTCGAAGGTATAGAGCTTCAGGCCCGATATCTTGTACTGCTCGACGTATTGCGTCAGACGATCCAGCGTCACGCTCAGCCCCTGGTTAGGTGTCAACCCGCCGGCTAGCATCAGGGTGGATTTCGGCCAGTTGTTGCGCACCCCGACCTGGTACTCCATCGGGATCATGTCCTGCCCGCCGTAATGCTCGCGGAAGCCGAACGGGTTGAAGATGCCGACCGTGGTATCGCTTTCCTGCAGGATCAGCTTGCCGTAGTTCTCGACATTCATGTCGCGCGTGCCGTTGGGCAGGCCGAAGGCCTTGCCGAGGTCATCGAGCAACTGCACGAACCACATGCCGCGCTCGGTGGTGTTGACTCCGAGTTGATAGTGGCCCGGCCGGGTACAGACGTGGGTGTGAACGTCGACAATGAAGTCGGTGCTGGCGCGGGCGACCTGAATGGCTTCGCTCTTGGCGCCAACGTCGGCAGCTTCCGCCTCGCCGACTTCGAAGAACTTCATCCCCGTGATTTCATTGGCAGCGAGCATCGCCGCCGAGAAACCAAGGGAAGACTTGATGAAATTGCGTCGGGAGATGCCGGCCTTTTGGGCATAGCCGTCCATCTTCTGGGAGATCTTCGGACCCATGCCCCCGGTGAGGAACAATGAAGTGCCGACTTCGTTGCCGTTGAACGGGTCCTTGGGTAGCTCGTCAAGGCCCTTGAAGTGCTGCAGGATATTGAACTCCATCGCGCCCCTCCTCTGTGCTTGTTATCAAAATTTCTGTTTTGACCACAGAACGGCACCCCAGTAAAACCAGTGGGCCGCCCATTCCAACACCGATAACGCAATGCTTATTTTTGGTCACGCTACTCTTGTCGCGCGAACGTTGCAACGCCTGCCCGGGCATACGATAGTAAGTCTATTTTCGGATGCACGGCTACGGAGCGCGGGTACCTTCTTTTGAAAGTCCCGTCGCTTTGAAAGCGCGGAAAAACAAACGCTTCGACGTAGCACTCGCGGCAGGAGACTGCCAGTCCGGGTCGTTCAACGGTCCGCGGTAAACACCGCGCCGCTGATGCGGCAGCGCAGCACACGGGTCGCTGCGGATCGCATTAGGATTCGATAATGGCCAACCTTTAACGTACGACTGACGAAATTTCCCATGATCAGCAGAATCTGGCACGGATGGACAACCCCGCAGAATGCCGACGCCTATGAAAGGCTGCTTCGCAGCGAAATTTTCAAGGGAATCGAGAACCGCGAAATCCGGGGTTACCGGGGTATCCATCTGCTCAGACGCGACGTACCTGAAGGAGTCGAATTCGTGACCGTCATGTGGTTCAATTCGCTCGATGCGGTCGCGGCATTCGCGGGGGTGGACCTCGAAGCGGCGGTTGTGCCGCCTAAGGCGCGCGCGCTGCTGTCCCGGTTCGACGCTCGCTCGGCGCATTACAATGTTCTTGTCGCACCGGAGCAATGAAAGATGAGCAAAGTACCGAAATCGGAACAAGAGTGGCGCAAAGCGCTGACACCGGAGCAATACCGCGTGCTGCGTGAGGAAGGCACCGAGCGCCGCTTCACGAGTCCGCTCAACAGTGAATACGGCAAGGGCACGTTTACCTGCGCCGGCTGCGGTCAGCCGTTGTTCAAGTCGGATATGAAGTTCGACAGCAAGACCGGTTGGCCCAGCTTCTTTTCCGCGATTCCCGGCGCACTGGAAACCAAGGTGGATCGTGCACTTTTCATGGAGCGCACCGAATATCATTGCACCAACTGCGGCGGGCACCAGGGGCATGTTTTTGAAGACGGCCCCGATCCAACCGGACTGCGTTACTGCAACAACGGCGTGGCGCTCAAATTCGAGCCTGATTGACGGAATTGATCCTTGCCGCCCGCTCCCCAGTTCCCGATCACCTTACGTTGATCTCGACGCGCCTGTTCCTCGGTTCCTGAACCTCGTCCCCGGTGGCAACCAGAAGCTCCCTTTCGCCGCGGCCGGCTATCGCGATGCCTCCCGTTGGGACACCGCGGGCGATCAAAAGCTGGCGCACGCGTTTGGCCCGTTGCAATGACAACTTGTCGTTGAACTTAATGGAACCGACGGTATCGGTGTGCCCGATGACCGAAATTTCCGCTGCCGGCCGTTTCGCCAGCTCTGCGATGATTTTCTCGATTTCTTTTTTCGACTCGGCGGTCAACTCGTCTTCACCCTTGCGGAAATACAGCAGGAAACTGGCCGGTTTGGACGGCAATGCGGCAAGGGTCGGAGTGAAGGTCTCCCTTACGACTCCCGGGTCCACGATGAGTTGTCTGATCTGCCCGGGCCCTTCGATCACTGCTGAAGCGTAGGGCTTGTCGAGTACGATCTCGACGCCCTCCTGTCGGACTACGACGGCACCCGGCGAGCCATCCGCCTCGGGCAGCAGGATAACCTGGTCGTCACGGATAATTTCCATTTCGAGGCGAACAGGCTCCGGTCGAGGATCGAGCGGCGAACAGGAAATCAGCAACGCCGCGAGTGCAAGGAAAACTGTAACGCGGCCACGCGCGTTCGACCCATTCCGATCGTCCACGACAACGAACTGCGCATCCCTGACTGCACGCTGGTCCGGCATGGTCTTCTCTTTCACTGCGTGGACACGCTTCTTTGTTTTTTCTTTTTTGGCTTGGGCTTTTCTTTATTCTTGGGTAGTTCGATCGAAACTGCCGCCGCCCCGGTGTACGTGGCGACGACGTTGTCGCCCACGGTCAGCGATTCCAGTACGTTCAGGTCACGCACGTAGAGGTCGACAAGATTTCCGTCCGATTTCCTGAGCGTCACGGATTTCTCCTTCGGACTTACTGCTTCAACGTAGGCGGCAACGGTGAACTGCCTCGCCGCGCCCGAAGCTTGATTCTGTCCAGGCCCGGCGCCGTCCGCCGCCGTTTCCTCGAAGGTGACAGGATCGCTCGCCTCGGTTCTGCGCAGTTGCAGTCCCACCGATTCGTTATAACGCACGATGACTTCGTCGCCGACCTGCACCTGCGGCAGGTTCCTGACCCGCTCCTCCACCCATAGCGTGATCAGGCGACCTTTCGGTCCTTTCAGCTTTATTTCACGCACATCGAGATCGATCGCCTCGACCGTCGCCTTGATTTTCGCCGACCGTCCATACATCACCGGACTGGCATCTTCCAGCACCGTGATGGCTGCGGGTTTCGTTTCCGGGGCCGGCTTCGTGTCCTGGGCGACTGCCGTGCCACCGCAGAAAATGGTGAACCACGCGGTGCACAGCATCCCCGGCATGAATTTCATTGCACTGTCTCCGTTTAATTCGAGAGCGCGCCGTAGGCCGGGATCGGCGCCCACCCGGGTCCGCATCTACCGCGTCCCCGCTTCACACCTGAGGGCCGGTCTTCCCTTCATCCGGCGCGGACGCCGGAGTGTCAGTCGCCGGCACCTCCGTCTTTTCCGCCTTGCGCAGGCGCTTTTCTTCCTGCTTTCTCTTTTTTGCCAGTTCTTTCTGGCGCTTTTCGAACTGATAGTTTGGTTTCGGCAATCTGTGTTCCTTTCAGAAGAATTTCGTTGATCGTATGTCCCCAAAGCGTGCTGCCGTCCGGGTCTCTTCCGCCCCATCATGCACCGGACCGGCGAGTTCGCGTTCCAGGAATTCGCGTGTGCCCGCCAGCAACTGTGCCATATTCTCACGAGCCTGCTCCGGATGGCGATCGCGGATTGGGTCGAGCACCCGTTCATGCCATGGGGCAAGGCGGCATCGTACGGGCCGGTTGGATATCCGGATAATGGCCAGGAGCCCGATGCCGATTAAGTTATATGGATCATGTGGATATATGATTCATCATAGCATACGCTCTATACTCGTCTGAAAAGTAGCTATCCGGGTTCATAACGCGCCCGGGTCGAACACGTTCAGTGAGGAGCCCATGAACCGTTTTCCGTTGCTGACGCTGGTCGGCCTCGCTGCCATCGCATCCGTTCCCACCACCGCTTTCGCGCAACAGGTTCGCCTTCGCATCGGCCACGATCAGCCGGCCGGAACCATGTACGACGAAGGCCATACAATGTTCCGCAAGCTGGTCGAGGAACGCTCCGGCGGGCGTATCAGAGTGGATATCTTTCCCGCAGCCCAGCTCGGCTCGGAGGTCGCGATGATCGAGGGCGTGCGCATGGGCTCGCTCGATGCCAGCGTGGCCCACGTAGCCAACGCCTCCACCGTGGTGCCCGAGTTGGCTCTGTTCAGCGTGCCCTACCTGTTCAAGGATCGCGATCACTACGAACGCGTGCTCGGCGATCCCGGGTTCCACAATCGGATCGACGCCCTGTTTGCCGGAAAAAATCTCGGCCTCAAGGTGATCGGCTATTACTCGGCAGGGGTGCGCACCCTGTACACCCGCCGCGGACCGGCGACCACCCCAGAAGGACTGAAAGGCACCAAGATCCGGGTGATGAATAACCCGGTCGAGGCCAAGGTCTGGAACGCCATCGGCACAATCCCGACGCCGATGAATTTCGGCGAGGTCTATCAGGCGCTGCAATCCGGTGTCCTGGATGCCGCTGAGAACGCGCCTTCCGTGATCGAGACCAACCGGCACTACGAAGCCGCCAAGACCATCATCCTTACCGATCACCAGCGTTCGATCTGCCTGTTGCTCATGAACGAGAAGAAGCTGGCCAGCCTGCCGCCGGACCTGCAGAAGCTTGTGCTCGAGGCGGCGCGCGATGCCTCCGCCCACGAACGGCGCCGGGACGTGGAACTCAATGCGCAAGCAATTGAAAGGATGAAGGCAAGAGGAGCGCAGATCGTCATTCCCGAGCGCGTCAGGTTCGAGGCCCGCATCGCACCCATCCAGGAGGAAGTTGCACAGAGCCTGAAGATGACCGACGTCCTGGAACTGATCCGCAGCCGCGCCAGGTAAGGGAGGCGCGCGTGGAACGTTGCCTGGTCCGGCTGGAGCAGTGGCTTGTACCGCTGCTGGCCGCGCTCCTTGGGTTCATCACCGCCGGGGTGTTTCTTCAGATCCTGCTTAGATACGTTTTCAGCACATCTTTCCTGTGGGGCGAGGAGCTTTCGCTGTTCGCCTTCATCTGGTGTGTTTACGTCGGTGCCGCCATCTGCGTGCGCCGCCGCAATCACTTCGCGTTCGACTTCCTCGCCGAACGGCTCACCGGACGGGCTGCAGGTGTGCAGCGCCTGGCCGTTGACCTGGTGGTGCTCGGAGTGGCGGCGATTCTGGTCATCGAAGGTTGGACCTATTCCCAGCTCTGCATCCAGCGCCTGTCACCGGCGTTGGGCATCACCCTGTTCATTCCCACCATAGTCATCCCGCTCAGCGGCGCCTTGATGGTTGCCGCCGCCGGCACAGACGTGATGCGCGATTGCCGCCGGATCTGGACGGGACGCAGTGACTGATGCATCCGCTCGCCCTGCTCTTCATCGCCCTCTCGGTGACGCTGCTGTGCGGTGTACCGATCGCATTCGCGCTGCTGCTCTCGTCGCTACTGGTGATCTATGTCGCGGATCTTCCCAGCGTGGTCATGATCCAGCAGATGTTCAACGGCATCAACACGTTCACCCTGCTGGCGCTGCCGTTCTTCTTTCTCGCCGGCAACGTCATGAGCGACGGCGGCATCTCGGAACGCCTGGTCAAACTGGCGATGGCGCTGGTCGGACACCTTCGCGGCGGGCTGGCACACGTCAACGTTGTGGTAGGAATGTTCATCTCGGGAATCTCCGGCAGCAGCACTGCGGACGCAGCAGCCATCGGGGCCGTGTTCTTTCCGGCGATGAAGCGCCGTGGCTACGACGAAAGATTCTCGGTATGCCTGACGGCCTGCACCTCGACCATGGGCGTGGTGATCCCACCGTCGATCCTGATGGTCATTTACGGCGCGACGGCAGGAGTATCGACCGGCGCGCTGCTGCTCGGCGGCATTCTTCCCGGCGTGTTGATGGGACTGGCGCTGATGGTCCAGTCCCATGTTTTCGCGGTCAAGTACAACTTTCCGCGCGAGCACCCGCGCTTCCTCGGCATGCGCGCCGTCGCACAGGGATTGAAGGAGGCGGGGTGGCCGATGGGCGTGCCGGTCATCATCGTCGCGGGTATGGTCGGCGGCGTGTTCACCCCGACCGAGTCCGCCGCCGTCGCGGCGGTCTACGCGCTGTTCGTCACGCTCTTCGTGTTGCGCACCCTGCGCTGGCGCGCCCTGCCGAAGTTATTCGGCGAGACCACGATCCAGTTTTCGCAGATCCTGTTCTGCGTGGGCGGCGCCATGATCTTCGGCTGGATTCTCGCCTACTACCAGGTACCGGACATGGTGTCCGAATTCATTCTCGGCTTCACCCGCGACAAGCTGGTGGTCATGCTGCTGATCGTGGCTCTAAACGTCGTGCTGGGAACCTTCATGGATGCCATCCCCGCAATCCTGATCTTCGTGCCCATCCTGCATCCACTCGGGGTCGAAGTCGGCATCCATCCGGTGCATCTTGGCGTCGTGGTAGTGATGACGCAGGCGTTCGGCCTTCTGACGCCACCGCTCGGGATGTCCGCGATGACCGCGTGCGCGGTCGCCGGCATTCCGCTGTCGCGCATCCAGAAGCTTCTTCACCTGATGATGATTCCGATCCTGGCGGTGTGCATCCTGTGCGCACTCGCCCCCTGGACCGTACTTGCCATTCCCCGCCTGCTGGTTCCGGCCTGGCTCTAAGAAAAGGAGATCCCATGAAAGCTGTCACCGAACTCGAAACGCCTACCGTCACCGTCCACCTCGACATCATGGAGGACAACATCCGCCGCGTGCAGGCGCATCTTGCGCGCCACGGCATCGCCAACCGCCCCCACATCAAGACCCACAAGATTCCGGCGCTCGGCAAGCTGCAGATGCAGGCGGGCGCCGTCGGCATCACCTGCCAGAAACTCGGCGAGGTCGAGGTGTTCACCGACGCCGGCGTCGCGGACGATGTGCTGCTGACGTTCAACATTGTCGGCGACGCAAAGACTGACCGGCTGATGGCGCTTACCAAGCGCCTAAGGCGCCTCGCCGTCGTGCTCGACAACGAGGCGGTCGCGAAGGGGCTGTCCGAGGCCGGCGTGCGGCACGGCGTGGACGTGCGTTTTCTGGTGGAGTGCGACACGGGCATGGGCCGCAACGGGGTGCAATCCCCGCAGGCGGCGCTCGACCTGGCGCGCGCGGCAATGAAGCTGCCGCACATGCAATTCGAGGGCATCATGACCTTCCCCATCCGCCAGCCGCAGTCCTACCAGTTCTTCGAGGAAGCACTGGCGCTGTTCAAGCGCGCAGGCATTCCCGTTCCCGTCGTTTCCGGAGGTGGCACGCCCGCCATCTTCAAGGCGCAGGAGTTCCCGATGCTCACCGAGCATCGCGCTGGAACGTACATCTACAACGACGTGATGACGGTGGCGTCCGGCACTGCCACGTGGGACAACTGTTCTATGCGGGTGCGGGCCACGGTGGTGAGCCGCCCTACTGACACGCGCGCGGTGATCGACGCCGGCACCAAGGTGCTGACCTCGGACCAGTACACGGTCAAGGGTTACGGCCATGTTCTCGAGTACCCGGAAGCCGTGATTCCGCACCTCTCGGAGGAACACGGCGTCATCGATCTTTCGGATTGCCGTGAGCGGCCCGTGGTCGGCGACATCGTCCACATCGTACCCAACCACTGCTGCGTGGTGAGCAACATGGTGGACGAGGTCTATGGCGTGCGCGGGGGACGGGTCGAGGTGACCTGGCCGGTCGCGGCGCGCGGCACCGTGCGATAGCTCGGCTGAAGGGTCAAGAAAGCACAACGCTCACCACAGAGGACTCCGAGGACGCAGAGGAAAACACCTCACCCCCCGCCCTCTCCAGCGAGCTAGAGAGGGAGCCGAAAAGCCACCGCTTTATGCACCAGCGCGTTTCCATCACCCTCTCCACCCGGTTTTGGGGGAGAGGGACGGGGTGAGGGGGGTGTCCTCCGTCGTAAGAGCTGAGTTCTGACTTGCCTAGGGAAGCTCTGATCAAGTTCCGCGACGCGCGTTGCGCCAGGTGCGGATGACTGCCAGGGACGCCGGAGCGCGGAAGAGGGGCCCCTCTTGGGATCTGACCGCGTAGGCGTCCCAACGAGCGCACATGATCGGCGTGCAATGCGAGCGACTCCGGGTCGCATCCCCCGGCCTGCTCCGCCTGCGCGCTCGCGCTCCGCAGGTGCGGCTGAAGCCCCTACAAGGAGCGTAACAACGCAGGCGCCGCACGCTGGCACAAACCAATAATTCTTCGACTCTTTCGAGGGACCGGGCGATTCGGGCCGATGTCTGCGTCGGCTCCTCCTTATGTGCGGCTGCGGACTCGGCGAGCGTAGCTTCGGGGCGGGTAGGAGCGCATGGAGGCTGTGTCAAACACTGTAAACAGAGCGCTTATACGGCTGCTCCCGCAAACACGGCTGCGACTCGTTAGCGCTACGCCCGTTTGCGGGAGCAGCCGTATGCCCCGCCAATCAACGTTTATCGCAGCCTCATGTGCCCCTGCCCGCAGACTGCCGACTACGTCGGTAACGTGTCCGGGGCACGTACCGCTAACGAGTCACAGCCGTCCGGCTACACGGCGTCCTCGCCGTCTTGCCCTGGACCCGAATCGCCTCGGTCGCGCATGTGGAACTTGATCAGAGCTTCCCTAGATTGATTTCGCCTTGGGGACGATCACCGAGATGTGCGGGTGCCCGGGCAGGTAACGAATCGCGACCTTGTCTCCGATGGCGAACTTGCCGCCTCTCGGCAGCCGTTGGGTAACAGCGATCGGATTCTCCCAGCCCATGGCGAAAAACCGGTATTGAACCGTTGCGCCCCGTAAATGGGGCGCGTAGCCGGTTATTTCCGCTTCCGCCGGCAGGCCTTTGCGCAGTACCGTTTCCGTTTCCTCGCGCCTGGCCCGCAGGAACTGCCCAAATACCCACAACAGGAAACCGATCAGCGGCAGTGCAATGACGGAAAGGATCATCCAGCCGTGCCAGCTCATTTACAGACTCCGTGTTGGTGAAAGGCGCCCGATTCCTGCCCGAATTTCGTTGCCGATTACTTGAAGCCGTAGAGTTCGGCCGGGTTGTCGACAAGGATCCGGCGGCGCGCGGCATCGTCCGGCGCCCAGTCCAGCAGCAAGTCGAGCATCGCGGCGCTGGACGGAATCGGGCTGCGATATGGATGCGGCCAGTTACTGGCCCATAGCATGCGCTCCGGTGCGCGCTTCACGAGTTCCCGGGCCAGACGCGCCACGTCGTCGTAAGCAGGCGCGCCGGATTTCGACGATTCGTAGGGCGCGGACAATTTCACCCAGCAGCGACCGGTATCGAGCAGCCGCAGCAGCGCTTGAAACGCCTCGTGTTCAGGCGGCACTGGATCGATGTACTTGCCGATGTGATCGATGACGAAATGACCGGGGAGCCGCCTGAGTTGCGCCTCGTGCTGCGGCAGATTGCGGCCGTTCACCTGAATGTTCGCGTGCCAGCCAAACCGGTGCACCCGCGCCATGATCTGATCCATGCGGTCCAATCCGACCGCCCCGCCCGGCAACGCAAAAAAGCGCTGCGCACAGACGCCGGCAACGGTAAGCCGCTCGATCTCGGCATCCGCGACGTCGGGCTTTACCACCGCGACACCTTTCGCACAGGTGCCCAATTCCGCGATTGCGGCCAGTGTCACGCGATTGTCGTACTGGTAGGCGTTGGGCTGCACCACGATCACCCGTTCCAGGCCAAGGCGCTTCTGCAGGTCCCGGTACATCGTCACCGTGCAGTGGACGGGAAGCGGCGGGCCGCCCGGCGCTGACGGCACGTTCTGGTCGTAAAAGTGCATGTGGGTGTCACAACTGCCGGGCGGTGCGGGAAGCTTCGGAACCTCATTCATCGCTTTTTCTTCATTGTTTTCGGCAATGCGCGGCTCGGGTCGCCGCCAATCTCGGCGAGCACAAAGGTGCCACCCTGGAAAGTTTCGGCACGCGGGTCGGCGCCGGGTTTTTCTTTCGCCAACACTGCGGCAGCGTAGGACTCGCCATCGTCCCGCGGCCGGTAACCGAGCCGCTCGGCGTTGGAATTGTCGTACCAACTGCGCTGGTTTCCGGAAACCCCGTACACGATCTCGAAGCGGATGTCCGGATGCTCGATGCCGATTTTCACCAGTTGCGCGAAGTCGCGCGGGCTGATCCAGATCGAGAGCCGGCGCTTGTCCAACCGGCACAGTGTTCACGTTGCCGATGCGCATGCAGAACACCTGCATGCCGTACTTGTCGGCGTAGAGACTGCCGAGCTGTTCCCCGAATACCTTGGACAGGCCATAACGGCTGTCCGGCTTCGGGTATACGCGATGGTCGATCTTCTGGTCGCGGCGATAGAAACCGGTGGCGTGGTTGCTGGTAGCGAACAGGATGCGCTTGACGCCGTTCAACCGTGCCGCTTCGAAGGTGTTGTAGCAGCCGACGATATTGGTGCGCAGGATCATGTCCCAGGGACCTTCGACCGCGAAACCTCCCAGGTGCACAATCGCGTCGACACCTTTGCTCACCCGCAGCATGTCGGACAGCCGGCCCACGTCGCCGCGTACGAAGGTCTCGCCCCGGGCAAGCTTTTTTATCGCACGGATGTCCGACAGGCGCAGCGCGTACCCGCCCGCAAGCTCGTTGCGCAGATGCGTGCCGACGTCGCCAGCCGCGCCGGTAATGAGGATGGTTTTCACGTTCTTGCCGCCCGGTGGAAATATCGCGTCAAATCCGCGGCCCGCGCCGCGGAAGTCAATCGGAATTGATGTATCCGATAGCCGCAGGCCACCGACTTGCCGCCGCCGAAGCTCATCTGCGCTGCCATTTTCCCGCCCCGCTTCACTTTCACCGCGCAGTACTTGAATTCCGGGATCTTTCCGACTGGATCGAGGGCCGGATTGGTAAGGAGGTTCGCCGCCGCCTCGTAGAAGCAGAATGGAATGAATACAGCGCCCGCAGGCGTGCCGTCGTCTGCACGAGCGTAGAGGACAATCTTTCCGCGCCGCGATTCCACGGTAACGGTTTCCCCCGCTTTGACGCCGAACCTTACCAGATCCAGCGGATGGAAGGACGCGACCGGATCCGGTTCGATCGCATCGAGCACCGAAGCGCGGCGCGTCATCGCGCCGGTGTGCCAGTGTTCGAGTTGCCGCCCGGTGATGAGCACCATGGGGTATTGCGCATCGGGGCGCTCTGCGGCGGGAATGATGTCCGCCGGGACGAACTTGCCGCGTCCGGTCGGCGTAGGAAAGTGATCGGTGAAGACCACCGGTTCGCCCGGATCGCCTTCACGCTCGCAAGGGTAGGTCACCGAACCCTCGCGCTGCATGCGCTCCCAGGTAATTCCGGCTATCGATGGCATCGCGCGGCGCATCTCGTCGAACACCTCCGCCACGCCGCTCTCCGGCCCCTGATACTGCCAGTCCAGTCCGAGCCGCTTTGCCATTTCCTGGATGATCCACAGGTCCTGCCGCGCCTCTCCCGGCATATCGAGCGCGCGCCGGCCGAGCTGCACCATGCGATCGGTGTTGGTTACGGTGCCGGTTTTCTCCGGCCACGCCGAAGCCGGCAACACCACGTCGGCGAGGTACGCGGTCTCGGTGAGGAAAAGGTCCTGCACCACCAGCCAGTCCAGCGTCGCCAGCGCGTCACGTGCATGCGCGAGGTCCGGGTCGGACATCGCCGGGTTCTCGCCCATGATGTACATGCCGCGCATTTCGCGCTTCAGGGCGGCATTCATGATTTCGACCACCGTCAATCCCGGCTTGGGATCGAGCGCGACACCCCACAGCTTCTCGTACTGTCCGCGGAACTCGGCATTGTCCACGCGGTGGTAGTCGGGAAACATCATCGGGATCAATCCGGCGTCTGAGGCGCCTTGCACGTTGTTTTGCCCGCGCAGCGGATGCAGCCCGGTGCCGGGCCGCCCGACCTGCCCGGTCATCAGCGCCAGTGCGATCAGGCAGCGCGCATTGTCGGTGCCGTGCACGTGCTGGGAGATGCCCATTCCCCAGAAGATCATCGAGGCCTTCGAGCTCGCGTACAACCGTGCCACCTCCCTGATGGTCGCCGCCGCAACACCGCAGATCGGGGCCATCTGTTCAGGGCTGTAGCCCTCGACGTTCTTCTTCAGATCGTCGTAACCGATGGTGCGGCTGGCGACGAAGGTCTCGTTCACCAACCCTTCGTGCACGATGACGTGCATCATGGCATTGAGCAGCGCCACATCGGTGTCGGGCTTGAACTGCAGGAAATGCGTAGCGTGGCGCGCCAGGTCAGAGCGGCGCGGGTCGGCGACGATGAGCTTGACCCCCTTCTTCGCCGCATTCTTGAACCAGGTCGCGGCCACCGGATGGTTCACCGTGGGATTGGCGCCGATGATGATGACCACTTCCGCGTTGATGCAGTCTGACACCTGATTGGATACCGCGCCGGAGCCAATCCCTTCCAGCAGCGCCGCGACCGACGAGGCATGGCACAGCCGCGTGCAGTGGTCGACGTTGTTGGAACCGAATCCGGTGCGAACCAGCTTCTGGAAAAGGTAGGCCTCTTCGTTGCTGCCCTTGGCGGAGCCGAAACCTGCCAGTGACCGTTTACCGTGCGTGTCGCGGATTTCCCTGAGCCGGCCGGCGGCCAGATCGAGCGCCTCCTCCCAGCTCGCCTCGCGGAACACTTGGAGAAAATTGTCCGGGTCAACGACAAAATCAGCGCTCTTCGGCATGCCGGGTTTGCGGATCAGCGGCTTGGTGAGGCGTTGCCGGCTATGTACGTAGTCGAAACCGTAGCGCCCCTTCACGCACAGCCGGCCATGGTTGGCCGGACCGTCGCGTCCCTGCACGTGCAGGATGCGGCCGTCCTTGACGTGATAGGTGAGTTGGCAGCCCACGCCACAATACGGACAGACGGAATCGACCGTCTTGTCCACCACCTCCATTCCCACACCGCGCGCAGGCATCAGCGCACCAGTAGGGCAGGCCTGCACGCATTCACCGCAGGCCACGCAAGTCGAATCGCCCATTGGGTCGTCGAAATCGAACACGATCTGCGATTCACGTCCGCGGAAAGCGTAACCGATCACGTCGTTGACCTGCTCTTCGCGGCAGGCACGCACGCAGCGCGTGCACTGGATGCAGGCATCGAGGTTGACCGCGATCCCGGGATGCGACAGATCCGCCTTGGGTTGGTGACGCCGCGCAAAGCGCGGCTTGCCGACTTTCATTCGGCTCGCCCAGAGATCGAGTTCCGAATCCGGCGAATACTTCGCCTCGGGCATGTCGGAAAGCAGCAGTTCCAGAATCATCTTCTGCGCTGCGATCGCCCGCGGGTTCTTCGATTCGACTTCCATTCCGGCGTTCGGCGCGCGGCAGCATGAAGGCGCCAGCACCCGCTCGCCCTTGATCTCAACCATGCAGGCGCGGCAGTTGCCGTCGGGGCGATAGCCGGGCTTGTAGCACAGATACGGAATGCCGACGCCATAGCGCTGCGCCGCTTGAAGTATGGTCTCGCCCGGCGCGGCGTGAACCTCCGTGCCGTCGAGTTTGAACGTCACCATCTCGCTACGCTGATTCATTCGTGACTCCTGACAAAAGAGACCAGGGGCTAGTGGTCTAGAGAGAGGCGGCGCCGTAGGCCGGCCGTTCCCCTCATCCCTCGTCCCTCATCCCGCGTCCCTCGTCCCTGTATCACTTCAGTTCGTGTGAAAAATATTTGATCACGCAACGAATCGGATTCGGCGCGGCCTGTCCCAGGCCGCAGATCGACGCATCCGCCATCGCCTGCGACAGTTCTTCCAGCAGCGCTTTATCCCAGTCGTCCTTTTGCATCAACTGCAGCGCCTTGGCCGTGCCGACGCGGCAGGGCGTACACTGACCGCAGGATTCGTCGGAGAAGAACGACATTAGATTGCGCGCGGCATTCGCGGCGCGATCCCGGTCGGACAGGATCACGACTGCCGCTGACCCGATGAAGCACCCGTATTCGTTCAGCGTGTCGAAGTCAAGCGGTATGTCGCCCATCGAAGCCGGCAGGATGCCGCCCGACGCCCCGCCCGGCAGGTAGGCATAGAACGCATGTCCCGAAGCCATGCCGCCACAGTACTCCGCGATCAACTCCTTCACTGTAATCCCGGCGGGGGCCAGATGCACGCCCGGCTTTGCCACGCGTCCGCTCACCGAGAAGGAGCGCAGGCCCTTGCGGCCATGGCGTCCCTGGGAGGCAAACCACTCCGCGCCCTTCTCCAGGATATCCCGCACCCAGTAAAGCGTTTCCATGTTGTGCTCGAGCGTTGGCCGCCCGAACAGCCCGACCTGCGCCACGTACGGCGGGCGCAGCCTTGGCATGCCGCGCTTGCCTTCGATCGATTCGATCATCGCCGACTCTTCACCGCAGATGTAAGCGCCGGCGCCACGGCGCAGATGGATCGGCGGCAACGCGCAGGGTGGAGACTTCTTGAGCGCTGCGATTTCCTTTTCCAGGATTTCGCGGCATCCGGCGTATTCGTCGCGCAGATAAATGTAAATTTCCGCGCATCCTGTAGCCCACGCCGCGATCAGCATGCCGTCGAGAAACCGGTGCGGATCGCGTTCGAGATACCAGCGATCCTTGAATGTGCCGGGTTCGCCTTCGTCGATGTTGACTGCCAGCAGCCGCGGCGCAGGCTCGGCCCAGACGATGCGCCATTTGCGTCCGGCCGGAAATCCGGCGCCGCCCAGTCCGCGCAGGCCGGAATGTTCCATGGTTTCGAACACGTCCTCGCGGCCGAGTTTGCCGTTCAGGCATTTTTCCAGCGTGGCGTAACCGCCGGACTTGCGATACGCCTGATAGACGATGTAACGCGTCGGCGGGCAAGACGTCTTTGCGGCGCTCACCGCGGTTTTGACCGCGTCCGTCGTCGCATTCGGAACGGGATTCTGTCCGACCATCACCACCGGCGCCGTCTCGCAGCGCCCGACGCAGGGCGCGGGGATAACCCGTATTTCCCGGCCCAGAATCGCGGATAGGCGCGCCAGCAATTTCTTCGCGCCGGCCAGCTCGCAGGAGAGCGAATCGCACACGCGCACCGTGAGTTGCGGTGGTGCCGTCTGCCGTTCCTTGACGATGTCGAAGTGGTGATAGAAGCTCGCGACCTCGAAAACCTCCGCCTGGGACAAGCGCATTTCCTGCGCAAGTGCAGCCAGGTGCGCTGACGAGAGCTGCCGATAGCGGTCCTGAATTTTGTGCAGGTGCTCGATCAGCAGGTCCCGGCGCCGCGGCTCGTTTCCGAGCAGTGCGCGCACCTCCTGCAATGCGCCTGGTTCGGTCTGCCGTCCCTTGGGCGTGCTCCTTCCCCTTTTTCTTGCGAACTCCGGGTTGGATTTCGGTCTTAAGCCGGGATCGCTCATCATTTCATGTGAATTGTTCTGCGGCCGCAGGGGTAACGTGCGATCCCTGTGACCACGGCTGGACTGTCAGCGGAACAACACCAGCGCCTTGGCCACGGTATTCCAGACACCCCATGCCAGCGGGATGCCTACGAACAGCCAGAATATCGCCACCAAGCCGCGGTGGCTGCCGCTTCCGCTGACTGCCGCGACGTCGCCGCCGACGCGGCTCGCAACGGCGGCGTCGTGCGCCAGTTTGCGTTCGGCGGCAAGTTCTTCCTCAGTCATGAACCACTTCAGCGAAACCGGCCGGACCAGCAGGTTGCAGATCAATCCACCGACCAGCAGCCCCGCCAGCACATACATCGTCGTGTCGTACGCCTGGCTCTTGGGAACGCCGGCCTTGATCTGGAAATCGTTGATATAGTTGACCAGTACCGGTCCGAGTATCCCGGCCACCGACCACGCTGTCAGGAGGCGGCCGTGGATGGCGCCCACCATCTGCGTTCCGAACATGTCTGCGAGGTAGGCGGGAATGGTCGCGAACCCGCCGCCGTACATGGTCAGGATGAAGCAGAAGATGCCGACAAACAGCGCAACGTTGCCGGAGTGCCCTGCGGTGGGCGCGTAGGCGTACAACAGAAACCCGAGCGTGAAGAAAGTGAAGTAGGTCGTTTTGCGCCCGATGTAGTCGGAGAACGACGCCCAGATGATCCGGCCGGCGATGTTGAACAGACTAAGCAGTCCGGTAAACCCGGCGGCAATTGCAGCAATCAGTCCGAGTTGCTCCGGGCTCAACTGATCGAACTTGAGATCGATGCCGATCAGCTTGCCGCCGAAAATTTCCTGCAGCATGGGCGAAGCCATGCCGATGACGCCGATTCCCGCCGACACGTTGAGGCAGAGAATGCCCCACAACATCCAGAACTGTGGTGTCTTGTGTGCGTTCTTCAGATGCACGTGCTTCGTGGTGATCATCGCGTTTTTCAATTGCGACGCCGGCGGGGTCCAGCCCGCCGGCTTCCAGCCGGTGGGCGGAACGCGATACGCCAGTGCCCCGACCATCATGAACACGAAATAAATGGCTCCCATGGTCAAGAAGGTCTCCCACACGCCCACGGATTCCGGGGTCGCATAAACCTTCATCAGCCGGTCCGCCAGCGGCGAACCGATCATCGCACCGCCGCCGAACCCCATGATCGCCATGCCGGTCGCCATTCCGCGCCGGTCGGGGAACCACTTGATCAACGTGGACACCGGCGAGATATAGCCGAGGCCGAGGCCGATGCCGCCGATGATCCCCGAGCCCAGCCACATCAGCCAGAGTTGATGCGTGTAAACGCCGATTGCCGACAGGACCAGGCCGCCGCACCAGCACAGGGCCGAGACTACGCCCGCCTTGCGGGGACCGGCACGTTCGAGCCATCCACCCCATACCGCCGCGGACGAGCCGAGGAATACGAAGAACAACGTGTACATCCATCCCAGGATCGGCTTGTCCCAGTCGCAGGTCGTCGTGAACAGTTTCGCGATCCATGTCATGTCCGGCGGACACGCGATCGATTTGGTGAGGCCGAGCGCCTTGGTAAGCGGCAGCCAGAAAACGGAAAAACCGTACGCCATGCCGATGCAAAGGTGGATGCACAACGCGGCGGGTGGCACCAGCCACCGATTGAATCCCGGTTTCGCGATAGTGCGTTCTTTGGACAGGAATTCGAACACGTGTGATTCCTCCCTGGTTATGGCGACGCCCGGCAGTGTCCGGGATTCTTGTGGTCCGTAATTGTACCTGCAACATCCAGAAAATCTCCTTCCCCCATATCCAAGAGGCAACCCGGGAAGTATTCTTGCGGTTGGTCATTGATGCAAATCTGGACAGTTTGGTGAACGCACCCTACCGCCCGCAACTCACGCAGGCCGCCCGCCCTCTGACCTTTACGGTCGATGCGCGCAATGAACGCGGCGAAACCGAGGCGACTTCAATCGCCGGCGAGCATCCCCTGACGCTTTACGTGGACAAGCGCGAGATCGTCACCCTGATGACGCTCGGCGGGGCGCCCGAGGCGCTTGCGATCGGCTATCTGCGCAACCAGCGGCTGGTCGACCGCCTCGAAGACATCAAGTCGGTGCAGGTGGATTGGGAAGCCAACGCGGTCGTTGTCGTGACGCGCACCGGCCTCAAGGATGCGGAACGCAAGATGGGCAAGCGCACGGTGACCACCGGCTGCGGCCAGGGCACGGTCTTCGGCGAACTGATGGAAGAAATCGACAAGGTGCTGCTGCCCGCGGAAGCCGCACTCAGCGAAGCGGATTTTTTCGGGCTGCTTGAAGCAGTGCGCAAACGCGAAACCATCTACAAGCAGGCCGGCGCGGTGCATGGCTGCGCTTTGTGCAAAGGCACGGAAATCCTGATGTTTGTTGAGGACGTCGGCCGCCACAATGCGGTGGATGCGATTGCCGGGCAGATGTGGCTGGACGGCATCGACGGCGGCGACAAGGTGTTCTACACCACCGGGCGGCTCACTTCCGAAATGGTGATCAAGTGCGCACAGATGGGCATACCGATTCTGGTGTCGCGCTCGGGACTCACGCATATGGGCTACGAAATCGCGCAGAAGGTCGGACTCACGATGATCGGGCGGGCGACGGGAAAGCACTACCTTCTTTTCACCGGCGAAAACCGGTTCAAAAAAAACTAGGTCCGAGGTTCGAGGTGCAAGATTTGAGTAAAAACGTTGCGCGGCCATCGACTGCATCGAATTCCACTCGGCCCTCGGCCCTCGCCCCTCGCCCCTCCGGCCTTGCGCCGGTCACCGGCGTGATTCTGGCCGGCGGGCTTGGCCGCCGCATGGGCGGCGTGGACAAGGGGCTGCAGTTGCTGAACGGCCGGCCGATGGCAGCGCGGGTGCTGGCGCGGTTGGCGCCGCAAACCGATGAAGTCCTGATCAACGCCAATCAGAATCTGGAGCGTTATGCGCTGCTCGGCTGCCGCGTGGTGCCGGACCAGCTCGGCGGCTACGCAGGTCCGTTGGCCGGACTGCATTGCGGACTGTCGGAAGCGCGCCACGAACTGGTGGCGACGGTTCCCTGCGATTCGCCTTTCCTTCCTGAAGATCTGGTCGCGAGGCTCGCGGCACCGCTGCAGGATGAGAGTGTGGACCTGGCCGTGGCCAGGACCGGGACTCAGCCGCATCCGGTATTCTGCCTGGCCAGGCGCCGCCTGTTGCCCCACCTGTCCGCATTTCTGCAAACCGGCGGCCGCAAGATCGACGCCTGGTACGCAACGCTGAATGTTGTGGAAGTTGGGTTCGATGACCAAGCCGCGGCGTTCCGCAACATCAACACCGCGGAGGAACTGCGCGCCGCCGAAACCGGTCAGCGCTTGCCGGCGGAATAGCCGGCTGACGCGGGTGCGGGCTGAAGTATGTGGAAGAACACCTCGTCCTGCTTGACCATGCCGAGATCGGACCGTGCGCGCTCTTCGATCGCGTCATAGCCCCGCTTGAGGTCCAGGACTTCGGCGTCGAGCGCGGCGTTACGCACGGCAAGCTGTGAATTCGTGTCACTCTGCGCGTCGACCTGGCGGTCAAGTTCCCACACACGCAGCCAGCCGCCCTTGCCGAACCACAGTGGGTTCTGTATCAGCGCGATCAGCAGGACCAGTGCCAGGGCGAGGAAACGCATCGGCTAATTGATCTGATAGAAGGCGTCGCGGCCCGCGTAGCTCGCCGAGTCGCCGAGGTCTTCTTCGATGCGCAGCAACTGGTTGTACTTCGCCAGGCGGTCGGAACGCGACAGCGAGCCGGTCTTGATCTGCAGCGCGTTTGCGCCCACCGCGAGATCGGCGATGAAGGTGTCCTCGGTTTCGCCGGAACGATGCGACACGACCGCGGTGTAGCCTGCGCGCTTGGCCATCTCGATCGCGGCAAAGGTCTCGGTCAGCGTGCCGATCTGGTTGATCTTGATCAGGATCGAGTTGGCGACGCCCTGACGAATGCCTTCGGCAAGGATCTTGGTGTTGGTGACGAACAGGTCGTCGCCGACAATCTGGACTTTCTTGCCGAGCCTGTCGGTGAGGATTTTCCAGCCGTCCCAGTCGCCTTCGGCCATGCCGTCCTCGATGCTGATGATCGGGTACTTGTCCACCCACGCCGCCAGATAGTCGGTGAACTCCTTGGCGCTCAGCTTGAGCTTCTCCGAGGCGAGGTCATACTTGCCGTCCTTGAAGAATTCCGAGCTGGCGCAATCGAGTCCGATCGCGACCTGCGAGCCGGGCGTGTATCCGGACGCCTCGATCGCTTCGATGATCAGCTTGAGCGCCGCCTCGTTGTTCGGCAGGTCGGGCGCAAAGCCGCCTTCGTCGCCCACCGTGGTGGACATGCCTTTCTTGTCGAGCAGTTTCTTCAATGCCTGGAAGATCTCCGCGCCGCAGCGCATCGCTTCGCGGAAGCTTTCCGCGCCCACCGGGATGATCATGAACTCCTGCAGGTCGAGGCTGTTGTTGGCATGCGCCCCGCCGTTGATCACGTTCATCATCGGCACCGGCAGTTGCATCCTGCCGGCCCCGCCGAGATAGCGGTACAGCGGCAGCCCGGACTCCTCCGCCGCGGCCTTGGATACCGCCAGCGACACCGCCAGCATGGCGTTGGCGCCGAGTCGCGATTTGTTTTCGGTGCCGTCCAGGTCGATCAGCGTCTGGTCGATGAAGCTCTGCTCCACCGCATCCAGGCCGACGATCGCTTCGCAAATCTCGGTATTGACGTTTTCCACCGCCTTGAGCACGCCCTTGCCGCCATAACGGCCCTTGTCGCCGTCGCGCAGCTCGATGGCTTCGCGCGTGCCGGTCGATGCGCCCGAAGGCACCGCCGCCCGGCCGCTCACGCCTGACTCGAGCAGCACGTCGGCTTCCACGGTCGGATTGCCGCGCGAATCCAGAATTTCACGGGCCACGATATCGACGATCGAACTCATTCTTCTTCCTTCTTGGTGTCCTGTTTGTTGGTTACAGGGCCGGTTTGGCCATCAGCGCGACTCTCGGCAAAGCCGCGCTTCTTGACCAGTTCATCCAGCGCCTTGAGCGTTTCCAGCAGCGGCCTCATCAGATGTAGCGGCCAGGCGTTCGGACCATCGGACAGCGCCTTCTCCGGGTTCGGGTGCGTTTCCATGAACACCCCGGCCACCCCGGTCGCCACCGCCGCCCGCGCCAGCACCGGCACGAACTCGCGCTGGCCGCCGCTGGAGGTGCCCTGCCCGCCCGGCAACTGCACCGAATGCGTGGCATCGAACACCACCGGGCAGCCGGTGTCGCGCATGATCGCCAGCGAGCGCATGTCGGACACCAGATTGTTGTAGCCGAACGAGGCGCCGCGCTCGCACACCATGATGTTGTCCTTGCCGCTCGCCTCGCGCGCCTTGTCCACCACGTTCTTCATGTCGCCCGGCGCCAGGAACTGTCCCTTCTTGATGTTGACCGGCTTGCCGCTCTTCGCCGCGGCGCGGATGAAAGTCGGTCTGGCGGCACAGGAAGGCCGGGGTCTGCAGCACGTCGACCACCGCCGCGACCGCGGCGATCTCATCCTCGGCGTGCACGTCGGTCAGCACCGGCACGCCGATCTGCTTGCTTCACTTCGGCGAGAATCTCCAGGCCCTCATCCATGCCCAGGCCGCGGAACGACTTGCCGGAGCTGCGGTTGGCCTTGTCGTAGGAGGACTTGTAGATGAACGGAATGCCGAGCGCCGCGGTCATTTCCTTGAGCTTGCCCGCGGTATCCAGCGCCATTTCCCTGGACTCGATCACGCACGGCCCGGCGATCAGGAACAGATGGTCGATCGAGCCCGACCTCGAAATCGCAGAGTTTCATGTCATGCGAGGCTCTTGATCCTGGCCGGCTGCAAAATCGGGTCGGTCTGTTCGTTCAGTCGAAAGCCCACGGCTGCGCGGATGAAAGCGGAAAACAGCGGATGGCCATCGAGCGGCGTAGAGGTGAATTCCGGGTGAAACTGGCAGCCGACGAACCAGGGATGTTCCGGCAGTTCCATCATCTCCGGCAGGTTCTCGCTCGGCGTGCGCGCGGAAACCTTGTAGCCCTTCGCCTCGAGCGCAGGCACGTAGGTGTTGTTCACTTCATAGCGGTGGCGGTGGCGCTCGGTAACCTTCGGCCCGTAGATTTTCGCTGCCAGCGTGCCGGACTCGACCGGACAGGACTGCGCGCCGAGGCGCATGGTACCGCCCATGTCGGATTCGCCGCTGCGGCGCTCGACCCGGCCGGTGCGGTCCAGCCACTCGGTGATGAGCGCGACCACCGGATGCGGCGTATCGGGATCGAATTCCGTGCTGTTGGCACCTGCAAATCCGGCGACGTTGCGCGCGAACTCGATGGTCGCAAGCTGCATGCCCAGGCAGATGCCGAGATAAGGCACCTTGCTTTTCGCGCGCGTAGCGGATCGCCGTGATCTTGCCCTCGACGCCGCGCTTGCCGAAACCGCCCGGCACCAGAACGGCGTCCATGTCCTTCAGGCAGCCGATGCCGTCCTTTTCTATGCTTTCGGAATCGATGTAATGGAGGTTGAGCCGCGTGCGGGTGTGGATGCCGGCGTGGATCAGCGCTTCCGACAGCGACTTGTAGGAATCGGCGAGATCGACGTACTTTCCGACCAGCGCAATATTCGCCTCGTGCGTGGGATGCTCGCGGTCGTGCAGCAGCTTCTCCCATTTGGACAGATCGGCCGGCGGCGCCTTGATATCGAGCTTGCGGCAGACGATTTCGTCGAGCCCCTGCTCGTGCAGGAAGCCGGGAATCTTGTAGATCGAATCGACGTCGACCGCCGAGATCACCGCTTCTTCCTCGACGTTGGTGAACAGCGCGATCTTGCGGCGCTCGTTGTCCGGCACCATGCGATCGGCGCGACACAGCAGGATATCGGGCTGGATGCCGATCTCGCGCAGTTCCTTGACCGAGTGCTGCGTCGGCTTGGTCTTGATCTCGCCTGCCGACGGGATGTACGGCACCAGCGTCAGGTGGATGAAGCAGGTATTGCCGCGGCCGTTCTGGATGCTCATCTGCCGGACCGCTTCCAGGAACGGCAGGGATTCGATGTCGCCGACGGTGCCGCCGATCTCGCAGATCGCCACGTCGGCGTCGCCCGCGCCCATGCGGATGAAATGCTTGATCTCGTCGGTGATGTGCGGAATCACCTGCACCGTGCCGCCGAGATAGTCGCCGCGGCGCTCCTTCTTGATGACGCTCTCGTAGATCTGGCCGGTGGTGAAATTGTTGCGCCGGGTCATCTTGGCGTTGACGAAGCGCTCGTAGTGCCCGAGATCGAGGTCGGTCTCGGCGCCGTCCTCGGTCACGAACACCTCGCCGTGCTGGAAGGGGCTCATGGTGCCGGGATCAACGTTGATGTAAGGATCGAGCTTGAGGAGGGTGAGCTTGATGCCGCGGGATTCGAGAATTGCGGCGAGAGACGCGGAAGCGATACCTTTGCCCAGGGAAGAGACCACACCGCCGGTGACAAAGATAAATTTGGTCATTCCATACTCGCTCCGACTTGCCTGCCGAATGGTAACCCAATAGGCCGGCCGGGCGTCACACAATATTGTGGCGCCCGTGCCGGGACTTTATTCAGGTCAGGCCGCGACCGCCTGCTTGGCGGCGTGCTTGGCCAGGAACATCCAGGTTTCGATCACCGTGTCCGGGTTCAGCGAGATCGCATCGATGCCCTGATCCATCAGCCATTCCGCCAGATCCGGATGGTCGGAAGGCCCCTGTCCGCAGATGCCGACATATTTGCCGGCCCTGCGGCAGGCCTGGATGGCCATGGAGAGCATCGCCTTTACCGCCGGATCGCGTTCGTCGAACTGTCCGGCAACGATGCCCGAATCGCGGTCCAGCCCGAGCGTGAGCTGGGTCATGTCGTTGGAGCCGATCGAGAAACCGTCGAAGTGCTGCAGGAACTCGTCGGCGAGGATGGCATTCGAGGGAATCTCGCACATCATGATGATCCTCAGGCCGTTGACTGCCGCGCTCCAGGCCGTTCTTCTTCAGCAGCTCGATGACCTGCACCGCTTCGTGCACGGTGCGCACGAAGGGCACCATGATCTCGACGTTGGTCAATCCCATCTGGTCGCGCACCTTTTTCAACGCGCGGCATTCCAGCTCGAAGCAGTCGCGAAAGGAATCCGCGACGTAGCGCGACGCGCCGCGAAATCCGAGCATCGGATTTTCTTCCTCCGGCTCGTACTGCTTGCCGCCGGTGAGGCTCGAATACTCGTTGGACTTGAAATCCGACAGGCGCACGATCACCGGTTTTGGAAAGAATGCCGCCCCCAGCGTGGCGATGCCTTCGGTGAGCTTTTCGACGTAGAAAGTCACCGGGTCCGGATAGCCCGCGCGTGCGCGTCGATCGCATTCTTCAGATCGGCATCGACCTTCGGGTAAGCCAGCGCCGCCTTCGGGTGCACGCCGATCATGCGCGCGATGATGAACTCCAGCCGCGCCAGCCCGACGCCGGCATTGGGCAGCCGCTGAAAATCGAACGCCAGTTCCGGATTGCCCACGTTCATGCTGATCTTGACCGGCACATTGGGCAGCTTGTCGAGCTGGATGTGCAGCACCTCCACGTCGAGGATTCCCCGGTAGACGTAGCCGGTATCGCCTTCCGCGCAGGACACTGTCACGCGCTGGTCCTGTTCCAGCCTGGCGGTGGCATCGCCGCAGCCGACCACCGCGGGAATGCCGAGTTCGCGGGCGATGATGGCGGCGTGGCAGGTCCGTCCGCCGCGGTTGGTGACGATGGCCGAAGCTTTCTTCATCACCGGCTCCCAATCGGGATCGGTCATGTCGGTCACCAGCACGTCGCCGGGCTTCACCCGGTTCATCTCCGAGGCGTTCTTCACCAGCCGAACCGTGCCCGTGCCGATGCGGTTACCGATCGCGCGGCCCGGTGATCAATACGTCACCGCGCTTTTTCAGCCTGAAGCGCAGTCCTGCGTTTCCTCCCTGGCCTTCACCGTCTCGGGGCGCGCCTGCAGGATGTAGAGCTTGCCGTCGACGCCGTCGCGGCCCCATTCGATGTCCATTGGCCGGCCGTAGTGCTTCTCGATGATCATCGCGTAACGGCCGAGTTCTTCGACCTCCCGGTCGTCAATCGAAAACTGCCTTCGTTCGGACTCCGGCACCTCGAGCGTCTGCACCGAGCGGCCGGCGGCGCGGCTGTCGGTGAACACCATGCGCAGCGCCTTGGATGCCGAGGTTGCGGCGCAGGATCGCCGGGCGGCCGGCGTCCAGCGCCGGCTTGTAGACGTAGAACTCGTCGGGATTGACCTGCCCCTGCACCACGGTTTCGCCCAACCCGTACGCAGAATGTGATGAACACCACTTTGTCGAATCCGGATTCGGTATCAAGCGTGAACATCACGCCGGCGGCACCCTTGTCGCTGCGTACCATGCGCTGCACGCCGGCCGACAATGCCACCACGGAATGCACGAAGCCCTTGTGTACCCGGTAGGAGATGGCGCGATCGTTGTAGAGCGACGCGAATACGTGACGGATCGCCAGCAGCACGTTGTCGAGTCCGTGAATGTTGAGAAAGGTTTCCTGCTGACCGGCGAAAGAGGCGTCCGGCAGATCTTCCGCAGTTGCCGATGAACGCACGGCAAAAGATGCATCACCGCCCTGCCCCTTTGACGAGTGCCCGATACGCGGCGCCGATCTCCGCTTGAAGGCGCGCCGGCAAAGGCGCCTCGAGTATCCACCGGCGGATCTGCGCGCCGACCGCCGCCAGCGCGGTCACGTCATCGACGTCGAGTCCGGACAGCGACTTGTTCGATCCTGGCCGCCAATCCGCTTGCCGACGAGAAATTCGCGATACGCGCCCGCGGTGGTGGCAAAGCCACCAGGAATCCGCACGCCGGCTTGAGACAACTGGCTGATCATCTCCCCCAGAGAGGCATTCTTGCCGCCGACGCTTTCGACATCGAGCATGCGCAATTCTTCAAATGGGATGACGAGGCGTGGCTTGCTCATTCTGTTGTCCGGGGATGGAGAACGTTGAAAAGGTGCTATTTTACCGGCTGATTCACAATATGTGCACCAAGACAATGTCGCCCAAACGGACCGCCTTTTTCGTCTCGGACCGCACCGGGATCACCGCCGAGATGCTCGGGCACAGCCTGCTCACCCAGTTCGACAGGGTGGAGTTCACCGAGATTACGCTTCCTTTCGTGGATTCACCGGAGAAGGCAGAGGACGCGGTACGGCAAATTGACCAGACCGCCGAGAAGGACAGCGCCCGTCCGCTGGTCTTCAGCACGCTGGTGGACCAGACCATCCGCAGCGCCATCCAACGCGCCAACGCCTTTTACATCGACTGTTTCCAGGTATTCATCCAGCCGATGGAAGAGGAACTGGGTGTGCAGTCCTCCCACACTGTGGGCAAGTCGCACAGCGTTCGCAGCAACGAGTATTTCAGCCGGATCGAAGCGGTGAACTTTGCCTTGGCACACGACGACGGCCAGACCACCAAGGATCTTGCCAACGCCGATGTGATCCTGGTCGGCGTATCCCGCTGTGGCAAGACACCGACCTGCCTGTACATGGCGCTGCAGTTCGGCATTCGCGCCGCCAACTATCCGTTGATCCCGGAGGACTTCGATTCCATGGCCCTGCCGGCGGCGATTCGCGACTTCCGCAACAAACTGTTCGGCCTGACCATCCGGCCCGACCGCCTGCAACGCATCCGCAGCGAACGCCGTCCGGGCAGCACTTATGCAAGTCTGGAGAACTGCCAGTATGAACTGCGCGAGGCCGACAGACTGATGCGCCAGGAAGGCATTTCCATCCTCGACACCACGTCGCGCTCGATCGAGGAACTGGCCACCACGATTCTGCAGCAGGCCAACCTCCAGCGTCACGTTTACTGACCACTAGATCAAAATCTCAACGCAGAGGCGCAGAGGGCGCGGAGGACGCAGAGAAAACCAAGAGCAGACCGGGTAACGTCAAATCGGAATCAACGTCGAAAAGATACCGATGTCGAGGTATTCACCTTGTCTTTCTCCGTTTTTCTCTGCGTCCTCTGCGCCTCTGCGTTGGGTTGAGAGTTCGATTGCCTTAGTTGCCTAGTTCCAGGCACAGCGAGCGTACGGGGGCGAAGCTGCGCCGGTGCACCGGAGAAACGCCGCAGCGCCGAAGTGCGGCGAGGTGGTCGGGGGTGGGATAGCCCTTGTGGCGGTCGAAGCCGTAGTCGGGATAGCGGGCGTGCAGCTCCAGCATGAACGCATCGCGCGCGGTCTTGGCGAGGATGGAGGCAGCGGAAATGGCGGCGATCGTTTCGTCGCCGCGAACCACCGCCCTGACCGGAAAACGTACTGGCGGGCAATGAAGTCCGTCCACCAGCACCTGGTGCGGTTTGACGGCGAGTTGTTCCACCGCGCGCCGCATCGCCAGCAGGCTGGCTCTCAGGATGTTGTGCGTGTCGATTTCTTCCACCGAGGCACTGGCGATCGCCCAGGCTGCTGCGCGGCTGCGAATCTGCACCGCCAGTTCTTCGCGGCGCGAAGGCGACAGCTTTTTCGAATCGGCGAGACCGCTGATCGCATCATCGTCGCGCAACACCACGCAAGCGGCGAATACCGGCCCGGCCAGTGGGCCGCGGCCCGCCTCATCCACCCCGCAGATGAGCACGCCGGGGATCGCTGGCGGTGTCACGCGCGCACCTCTTCCCCGGCGGCGGCTGCGTCGCGCGCCCGCAACTTCATCGCGCTCAGCAGCGGCAGGATCGCCTCGACTGCGCGCGCCGCACTTCCCTGCTTGAGCATGCGGTGAATCTCCAGGAACCGGTGCTCCAGTCGCCTGCGCACTTCCTTGTCCTGCAACTGGTTTGCCAGTGCCTGCGCCAGGTTCTCCGGGGTGGCGTCTTCCTGAAGTATCTCCGGAACCACGAACTCGCCAGCCAGAATGTTCGGCAGTCCGACAAAACGCAGCCGCCCCCGCCTGCGCATGATCCACGCGGACAGCGGCGGCATCTTGTAGGTGATCACCATGGGGCGTTTGAGCAACGCCGCTTCCAGCGTAGCGGTGCCCGAGGCCACCAGCACCGCGTCAGACGCGACCATCGCTATTTGCGCGTGCCCGAATAGTATGGTGACGGGCAGCTTATCGGCCCCCTGATGGTAGAGCGCTTCCTCGAAAATCATGCGGGTCTCGCGGGTCACCAGCGGCACCAGAAATTGCACATCGTGCACCTGCGCTGCGACCAGCTTCGCGGTGGCCGCGAACAACTCTCCCATCTGCCGCACTTCGCTCTGGCGGCTGCCGGGAAGCAAGGTCACCACCGTCTGCTTCGGCGACAGCCGCATTTGTTCGCGCGCCGCGTCCTTATCGGGGTATTCCGGCAGTTCATCGGCGAGCGGATGGCCGACATAGGCCACCGGCACGCCGGCTTTCTCGTAGATCGCGGGCTCGAAGGGAAACAGCGCCAGCATCTTCGACACCGCGCGTTTGATCTTGTGGATGCGCTCGCCGCGCCACGCCCAGATCGAGGGACTGGCGTAATGCACCGTGGTGATGCCGCGGGTACGCAGGGCAAGCTCGAGATCGAGATTGAAATCGGGCGCATCGATGCCGATGAACAGGTCGGGCGGGTTGGCGAGCAACCTGCGCCTGAGATCGCGGCGAATCCGCAGCAGCTTGGGCAGGCTTCTGAACACCTCAACGTAGCCACGTACCGCCAGCAGTTCCATCGGGTACCAGACCTCCAGCCCCGCCGACTGCATTTTCGGCCCGCCTATGCCAAAGGCCTCGAGCCTCGGCACGCGCTCGGAGAGTGCCTGCAGCAGATGAGCACCGAGCAGGTCGCCGGAAGCCTCCCCCGCCACTAAGGCAACGCGGATGGTCCGCCCGGGAGGTGTGCTCACTAGCGGATGATGCTGCGCGTGGAGGTGTCCAGAAAGTCCACCAGCACGGCAAGTTCCCTGCACGCCGCGGCCTGTTCGCGCAACGCGCCTTTTGCCTGATCCAGCGTCAGGCCGGACTTGTACAGGGTCTTGTAGGCTTGGCGTATGGCTGTGATCGCCTCGGCGGCGAAGCCGCGGCGAAGCAGGCCCTCCGAATTGATCCCGTGCGGCTGCGCGGAATTCCCGCTCGCCATCACGAAAGGCGGCACGTCGCGCAGGACGATCGAGCCGCCGGCCGTGAACGCATGCGCGCCAACGCGACAGAACTGGTGAACCATGGTGCCGCCGCCAAGGATGACATGGTCGTGGATGGTGACGTGTCCGGCCAGCGTCACCAGGTTGGCCAGTACGGTGTGGCTGCCGATCTGGGTGTCGTGCGCCACGTGCACGTAGGCCATCACCCAGTTGTCGTCGCCGAGCCGGGTCACGCCGGCGTCCTGCGCCGTGCCCGTGTTGAAAGTGCAGAATTCACGGATGGTGTTTCCGTCGCCGATTTCGAGCCTGGTGGGCTCACCGGCGTACTTCTTGTCCTGGGGGATTTCGCCCAGCACGACGTGTTGGAAAATACGGTTGTTGATGCCGATGCGGGTACGTCCCGCGATCACCGCGTGCGAGCCGACGCTGGTGCCCGCGCCGATCTCGACATGCGCGCCGATGAGGGAAAATGGCCCGATTTCGATATCCGGCGCGAGTTTTGCGTCCTTGTGGACGATCGCGGTCGAATGGATCATTGACCGCCGTTCGCCCGAAGGTCGCGCATAGGTACACAACAGTTCCGCTTCGGATACCAGCGTGTCCTCCACCAGCGCCTGCGCCGAAAATTTCCAGATGCCGCGCAGATTGCGCAGGATCTGCACCTTCAGGATCAGCCGGTCGCCCGGCAACACCGGTTTCTTGAAGCGCGCCTTGTCGATGCCGACGAAGTAGTACACGCTGTCGTTGTCGCTCTTGAGGTTGAAGGTTTTGAACGCCAGGATCGCGGCGGCCTGCGCCATCGCCTCAACGATCAGGACCCCGGGCATCACCGGATGATGGGGAAAGTGGCCGCTGAAGAACGGCTCATTGATGGTCACGTTCTTCAGCGCCACGACCTCCTTGCCCGCCTCAACCGACAACACGCGGTCGATCAGGAGCATCGGGTAGCGATGCGGGAGATGAGCCATGATCTGCTGGATTTCCATCGTGTTCATGGTCATTTCCTCTCCATTTTCTTGATTTCGTATTCCAGCTTGCGGATTCTATCCATCATTTCGTGCAAATGGCGAATCAGCGATGCATTTTTGAGCCATTCTTCATGCGGCGACATTGGGAAGACCGCGGTGTAAGTACCCGGCCTGGCGATGGACTTGGCCACCAGCGTCCCGCCGGAGATGACCACATGATCGGCGATCGTCAGGTGGCCCGATATCATCGCGTTGCCACCGAGCTGACAGTAACTTCCGATGCGGGTGCTGCCGGCAATGCCAACACAGCCGGCAATGGCAGTGTGCGCGCCGATGCGGCAGTTGTGCCCGATCTGGATCTGGTTGTCCAGCTTCACGCCTTCCTCGATCACGGTGTCGTCCAGCGCACCTCGGTCTATGGCGGTGTTGGCGCCGACTTCTACATCGTCGCCGATGACCACGCGCCCGATCTGCGGGATCTTCAGCCAGCGCCCTTCGTCCATCGCCATGCCGAATCCATCGGCGCCGATCACCGCCCCGGAATGGATGATGACCCGGTCGCCGATCACGCAATCGTGGTACACGGTGGCGTTGGCATGAAGGCGCGTGCGCTTGCCGATGTGCACACAGCGCCCGACGAAGCAGTTGGCGCCGATCGCGGCCCCGTCACCGATCTGCGCACCCGCTTCGATCACCGCGCCGGCGCCGACCGATGCGGACGGGGCCACATGCGCACCGGAATGCACCGCGGACTGCGGATGGATCCCGGGTTCGGGCATGACCTCCGGATTGACCAGCGTAGCAACGCGCGCGTAATAAGCGTATGGGTTCTTGCAGACGATGCGCGGCAGGGCCGTGGCGTCGCGCGCTTCCTCACCCAGGATCACGGCGCGGGCTCGAGTGGAGGCGAGAAGCTTCTGGTACTTGCGATTGGCAAGAAAGGAGAGCTCTTCCGGCCCCGCCGTCTCAAGCGGTGCCACCTGTCGGATGCGCGTGGCAGCATCGCCGACCACGCTGCCGCCAAAGCGTTCGGCCAATTCCGCGAGGCTGAAAGATTTGCGGGCGTCCCCTGTCATGCGAGCGACGTCGTGTTGGGCGCTGCCGGACGCGCGGACTCAGGCATGGGTCCCGGGGATGAGCCGTCGCACACCGTAGCGTGCTACTTGTCGGCGAGCGCCTTGATGACCTTGTCGGTGATATCGAGCCGCGGACTCATGTAGACCGCTTCCTGCAGGATCAGGTCGAATTTTTCCGTTTCCGCGATCTGCTGTATCACCTTCTGGGCGCGCTCCAGCACGGCGGCCATTTCCTCGTTCCTGCGCAAATTCAGGTCTTCACGGAACTCGCGCTGCAGGCGCTGCAACTCCCGTGTCATGCGCGCAAGTTCCTGCTCCTTGTCGCGACGGTCGGACTCGCTCATGGTCATCGCTTCCTTCTCCAGGACCGTTTGCAGATCGCGAGTCTGCTTGGCGAGTTTCTGGATTTCCTGGTCGCGGGGCGCAAATTCCTTTTCGATTTTCTTCAGCGCCCTGACGGCCGGCGCCGCCTCCCTGAACACCCGATCGGTCTTGATGAAGCCGATCTTCAGCTCACCGGCGGCGTGCACGTACGAGCTCACCAAAAGCGCCACGGCGGCAATCGCAAGCGAGATCTTGTTCACCTTCCGTTCTCCTCTGGTCTGTATGGAACAAGCGCTGCCTGCACAGGCGGCCCGAATCAAAATGTCGTGCCCAACGTGAACTGTATGCTTTGCAGGCGATCATCCGGCTGCGGATTCAGCGCCTTGCCGAAACTCAGTTTCAGCGGACCGACCGGCGAGTACCAGTTGAACGCCAGGCCGGTCGAGTAGCGCATCTCGCCGAAGTCGTACTTCTCCCCGACAAGGCCCGCGTCGACGAAAATGCCCAGCCGCACCGAGCGGTCCTTGCCGAGCCCCGGGAATGGAAACAGGAACTCGAAATTGCCCAGCAGCAGATGGCTGCCGCCCAGCGCATCCCCGTTCGAGTCCTTCGGGCCGATGGATGCGGTCTCGTAGCCGCGCACCGAGTTTACGCCCCCGAGATAAAACACCTTGTAGAACGGCAGCGGCTTGCCGTCGTATCCGTCCGCGTAGCCGATCTGTCCGTTGAAATACAGCGTGTAGTCCCGAGTCAGCGGATGATACCACTGATGCTGGACATTGGTCCTGTAGTAGGTCAGGTCCGCGCCGGGAAGACCCACTTCTGCCGTGATGCGCTGGAACGTGCCGCGGTGGTGTAGATCACGCTGTCGCGCTTGTCGCGTGCCCAGCCCACGCTGCCGAGAATCGTGTCAGTCTGCTGGCCGAACTGGTTTACGAAATCCACGTAACGCTGCGATGCGTCCTGCAGCAGGCCCGATATCGGTGCGCTCGTAGGCAAGCCCGTAGTTGACTGTGTCGTACTCGGTCAGCGGCACGCCGAAGCGCACGCCCGCGCCCATCGTGGACGTGCTGTAAGTTGCGACATCGACAGCGACGATGAATCCACGTCACGCTTGTAGATGTCGAAGCCGCGGCTCACGCCATCGTCGGTGTAATACGGGTTGGTATAGGAAAGCGAGTAAACTCTGGTTGACGCTGCCAGTGTTTATCTGGAACGACAGCGCGTTTCCGGTGCCGAAGATGTTGTTCTGCGACACGCCCGCCGACAGAATCACGCTCTCTGCCGTGGAGTAGCCGACTCCGAAAGTGAGATTCCCGGTGGCGCGCTCGTTGACCTTGACTTCCACGTCGACCTGGTCGGAAGTGCCGGGTACGCCCGGCGTGTCGATCTGCACATCGGAAAAGAAACCGAGCTTGTCGATGCGCTGCTTCGAGCGGTTCAGCTTTTCGGTGGAGTACCAGCCGCTTTCCAGTTGCCGCATTTCGCGGCGGATAACCTCGTCCCGGGTGTTGGTGTTGCCGCTGATGCCGATGCGCCGCACATACACGCGGCGGCCCGGATCGATATACAGCGTGAACGCCACTTCACTCTTCTCGCGATCGATCTCCGGCACTGGATTGATGCTGGCAAATGCATAGCCGTCGTTGCCGAGCCGGTCGCTGATCAGTTTGGTGGTCTCGGTCAGCCGTTCCCGCGAAAACACATCGCCCTTGTTCAGCCTGATCAGTTTGCGCAGTTCCGCTTCCGGCGCGATCAGCTCGCCGGCGAGCTTCACGTCGGTGACGGTGAACTTCTTGCCTTCCGTGACATTGACGGTGATGAAGATGTCGCGCTTGTCGGGCGTGATCGAGACCTGGGTGGAATCGATGGTGAACTCGAGATAGCCCTGGTTCAGGTAGAAGGTGCGCAGCGCCTCGAGGTCGCCCTGCAGCTTGGGCTTGGAGTACTGGTCGTTCTTGCTGTACCAGGTGAGCCATCCGGGAGTGCGCAGCACGAATTCGTCGCGCAGGGCCTTGTCCTTGAATACGCTGTTGCCGACGATGTTGATCTGGCGGATTTTCGCCACCTCGCCTTCGGAGATGTCGAAATTGATCGCCACCCGGTTGCGCTCCAGCGGGGTCACGGTGGTGGTGATGCTGACGCCGTACTTGCCGCGGCTGATGTACTGGCTCTTCAGTTCCTGCTCCGCGCGGTCCAGCAGCGCGCGGTCGAAAATCCGCGATTCGGCAAGTCCGATCTGTTTCAGCCCCTCCTTGAGCTGCTTGGCGTCGATATCCTTGGAACCGGCGATGGAGATCTGCGCAATGGCCGGCCGCTCCTCGACCACGACCACCAGCACGTCGCCATCGTGTTCCAGCCGTACGTCCTTGAAGAAACCGGTGGCATAGAGCGCCTTGACGGCGGCGGTCGCGCGTTCCTGATCGACGGTGTCGCCGACCTTGACAGGCAGGTAGCTGAATACCGTTCCCGCCTCGGTGCGCTGAATGCCCTCGACGCGGATATCCTTGACCTGGAAGGGTTCGAAAGCGTGGGCGGATAGGCTGACGAGGCTCGATAAGACCAGTAACAGCAGGCACTTCTTCATCCGCTCTCAGCCACCGAACAGGCGGTTTATATCGTTATAGATTGCAAACGCCATCAAGCTGAACAGCAGAACCATGCCTAGCTGCTGGCCGATTTCCATCACCCGGTCCGATACCGGGCTGCCCTTGACGATTTCGGCGACATAATACATGAGGTGTCCGCCATCCAATAACGGCACCGGCAACAGGTTCAGCACACCGAGGCTGATGCTGATCAGCGCCAGAAAACTCAGATAGGCAAGCCAGCCCATCTGCGCCGACTGGCCCGCGTAGTCCGCGATGGTGATGGGGCCGCTCAGGTTCTTCATCGACAGTTCGCCGACGATCATCTTGCCGAGCATCTTGAGCGTGAACATGGATACTTCCCAGGTGCGCTCAAGTCGCCTTCACGGCGGCCGCGACCGGGCCATAACGCACCTCGATGAACATTCTTTTCATCTCGGCCTCGTCGATCTGCGGCGCCGCGCCGATGCGTCCCGACCGTCTTGCCGCCTTCGGTTTTCGGCTCCGGTGTGACAGTGAGTTGGAGCACCGCGTCCGCGCGTTTGACACGCAGTGTCAGCGCGCGGTCCGCCGCCGCACTGATCGCCGATACCAGTTCATCCCATTGCGCGATCGGTCGGCCGTCCACTTCGATTATTTCGTCGCCCGGTTTCAGGCCGTCGCGTTCGCCCGCGCCGCCTGCGATCAGCCGGCCGATGACCGGCTTGAGCGGCGGTTGATAGCGGGTGATGCCGACCGCCTGCAGCAAGTCGCCGTCGATGTGTTCCGGACTCATCCCCGACAGATCCAGTCGTCCGAAGTCGATGTCGCCGCGTTCGCTCTGCAGTTCGACTCGCACCGACTCCTTGCGCAGCGCAGTCTCCAGCAGCACCCAGCGTACGTCCTGCCAGGTGGTCACCTGCGCATCGCCGATGCGCCTGATCAGGTCGCCCGGCATGGAATCCGGCGTGCGCCGCAGGCGTGTCCGGGAAGCGGCAACGCCGACGACCGGGCGGATCCCCGGCAGACCGTGAACGAACAGCAGCCAGTAGAGCAGGATCGCCAGCAGGAAATTGGCGACCGGTCCGGCCAGAACGATGGCGAAACGCTTCGCCACCGGCTGGACGTTGAATGCGCGATGGCGCTCCTGCGCCGCCACCGGGCCTTCGCGCTCGTCCAGCATTTTCACGTAACCGCCGAGCGGAAACGCGGCGATCGCCCACTCGGTGCCATCGCGGCCGAGCCTGCGCTTCCATAGCGGGGTGCCGAATCCCAACGAGAAACGCAGCACCTTGACGCCGCAAAGGCGCGCGACCAGATAGTGGCCGAATTCGTGAAACACGATCAGCACGCCAAGCGCGACGACAAATGCGATCAGGGTCGAGAGCAGCGGCATCGGCTATTCAATGGGCAACGGTTTCAAGCTTTTTCAGCGCCGCGCGGCGCCCCAGCGCGTCGGCGGCCAGCACGTCTTCCAGTGATCGCACGGGAGCGGCCGCCACCCGTTCCAGCACCTCTTCCACCAGCCCGGGGATGCGGTCAAACGCCAGCCTGCGGTCGAGGAAACTTGCCACCGCGACCTCGTTCGCGGCGTTGAGCAGGATCGGCGCGCTGCCGCCTGCCTGCAGCGCCCGGTACGCGAGCCTCAGGCACGGGAAAGCGCTCCAGATCCGGGCGTTCGAAGCCGAGCGAGGCCACCGCGAAACAGGTCGAGTGCCTCGACGCCCGGATCGATGCGCTCCGGATAGGCGAGCGCGTGGGCGATCGGCGTGCGCATGTCCGGATTGCCGAGTTGCGCAAGCACGGAACCGTCCACGTACTCGACCAGCGAATGCACGATGCTTTGAGGGTGTATGACCACTTCGATCTGCGCCGGTTTCGCGCCGAACAGGAAACTCGCTTCGATCACTTCCAGTCCCTTGTTCATCAATGTGGCCGAGTCTACCGAGATCTTGCGCCCCATGACCCAGTTGGGATGCGCGCACGCCTGTTCGGGCGTGACCTGCGACAACTGCCCCGGCGCCGTGCGCAGGAATGGCCCGCCCGATGCGGTAAGCCACAAGTCGCCTGACACCGGCGCGACCGAAGTCGCCGTCGAACCCGCGCGGCAGCGCCTGGAAGATCGCGTTGTGCTCGCTGTCGATCGGCAGCAGCACTCGCGCCGCTTGCCCGCACCGCGTCCATCAAGAGCACGCCCGCCATGACCAGCGCCTCCTTGTTGGCGAGTAGGAGCTGCTTGCCGGCACGCGCCGCCGCCAGCGTCGAGCGCAAACCGGGAGAACCGACGATCGCCGCCATCACTGCATCGACCTCGGGCGCCGCAGCGATGCGCATCAGCGCCGTCTCGCCCGCCAGCACTTCGCATTTCAGTCCGGCTGCGCGCATCTTGACGCGCAGTTGCTCCGCGGCCGCAACGTCTGCCATTGCGGCATACTTCGGCCGGAATTTGAGGCATTGCGCCAGCAACCGGTCCACCTGGCGATCGGCAGACAGTGCCATGACTTCGAAACGATCGGGATGGCGCTCCACCACTGCCAGAGTGTTGGCGCCGATGCTGCCGGTGGAACCGAGTATGGCCAGGCGCTTCACGCACGACCACGCGGCCTGAATGAAGTACAGCGCGGCGAACGGCAACGCCGCGGTCAGACTGTCTATGCGGTCGAGGACGCCGCCGTGACCGGGAAGCAGCTGACCGCTGTCCTTGGCGCCGGCCTGGCGCTTGATCCACGACTCGAACAGGTCGCCGACGATGCCGAACGCGGTCAGCAGCCAGGCAAACAGCAAGGCGCCGCCAGATGATCGTAGCCGTTCGCCGACGGCTGCAGGATCAGACTTGCCGCCAGCGCATAGCCGAGCACGGCGACGTAGGCGCCGATTACGCCTTCCCAGGTCTTGCCGGGGCTGATCTGCGGCGCCAGCTTGTTGCGTCCGAATCGGTGGCCCGCAAAATATGCTGCGGTATCGGCGATCCACACCACCCCGAGTACGACCAGCAGCAACCACGCCGACTTCTGCAGCCGCACCACGGCCAGCCAGGCCGGGACCAGGACGATCCAGCCGGCAACGGCAAGCAGCAGTGGCTGCGTTACCCGCCACTTGCTGTAGAGCCAGACCGGCACGGCGATCGCCCAGAACAGCAGTGCCAGCACGAACAGGGTCGTCGCCAGATTCATCTCCAGGGCCGGGAAACGCCGGCTGGCGGCAACCGCGATCAGCAGCAGGCAACTGGCCAGCACCGTGCCGACGAACAGCGTACGCGCAGCACGCGCGTAGCCGGCGAGATTCGACCACTCGAATGCGCCGAGCGTCATGGGAACGGTCATCAGCAGCGCCCAGCCGATATTGGGCAGCAGGAAAATACAGGCGAGCAGCAGCGGCAGGACCACCGCCACGGTGAGCAGGCGCAGTTTGAGCATTGCGCGGGGGGTGGCTGCGGAGGGAGTTGCCGCCGCAGCCGGATCAGCGCGATTTCCCAACGGATCCACGCACGGTCGCGGCCGGGGCAGGGTCCGCGCCGACTTGTTCGCTGGTGCGGCCGAAACGGCGTTCCCGATTGCGGTAGGAATCAATGGCACGAGCCAGCGCCTCGGCGTCGAAATCCGGCCACAACTCGTCGGTGAAGTAGAACTCGGTATAGGCCAGCTGCCACAACAGGAAGTTGCTGATACGCTGCTCGCCGCCGGTGCGGATGAACAGATCGGGCTCGGGCGCATAGCTCATCGACAGGTGCGGGGCAAGATGGGCCTCGCGGTACGCATCCGTGCGGGTTCGGCAGTTCCCGCACCATGCGGTTCACCGCCTGCAGGATGTCCCAGCGCCCGCCATAATTGGCGGCGATGGTGAGCGTGAGCCGGTCGTTGCCGGCGGTCAGCTGCTCCGCGTCGCTGATCAGAGTCGTCAGGCGCGGCTCGAAACTGGACAGATCGCCGACCACTCTGAGGCGGATGCGGTTGGCGTGGAGCTTGCTCACCTCTTGTTCGAGCGCCATCACGAACAACTCCATCAGGAACGAAACTTCTTCCTTGGGACGGCGCCAGTTTTCGCTGCTGAACGCAAACAGCGTCAGGTACTCGACGCCGCCTTCGATGCAGGCCTTGGTCACCGCGCGCACCGCCTCGAGCCCGCGACGATGACCTGCCACGCGCGGCAGGAAACGCTTTTTGGCCCAGCGGCCGTTTCCATCCATGATGATGGCGACATGGCGCGGGACGACGCGAACTTCAGGGACGGCAATGGTGGCGCTGGTGAACACGTTCGGGGTCAGACCGCCATCAGGTCGGCTTCTTTGGCCGCCAGCGCCTTGTCGATCTCGGCGATGTAGCGGTCGGTGAGTTTCTGGATGTCTTCCTGGGCGCGACGCTCGTCGTCTTCCGACACGGCCTTTTGCTTTAGCAGTTCCTTGAGCGCGGTGTTGGCGTCGCGGCGGATATTGCGCACCGCCACCCGTGCATTCTCCGCCTCGCCCCTGACGACCTTGGTCAGGTCGCGGCGGCGTTCCTCGGTCAGCGCCGGCATCGGCACCCGGACCGTGTCGCCCATGGTCGCGGGGTTCAGTCCCAGGTCGGCTTCGCGGATCGCCTTGTCGATCACCGCGACCATTTTCTTTTCCCAGGGCGTGACGCTGATGGTGCGGGCATCGATCAGCGACAGGTTCGCCACCTGGTTGAGCGGCGTGGGATTGCCGTAGTAGTCGACCTGGATGTGGTCCAGGATGCCGGTGTGGGCGCGGCCGGTGCGGATCTTGCCGAGATCGGCCTTGAGCGTATCCAGCGTCTTGTGCATCTTCTGATCCGCCGCTTCTTCACGTCTGCAATTGCCATGGGCTTCCTCCTTCAGCTTCTCAGGCGTGGACCAGCGTGCCTTCGTCTTCGCCGAGCACCACCCGCTTGAGCGCGCCCGCCTTGAAGATGCTGAACACGCAGATCGGCAGCTTCTGGTCGCGGCACAAAGTCAGCGCGGTGGCGTCCATCACCTTGAGTTTCTTGACGATCGCTTCGTCGAAGCTGACGCGCTGGTAACGCATCGCGTCCGGATGGGTCTTTGGGTCGTCGGTATACACGCCGTCCACCTTGGTGGCCTTGACCACGATGTCCACATTCATTTCCATGCCGCGCAGCGCCGCCGCCGTATCGGTCGTGAAGAACGGGTTTCCGGTTCCGGCGGCGAAGATCACCACCCGGCCTTCTTCCAGGTAGCGCATCGCCTTGCCGCGGATATAGGGTTCGGCGACCTGCTCGATGTTGATCGCCGACTGCACCCGGCTCTTGAGACCCTGCCTGCGCATCGCATCCTGCAGCGCCAGCGCGTTCATTACCGTGGCGAGCATCCCCATGTAATCCGCGGTGGCACGGTCCATGCCGGCCGCCGCCGGCGCCATACCGCGAAAGATGTTGCCGCCGCCGATGACCACGCCGACCTCGACCCCGAGCCCCACCACTTCCTTGACTTCCGAAACGATGCGGTCGATGGTTTCGCGATTGACCCCGTAGGCATCGTCGCCCATCAGGGCTTCGCCCGACAGTTTGAGCAGGATGCGCTTGTAGGCTGGCTTCATCTCGCCGCGACGGGTCCGGATCAGCGCGCCTGGGCAGCCTGCGCCATCACTTCGGCAGCGAAATCGTTCGTCTTCTTCTCGATGCCCTCACCGACGACGAACAGCGTGAACGCATGCACTGATGCGCCCTTGGCCGCGAGCAGTTTCTCCACTGTGGTCTTGTCGTCCTTGACGAATGGCTGGCCCAGCAGCGTGACCTCGGCAAGATACTTGTGCACGCTGCCCTCTACGATTTTTTCGACGAGGTTGGCGGGCTTGCCGGATTCGAGCGCCCGCGCCTTGGCGATCTCGCGCTCGCGTGCAATCAGCTCCGCCGGAACCTGATCCCGGGACACGGAAATCGGCTTGGAAGCCGCGACGTGCATCGCCAGATCCTTGCCGAGCGTCTCGTCGCCGCCCTCCAGGTCGACCATCACGCCGATCCTGGTGCCATGCAGATAATGCGCGAGCTTGCCTCTGGCCTTGTGCACCGCGGCCCGGCGCACGCTGATGTTCTCGCCGAGCTTCATCACCAGCGCCTGGCGCGTCTGCCTCGACGCTCTCGCCCGAGGCAAGCCGTGCCTGCGCAAGCGCCTCGACGTCGGTAATGTTTCCAGCTGCCGCCAAGTTCCGCGACCGCTTGTTGCAAATCCGGCGAAGTTCCGGTCCTTGGCGACGAAGTCGGTTTCGCAGTTGACTTCGACCAGCGCACCCAGCTTGCGGTCGCCCGACATGTAAATGCCGATAGTGCCTTCAGCCGCGACCCGGCCCGCCACCTTGCTCGCCTTCGCCCCGCTCCTGATGCGCAGCAGGTCCTCGGCCTTGTTCATGTCGCCTCCGGCCTCTTCCAGCGCCTTCTTGCACTCCATCATGCCGAGCCCGGTGCGGCTGCGCAGTTCCTTGACCATGCTTGCGGTGATTTCCGCCATCGCTCGATTGCTCCTGGTTCTTCGTTGCGCGTCTGGCGCGCGGTTTATCGATGTACGGTTAAAAAAAAAGGGCGTATGCCCTTTTTTTCGGGCTGCCTGGGTCAGGCCGGGGCCTGCTCCTCCGAACTGTCCACCTCCACGAATTCGTCGCTGACGATCTGCTGAACGACTTGGCTGCGTCCCTCAAGGATCGCATCGGCAATGCCGCGCACGTACAGGCGCACCGCGCGGCTGGCATCGTCGTTGCCCGGAATCACGTAGTCCACGCCGTCGGGGGAGTGGTTGGTGTCCACCACGCCCGACCACCGGGATTGCCGAGCTTGTTGGCTTCGGTGATCGCGCCTTTCTGGTAGCCCACGTCTATCACGAACAGCGCGTCCGGCAATCCATTCATCTCCTTGATGCCGCCCAGGCTGCGGTCCAGTTTGACCATCTCGCGCTGGAAATTGAGTTGCTCTTTCTTCGACAGTTTCTCGATCGAGCCGTCCTGCACCATCTGCTCCATGTCGCGCAGGCGCTTGATCGACTGCTTCACGGTCTTGAAATTGGTGAGCATGCCGCCCAGCCAGCGATGATCGACGAACGGCGTGCCGGCGCGCAGCGCCTCTTCGCGTATGATTTCGCGCGCCTGGCGCTTGGTGCCGACGAACAGGATGCTGCCCTTGTTCGAGGCCAGCTGGCGCACGAACTTCACCGCCTCCTGGTACATCGACAGGGTCTTCTCGAGGTTGATGATGTGGATCTTGTTGCGATGGCCGAAGATATACGGGGCCATCTTGGGATTCCAGTAACGGGTTTGGTGCCCGAAGTGAACTCCGGCTTCGAGCATCTCACGCATGGTGACCGACATGAACTTTCTCCTGTAAGGGTTGAGCCTCCGCTCGCCGGAACCCGATAATCGGGCACCCTTCCAATCCGGCAGAGCCGGATTTTTTTATCGTTCAGCCCGGCATGAACCGGACGTGAACTGGCAAGCGTGCGAATTGCCCCGATCCAAACGACCGGAGCTAACAAAAAATTATAGCAGCGCGAGCGCCCTGCCTCAAGCATATTTATGCGCGCTCAAGGGTTTACCGCCCTGCCCGCGCCGGCGTGACGCTGTCGCCGGGCTTCGTACAGGCAGATGCCCGCCGCCACCGACACGTTCAGACTCTCGACCTGGCCCAGCATCGGAATCGCGATCAGCTCGTCACAGGTCTCGCGCGTAAGCCGTCGCAATGCCTTCTCCTTCGGCGCCGAGCACCAGCGCCAGCGCACCGGAGAGCCTGGCGTCGAACAAGTGTAGTGGCGCCGGCTTCGGCCGCACCGACCACCCATATTCCTTTATCTTTCAGATCCCTAAGCAGCCCGGGCCAGATTGGTGACGACAATGAAGGGCACGCTTTCCGCCGCCCCTGATGCCACCTTGTGCACGGTGGCGTTGAGGCCGACCGCCCGGTCCTTGGGTGCAATGACCGCATGCACACCCATCGCGTCCGCGACCCGCAGGCAGGCGCCCAGGTTGTGCGGGTCCTGTACTCCGTCCAGCACCAGCAGCATCGGCGGCTCGGCCGCGCTTTCCAGCACCTCGTCCAGCGAACCGGCCGCAGCCGCCTGCTCGACAAAAGCGACCACGCCCTGGTGCCGCGAACCTTTGGCCAGTCCGTCGAGGCGCGCCGCATCGGCATGGTGAACGCGCACGCCGCCGGCCCGGCAAGATCCGCGACCCTTGCGGGCACGCGGATCATTCCGGCCGGGATCCAGAAACACCTCGAACACCGCCTCCGGCCGGCGCTTGAGCGCCGCCGTGACCGCGTGCAATCCGTGGATCGCCCGCGCTGCTGCTCATTTGGCCTTCGGCTTCAACTCATCGAGCACGAAGTCGATCTTGGTGGTTTCGAGATCCACCCGCACCAGCTTGACGCGTCACCCGGTCGCCGAGCCGGAAGCGTTTGCCGGTGCGCTCACCGAGCAACTGATGCTTGGCGGCGTCGTAGTGGAAATAATCCGACCCCAGTTCGGAAATGTGCACCAGGCCCTCGACGTACACCTGGTCGAGCGCGACGAACACGCCGAAGCTGGTCACGCCGCTGACGGTGCCGGTGAAGCGCTCGCCGATGCGATCCTGCATGTAGTAGCACTTGAGCCAGGCCTCGACGTCGCGGGTGGCGTCGTCGGCACGGCGTTCCGTCTCGGAACAATGCACGCCGATCTCGTGCCAGTCGCCCGGGTCGTAACGCTTGCCTTCCAGCACCAGCTTTGATGGAGCGATGGATGAGCAGGTCGGGATAGCGGCGGATCGGCGAAGTGAAATGCGTATAGGCCTCGTAGGCCAGTCCGAAATGGCCGACGTTGTCCGGGCTGTACATCGCCTGGCGCAGCGAGCGCAGCATCACCGTCTGCAGCAGCTGCACGTCCGGGCGGGTCTTGATCTTTTCCAGCAAGCGCGCGTAGTCCTTGGCGTGCGGCTGGTCGCCGCCGGTGAGTTGCAGTCCGAACTCGCCCAGAAACTCGCGCAGCGCCGCCAGCTTTTCCGGGGTCGGACCTTCGTGCACGCGGTACAGCGCCGGATGGTCGTGGCTGGACAGGAAATCGGAGGCGCAGACATTGGCGGCCAGCATGCATTCCTCGATCAGGCGGTGGGCATCGTTGCGCTGCGTCGGCACGATGCGTTCGATCTTGCCCTGGTCGTCGAAGAACATCTGGGTCTCGATGGTTTCGAAGTCGATCGCGCCGCGCAGTGCGCGCGCCTTGGTCAGCACCTGGTATAGCGCGTGCAACGATCTGCAGATGCGGAACCAGTTGCTCCAGTTCGCGCGCGTGCTCGCCGTGCGGATTGTCGAGCACCTGCGCGACCTGGGTGTAGGTCAGCCGCGCGCGCGAATGCATCACCGCCGGATAGAAGCGATACGTCGCAATGTCGCCACGCGCGGAGATGTCCATTTCGCACACCACGCACAGGCGGTCGACATTCGGCATCAGCGAACACAGGCCGTTCGACAGCACCTCGGGCAACATCGGGATCACACGCCGCGGGAAGTACACCGAGTTTCCGCGCATACGCGCTTCGAGGTCTATCGGATCGCCGTGGTCCACATAGTGGCTGACGTCGGCAATGGCCACCCACAACTTGAAGCCCTTGCCCTGACGCTCCGCAAAGACCGCATCGTCGAAATCCTTGGCGGTCTCGCCGTCGATCGTGACCAGCGGCAGGTTGCGCAGGTCCACGCGCCCTTTCAGTTCTCTTCTCGGTCACGCCGGCGGGAAACTTCGCGGCCGCCTTCTCGACTTCCCTGGAAAATACATGCGGCAGGTCGTGCTTTCTCAGCGCGATCTCGATTTCCATCCCGGGATCGGCGAAGTTGCCCAGCACCTCGACGATGCGGCCGATCGGCCGCGCGTGCGGGCTTGGGCTGCTCGATGATCTCGGCCATCACGACCTGTCCGGGCGTCGCGCCTCCGTTGGCGCCGGCGGGGATCAGGATGTCCTGGCTGATGCGCCGGTCTTCCGGAGCCACCACGCCGATGCCGTGTTCGTTGAGGAAGCGGCCCACCACTTTCTGATTGGCGCGTTCGAGCACCTCGACGATCTGGCCTTCGCGCCGGCCGCGCGCATCGAGTCCGCCCTTGCGCGCCACCACCCGGTCGCCGTGCAGCACCTTGGACATTTCTCCCGGATTGAGGAACAGGTCCTCGCCGCGATCGTCGCGGATCAGGAAGCCGAACCCGTCCGGGTGGCCCTGCACCCGGCCGTTCACCAGATCGAGTTTTTCCACCACGCAGATCGCGTTCTTGCGGTTGCGCATGATCTGGCCACTGCGCTCCATCGCGGCCAGCCGGCGCACGAATGGGTCCATCTCATGCGGCGCGACTGCGAGCAGTTGCGCGAGCCTGTCCTCGGAAACCGGCACGCCCTGCTCTAGCAGAACCTGGAGGATGTATTCGCGGCTGGGAAGCGGATGTTCGTAGCGAGACTGCTCGCGTTGGAGGTGCGGGTCGTTGCTGCGCACGTCCGTGCCGCGTGCGGGTGCAGCGGATTTCCTGCGATTGATCGTTTCGGTTTTCTTTTTTGTTTTCATAAATAGTTTGGGGTTTGGATAGCGCATTCTGCGTTGACAAAGCAGCGCTTTCCAATTACATTTTGCGCCCTCCCGTGCCGAGATGGCGGAATTGGTAGACGCACCAGGTTCAGGTCCTGGCGGTGGCAACACTGTGGAGGTTCGAGTCCTCTTCTCGGCACCAGCCTCAAACCCTCCCGCATTCCGCTTCCCAGACCTCCGCTGCAATCCTTATTTCGCAGGCGCGAAAGGATGGCGCAGCACGATGGTTTCCTCGCGGTCAGGACCAGTCGAGATCAGGTCTATCGGCACCCCACAGGTTTCCTCGATGCGCTTGAGGTAGTTGCGCGCATTCTTCGGCAGGTCCTGGTGGCGCTTGATGCCCACTGTGCTCCCGGTCCAGCCCGGAATTTCTTCGTAGATCGGCTCGCATTCGGCGAGCGCATCCGCTCCGGACGGAAGAATGTCCAGCGTCTCCTCGCCGACGCGATAGCCGACGCCGACCTGCAGCGTCTCCACGCCGTCGAGCACGTCGAGCTTGGTGACGCACAAACCCGATACGCCGTTGATCTGGATCGAACGCTTCAGCGCGGCGGCGTCGAACCAGCCGCAACGCCGCGCCCGGCCGGTGGTTGCACCGAACTCGTTGCCGCGGCTGGCCAGGTGCTTGCCGATGTCGTCGTAGAGCTCGGTCGGGAACGGCCCACCGCCCACCCGGGTCGTGTAGGCCTTGGTGATGCCCAGCACGTAGTGCAGCACCTGCGGTCCGACGCCGCTTCCCGCCGCCGCCGCGCCGGCGACGCAGTTGCTCGAGGTGACGTAGGGATACGTGCCATGATCGACATCCAGCAGCGTGCCCTGCGCGCCTTCGAACAGCAGGTTCTCGCCACGCTTGCCCGCCTCGAACAGCAGGCGCGGCACGTCGCCCACCATGGGGCGAATGCGCTCCGCCAGCGCCAGCGTCTGGTCCAGCGTCTTCTGAAAATCCACCGGCTGGGCTTTGAAATATTGCTTGAGCACGAAATTGTGATAGTCGAGCACTTCGCCCAGCTTCGCGGCGAAACGCTCGCGGTGGAACAGGTCCTGCAGACGGATGGCGCGCCGCGCCACCTTGTCTTCGTAGGCCGGGCCGATGCCGCGCCCGGTGGTGCCGATCTTGCCCTCGCCCTTGGCGCTCTCGCGCGCCTGGTCCAGCGCCACGTGATACGGCAGGATCAGCGGGCAGGCATCGCTGATGGTGAGCCGCCCCCGCACCTCGACGCCGGCGTTCTCCAGCGTGGCCAGTTCGTCCAGCAGCGCCTGCGGCGACACCACCACGCCGTTGCCGATGTAGCAACGCACGCCGGGGCGCAGAATCCCGGACGGAATCAGGTGCAGCACGGTCTTCTTGCCGCCGATCACCAGCGTGTGCCCGGCGTTGTGGCCGCCCTGGAAACGCACCACGCCCTGGGCGTGATCGGTCAGCCAGTCGACGACCTTGCCTTTGCCTTCGTCGCCCCACTGCGTGCCGATGACCACTACATTGCTTGCCATTACCACCTCTGGTTCATGAATCCGTTGCGTCGGTCAATTCAGCGGCTCGATCTTCCATGCGCCGGCGCGCGGCACCAGTTGCTGCTCGCAACCCAGTTCGGCGCGACTGGCTTCATGTCCCGGCAGATCCACCACCACGATTACTCCGCCGGCACGCAGCCGCGCCAACTTCGGCCTGAAGGGCCGCATCGCCGGGCAGGTAAGGCGCGAGGACACGCATCGGTTGAGGTCACCGTTGCCCATGTCGGCCAGGTCGCGCAAATCCATGGTGAATCCGGTCGCCGGCCTGGCCCGGCCGAAGGCGCGTCCGACTTCGTCGTAGCGACCGCCGCGCGCAATCGCTTCGGGCGCGCACCGGCGTAGCGGCGAACACCACGCCGCTGTGATAGTGGTAGCCACGCAATTCGGCCAGATCGAAACACAGCTCCTCGACCTCGCCTCGAAGCTGCTTGCCGATCGATTCCAGCAGATCAAGGCAGGCGCCCAGTTCCGGATACGCCGGCAGGCGTTGGCGCGCAGTCGCCAGCACTTCCGGCCCCGCCGTAGAGCTGGGGCAGAAGCAACAAGGCCTCGCGCGTCCCGGCATCGAGACCCGTCGACAGCTCGCGCAGCGCCGGCACGTCCTTCGCCTGCAGCACCCGGAACAGTTCCGCTTCCCGCTCCGGGGCAACGGAGGCGCGGGTCACCAGCGCGCGAAACACCGAGACATGGCCGAGGTCGAGGTGGATGCCTTTCAACCCCGCAGTCTGCAGCGCGCGCAGCATCAGCGTCTGGATCTCGATGTCGCTTTCCAGACCGGCATGACCGTAGAGCTCTGCGCCGATCTGCAGCGGCTCGCGGGTGCGCAACAGTCCGGAAGGCTGCGTGTGCAGCACCGTGCCGCTATAACACAGGCGGGTGACGCCCTGGCGGTTGAGCAGGTGCGCATCGATACGCGTCACCTGCGGCGTGATGTCGGCGCGCAAACCCAGCAGCCGTCCCGACAACTGGTCCACCAGCTTGAAGGTCCTCAGGTCGAGATCGTGGCCGGTGCCCGTAAGCAGCGAATCGAGATACTCGAGCATGGGCGGTATCACCAGCTCGTAGCCGTGCGAGAAGAACAGGTCGAGGATGCGGCGGCGCAGCCGTTCCACCCGCGCCGCTTCCGCGGGCAGGATGTCCTCGATGTATTCAGGAAGCAGCCACTTGTGCATGATCGTTTGCAGGCGAACTATCGCGGTCCGGGGCCGCTGGCGGCGGCTGGCCGATTTCCAATGCGGCCATGTTGGGCTACTTCGTCAGGAAAAGCAGCAGCAGGCCGGCCAGCATCGAGGACAGGCCGACAAACCGGATCTGGCCGTCCGACATTTCGGTGAGCCGCCGAAACGTGTCCCTCCATACGGCCGGAAGCAGAAACGGCAGCACGCCTTCGATGATCAGCATCAACGCGACCGCCGTCACCAGGATGCTCGTATAGCCTTCCATCCACCCCTTTCAGGCCGCGCATCCGCTGCGCATCGCGCACGGCGAACCAGTCCTTTCCGGGTCTCGCCGCCTGCGCTTGTTATTTGCCGCTGCGGCCCGAGGAATTCTTCAGGTACCTGAAGAATTCGGAATTCGGCTCGAGGATCAGCAGATCGCCCTTGTTTCGGAAACTCTGGCGATAGGCCTCGAGGCTGCGGTAGAAGGCGTAAAACTCCGGATTCTGCTGAAATGCGCGGGCATAGATCGCGGACGACCTTGGCATCGCCGTCGCCCTTGACGCGCTGCGCGTCGCGGTAGGCCTGTGCGATGATCACCTCGCGCTCGCGGTCGGCATCGGCGCGGATCTTCTCGGCCTCGGCAAAACCGGTGGAACGCAGTTCGTTGGCAACCCGCTTGCGCTCCGCTTCCATGCGCCGGTACACCGCCTCGCTCACTTCCTGTGTGAGATCGACCCGTTTGAGCCGCACGTCCAGCACTTCGACGCCGATCTTGCTCGCATCGTCATCGACTTTCTCGCGCATGAGCTTCCATGATCTTGTCGCGCTCGCCGGACACCACATCGTGCACGGTACGCTTGCCGAATTCGTCGCGCAGACTCGAATTCACGGTCTTCTTCAGGCGGTCGTTGGCGCGAAGTTCGTCGCCGCCGACGCTGATGTAATACTGGCGCACGTCGGTGACACGCCATTTCACGAACGAATCGACCAGCACGTTCTTGTTTTCGGAGTCAGGAAGCGCTCCGGCTCCTCCGAGTCCAGCGTGAGGACCCGGATGTCGAAGAAGCGCACGTTGTCGATCACCGGCATCTTGACGTACAGGCCCGGGTCGGTCTTGACGCTGATCACCTCGCCGAGCCGGAACACCATCGCGTTCTGGCGCTGATCCACCGTGAACAGGCTCATGCTGGCAATGATCAGCAGCACGACGATGCCGACAAGCACCTTGCCCAGGCTGGTTTTCATCGCGCCTCCCTGTCACGGTTGCGGAACGCGTCGCGCGAGCGCGGCGCCGCCTCCGCCGTACCGGGAACCGGCAGCGGAACTTCCGGAACGGCGGGCTTGCCGACGTCCCCGGCACTTCCGGCACCGTTCAATTGCATCAGCTTGTCGAGCGGCAGGTATAGCAGATTGTTGCCGGCCTTCTGATCGACCACGATCTTGCTCGAGTTGGCAAGCACCTGCTGCATCATGTCCAGATAAAGGCGGTCGCGCAGTCACCCCCGGCGCCTTGCTGTATTCGGTCACGATCTGGCGGAAACGCGATGCCTCGCCCTCGGCGTTGGCGATCACGCGCTGGCGGTAACCTTCCGCTTCCTGGATCAGTCTCGCCGCCGTACCACGCGCCTTCGGCACGACGTCGTTGGCGTAGGCCTGGCCTTCGTTTTTCTGGCGCTCGCGGTCCTGATTGGCCTTGTTGACATCGTCGAATGCCGCCTGGACCTGCTCGGGCGGTTGCGCGTTCTGCATCGTCACCTGGCTTATGGAAATGCCCGTCTTGTAGCGGTCGAGAATGACCTGCATCGATTCCTGCGCCTTGGCTGCCACCTGCGCACGCCCTTCGTTCAGTACGAAATCCATCTTGTTTTTGCCGACGACTTCGCGGATCGCAGACTCGGCAACCTGCATCACGGCCTGGTCGGCATCCCGGTTGAGGAACAGATACTCTTCCGGGTTGGCGCGGATGTATTGCACGGCGAATTGCAGATCGATGATGTTTTCGTCGTCGGTCAGCATCAGCGACTCGTTGGGAACCTTGGTACGCACGCTGTTGCGGTAGCCGACTTCCACTGTGCGGACTTCGGATACGTTGACGATCTCGACCGATTCCATCGGCCAGGGCAGATGCCAGCGCGGACCCGGCTGATTGGTCTCCAGAAACCTGCCGAATCGCAGCACCACACCGCGCTGGCCTTCGTCAACGATGTAGAAGCCGCTGGCGAGCCACACCAGCAGCACCATGATCAATGAGCAGTCCGAAGCCGCCGCCCATCTGGCGCGCGCTCGGCCCCTGCGGCACATTGCCGCCGCCCTTGCCGCCGAAAAGCGAGCCGAGTTTCTGATTCAGGCGACGCCAAAGTTCGTCGAGGTCGGGCGGGCCTTCGTTGCCGCGCTTACCCCAGTTGGGATCATTCAATGCCATTGATGATTGCTTTCTTCAGACAGGCAGGCGAAACGGGGAAAACTCTCTATGCTGCGGCGAGTCCGCTGGCGCTGCGATGCGCCTCTTGCAGATCGCCCAGCAGGGAACGCAGCAATTCGACGCCGGAACCACTGCGCGCACTGACGCGAACTGCCGCGATCTTACCATACTGATCGCGCTCGACTCCGGGCCCCAGTCCGGCCACATCGATCTTGTTGAAGACCATCACCTGTGGGACCGCCGCCGCGCCGATCGCCGCCAGCACCTTGTTCACTTCCGCGATCTGGTCGTCGCGCGCCGGGCTGGCTGCGTCCACCACGTGCAGCAGCAGGTCGGCGCGCGCAGTTTCTTCCAGAGTGGCGCTGAAGGCGGCCACCAGGGTCGGCGGCAGATCGCGGATAAAGCCAACGGTGTCGGACATCACCACTGCGGCGCCGTTCGCGCCGCTGATGCGCCGTGAGGTCGTGTCCAGCGTGGCGAACAACTGGTCGGCGGCATAGGCCTCGCTGTCAGTTAGCCGGTTGAACAACGTCGATTTTCCGGCGTTGGTATATCCGACCAGCGACACTGACATCGCCGGACCGCGCAGCCGCGCGCGGCGTTGCGTCTGCCGTTGTCTGTGCACCGTGGCGAGCTTTTCCTTGAGGACCTTCACCCGCTTGCGCAACAGCTGGCGGTCCGTTTCCAGCTGGGTTTCACCGGGACCACGCAGGCCTATGCCGCCCTTCTGCCGCTCGAGGTGGGTCCAGCCCCGCACCAGCCGCGTTGCCAGATGCTCGAGCTGCGCCAGTTCCACCTGCAACTTACCTTCGTGCGAACGGGCACGCTGCGCAAAGATGTCGAGAATCAGACTGGTGCGGTCGATCACGCGGCAGTTGCAGCGTTTTTCCAGATTGCGCTGCTGCGCCGGCGACAGATCATGGTTGAAGAGCACCAGCGAGGCGCCGGACGAATGCACCAGGGCGGCAATTTCGTCGACCTTGCCGGAGCCGGCGAACGTCGCGGCATCTGGGCGCTGGCGGCTTGCCCTTTACCACGGTTAACGGCTTCACGTCTGCGCTCTCGGCCAGCCGGCGGATTTCCTCGAGGGATTCGGCGAAATCCACGCCACCGAAATCGAGGTTCACCAGGACTGCGCGGTCGCCGCCGCGGGGGCGTTCAAGCATCGGGTATTTTCAGGTATGACACTGCACACGGCATCCCGCCGCGCCGCCTGATCGTCGCGGCGACGGGGGATGAGGAACTAGAGACAACCGGAGATGCAGGGACCACTCAGTCTTCGGACCCGTGCTCCAAGGACAAGTTCACCGGACGCGCGGGCACGACGGTGGATATCGCGTGCTTGTACACCATTTGCGTCACGGTATTCTTCAGCAACACCACATATTGATCGAACGACTCAATCTGACCCTGCAACTTGATGCCATTGACCAGGTAGATCGAAACCGGCACATGCTCCTTGCGCAACGCATTCAGAAACGGGTCTTGTAACAATTGCCCTTTCGCGCTCATGACAGCTCCTTTTTGTGTTTTTCTGACCTACATTAACTCTACTGGATTTTGGCGCGCAATACCATCCCGCGGAACCCTGCATAGGCCTAAGACTTCTTGCGATCGGCATAAGGGTTTCGGCCCTGCTTGAAGAACACCCGGACAGGGGTCCCCGACAACTGGAACGCGGAGATGAAAGTGCGCTCGAGGTAGCGGCGATAACTGTCCGGCACGTGGTTCAGGCCGTTTCCATGGATCATGATCAGCGGCGGGTTCATGCCGCCCTGGTGTGCATAGCGCAATTTGGGGCGGGAAACGCCTGACCGCGGCGGCGACTGCTTCTGGACGGCAGCGATAAGCGCGCGGGTCAGCTTCGGGGTCGAAAGTTTCGCCATGGCGGAGGCATATGCAGCATCCACCGACTTGAGCATCGACACCACGCCGGTACCGGCGCGCGCGGAAATGAAATGCAACGGCGCGAAGTCGAGGAAATTGAGCTTGCGGGCGTAATCGCGCTTGGCCTTCTCGCGCGCCTCCTCCGTCCGCGGCGTCCCATTTGTTGATGGCGACCACCAGCGCCCGGCCGGCCTCGAGGATGAAACCGGCGAGATGGGCATCCTGGTCGGAGACTTCCTGCATGACGTCGAGCACCAGCACCACCACGTTGGCATCCTCGATCGCCTGCATGGTCTTCACCACCGAGAACTTTTCCACCACGTCTTCGACTTTGCCGCGCCGGCGCACCCCGGCGGTGTCGATCAGGGTGTAGCTGTCGGCCGTTGCGCTCGAAGTCGATGTAAATGCTGTCGCGGGTGGTGCCCGGCTGGTCGAAGGCGATCACACGCTCTTCGCCCAGCAGCGTGTTCACCAGCGTGGACTTGCCGACGTTGGGCCGGCCGACCACCGCGATCTTTGGATGCCTGGAGAGGTCCTCCGCCTGCTGCTCCGCCGGAAAATCCTCCAGCACCAGGTCGACGAGATCGCGCACGCCTTCGCCGTGCGCCGCTGAGATGGCAAGCGGCTCGCCGAGTCCAAGTTCGTGAAAATCCGCGGTTGCCGTTTCGGGTGCCAGGCCTTCGGCCTTGTTGACCACCAGCCATAGCCTGCGGCCGGACTTGCGCAATTCTGTGGCAATGCGGCGATCCTGCGGCGTCAGCCCCTGCCGCGCATCCACCAGCAGCAACACCGCATCGGCCTCGTCCACCGCCTGCATGGTCTGGCGTGCCATCTCTTTGAGCAGGCCGTCCCTGGTCACGGGTTCGAATCCGCCGGTGTCGACCACCAGGAAAGGTTTGCCGTCGCGGTTGCCGTGACCGTAGTGGCGATCGCGCGTGAGCCCGGGAATGTCCGCCACCAGCGCCTGGCGCGAGCGCGTCATGCGATTGAAAAGCGTGGACTTGCCGACGTTGGGCCGGCCGACCAGCACGATCGTGGGTTTCATGATTGCCGATACGGATTGAGTATTCGGGACTATGGTGGTCGAGTGCAGGCTTCAGCGGCAGGTGGATGCTGTTCACTCGATCCTCAATCCTCAATCCCGCACTTTGAATGCATAGACGCCGCCTTTGCGGGTCTGCACCAGCACCTTGTCGTCGACGCGTACCGGCGCAGCTGCAATTGCGCCGCCGTCGGTGCCGATGCGCGCCGCGAACGATCCATCCTCGATCTTGAGCAAGTGCAGTTGTCCCTCGAAATCGCCGACGACGACATAGTTGCCGAAGGCGAGAGGAGTACTCAGGCTGCGGTTGGACAGGCTGTTCTGCTTCCACACGCTGGCGCCGGAATTCTTGTCGAGCGCCACCACGGCACCGGTTGCCTCCGAGAGATACAAGTTGCGTTCGTCGGCCACGACGCCGCCGACGCTGGATGCGGCGCGCGCCCACAACTGTCCGCCGCGCTCGGTCTCGTAACATGCCACCCGGCCCTGAAAGGTCACCGCGCACACCTTCTGCTGTTCCACCAGCGGCGCCCCGGCGATGTCGGTGATGCGCTCCAGTTCGTTGTCGCCCTTGGGGGCCGCGACCACGGTTTCCCAAACCATGCCCGCCGTTGGCGAGATTCAGCACTACCAGTTTGCCCGCCGGCATGCCGGCGATGACAAAGCCCGCGACGATGATCACACCCGGATTGGCGCGCAGCGTCAGCGGCGGCGTGATGGTCTGGTATTCCCAGCGCCGCGTGCCGTCCTTCGCATCCAGTCCGAAGATGCGGCTGTCGCCGCTGCGCACCACCACGAATCCATCCGCGGCTTGCGGCGCGCTCAGCACCTCGCTGGACACCGTGGATTTCCACAGCGGATTGCCGTCCAGGTCGTAAGCCAGCACCGCGCCCTTGGCCGTGCCGACCATCACCATGTTCTCGCTCACGCCCACGCCGCCCGAAAGCCGTACCTTGGTATCGATGCGCCAGACGGTCTTGCCGGTCGCCGCGTTCAATCGCACGATCTTGCCGCCAATTGCCGGCCGCATAGACGCCGTCCTGGTAGAACGCCGGCGCGAACAGGTAGCGACCGGCGTTGCCGACATTGGCCCTCCATTCAACCTGCAGTTTCGCATCGAAGGTTTGAATTTCGGTAGCGGTGCGGGCTTGGGACCCTTGCTCCGCGCACCCGCCCAGCAGCAAAGCAAGCAGCGTCGCGATCGCGAGTCGCAGCAGCAGTGGCTCGACCCTCACTTGGCCGGTCCCAGCGCGTCAAGCTTGATTTGCACCACGTTGCGATAGTTGCTGTTGGGCAGGCTCTTTTCCAAAGCCAGCTTGTAGGCGGCGCGAGCCTCCGCCGGCTTGCCCTGCGCCGCCAGGACGTCGCCGCGCAGATCGGCATAGAGCGGCGCAAACGCCTGCGCGTGTTTCGCATCCAGCAGCGCGAGCGCCTCGTCGTACTTCTTCTCGTCGAGCCGGATGCCGGCCAGCCGAAGGCGTGCCAGCGCTGCGGTCTCATCGTCCCTGGCCTTGTCGATGGCCCATTGCAGCCGGGTCGCCGCCGCTGCCGCGTCGCCGTTGTCGTGACTGGTCTTGGCCAGCAGCAGCGCCGCCATCGGGCCGTAGGCAGTGGAGCCGTACTTGTCGACGATCTCGGCACCGAGGCTGCCAGTCTGCGCAACATCGTTCTTGCGTACCGCCTCTTCGAGCTTGCCGAACAGTACCGAAGCCTGCTCCGACTGACCGCGCTGATAATATTTCCAGCCCTTCACTCCGGCAAAGGTGGCCAGCGCCAGAAATGCCAGCGTGATGATCAGCGTGCCGTACTGCTTCCAGAACTGCTTGAGCTGCGTCCAACTGTTCCTGTTCTTCAAGATCGAGTGCCATTTTTGCGAATCTTCATCATGTAGTTGAGAAATTCGAGATTGCGGATGATTCTTGCCGCTTCACCGCACTGACTTGCGCCTGCTCAGCCCGGCTCACGCAGCGGCTTGAGCGCGACCGCTTGCTTCGCCGCCTCGTCGTCGCCGACGATCACCGCAAAGCGTGCACCGCTCGCGTCCGCCCGCTTCATCTGCGACTTGAAACTGCCGCCACCGCAATGAAACACTACCGACAAGCCTTCGCCGCGCAGGGTCTCCGCCACGTTCCAGGCGAACTTGCCGGCCGACTCGCCGCTGTGTACGACGTAGACGTCGGCGACACTTGCCGGCGCGGCGCATGCCGGCGTCAGCAAGCAGCGCAAGCAGCCGCTCGATTCCCATCGCGAAGCCGCACGCCGGCGCGGGCTTGCCGCCGATCTGCGCGATCAGGCCGTCGTAGCGCCCGCCCGCGCACACGGTGCCCTGCGCGCCCAGCCGCGTGGTGGTCCATTCGTACACGACGTCATTGTAGTAGTCCAGTCCGCGCACCAGCCGCGTGTTGACGACGAAATCGACACCGGCGTTGTGCAGCAGATCCTGCAATTCCTGCACGTGCTTCAGCGACTCCTCGTCGAGGTCATCGGTAAGCTTCGGCGCCTGCGCGATCACCTCCTGCATCGCCGGGTTCTTGCTGTCGAGAACCCGCAGCGGATTGGTGTTCAGCCTGCGGCGCGCATCCTCGTCGAGGTCGTCGGCGCGGCCTTCCAGGTACCGGATCAGCCGCGCGCGGTAGCGGCTGCGTGAGTCGGCGTTGCCCAGCGTATTGATCTCGAGACGGATGCCGTCCAGTCCCAGCCGCCGCCACAGCCTTGCGCCCATCACCATGTGCTCGGCATCCACGTCCGGCCCGGCGAAGCCCAGCGCTTCGACGCCGACCTGGTGGAACTGCCGGTAACGCCCCTTCTGCGGACGTTCATGACGGAACATCGGGCCGACATAGTACAGCCGCTGCGGGCCCGGGTAGAGAAGATTGTGCTCGATCGCCGCGCGCACGCAGGACGCCGTGCCTTCCGGCCGCAGCGTCAGGCTCTCGCCGTTCAAGTGATCGACGAAGGTGTACATCTCCTTCTCGACGATATCGGTGACTTCGCCGATCGCGCGCACGAACAGGTCGGTTCTCTCCAGGATCGGCATGCGGATATTGCGGTAGCCGTACTGCGCCAGCCAGTCGCGCACCGTGTCCTCGAACAACTCCCAAAGCGGGGCCTGGTCCGGGAGGATGTCGTTCATCCCGCGGACCGCCTGAATCGTTTGCGTCATGAAACCTGTCGTCTTCTGATAAGGCGGCGCGCGGCGATCAGCCGGATGCGCGCGCCGATTCATTGCCGGCGTGCGGCGCCTGCTGCGCCGGCTCGCTCGCCCGCCGCGGCCATAGTGGTCCGCTACGTAGTCGTCCACCAGCCGCTGGAATTCCTCGGCGATGCGTTCGCCCTTGAGCGTCACGGTCTTCACCCCGTCCACGAACACCGGCGCGACCGGCGTTTCGCCCGAGCCCGGCAGGCTGATGCCGATATTGGCGTGCTTGCTTTCGCCGGGACCGTTGACCACGCAACCCATCACCGCCACGCGCATCTCTTCGACGCCCGGGATACTGCGCGCGCCACACCGGCATCTGCCGGCGCAGATACCCCTGGATCTTGTCCGCCAGTTCCTGGAAGAATGTGCTGGAGGTGCGCCCGCATCCCGGGCATGCGGTCACCATCGGGGTGAATGAGCGCAGGCCCATGGTCTGCAGGATTTCCTGCGCGACCATGACTTCGCGTGCGCGGTCGCCGCCGGGATCGGGAGTCAGGGAAATACGGATGGTGTCGCCGATTCCTTCCTGCAGCAGCACCGCGAGCGCCGCCGTCGACGCGACGATGCCCTTCGAGCCCATGCCCGCTTCGGTCAGGCCCAGGTGCAGCGGATAGTCGCAACGCGCCGCAAGATCGCGGTAGACCGTGATCAGGTCCTGCACGCCGCTCACCTTGCAGGACAGTACGATGCGGTCACCCGGCAGGCCGATCTCTTCGGCTTTCGCCGCGCTTTCCAGCGCCGATACGATCAGCGCCTCGCGCATCACTGCGCTGGCATCCTTCGGCTCGGGCAGGCGGGCGTTATCGTCCATCATGCGGCCCAGCAGGTCGGGATCGAGGCTGCCCCAGTTCACGCCGATGCGCACCGGCTTGCCGTATCTGCACGCGCATTCGATCATGGTCGCGAATTGCTCGTCGCGCCGCGAGCCGCGGCCGACGTTGCCCGGATTGATGCGGTATTTGTCCAGCGCCTGTGCGCAATCGGGGTACTGCGTCAGCAGCTTGTGGCCGTTGAAGTGGAAATCGCCGACCAACGGCACCCGGCAACCCGAGCGTTCCAGTCGATTGCGGATCTCCGCTACGGCTGCTGCCGCGTCCGCGCTGTTGACGGTGATGCGCACCAGCTCCGAACCGGTCTCGCCAAGTTGCGCCACCTGGCGCGCGGTGGCCTCGACATCCGCGGTATCGGTATTGGTCATCGACTGCACCACGACCGGTGCGCCGCCGCCAATGGCCACACCGGCCACGCGCACCTGGCGGGTCCTGCGGCGGCGGATTTGCGAATCGGACATGGGTGAAACCACTATTCCAGCGTCAGGCGCGCCACGTCCACCTGCGTATGCGCCGACAGGTCCACAGTCTCGTCCCTGTAGGTCAGGCGTACGCCGGCGGCATTGCCGACGACCACGTCGAAAGGCGGTTCGCCGCTGACGCTCCGGCGGCTGCCAGCCGGGCTGAGCTGCCCGAAGATGGTGTTGCCGTTGCGATCCTTGATTTCCACCCAGGATTCCTGATCGAAGACCATGCGCAGGGTGGCGCGCTCGCCCGTCTCGGCAGCCGCGGCGTTGCCTGCCGACGGCCTTGCGGCCGGTTGTACAGCCGCCGGTTTCACGGCCGGCGCAGGCTCCCTGGGTTGCGCAGGCGGCTTGACCGCGGCAATGACGGATTCGTCCGGCGCCGGCTCAGAGTCGCCGCGGTTTCCAACCAACACCGCGATCGCAACGACCAGCGCAACCACCGCGCCTGCACTCACCGCCGGCACCAGTCCAATTTTTCGGCGCGGCGCAACCCGCGGGCTCGCAGGCACGGCCACCGGCTCGCTCGCCGGGGCCGGCGGATCGAGAATCTGGTCGGCCGCGCGGATCAACGGATCCGGGACGAGGTTGAGCAGCTTGGCGTAATTGCGAATGAAGCCATGGACGAAGACCGGACCGGTGAACCCCGAGAAGTCGTCGCGCTCGAGCGCTTCGACCTGGCGTACCGACAGCTTCAATTGGCGCGAAATGTCCCCGAGGCTCAATCCCTGCCGGCGACGCTCGGCCAGCAGTACCGCGCCCGCACCGTTCGGCGCGGAGGATTGCCCGTTTGTCGCCGCTTCGCTCACTGTAACCGGCCCTCGTTGAATGCCTTGGTCTGGGCAGCGTCCGGGTAGCGGTTATTCAACTGCGTGCCGTAACTTCCCAATCGCATTGCGATCACCCAGACTGTCGGCGATGCGTGCGCCCAGCCACAGCGCGTCCGGTGAAGGATTGGACACCACCTGCAGATGGCGGTCGAGAAGGCTGCGCGCGCCTTGGCGATCGCCGCGTTTGAACTGGATTTCGGCAAGCTGATACAAGGCCTGGGGCTGGTTCGGCTGCAGCGCCAGCGCCTTGCGCAGCAAATCCTCCGCCTTCACGTCGTCGCCCTGCATGCGCGCGCACACACCGGCGTTTGCGTAGGCGTTCTCGGGAGTGGTGTAGAGCGGGTTCTTCAGCGCTGTCGTGAAATACTTGAAGGCTTCCTTTTCGCGTTTGCGCCGGCACAGAAACATGCCGTAATTGTTGTTCGCAGCGGAATCGTTGGGATCGATCTTGAGCGCCCGCTCGAACGACTCCTGGGCCAGACGATCTTCGCCCAGCGACATGTACACCAGACCGAGCTGATTGTGCGCAGGTGCATAGCCGGGATCGGCCGCAAGCGCCTCCTTGAATTCGTCGACTGCCGTTTTCGTCTGGCCGGCGCCGGCGTACAGCGCGCCGAGTTCGGTATGGATGCGGGCGCGGTTCTGGAGATCGGCACGGGACGGTTCGCCTTCGATCCGTCTTTCTGCCCCTGCGTTGCGCAACCGGCCAGCACGACCAGGACAATGATGGTCACCAACCGGGTCATGCCGACGCTTCCAGCGTGCGGCGCGCGCGGCGCCTGGTGCGATCCTGCACCTGGCCGGCCAGTTGGCCGCAGGCGCCATCGATGTCGTCGCCGCGGGTCTTGCGGGTGGTCGTCACCAGACCCGCATGCATCAGCACCTCGCGGAAAGCGGCAGATGCGTTCCGGGGACGAGCGCTCGAATCCGGAGTCCGGAAACGCATTGAACGGAATCAGGTTGAACTTGCAGTGCACGCCTTTCACGAGCGAGATCAGCTGCCTTGCATGCTCGACGCTGTCGTTGACCCCGTCGAGCATCACGTACTCGAAAGTGACGAAATCCCTGGGCGCCACCTTGATGTAGCGTTTGCATGCGGCCATCAACTCCTTCAGCGGATACTTCTTGTTGATCGGCACCAGCCGGTCGCGCAACTCATCGTCGGGCGCGTGCAGCGACACGGCCAGCGCCACCGGCAACTGCGCGGCCAGACGGTCTATTGCCGGCACTATGCCGGAAGTGGACAGCGTGACCCGGCGGCGCGACAGGCCGTAGCCGTTGTCGTCGAGCATGATTCGCATCGCACTCACCACGTTGTCGAAATTGGCTAGCGGCTCGCCCATCCCCATCATGACCACGTTGCTGATGACGCGCTCGCCCTCTGGGATCGCGGCCGAGCGCCTTATTTGCCCACCACAAGCTGGCCGATGATCTCGGCCACCGAAAGATTGCGGTTGAAGCCCTGGCGTCCCGTGGAGCAGAACGCGCATGCGAGCGCGCAGCCTACCTGGGATGACACGCACAGCGTGCCGCGGTCGGTTTCGGGGATGAAAACGGTTTCGATGCCGTTGCCGGTGCCGACCGACAACAGCCACTTGCGGGTGCCGTCGGACGCAGTGGACTCCGACATGAGCCGACAGGAGGCTCGACCACGGCGCAGCCATCCAGTTTGGCGCGCAGATCTTTGGCGAGATCGCTCATACGCCCGAACTCGGTCTCGCCGAACTGGTGAATCCAGCGCATCACCTGGCGGGCGCGAAACGGCTTTTCGCCGATCTCGGCAAAGAAACCGGCGAGCCGTTCAGAGTCGAAATCCAGCAGATTGACAGGCATCAGCGCGAATAGATGTTCAGGGTCGGGAAGAAATAGGCGATCTCCACCGCGGCGGTTTCGGTTGCGTCCGAGCCGTGCACTGCATTGGCGTCGATGCTGTCGGCGAAGTCGGCACGGATGGTGCCCTTGGCCGCCTTCTTCGGGTCGGTCGCGCCCATCAGGTCACGATTCTTCTGGATCGCGCTTTCCCCTTCCAGCACTTGTACCATGACCGGACCGGAGATCATGAAGTTCACCAGATCATTGAAAAACGGACGCTGCCGGTGCACTGCGTAGAATCCCTCGGCTTCCGACCGCGACAAATGCAGCATTCTGGCCGCAACAATCTTCAAACCTGTTGTTCTCGAACCGGGAATAGATCTGGCCAATCACGTTCTTGGCCACGGCATCGGGTTTGATGATCGAAAGGGTGCGTTCAGCGGACATCAAAAACTCTCCAGTGGTTTTGTTTTTCACGACAATTCATAAGGATAGCATGGCACTATAGTGAAAGGAATGACTTTGACGCGCGCTTCATGCGGTGAGCGCCGGAAAGCACGAGCCCTCGGTATCCAGGGCTGCATTCGAAGGACGGAAAATCGGTGATACGATCAGGCCGTCGGGTGAAGACATCAATCCTGCATGAACAATAAAGCGAACCCAAACAATGCGCCCGCCGGCGCGTCCACTCCGGCAAAATTGAAACAAGGAGCCAACCGGCGCCTGCTCGCCGCATTGCTGCTGATCGGCGTTGCCATCGGCGGACTCACGCTGATGGAGCGGTGGCGTCAGCGGCCAGCGGTCTTGCCGCCTCCCCACGAGCCCTCGCAGGCGTTGATCGCGCCGCCTCCGCCGGAATCATCCGCCGAACCGGCCCAGTCCGATCATCCTGTCGAGCCTCCGCCGCCGCCGCAGGTGGTCAATAACGAAAAGCTGGCCGCACCGGCCAAACCGGCCGCGGCATCGCCCACAGCCAACATCAGAATCGCGGTCAAACCGCCGGCAACGAGCAAGGCCTACGTCGTGCAAGTCGGCGTGTTCACGTCGCCTGCCAATGCGCAGGCGTTGCAGCAACAACTGGTCAAGGCCGGCATTCCCGCGCACACCGAAACGCGCGTGCAACTCGGCCCGTTCGAGGACCGGCGCGAGGCGGAGACGGCGCTGGCAAAGGTGAAAAAACTCGGCGTCAACGCGGTGCTGGTCGCGCCGCGCTAAGACTGCTCACGAATACAGCAGGCCCGGTAGCCAAAGCGAAATCGCCGGCACGTAGGTCACCAGCGCCAGGTAGGCCAGCAGCACGAAAACCCAGGGCAGACAGGCGATCGATACTTCGGTCATTCCCATCCTGGCGATATGACTGGCCACAAACAGGTTCAGCCCCACCGGAGGATGGATCATCCCGATCTCCATGTTTACTGTCATGATCACGCCGAGGTGGATGGGATCGATGCCCAGCGATTTGGCGATCGGGAGAAGCAAAGGCGCGAGGATCAGGATGATCGAGCTGGGTTCCATGAATTGCCCGGCGAGCAGCAGCGCCACGTTCACCGCCAGAAGGAACATCCACGGCGATAGCTGCTGATCCACCACCCACTGCGACAACACCTGCGGGATCTGTTCCGAGGTGAGCAGAAAAGAAAAAAGAATGGCGTTGGTGATGATGTAAAGCAGCATCGCGCTGGTGTTCGCCGCCGAAAGCAGCACCTTGGGTAATTCCCGGACTTTCAGTCCGCGATAGATGCAGACCGCCGCGATGAAGGAGTACACGGCCGCGATCGCCGCTGCCTCGGTCGGCGTGAAGATGCCGCCGTATATCCCCCCCATCACGATCACCACCAGCATCAGGCCCCAGAAGGCCTCCTTGAAGGACAACCAGACCTCCCGCGCCGACGCACGTGCCATGGTCGGGAAATTCTTTGCCCGTGCGGTGACGTAGGTCACCAGCATCAATACGCCGGCCAGCAAAAACCCCGGCACCACTCCGGCCATGAACAGCTTGCCGGCAGACTCCGAAGTGCTGACCGCGTAGATGATCATCACGATCGAAGGCGGAATCAGGATGCCGAGCGAACCGGACGTCGCGATCACGCCCACCGCGAAACGTTTCGGATAGCCGTGCTTGACCATCGCCGGCAGCATGATCGAGCCGATCGCCACAACGGTGGCCGGACTCGAACCGGAAATGGTGGCGAAGAACGCGCAGGCGAGAATCGCCGCCATCGCCAGGCCGCCGCGCATCCAGCCGACCAGCGCCAACGCAAATCGGATGATGCGCGCCGCGATGCCGCCGTCGGTGAGAAGGGTGCCGGACAGCACGAAGAACGGCACCGCCATGATCGCGAAACTTTCCAGCCCGGTGAACAGGCGCTGCGACACGATGTCCACCGTGTCCAGCGCGAATGAGGAAAACAGTGCAAGGAACGTGAGCACCGTCATCCCCAGCGCGATCGAAATCGGCGTGCCGGTCAACAACAGCAAGAGCAGGATCAACAGAATGAGGGTGACGTTCACGCCCCCTCCTCCGTGGCGGACCCGTGCATTGGAACCGGCAGCATCGCCGGTCCTGACGAAGCGCGCCATCACCTGCAGGAAGCGATAGCACATCAGCGCCGAGCCCAGCGGGATGCACAGATACACCACCCACATCGGCCACTCCAGGTCCGGCGACACCTGGCCGGTGCCGTGGATGAACAACACCCAGCGCGCCCCCATGAAGGCGATGACCGCGGTGAAGAACGCCCCCAGCGACAACGCCAGGACCACCAGCACGCGCTTGAGCCGCGGAGCGCGCGGCATTGACCACGACATCGACGCCGATGTGGATGCCGGTGCGCACGCCGTAGGCAGCGCCGAACTTCGCCATCCAGATGAACAGATAGATGCAGAGTTCCTGCGCCCAGGACAAATTCAGCGCCCCGGTGTAGTCCCACAACCAGGGGATGGCAGAGGACTGCCTGTGCAGAACCGCGGCGAAAATGATGAGCGTGGCCGCCGCCATGAACGAGGCGATCAGCCATTCCTCGAGGCGATCGAGGACGCGATTGAAAATGCGGCCCACTGCGACTATTTCTTCTTCCTGGCTTTGTCCGCTTCGACTGCGGCGGCGATACGTTGGATCGCCTGCAGATTGTCCCTGCCGACCGTCTGTTCGAACTTGGCGTGCACCGGCAGCAACGCTTCGCGCCAGCGTTTGCGCTCCGCATCGCTCAGTACGTAGACCTCGGTCTTCTTCGATGCCCTCACTGCCGCGAGCGCATCCTCATTTTCCTTCTTGGCGATGTCGCGCTCGTAAACGGTGGTTTCCCGCATCGCCTTCTCCAGCTGCGCGCGAACATCGGCCGGCAGTCCTTCCCAGAACTTCCTGTTCACGATCACCGCGTAAACCAGGCAGCCGTGATCGGAAATCGTCAGGTGCGACTGCACCTCGTGCATCTTCTGCGTGTAGAGGTTGGAGACCGGGTTCTCGGTGCCGTCCACCACACGTTGTTGAAGCGCGGAATAGACCTCGGAGAACGCCATCACCTGCGGCAGCGCGCCGAGCTGGCGCATCATCGCCTCCAGCACCTTGGACGACTGAATGCGCATCTTCAGGCCGCGGAAATCGCCGGGCTCACGCAGCGGTCGATTTGCGGAGAACTGCTTGAAGCCGTTATCCCAGTACGCCAGGCCCTTGATGCCGCGCGTCTCCGAGCTGGCGAACAGAGACTTGCCGATCTCGCCGTCGGTGACGCGATCCACGGTTTCGGCATCGGGGAACAGATAGGGAAGGTCGAACACTTCGAATTCGCGCACGCCCAGCGGACCGAACTTCGACACCGACGGCGCCAGCATCTGCACTGCGCCGAGCTGCAGCGCCTCCAGTTCCTCGCGATCCTTGTACAACTGGCTGTTGGGATAGACCTCGACCTTGACCCGGCCCGAGGTGTGCTTTTCGGCGAGTTGCTTGAATTTTTCCGCGGCCTTGCCCTTGGGCGTATCGGTCGCCACCACGTGGCTGAACTTGATGACAATCGGACTCGGCTGTGAAGGCGGAAGTTGTGGCGGTCAAAAGCAGCGCAGCGAGAACCGGTCTGATCATTTTTGTGCGCGGTCAGGATATCCCTGCCTCCCTCCTCGATTGATTCTATCAGCGCTTCCACTCCGGCACGATGCCCTGCTCATCGCTTGCCGCGCGAAATTCCGCCGCCACGCCGATGCCGGGAACCCACGCAAGCGCGTCGCCGATGAACAGCAGAGGCATGCGTACGCGTTCCCAGGGCGGCACCGCGGTTTCCTGCAGCAGGTTCTTCAGCGTGCGGCGCGGGCGATCGTTCTCCGGCCGCATGCGCTCGCCGCCGCTGCGGCCGCGCACCGTCACACCCTGCCGAGTGAAATGGCGCGCGGCGATGCCGTCGCCGAGCGCGGCTCGCGCGCGCAGCATTCCCAGCCCGGCGGGTAACAGCAGCTCCCTGCGGCCGTCCCATCGCGTGTTCCAGTCGACAGGCATCTCGCCGATTTCCTCGACGATTCCGACCTGGCCCCGGAAACAACGCAAACCGTGGTTGCCGCAGGACACATGAACCTCGGAGTCCGGGCCGGCAGCGCGGCACTGCCGCAATGTCTCTTCGAGTCTTGTCCTGTTCGGCATCGGAAGCCCGCGGCTGGTAAACAGCCGGCGCAGAAGATTCAGCGCGCGTGCGTCGGAAAGACCGCGAAGGCTCTCAACCGGGACCACGCCGTCGTTGAACGCACGCGCGTCGAGCGCAGCCAGTTCTTCGGCAAGTTCCGAATAATCGGCCAGGTTGCGGCTCGCGCGCGAAAGCGTCTCGCGGTAGCCGGGAAAGCGCGCCTCCAGACGAGGCAACAGCTCGTGGCGCAGAAAATTGCGCTCATAGCGCGAATCGGCGTTGCTGTCGTCCTCGATCCACTCCAGTTTGCACACTTTTGCGTATACCTCGATCTGGTTGCGCGTCACCTCGAGCAGCGGACGAAGGATGAAAGGGTCAGGGACCAGGGATGTAGGCCGAGATTCCAGGGATGAAGGCGGAAGGATGAAGGATGAAGTGCTGCGCTTCGATCGATCCTGCTCTACTTCCGCCTTTATACTTCCGCCTTCATACTTGTGCTTACCCCTTACGCCTTCATCCTTGCCCGCAGCGCCTTCATACTTGCGCAATACCGGCATTGCCGCCAGGCCCTTGGGTCCGGCGCCTCGCAGCAGTTGCAGCAGAAACGTCTCCACCTGGTCATCAAGATGGTGAGCCAATGCGACGAAGTCGGCCTCGAGCCCGCCGTATGCCTGATATCGCAATTTGCGGGCCGCTGCCTCGACACCGCTGCCGTCACGCGGAACATGCACGCGCCGCACCGTTAACACAACGCCGTGCGCCTGGCACAGCGCCATGCAAAACGCCTCCCATTCCAGCGCATGCGTGCTGATCTGGTGATTGACATGGACCGCCGACAACGCCAGCCGCAAGTCCTTGCGCAAGCGCCCGAGCACGTCAAGCAAGACTACAGAGTCCACCCCGCCGCTCAGTCCCACGGCGACACGCCGGCCGCGCACCGCGTGCGTTTCCAGCACGGTGGCGACAATCTCCAGGAGCCGTTCGGTCATGTTCGGAAAAATAGAAAGTCACGAACTCGAAACAAGATACCCGGCTGCGGCGGGGTATCGAGGGCAATTTCGTGTCGTGCAGGTCCGCTCAACGAAGCGCGATCTCCTTGAACTTGCCGTATGCCATCAGGCGTTCGAAACGCGTCTCGATCAGTGCCTCGATCGGTTTCCTCTGCGCTTCCGCGAGCGCCTCCTGCAACGCCTTGCGCAGCGTCTGCATCATGGTCGCCGGGTCGCGGTGCGCGCCACCGAGGGGTTCCGCGACCACGCTGTCCACCAGTCCCAGCGTCTTCAAGCGGTTAGCCGTAATGCCCAGCGTCTCTGCCGCGTCTGGCGCCTTGTCCGCGCTCTTCCACAGGATCGAGGCGCAGCCCTCGGGCGAAATCACCGAGTAGATCGAATACTGCAGCATGAGTGTCACGTCGCCCACCGCAATCGCCAGCGCTCCGCCGGATCCGCCTTCGCCGATGATGGTGACCACCACTGGTACCCGCAACTCCGCCATCACGTACAAATTGCGTCCGATGGCCTCAGATTGCCCCCGCTCCTCGGCGCCCACGCCCGGGTAGGCGCCCGGGGTGTCCACGAATGTCATCACCGGAATGCCGAATTTCTCCGCTAGCCGCATCAGCCGCAGCGCCTTTCGGTATCCCTCCGGCTTGGGCATTCCAAAATTTCGGAACAGCTTATCCTTGGTGTCGCGACCCTTCTGGTGGCCGATCACCATCACCGTCTGGCTGCCAAAGCGCGCCAGGCCGCCGATGATCGAAGGATCCTCCGCAAACGCACGATCGCCCAGCAGTTCTTCGACGTCGGTGAAGATATTCTGAAAATAGTCGAGCGAGTAGGGACGCTGCGGATGGCGCGCCACCTGCGAGATCTGCCAGGCAGACAGCTTGGAGTAGATCTCCCTGGTGAGCGTGCTGCTTTTTTTCTGCAGGCGCGCGATCTCCTCCGATATGTCTACGGCGGAATCGTCCTGCACGTAACGCAGCTCTTCGATCTTCGATTCCAGCTCTGCGATAGGCTGTTCGAATTCGAGGAAGGTGGTTTTCAACTGGGCCATTAGTTACGGTGGCACCATGTTTGTCGCAGCACCCGATTGTGGCGGCGCCGTATTGTAGCGTGTCGCGTCCGTCCGGGCCTCACTTGCCGTACTGTCCCGCCAGATAGTCCACGATCTTCTGCACGTCCGCCTCCGCGATCGGCGCGCCCATTACCTTGATCATCTTGTTGACCGAAGCCTCCCAGCCCTTGCGGTCGAGAAACGGCGAATTCATCGCAATGTAATCGAGGCTGTGGCACATGACGCAATTGGCCTCCACCAGTTGTCTGCCCGGCCCATTCCTGAGCCGCAACTGGCCCTCCTCTGCAAGCGCCGGCGCGGCGGCAAACAGCAACAGCGCGATTATCGTGCGCATGCGCGACTCCTAGGTGATCTCGATATTGATCCGCTGCACTACGTTGTTGTGGTAGCCGGCCGGGTTGTAGATCAGATCGAAAGTCTGCGTGGCCCCTGCGCGATTCGTCGCCCTGGCCATGAATGTTTGGCTGCCTGCACGCCCAGGCGTGAACCGATGCGACCACTGGCGCCAGGAGAACCTTCCCAGATCCGAGGCGAGTTGCGCGGCACGCCAGTTTCCGCCACCGTCTTCGGAGACTTCGACGGTTGCGATCCCGAATCCTCCGTCCCAGGCTACGCCGGCGACCGTGATCTCCTGTCCGAAAGCGAAATTCTGCCCCTCTTCGAGATTGGTAACCAGGGAATTCACCACCATTTCGGTAATCGGCGTGTTGACCTCCGTTTCCTGCGACACGAAACGATCGATCAGCGGGAACTTGCCCTTGGGAATGCGGTACGCGGGATTCATCCAGAAACCCTGGTAGGGCTTCGCAGTTGCCGCAATCGAGGTCAGATGCTTCATCCAGTAAGTCGCGGTCCAGCCCGGCACCACGATGCGGGCGGGAAAGCCGTTCCAGTGCGGCAGCTTTTCCCCATTCATCTCCAGCGCCACCAGGGCGCTCTCCTCCATCGCCTTCCATGCCGGAATGCTCTTCACGAAATCCGGCGTCTTGTCGAGCACGCCCCTGTCGGCGCCATCGAACACGATCTCGAGCGCATCCTTCCTCAAGCCGCCTTTGGCCAACAGATCGCGCAGCCTTACGCCGCGCCAAATGGCGTTGCCGATCGCGCCGTGGCCCCATTGCACGCCCGGCACATGCGGCTGCGACAACCCGCGCCGGTTGCCGGAGCACATGCACACCGCCGCGACTTCTACTTGCTCGAAGTCGCGCAACAGTTCCTCGTAGGTGATCTCGAACGGCTTGTCCAGTGCGTCCCCTGCAATGGCGAGTTTCCAGTTCTGCAGGCTCACCTGCGGAATCTCGGCAAGGTGGTAGCGAACGAAAAAGGCGTCATTCGGCGTGAATGCCTCATTGAAAAAACGCACCGGGGTTTCGAAGTTCGGCGGCCGGAATGACTTCTTGATCAGTGGCAGCTTGCCCGGCAGCGCGGCGAGTTGCGCCGATTGCAGTGCGCCCGGCGGCAATGCCGCGGGCCCGAGGCTGTCCGCCGCCGTTGCTGGATCGGCGCCGCGTATCCCGCCGGCGAGCAGCAGGCCGCCGGCCGACACTTTCAGGAAATCACGTCTGGTTTGCATGCCTTCTCCAATTCGTAGTGGCTGCCCGCATTCAAAAAAGTACGCCCGTCTGGCCGCGCGGGTCGTTGGCGCTGCTGACCCGCCCGGTTTTCTTGTCGAAATACACCGCCTGCATGTTACCCCACTTGCGCCGCCCCTCTTCCACCGCATGCCCCTTGGTCCTGAGCGCTCCGATCCACTGCTGCGAAAATTCGCCCGGCTCGATCTCGATGCGGTCGGGCAGGTACTGATGGTGATAGCGCGGTGCGCCGAGCATGCGCTGCAGGTCGAAGACCGGCTGGTCCACGTAGGCGAGGATACCCTCCAGCACCATCGAGATGATGCGCGAGCCCCCTGGTGTGCCGAGCACCAGCACGCCACGCTCGTCCTCGACGAACGTTGGCGACATCGACGACAGGGGTCGCTTTCCCGGCTCGATGGCGTTGGCCTCGTTTCCGACCAGACTGTAAATATTCGGCGCGGACGGCGCCAGGGAGAAGTCGTTCATGTGGTTGTTCAGCAGCACCCCGGTATCACCGGCAACGAAACCCGATCCGAACGGCGCATTCACCGAAAGCGTTGCGCCAACGCGATTGCCGTCGACGTCAATTATGGAAAAATGCGTGGTGTCCCTCCCCTCCGCGGCCGCATCTGCGATTTCTGTGAGCGCAGCGCTCGGCGTCGCACGCAAGGGATCGATGGAAGCTGCGCGTTGTCCTGCGTATTCGCGCGAAGCCAGCTTCTGCACCGGCACCGTGACGTAGTCGGGGTCTCCCATATAGCGGGCCCGGTCGTGGTAACCGCGCCGCAACGCCTCCACCGTGTAGTGCACGCCGTCGGTCTCGGACAACGCAGCCAGCGCCACCGGCTCGAGAATGAACAGGCTCTGCGCCAGCACGAGTCCGCCCGATGACGGCAGCGGCGCGGAGGTGATGGTCGCGCCGCGGTAGCTGAACTTGACCGGCAGCCGCTCGACCACGCGATAGCTCTCCAGGTCGGACAGTTCCCACAAACCGCCGCCGGCGCGCACCGCCTCCAACAGCCGGCGCGCGAAGTCGCCGCGATAAAAACCCCGGCGGCCTTGCCTGGCAAGCATGCGCAGCGTGCGTGCCAGTTGCGGCTGTTTCACCACAAAGCCGGCGCTGACCGCCTTGCCATCGTCGAGAAATATTCGCGCTGCACTGACGTCCGCCTTCAGCAACGCTTCGCGATAACCCGTGGCCCAGACGTAGCGCGCGTCGGCGGGAAAACCCTGCTCGGCGAGCCGGATCGCCGGCTGCAACGAACGCGCCAGCGGTAGCCTGCCGTAATGAACGGCGATCCAGTCGAACGCCGCCGGCATGCCCGGGATGGCAGCGGCGGTCGGGCCCTCGAGCGACGCCTTTTGTCTCGGCTGGCCGCTATCGTCCAGAAAAAACTCGCGAGTGGCTTTGGCCGGCGCGGTTTCGCGCGCATCCACGAACACATCGAAAGCGTCGGCGCCACGATGCAATAGAAAGAACCCGCCGCCGCCGATTCCAGACGCAAACGGCTCGACCACCGCCAGCGCCGCAGCCACCGCCACCGCCGCGTCGAACGCATTGCCGCCGGTATTCAGGATTTCGCAGCCCGCCCGTGTGGCGAGCACGTGTGCAGAAGCGATGCCGCATTCCTGCGCCGATGCGGGTCCCTGAGCGAACCCAGCCAACAGTGCGACGACGAGTGTGAAGCGCACTACCGCAACAGAGCAGAATCTTTTCATACGGGTATCGCAAGAAGAGGACAATATTCCGCCACGTCACTTTTCAAGTCGTCACCGCCTCAAGGAACGGCCGGAACGGATAAGCCTCGGCCATGGCGCGAAACTTCCTCAGAAAATCGCCGCGCATCGGCTGCAATCCGTTGTCACCCTGGAACTTGGCGGTGAACGCGCCGGGGAATTCCCGGCGCATCATCGAACTGACCTCCCTTATGTGCGCATCGGTTTCCACGTCGATGAAGCGCCGCGAATCCCTGTGCGCGGGGTCGTAGTAGATTTCCGATTGTGCGTCGTTGCGCGGAACCGTCACCACCGGCGTATCGCTCCATTTGAGACGGGCGACCAGCTGCAATTCGCCCTTGCGTCCCTGCGGGGTACGGAACGCCCATATGTAGTCCGGGAAATCGGCGCGCATCTCCCCCATTTTCTTGCGGTCTGAGAGCAACCACCCGATGCGCCCTTCCTTCAGGTCCTGGTCGAATCTCTTCCAGTAATAGAACACGTCCATCCGTTCCTCCTTTCGTTCTCCGGGCGCGATGCGCAGGGAGCACTATTTGAACTGTCGAGTTCCGCAACGGTCCAGTTCGGGTCTATTGTGAATGCTGGTCAGTTCCCATCCATTTTCTCTTCTCCCTCGTGACAGCGTCGCATCAGATACTTTCTCCGTGTCCTCTTTGTGCTCCGTGTTTCAGGACTTTCGGTTTGCGGCAGGTTTCCTGACGCGGAACCAGGCAGCGTAAAGCGCGGGCACGAACAGCAGTGTGAGGATCGTCGCGGAAATCAGGCCACCCATGATCGCGACCGCCATCGGCCCCCAGAAATTCGACCGCGACAGCGGGATCATCGCCAGCACTGCGGCCAGCGCGGTCAGCACGATCGGCCTGAAGCGCCGCACCGTGGCCTCCACGATCGCCTCCCACTGCGGATGGCCGGCTTCGATGTCCTGCTCGATCTGGTCCACCAGGATCACCGAGTTGCGCATGATCATGCCGAAAAGCGCGATCACGCCGAGGTTGGCGACGAAGCCGAAGGGCACGTTCCAGGTCAGCAGGATGAAAGCCACGCCGATCAGGCCGAGCGGGGAAGTCAGCAACACCATGATCGTCTTCGAAAAGCTCTGCAACTGGATCATCAGCAGCGTGAGCACGACGATCAGCATCATCGGCATCACCGCAATGATCGAATTTTCGCCCTTGGCACTTTCCTCGATGGCACCGCCCATGTCTATGCGATAGTGCGGAGGCAGCGTCGCCCGCAGCCCGTCCAGCCCGGGATCGAGCTGCATCGAAACCACCGGGGCCTGCACGTCGCCGCGAATGTCGGCGCGCACCGTGACAGTGTGCTGTCGGTTGCGCCGCCAGATGATGCCCTCTTCGAAATCGTAGTCGACCTCGGCGATCTGTGTCAGCGGGATCCACTTGCCGGACTGCGTGGGAACGTTGATCTCACCGAGTTTTCCGGGGTCCAGCCGCTCCGCAGTTTCCGCGCGTGCCAGCACTTCGATCAGTTCGTCCTTCTCCCGGTACTGCGTGATGCTGAACCCGGTGAGGATCGAATTGAGGACGGTGGAAAGCCCCTGAGAGCTTACGCCGATCACGCGGGCCTTGTTCTGATCGATTCTCAGCCGGAGGGTTTTGACCTGTTCGTTCCAGTCGAGGTGCACGTTTTGCGTGTTCGGATGCGCGCGCACCACTTCCGCCACTTCGAGTGCGATCCTGCGCACCGCGGGGATATCGTTGCCGACCACGCGGAACTGCACCGGATAGCCCACCGGAGGCCCGTTCTCGAGCCGGTTGACCCGGCCGCGCAGCAGCGAGAAATCCGTCTCAAGGATGCGGTTGAGCTTCGCGACCATCATCTCGCGCGCCATGTTGTCCCTGGCGACTATCACGAACTGGGCGAAATTCGGATGGCCGAGTTGCTGGTCCAGGGGCAGGTAAAAGCGCGGGCTGCCGTTTCCGACGTAGGCGACGTAGTTCTCGACGTTCGCGTCGCCTTTGAGCTTTTCCTCGAAGCGCCTGACCTGAGCCTCCGTGGCCTGGAAAGACGCCCCCTGCGGCAGCCACAGATCCACGATCAGTTCCGGCCGGTTGGACGACGGGAAGAACTGCTGCTGCACGAAGCGGAATCCGAACATGGATAGCGCGAATACCGCGATGGTTACAAAGATGACGGTCTTGCGCCAGGCCACGCACCAGTCCACCAGCGCGCGGAAACGACGGTAGAACGGGCGGTTATATACGTCGGCGTCGTGCGTAGCCGGCAATCGTGGCGCCGGAACCAGTCGCGGCAGGGTACGATGCAAAGGCCCGATGACGAATTTCTGGAACAACGAAGACTGCGCCGCGGCATGCGCCATGTCCGGAAGCAGCTTGTAACCGAGATAGGGCGTGAACAGCACCGCCACCACCCACGACACCAGCAGCGCCATGGTCACCACCGCAAAAATCGAAAAGGTGTATTCGCCAGCGGACGACTTGGCGAAGCCGACCGGCATGAACGCGGCCGCGGTGATCAAGGTGCCAGTCAGCATCGGAAATGCGGTCGAAGTGTAAGCAAAGCTCGCCGCTCTCACCCGGTCCAGGCCCTGCTCCATTTTGGTTGCCATCATCTCCACCGAAATGATGGCGTCGTCCACCAGCAGCCCGAGCGAGATGATCAGCGCGCCCAGTGAAATCCGCTGCAGGTCGATGCCGTAGAGCTTCATCATCAGGAAGCTAACGGCCAGCACCAACGGGATGGACAGCGCCACCACCAGTCCAGTGCGGAACCCCAGGCTGAAAAAACTGACCGCGAGAACGATCGCCACAGCCTCGAGCAGGGTCTCCATGAACTCGTCCACCGAGCGCCTCACCACCTCCGGCTGGTTCGAATACTGGTGGACTTCGATTCCCACCGGAAGGTCGCGCTTGATGCGCGCAAAAGCGGCGTCGAGGTCATTGCCGAGATCAAGGATGTCGCCCCCCTTGGCCATCGAAACCGCCAGGGCGATGGCGTCCTGCCCCATGTAGCGAACTTTCTCCGTGGGCGGATCGACGTAACCGCGATAGACGTGGGCAATGTCGCCGAGGCGGAACAACCGGCCGCCGGCCTGGATGCCGATCTCGCGGATGCTCTCCACTGAGTCGAAGCTCCCCGAGATGCGAAGGTACATCCGATCGGAACGGGTGTCGATCGAGCCCGCGGGAGTCATGGCGTTCTGGGCGCGCAACACCTCGAATATCGACAATGGATCGATGCCGAGCGTGGCCAGTTTCCGGTGGGAGACCACGACGTAGATCTTCTCTTCCTGTTCGCCGATGATCTCGGCCTTGGCGACATTCGGAACGCGCAGAATTTCCTTGCGCACCTCCTCGATGTAGTCCTTCAGTTCCGCGTAGGAGTAGCCGTCGCCGGTGAAGGCGTAAATGTTGCCGAAGACGTCGCCGAATTCGTCGTTGAAGAAAGGTCCGATCACGCCGTTCGGAAGCATGTGGCGCGTATCGCCGATTTTCTTGCGCACCTGGTACCAGACGTCCGGGACCTCCTTCGGTGCGGTCGAGTCCTTCAGGGTGACGAAGATGGTGGTCTCTCCGGCCTTTGTGTACGAGCGCACGTTGTCCAGAAACGGCGTCTCCTGCAGCTTCTTTTCCAGGCGCTCGGTGACCTGCTCCTCCATTTCCCGCGGTGAAGCCCCGGGCCAGATTGCCCGCACCACCATGAGCTTGAAGGTGAAATCCGGGTCTTCGGCCTGGCCCAGCCTGAGATAGGAAAAAACGCCGGCGGCGAACAGGGCCAGCATGAAAAAGAGCACCAGTGACTGGTGCTCCAGGGCCCATTCCGAGAGGTTGAATCCCCTCATCGGGCGGTCTTCTCGGCCTGCGTTGCCGTGCCGCCGCCTCCGGCAACGCGAACTTTTTCGCCGGCAAAGAGCTTGTGCACACCGGCGCGCACCACGATGTCTCCCGGTTTCAGGCCCGAGAGGACGGCGACCTTGTCTTCCAAATACTCGCCGACCTCCACCCGCACCAGCTTCACCTGGCTGGTGGCGGGGTCCACCACCCATACCGCCGCCTCGCTGTCTTCCTGAAACAGCGCGGTGGCCGGCAGCAGAATTACCGCGCCGCGCTGGATTCCCTTCAGATAGACATTCGCTGTCATGCCCAGACTCACGGCCGGATCGGCGTCGAGAATGGAAATCCTGGCGGCATAGGTGCGGGTAACCGGATCGGCCGAAGGACTCACCTCGCGAACTTTGCCGCGATAGGTTTTCGAGGGATCCGCCCACAGTGTGATAGTAATGTCCCTCACCACATTCAGATCGGCGAGCCGGTTTTCCGGAATGCTGATGACGACTTCCTTCTCATCGGTGCGCGCAACCTTCATGACGGTCTGGCCGGCGGCCACCACCTGGCCCACTTCCGCCAGGATCGCGGTCACGACACCCCCGTGATCGGCAACCAGTTCGGTGTAACCCGCCTGGTTCTTGCTGACGGACAGCTGTGCCTGTGCCTGTTCAAGCCTGGCCTTGGCAAGGTTGAAAGCATTCAGCCGGCGTTCATACTCCGCCTGGCTGATGAAATTCTTCTTCAGCAGATCGGTATAGCGTTCGAGTTCGGCCTTGGTCTGCTCGAACTCCGACTTGGCCGCTTCGAGTTGGGATTGTGCCCCTCGGGTATTGAGCTGTTGGTCCTCCGGATCGAGCCGGGCGAGTACGGCTTCAGAACGTACCAAACTGCCGACTTCGACATTACGTGCCACGATCTTTCCGGCAACGCGGAAGCCCAGGTTGGTCTCGTACCGCGCCCGCACCTCACCGGAGTAGGCGACATCTCCGTCCGCCGTATCGACCGTAACGCGCACGACATTGACAAGCCGCGGCTGCGGCGCACTCTCCTGCTTCTTGTCACACGCCGCAGCAAGCGCGATTAGGGCGGCCAGCAATACGGCACGTGCCGCGCTCGCATGCGGTGGCCCACCGCCGGCAGCGCGGCTCATTCTTGCTCCCGAGGAAGGTTGGACTCGAGGACCATGACTGACCCGCCGACTATTCCTGTGGCGTCAGAGCACCACGGTGACCGGCTGTCCCGGTTTGAGCAGCGCTGCCCGCGCAGGATCCGGCCGGGCCTCGACCATGTAGCGAAGCGCTTCCAGGCTTTCGGTTTGCGACCCCGGCTGCGCAAACGGCGAAACATGCGTCACGGTGGCCCGGACCGGCTTGCCGCAGCGCTCGCAGATAAGCGTCACGCTGCGGCCGTTCTGCAAATGCGCCGCCACCGCAAGCGGCACCGCAAAGCGCACTGAAATATTGTCTACCGGGAGGATCTCCACAACCGGCGACCCCGCCGGAACCCAGTCGCCCTGCGCGTACAGCGTTTCGATGACCACCGCATCCGCGGGCGCGTTCGCGGATTTTTGCGCCAGCTTCAATTGCGTCTGCGCCACCTGGGTTTTCAGACTTTCGATTTCCGCCATATCAATTGCCGGGCCCCGGCGGCGCGTCTGGAGTTCCGCCAGCCGTTGCCTCGCCGCATTGTTCGCGGCGACTTCGCTTTCATCGGCCAGCGAGAACAGAGTCGTGCCTTCAGTCACCTTGGCCCCGCGCCTGGCCGCCAAATTGGACAGATTGCCCGAATAGGGCGCAGACAAGCGGATGGTTTCCCCTTGCGCGTATCCCTGGAAACTGCGCAGGTCTTCGTGCTGGCACGCAGCGACGAGCGCTGCGATTGCGAGCACGACGACGCCGCGCAACAGATCGATACGAGTAGAAGATGCGTCGCTCACTGTGCGTCGTCCCTGAGCAGCGCGTTGATATCGGCGAGGTCGGCCTCGGCGAGCTTGCCCACCGCGGCCTTGAGCCGCAGTTGGTTCAGGATGGTGTTGTAGACGGCTTGCGCCAGGTCGCGCCGCGCGATACTCAGTTGCTGCTCGGCGTTGAGCACGTCCACGGCGGTGCGCACCCCCACTTCCTGGCCCAGCTTGGTCGATTCCAGTTGCAGCTGCGTCGAAGCCACCGCCTGTTGCAGGGCCTTGACCTGGCCCAGGCCGGAGGTGACCCCCAGGAAGGCCTCCCGCGTTTGCAGCGCAGCACTGCGCCGGGCGTTTTCCAGGTCCTGGCGGGCGCGCTCCTGGTTCGCCACCGCTTCGCGCACCCGGGAGCTGATGGCCCCGCCCTGGTAGAGCGGCAAGTTCAACTGTACCCCGATCACCAGCGCGCGCAGGTCGCTCCCAACGCCTTGCGCCGAGGAGCCGGCGTAGTACTGGGTGAGCGAGCCCACCGCATCGAGCGTGGGCTGGTGCCCGGCACTGGCCCGTTCGCTCTCGCGCGCGGCCAGTTCCACGCTTTGCTGGGCGAGGGCGATCTGCAGGTTGGACTGGTAGGCCTGTTCGACCCAGGCGTTCATCTCGGCGGGCTGCGGCGCGTTGAGGCTGATCGGGGTGATCAGCCCGGAGAGCTCGTCCTGGGGCCTGCCCACGATCTGTTCCAGGGTCCGTTTTTTGACTTCCACGTCGTTCTGTGCCACCAGTTCCTGCGCCACCACCAGGTCGTAGCGGGCCTGGGCTTCGCGCGAGTCGGTGATGGTGGCCGTGCCCACCACGAAGTTGCGCTTGGCCTGCTCGAGCTGTTGGGCCACGGCGATCTTCTGCGATCCGATGGTCCTTAAGTTGAAGCGCGAAAGCAGCACATCGAAGTAGGCCTGCGCCACCCGGGTCATCAGCTCCTGGGCGGCCACCCCAAGCTGGGTCTGGGCCTGGCGGACCTGGATCTTGGCCTGCTCGTAGGTCAGCGCGTTTTGCTTGCGGTAGATCGGCTGGGTCACCGTCACACCGTAGTTGTAGTCGTGAAAGTCGCGGTTTCCCCCTGGAAAGACGCTGTTCTCGTATTCGACGTCGAGATTGTTGTAGTTGACCCCGGCAGCGAAGTTGGCGTTGGGCAGCAGCAGCGCCCGGCCCTGCGGCAGCCGCTCCTGGGCGCCTATGTACTGGGCCTTGGCCGCCGCATACACCGCGTCCTGCAGCGTCGCCTCCCGGTACACCGCAAGCAGGTCGGCGGATAGCACCGGCCCGGCCGCAAGCAATGCCGCAGCCAGAATCAAAATGCGTTTCATCGAATCCCCCCCTTTTTTTCCATGCTGATGACCTTCGCCGGCTGTGCACTGTTGTTCTGATCACGGCTGCGCGGCACGAGTCCGTTGGTGATCATGTCCAGATGTTGTTCCAGATATCTGTCCGCATCGATGTGCTTGATGTCGCAGAAATCGAATGAGTGCCGCCACAGCAGCAGAAAAACCATGGGCGCGAGAATCAGCCGCATGGCGTAATTAGCATCCATGGTCCTGAACTCGCCGCTTTTCATACCGGTTTCCAGCACGCTCTGCATCAGCCTGTGGCTGCGGCTGATGACCTCGTCGTAATAGAATTTCCCGATCTCGGGAAAGTTCCGGCACTCCGAGAACATCAGTTTCGGAATGCCCCCGAGTTTGGTGTTGCCGACCGACTCCCACCAGCTGAAGACGATCTCCCGCAACAGGTCGGCCGTGGTGCCCGTGTGCTCCTCCAGCAGCCGTTCACCGCGTTCGATCAGCGGAACGATCCCTGAGCGAATGACGGCCTTGAACAGTTCTTCCTTGCTGGAGTAGTACAGATAGAGCGTGCCTTTGCTGACACCGGCCCTGGCTGCCACGTCATCCAGCCGCGTCGCGGCATAACCGCGTTCCACGAACAGGTCGAGCGCGGCGGCCATGAGTTCAGCCGGTCGCGCTTCCTTGCGGCGGGTCCAGCGGCGATCCTGTCTATGCTGTGGATTCATCACTCTTGTGTAAATGACTGAGCGGTCAGTAATATACACACGTCAGTCAAATGTTCAACCTCTTTATCTCACCTGATTGCTCATTTCCGCCTTCACATCACCCTGGTACCGGTCCGGCGCCTATAATTTTCCAGTTGCAATTCGCCTGGCGAGCCCATAAATGACAGAGATCGTTTTCCGGACACAACCATGAATTCAGTCAGGGCACCGGCAGTTGCCGGCGCCTTTTATCCAGGCCCCGCGGCCACGCTGCAGGCGCAGGTTTCGGCGCTCCTTACGGCCGCGACGCCACCCAGGCCGCAACGACCCAAGGTGCTGATCGCACCTCACGCCGGATATGTTTATTCGGGCCCGGTCGCGGCGAGCGCCTACGCGCTGCTGGCGCCGTTTAGCAACGAGTACTCCCGTGTGGTGCTGCTCGGTCCGGCCCACCGCGTCTACATTCGCGGTCTGGCTTTGCCCACGGCCGATGCTTTTGCCACGCCACTGGGCGAAATCAGGCTGGACCGTGAAGCGATCGCTGCGATCCGGCATCTGCCGCAAGTTTGCATCAGCGACGACGCGCACGCACATGAGCATTCGCTCGAAGTGCACCTGCCCTTCCTGCAGCACACGCTCGCTACCTTCACGCTGGTGCCCCTTGCGGTTGGCGAGGCCTCTGCCGAACAGGTTGCCGAAGTGCTCGACCTGCTTTGGGGCGATGAACGCACGCTGATCGTCATCAGCTCCGACCTTTCGCATTACCTGCCCTATGCGCAGGCCAGGACGATCGACACGCAAACCGCACGCTTGATCCTGGACATGACGCCGCAGATCAATCACCAGCAGGCCTGCGGTGCCACGCCGGTCAATGGACTGTTGCTGGAAGCGCATCGCCGCGGACTGCGCCCGGAACTGCTGGACCTGCGCAATTCCGGGGATACCGCCGGCGACAAGAGCAGTGTCGTGGGATATGCCTCGTTCGCGTTTTATGACCACGCTTCTGCCCGGGGAAACAAGCAGGACGACGAACAGGAACGCGCGGACGGCAAGGTCCTCCTTTCGATCGCGCGCTCCTCGATCGCCGGCAGCTTCGGCATCAACACTGGCGTACAGGAGGACGCTCCGTTCCTGCACCGTCCGGGAGCAGCTTTCGTCACCCTGAAAAGCGAGAACCGGCTGCGTGGCTGCGTCGGCAGCCTGCAAGCGCACCGCACGCTGATCGAGGACGTCAAGGCAAACGCGCGCGCTGCGGCATTCCATGATCCCCGCTTTGCGCCGCTCGCAATTGACGAATTGTCCTTCACGAAAATCGAGGTGTCGTTGCTGTCGACGCTCGCGCCGCTGGCATTCAGCAACCAGGAACATGCGCTCTCGCAGTTGCGACCTGGCGAGGATGGGGTCGTACTCCAATTCGGGAATCATCGCGGAACCTTCCTTCCCCAGGTGTGGGAAAACCTGCCCTCGCCTGCCTCGTTCCTCGGCGAACTCAAGCACAAGGCCGGCCTCCCGCGGGACTTCTGGGACGACGGCATCCGGCTGTTCCGATACACCGTGTCCAAGTGGGCCGAGACGGAGGAAAGTCTGTGAACGCATCAGAGCTGCGGCCTTATGAGGGCCGCTGGTGGCATATGCTCGATGATGGCCGGCTGCAGTGCGATCTCTGTCCGCGCGACTGCCGGCTGCACGAGGGCCAGCGCGGCGCCTGCTTCGTGCGCCAGCGGCTGAACGATCGCATGATGCTCACCACCTACGGGCGCTCCTCCGGATTCTGCATCGACCCAATCGAAAAAAAGCCGCTCAACAATTTCTACCCCGGCTCCAGCGTGCTCTCATTCGGCACGGCGGGCTGCAACCTTGCGTGCAAATTCTGCCAGAACTGGGACATTTCCAAGTCGCGCGACATGGACCGGCTCATGGACCAGGCGGGCCCGGAACAGATCGCTCGCGCAGCCGAGGAAGCCGGCAGCCGCAGCGTCGCCTTTACCTACAACGACCCGGTGATCTTCGCGGAATACGCGATGGACGTGGCCGACGCCTGCCATGCGCGCGGCATTAAGACCGTGGCGGTGACCGCGGGCTACATGCATGACGTACCGCGCCGGGAGTTCTACGCCAAGATGGACGCGGCCAACGTGGACCTGAAGGGATTCACCGACGATTTCTACGTGAGGCTGACGGGGTCGAAACTGCAGCCGGTGCTGGACACGCTCAAGTACCTGCGCCACGAAACCGATGTCTGGTTCGAGATCACCACGCTGCTGATCCCGACCCGAAACGACTCGGACGAGGAACTCTACCAACTTTCGAAATGGGTGGCGAACGAACTGGGCAACGACGTACCGCTTCATTTCACCGCATTCCACCCGGACTACAAGCTCGACGATCTGCAGCCGACCCCGCCCGCCACGCTGACGCGGGCGCGCCGGATCGCCATCGGCGAAGGACTGAAGCACGTCTACACTGGCAACGTGCACGACGTGGAGGGCGGCACCACGTTCTGTACCGGCTGCGGCACCGCGCTGATCGTACGCGACTGGCACAGCATCCTGACTTACCGCCTCGATCCGCAGGGTAAATGCCTGTCCTGTGGGACCGCAGTGGCCGGGCGCTTCGAGAAATTCACCAGGGCCTTTGGCGCTCGCCGCATCCCCATCACTATCCACGCTGCCTAAGGCTTAGGTCATTGCCGCAGAGGCGCAAAGGACGCAAGAAAACAGAATTGAAAAGCTAACCACCGAGTGAGGTTCCCCTCGAATTTCGCCTTCCAACGCTGGCATTGTAGGATGGTTGTCAGCGGAGGAAGAGATGAAACACATTCTGAAACGCGAATACACGGCGGAGTTCAAGGACCAGGCCGTGGCGATGGTGAATAACGGGCGCTCGGTGCCGGAGGTGGCAGGCAAGTTAGGGTTGATCGAACAGAAGCTGCGCAACTGGGTGAAGGCGGCCGAGCGGGGCCGGCTCCTGCCTTATGTGGGCCGGCTACACAGTTGCCTGCCGTCTTGCCCTCGACCCGAATCGCTTCGGTCGCCATGCGGGGCTTGTGCAGGGCTTCCCTAAGGCAGGACCGACGCGTTGATCTTGTCGGCGTGCGATCTGGCCTGTCTCGACACGAGGCGTTCCGCTGCCTGCACGGTGTTGGCGATCAGCATGGTAACGGTCATCGGGCCGACGCCACCCGGCACTGGCGTAATGAATGCGGCCTTTTTCCGCGCGGCTTCGTAGTCGACGTCGCCGGCGAGTTTGCCATCGGGCAAGCGGTTGATGCCAACGTCGATGACAGTCGAACCCGGTTTGATCATGTCGCCGGTGATCATTCTTGGTCTTCCGGTGGCCACCACCAGGATGTCCGCGAGTAACGTGAACTGTTTCAGATCGCGGGTCTTGGAAGTGCAGATGCAGACTGTCGCGCTACGCGCCAGCAGCATCAGCGCCACCGGCTTGCCGACTATATTGCTGCGGCCGACCACTACCGCGTTGCTCCCTTCGATCGGGATACCGTAGTAATCCAGCAGCGCCATCACGCCATAAGGTGTACACGGCGGGAACACCGCGCCGCCGGAGACCAGGCCACCAAGGTTGTAGAGATGAAATCCGTCGGCGTCTTTTTCAGCGGAGATGACCTCCAGCACCAGGTCGTTGTCGAAATGGGGAGGCAGCGGAAGCTGGACCAGGATGCCGTGGATCTTCGGATCGCGATTCAGTTCCTCGATCTTGGCCAGCACCGTCTCTTGCGGAACGCTGGCGGGAAACGGGTACACCTCGGAATACAGCCCGACTTCGCCGCAGGCCTTGACCTTGTGGCGCACGTACACCTGCGAAGGCGGGTTGTCGCCGACCAGGATCACTGCCAGGCCGGGTGTCACCCCGCGCGCCTTGAGCGCCTCGACGCGCTGCTGCAACTGCGTGCGGATCGCCTTTGAAACGGCGATACCGTCCATGAGGGTGGCTGTCATCGGTGCGCTCCGCGCCCAGGGGCGAGGGACGAGGGAAGAGGGACGAGGGTAAGCAAAGCGCAAAAACGATTCAGACTATCCCTCACCCCTCGGCCCTCATCCCTCATCCCTGACTCGCTCAAGCTGTGCGAGAGTCGAGAAGAACACCGGGCCACGGCCCATGTCCGCTTCGCGCTGGCTCACCAGCGCGTTTACGTTGACGCCGCCGCGTTGCCTGGATCCCTGCAATTGCTTCTGCGCGCCGATTACGCCCGGAAGCAGTCCATCGACGATGAGCGCATGACCGAATACTTCGCCGCGATCGTTGTACAGGCGGCAGTACTCGCCGTTTTCGATTCCCCGCGCCCTGGCATCCGCAGCGCTGACCTCGAAGGTCGGGCGCGCCATCATTTCCTGCAGCCGCGGCACGTGCTGGAAACTCGCGCCGATGAAATAATGCGTCGCCGCGCTGATCACCTGCAGCGGATACCGGCCGCTCGCCGCGGCGCTGGACAAGCCTTCGGTTTCGTCGACGTGGGCGGGCAGAGGATCGACGCCGAGGTCCCTGAGGGCTTCGGAATAGATTTCGATCCTGCCCGACGGGGTCGGCCACTTGCCGCTGTTTACGCCCCATCTGCGCGGAGAATCCGTGTTGGCGCGCGCCCACCCGTTGCGCCGCAGTTGCTCGAAACTTACGCCTTCGAACAATGGATTCACTTCGGGGTCGATCAGTTCGCGGATCATGTCTTCGTCGGACTGCGAGAAGCACGGTTCGTCGTACCCCAGCGCACGCGCCAGCCGGCGGAACATTTCCTGGTTGTCCAGGCTCTCGCCCAGTTTCTCGATCGCCTGCTCGGAAAGGCTGAAGTAGTAATTGCCGTAGGCCGCGAGCAGGTCAACGTGTTCGAGTGCGGTATCGGCGGGCAGCACAATGTCTGCATAGGATGTGGTGTCGCTCCAGAAAGTGTCGTGCACCACGGTGAACAGGTCCTCGCGCGCCAGGCCTTTGCGCGCCGCGATCGTGTCCGGCACGCAGTTGGCCGGATCGGCGTTCCAGCAGAACAACGCCTTGATCGGCGGGCTCAGGTCCGGATCGCTGAGCGCGTTACCCAGCTGGATCATGTTGATGGTGCGCGGCTTGCGCCCGGCCAGCAGATCGGTGCGCTGGAGTTTGCGCAGATCCACCCGGCGCATCTCGCCTCCGGTGGACATGCACACGCCGCCCTTGCCGCGCACCGCCCCGGTGACAACGGGCAGCAGCTTGATCGCCTTGGTCATCATCCCGCCGTTGTCGTGACGCTGTATGCCCCAGTTCAGGCGGATGAAGGACTGTTTGGTACCGCCGTAGAGCAGCGCCAGCTTTTCCACGTCCGCCGCCGCTATGCCGGTGATCGCTTCGACCCGTTCGAGCGGATACTCGGGAAGGCGCTCCTCGAGCAGCTTCTCCCAACCTACCGTGTGGTTGCGCAGGAAATCAAGGTCATGCAGTCCGCGATCGACGATGATTTTCATCATGCCGAGCGCCAGCGCCGCATCGGTGCCGGGCCGGGGCTGGATATGCCAGTCAGCGAACGCGGTGGTACGCGTTACGCGCGGATCGATGGCAATGATTTTCGCGCCGTTGTCGCGCGCGGCATTGACAAAGGGCATCGCATGCACGCCGGTAGAGACCAGATTGGTGCCCCACAGGATCACCACGTCCATCTGCGGCAGGTCTTCGATGTTGGCATCGCCCACGCGCCCGAAGGTGTGCATTTCGGCCGCGGCGCCGGCGGCGGTGCAGATGGTGCGCTCTAGCCGCGCCGCGCCCATCTTGTTGAAAAAACGTTCGCCCATGCCCAGGAAACCGAGCATGCCCAGCGTGCCCGAGTACGAGAAAGGCAGGACGGCTTCCGCGCCATGCCCGGCGATGATTGCCTCCAGCCTCGCCGCGATTTCGGCGAGGGCCTCATCCCAGGTAATGCGCTGGAACTTTGCCCCGGGTCCCTTGGGTCCACTCCTGCGGTGCGGAAAAAGCACGCGCCGGTCGTTGTATACCAGATCGAGGTAGTGATTGACTTTGTTGCAAAGGTAACCGCGCGTCACCGGGTGCGTGGGGTCACCTTCGACCTTGATCGCGCGGCCCGACACCGTGTCCACGGTGACCCGCATCAGGCAGGCGTCCGGGCAGTCGTGCGGGCAGGCCACTCGCGCCACGCGCAGTCTGTTCTGTACCGTTTCCTTGACGACACCCATCGCGACCTCGCTCGAATTGGGATTGTGCGATATTGTACCTCCCCGCCCGGCCATGCCGCGCCGCGCCGGCCACAACAGAACAATTCAGAGGAGTTTATGCAGCACTTCCGCGCGTTCCTTGTGCTGGCATTCGCCGCCAGTCTTACCCTCAACTCGACTGCGGAAGCAAGGCTCACGCGGTTGGAGATCAGCAAGCGCGAAATGGTCGCGGACAGCATGGCCTTCGGCAGCGCCGGCGCCTACGAGAAGCTCACCGGCCGCGCCTGGTTCGAGGCCGACCCGGCCCTCGAGCGCAACGCCGCGGTGTTCGACATCGGCCGCGCGCCGCTCAACGACAGAGGCGCGGTCGAGTTTTCGGCCGATGTGGTGATCCTCAAGCCGGTTGACATGGCGAAAAGCGCGGCCACTCTGTTCTTCGAAGTCAACAATCGCGGCCGCAAGATTTCCTTCGGGCGCATGCACGACACTGCATCGGATGCCAACATGAACGACCCGGTGGCGGTGCGGGATTTCGGAAACGGCTTCCTGATGAAACGCGGTTACGTGCTGGCCTGGGTCGGCTGGGGCGCGGACATCGCGCCCGGCGACAACCGCCTGACGGTCGACTTCCCGATCGCCCAGGAGAACGGAAAGCCGCTAGCCGAACGCATCCTCACCGAATTCTCGGATCGCAATTTCAACGGCGGCAAGCCAACTTCCTTGCCCCTGTCCGGCGGCCCGGCGTTCAAATCCTTCCCGGCCGTGTCCACGGTCAAGAAGGATGCGCAGGCGGAACTGTACGTGATCGCCAGCGATTCGCCACGCTCCAGCGGCCCTGGCATTCCGCGTGGCGAACCGGTGAGCGACGACGAATGGGCGTTTGCCGATTGCCCGGACGGCTGGCCCGGCAAACCCAGCCTCGAACATATCTGCCTGAAGAACGGGTTCCGCAACGACCGCAATTACCATTTGCTGTATCGCGCCACCGGCTCGCCGGTCATGGGACTGGGTTACGTCACCAGCCGGGACTTCGTTTCCTTCCTCAAGAACGACGAGAAGGACGCCGCCGGCAATCCGAATCCCGTGTTCGGAATCAAGACCACACTGTGTCAGGGCATCTCATCGTCGGGAATGTACCTGCGCGACTATCTCTACCACGGCTTCAACGTCGACGAGAAGGACCGGCGAGTTTGTGACGGCATGCACATCCACGTCGCCGGGGTACAAAAACTGTTCCTGAACTATCGGTTTGCGCAGCCCAATCCCTTTACCCAGCAGCACCGCGAGCGCTATGTTCCGGACACCAACTTCCCGCGCCAGTACGCCGTGCGCATCAGCCCATTCACCAACACTCCCGACGGCATTCTCAAGCGCCCGCTGACCGATCCCGAAGATCATCCATACCGACACCTCGAACGAGTATTGGCAGTTCCGCGCCTCGCTCACGGGAGCGAGCGAAGGCGGGACCATGGACTTCAACGAGTCTTCAAAGGTACGCCGATACCTTCTTTCAAGTTTGCAACACGGCAGTTTCAAGCCCGACGCCGCGCACCGCGGCATTGGTAATCGCCAGTGCGAGCAGCTCAGCAACCCGGTGCATCCCGGTCCGCTGTTGCGCGCATTGGTGGTAGCACTGGACGATTGGGTCAGGAAGAACACGGCGCCGCCGGACACAACAGTGCCCAGAATAGCGAACGGAACGCTCGTGCATCCGTCCGAACTGAAACTGCCGAAAATCCCCGGAGTGACTTACGAAGGCCTGTACAACGGTTCCGGCGATCGCGATTTTGGCCCGCGGGTGCGCGGCAATTCCGGAGTGATCGACCTGTTGATTCCTGAAACCGTCGCCACCCACAAGATCCTGGTACCCCAAGTAGACGTGATCGGCAACGATATTGCCGGAATCCGCCATCCCTTCGTCGAGGCTCCGGCCGCGACGCTGCTGGGCTGGAACACCCGCACGGCGGAGTTCGGCGGTACGGACTTGTGCGACCTGCTCGGTTCAATGATTCCGCTGCCGAAGACCCGTGGCGACGGGCAGGCCAAGGGGGACCCGCGTCCCTCGCTTGAGGAACTTTACGGCACGCACGAGGGCTATGTGCGCAAGGTCACCGAAGCGGCGAGAAAATTGCAGGAGCAACGGCTGATGCTGCCGGAAGATGTGGAACTGGTGATCCGGGAGGCCGAAGCCGCCGACGTGCTGCGTTAATCGGATAATCGCGCCATGCCGACCGACGTTCCGAGGCCCCTTTTTCGCCGGCTGCTGCGCTGGGCGCTGTGGACGGCGGCGTCGCTGTTCCTGATCGGGGTACTGGGCTTTGCTTACGTCACTTTCGTCGGAATAACATTAGACGCCTCGCCGTTGCGGGGACGAATCGCTACCGTCTTCTCCGATGCGCTCGGGCGCACGGTGCGCTTCGACGGCCCGATGGAACTGGAGATCTCCGCGCGGCCGAAGCTGCGGGTCGGCGGACTGCACATCGCCAATGCGCCGGGCTTTGAAGGAGGCGATTTCGCCAGCCTCGGCGAGGCGCGCCTCTCGCTCGACCTCTGGCCGCTGCTGCAAAAGCGCCTGCAGATCGAGGAAGTCATCGGCAGCCGCGTGCAAGTGCGCCTGCAGAGACGGGCCGATGGCACCAATAACTGGACGTTTCTCCGTCCGCGGCACTCGGCCCCGCGCGTCGTAGAGCCCGGAACACCGGCTTCGGTCAGCGCCGACCGCGCGCTGGCCCTGCTGGACATCCAGCAAGTCACGCTCGAGAACCTGACCGTCGAGTACATCGGCCAGTCCGGGACAAGCCACTACTTCGATTTGCACAAGCTATCCGCGCAATCGCCCTCCGGCCAGCCGCTCAAAGTCAGTCTGAACGGCGCAGTCGAGAAGCAGTTTCCCTACAGGCTCGATTTCACCGGGGGCGTGCCCGCCAATCTGTCGGATCCCGCCATACCGTGGCCGGTCGAACTGACGCTCACTTTCCTGAGTTCGACACTTACGCTGAACGGCACCCTGTCCGGACGCAGCGGCCAGATCGTATTCGGCGTCGGCACTGAAAACCTGCTCGAGTTTGAACGACTGTTCCAGACCAAACTCCCGGCGGTAGGCGCCAGCGGCATCGCCGGGACAATCAGCTTCGAGCCGGGCAAGGTTTCGCTCAAGCAGCTCGGCGCCGCGATGGGTGGCACCGCGCTGATCGGCGACCTCGATTTCGACTATTTGGCCACCAGGCCGAAGGTCAGTGGCGCGCTCACCGTCCCGGTGCTGGATCTGCGTCCGTTTTTGGTCGACCGGCCAATCGAGGAAGCGCCGTCCGCGCCGCCGAGAAGCCTTGCCGAGGTTTATCGGGAATTGTCGAAGGCAAGTTTCACCCTGACCGAACTCACGCGCGCGGATGCCGATGTCACTTTGCGGGTGGATCGCTGGGTGAGCCTGCCCGGCGACGTGCGCGACGTTTCCCTGAGGCTGAAAATCGAAAATGGGGTGCTGCAAACACCAATGCAAGCCACCATCACCGGCGTCAAGCTGCAGGGCGACGCGCAGGTGGATGGCACGGCCTCGCCGCCGACCTTCCGTCTGGCGCTGGGCGCCCGTGACTCGGAGCTCGGCGGTCTGGCCGAACTGCTGGCGGGCGTGCCTGGCGTGGAAGGCAAACTCGGCCGAATCGATCTGCGCCTTTCGGCACGCGGCGACCAGGTCAGTGAATTGGTGCGCAGTCTCGACGTGCGCCTCGAAATCGATCGCGGGCGCCTTTCGTACGGGAACATCGAAGGGGGCCGGCCGGTCGATTTCACGCTGGAGAAACTGTCTGTGGCGTTGCCTGCCGGCAAGGCGCTAACCGGGGAAATGCGCGGTTCGCTGCTGGGCAACCCTGTTACCGCGCAACTGCGCAGCGGCGCCCTGGAGCCGCTGATGCTGGAGGATCGCGTACCGATCGATTTCAGCGCGCGTTCAGGCAGCGTGCGGGCGCACATTCATGGCGTGCTGCAGTTGCCCTCCGAGGACCGCGGTCCGGAATTGACCTTCGAGATTTCCGCGCCGCGCGCCGGCGAGGTGGCAAGCTGGTTCGGCCTGCGGCCGGAGGCCGAGGCGCGTGTGGCACTGTCGGGAAAGGCCGCGTTGCGCAGCCGGCAGTGGTCCCTTGCCGGTTTTTCCGTGCAACTCGGGCGCACCACGCTCACCGCCGAGGCTTTGCAAACCGGCATTGGCACGCGGCCGCTGCTGAACGTGCGCCTGGCCGCCGAGCAGATAGACGTCGCCGAACTGGAGTCACTCCTGTCGAAGACGCAAAAAAAGGGCGCGTCCGGCCCGGTGCTGAACATTCCCATTCTGCCCCAGGGCATCGATCTCACCGACGCCGACGTCGAAGTGCGCCTGAAGCGCTTTCTCGGGACCCCGCTCGAAGTGCGCGACGTTTCCTTCGACGGCCACATCCGCGACGGCTACATGTACCCGTCGCAGTTCGCGGTCAATGTCGCCGATACGGCGTTGCGCGGCGCCATCCTGCTCGACCTGCGCAGCAAAGAACCGAATGCGGGGCTGTGGCTTTTTGCCAACAATGCCGATATCGGCAATGTTCTGCGCAAGCTCGATCTTGCCCGCAACATCGACGCCACGCTTGACCTGATGCAAATCTACCTCGCGACGCGCTCAACCCGGCTAGGCGACCTGATCGCTCGCGCCGACCTGACCGCGGATTTGGCCGGTGGCCGCGTCACGCTGCGCGATCCGAACACCCGCGCCGAGGCCAGGATCGCCCTGGAGAGCGGACTGTTACGCGCCGCGCCGGGCGACAAGGTGCGCCTCGATCTCAAGGGCAGCGTCGACGACAATGCGGTCGCGATCGGCGTGGAAACCGCCTCCGCGCAGGACCTGGTGAACACGAAGCTGCCCGTGCCGTTCAAGCTCAGCACCGAAGCGGCCGCAACCCGATTGGAACTCTCCGGCGCCATTGCACGGCCGCTCGGAAACCGGGAAGTCGAACTGGCGCTGGAAGTACGTGGAACGCGCTTCGATACGCTGAACAAGCTGGCGCGCGCCTCGCTGCCACCGTGGGGACCGTGGTCCGCGGTCGGAAAATTCCGCATGTCCGCGCGTGGATACGAAGTTGACGATCTGGTGCTGAGGGTCCGGGAGAGCGCGCTCAACGGCAAAGGCAAATACGAAACCTCCACTGGTCGTCCCCGCATCGAGATCGCGCTCGCCGCGCCGAACATACAGCTCGACGATTTCAAGTTCGAGGGCTGGTCACCGTTCGAAAAAAAACCCGCCGACGAAAGCGACAAGGCGCCGACCGCGGATGAGATGCGCGCCAAAGCAGCCGAAGCCAGCAAGCAGGCGCAGGAGCTTCTAAGTCCCGCAATGCTGCGCAGGCAGGACGCTTATCTGACGGTGCAGGTGGACCAGGTGCTGGCCGGCCAGGACAAGCTCGGCAGCGGCAGGCTGGTGGCGAAGCTGGAAAACGGCCGCGCCGACATCGGCCCGGTGGAACTCAACGTCCCCGGCGGCTCGGCCAGGCTGTCGCTGGGCTACGAACCGACCGAGCAGGACGTCAAGGTGGACACCCACATCGAAGTGACGAAGTTCGACTACGGCATTCTCGCTCGCCGCATCAAGCCGGATACCGACTTACACGGCACGTTCAGCCTGAACGTGGACGTAAATTCGCGGGCACGCTATCTCGCGGACATTCTGCGCCACGGCAGCGGGCGCATCGACTTTGCGGTATGGCCGCAGAACATGCAGTCCGGAGTTTTCGACATGTGGGCGGTCAACTTGCTGGTCGCACTGATACCGGTAGTCGATCCGGGCAAGGCGTCCAAGGTCAATTGCGCGATCGGACGCTTCGAGCTCAATGACGGCAAACTGGTGGACCGGACCATTGTGCTCGATACCGGCCGCATGCGCGTCACCGGCAATGGCTCGGCCGACTTCGGCACCGAGACGCTCAACCTGCGCCTGCGCCCGCAGGCCAAGACCGCGCAGTTCCTGAGCCTCGCCACGCCGGTGCAGGTCACCGGCACGTTCACGGATTTCAGGATCGGCGTCTCGCCCGGCGATGTGATCGAAACCGTCGGCCGGGTCGCGACTTCCATCATCTGGGTGCCGCTGCAGAAGCTCTTCGGCAAACAGATCCCACCGGACGGCAGCGACGTCTGCGGCGAGGCGCTACAGACGCTGCCCGCGCGCTGAACACGCGGCTACTGTGCCTTTGCCGACTACTTTTTGGCGACCGTGCTCTCGACGGAGGCGGAGCGGATCGGGTAGGTCGGGCGCGCCGTCTTGTCCTGGTAATACGGCATCATTTGCGGCACCAACTCGGCCAGCGTTTCCATGCGTTTGGCCGGTGCCGGGTGAGTGGATAGGAAATCGAAACGGGAGCTGCCGTCGCCCCCACCGACCTTGCCCATCTTTTCCCAAAGCGTCACTGCCGCCTGCGGGTGAAAGCCCGCCTTGGCGGCCAATTCCATTCCGATGCGGTCGGCTTCCGATTCGGCGCCGCGGCTGTTCGGCAACTCCAACGCGACCACTGCGGCGAGCTGCGCTCCGGTCAGCGCGAGGCCGCCGTACTGGCTTCCCTGCGTTGTGGCGCCAAGCACGCCTAAACCGGCCTCCATGGCCATCGCCCGCGACATCCGCTCCGCGGTATGTTTGGCCAGCGCGTGCGAAATCTCATGTCCGAGCACCTGCGCGAGTTCGTCGTCGGTCGCCTTGAGTTGGTCGATCAAGCCGGTATAGATCGCCATCTTGCCACCGGCCATGGCCCAGGCGTTTACGGTTTTCGGTTCGTCGATGACCTTGATGCTCCATTCCCAGTTCGCCGTTTCCGGACGCAACTTTATAGCCTGAGGGATCAGGAGTCCGGTAATGCGTTCGATCCGGGCTGTTTCCGCGGCATTATTGTTGACCTTCCCGCTCTTTTCGAGCGGCAGCATCATCGCCACGTAGGCTTCCTTCGATGCCGCAATGGCGCTTTCCTCCGAGACCAGCATGAGCTGCTGCCTGCCGGTGACCGGGTTGGTCTGGCATGCGGCGAGCGCCAACACCAGTGCCAGCGAGGTGATCAGGGATTTATTCATGGGTTTCAGTCCTTTGCTTGTTGGTTCGAGTTCCGCGAACTGCGGATACTCCGTTCGCGCACATTAAACTGGTAACGCCACCCAGATCTGTACGTTGACGCACCCAAGACCGGCTATTTCGGTTTACATGAAAAAGCCGGCACCAAGAGGCCGGCTTCGGACAGGCGGCGCGACCGACTCAGCCGTAAAGCCTGCTGTGTTTGGGCACCTTTGCCATGAGGTATTCCATCTGGTCCTGCAGGATACGGCGATTCTGCAGGATCAAATGCTCGTAGCGGTTGGGCACGTAAGGGGTGTACAGAAGCGGCATGTCGGCCGACTCCGGGGTACGCCCACCTTTGCGGATGTTGCAGCCGCGGCAGGCGGTTACTACATTCATCCAGCGGTCCTTGCCACCGAGATAGACCGGCATCACGTGGTCGCGTGACAAGTCGCGTTCCTTGTACTGGCCACCGCAATAGGCGCACATGTGACGGTCGCGGAAAAACAGCGAGGTATTGGACAGGTGCGGCTCGGCGTGATGGTCCTTGGCGAAGTCGACCGCGCCCTTGATAGCGATAATGCTGTGGGTGGACAACTGGGAACGCGTGCCGGTCATGCGCGACACGCCGCCGTGGTAGGTCGCCACGACTTCGCCGTACGACCACGCCACCATTCGACGCGCGTAATAAGAGATGGCCTCTTCGACCATCAGCCACCGGCTGGGGGTGCCAGCCATATCCACTGCAAGAATCAGGGCCAACTCCGCTCTCCTGAACAGTCCTAGCTCTGACTTATGGTCAGGCTTCGGTATTTGGGCCGGATTCCGGACGCAACTCGTAATCGGAAGGCCGGAAATGCGGCATTTTCAGGAGTATAGGCAGAACAAACGCAGTTTGGAAGCATCTACGCTGCCTAAAGGCCCGTTTATGCGGGCTATTAGCCGACCCGTCAGGCTATCGTATCCGCCAGGGTCACTTTCTGGATGGTAATGGCGTTGACCGGGCACACTGCCTCGCAGCGTCCGCAGCGAATGCACTGGCTTTGGTCTATCCACAGCCGGTTGTAATAAAGGGAGTCGGTCCCGCCCTTTTCTACTTTGGTATAACCCAGGACCCGTCCCTCGTCGTCCCGCAGCAGTGAAGCAATCTCGACGATACAGCCTTCAATCGGTTTCACCTTCAGGCACTCGTCGCACAGCACGCAGTCCCGGTCCACGATCTCGAACTTGTAGTGGCAAAGGTAGCAGCGCGACGCCTCTTCCTTCGCCACAGGTTCGGCGAACCCGGTTTCGACTTCCGCCTCGAGCCCCCGGACTGCGACCGCAAGTACCGGCATCGGATGGATCGGAATGACGTTCATCTCCGCGGTGCGCCCGGTGGTGCGGCCTCCCGGCACTTTCGAGCGGAATGCGGCGCCGATCTGCGCGACCTGCTTTCTCCGGTGCCCTCCGGTCAGCCATTCGTCCACTTTGCGCGCGCACTCCTTCGCATGCCCGATCGCCTGGATCAGCGTGGTGGCGCCGAGCGCAAAATCGCCCGCGACAAAAATATTGCGGTGCGCGGTCTGGTGCGCCGTGCCGCTCGCCAGCCAGCCATCGCGCGCCACCAGTTTCGGCGCAAGTGCTGCATCGATCCATCCCGCTTGCGGAAACTGTCCGGTCGCCAGGATCACCGTGTCGGCGCCGATCTCGAGTTCGGTCCCGGCGATCTCCACTGGTGTACGGCGGCCGTCGCGGCCGGGTTCCCCCTGCCGGGTGCGCACAAAACCCACGCCGATCACCTTGCCCCGGTCGCCGAAAAAGCCAAGCGGCGCGCAATTCGTTTCCAGGTGCCCGCCTTCCTCCAGCAGTTCCTCGAGTTCTCCCGGCAGCACCACCATGTCCTTGCGCGCCCGGCGGTAGACGACGCCAACTTGCGCACCAAGCCGCAGCGCAGTACGGGCGCAGTCCATGGCGGTATAGCCGCCGCCGATCACGACCACCCGTCCGCCAATTTCGCGCCGGCCGTACTCGTTCACCTGCAGAAGAAAGCTCAGACCGTGCTCGATTGCCGTCAAACCCTTGCCGGGCAGCTCAAGCACGTTGGGCCGCAGCGTTCCCGCGGCCAGCACCACCGCATCGAAATCTTCGGAGAGCTGAGCCAGCGTGAGGTCGGTACCGACCGCAATTCCGCAGCGGATGGTCACCCCGATGGCGGCGATCTGCCGGATCTCGCGATCGACGATTTCGCGCGGCAGCCGGAATGCGGGAATGCCCTGGTTGAGCATTCCGCCGGGAGTCCGGTGCTTTTCGAACACGGTGACGCCGTGCCCGGAAAGCGCCAGTTCACGCGCGGCAGTGAGACCGGCTACGCCAGCACCGATCACCGCGACTTTCTTTCCGGTTGCCGGGGAAACGAGGTTTGAGAACGACCGGCGCACTGGAACTGAAGTCGGCGGCGGAGCGCTTGGAAAAACAGATCGCCACCGGCTCGCCATTGCCTTCCCAGCCGTGCCGGCACGCATCTTCGCAAGGCCGCGAGCACACCCGCCCGAGCACGGCGGGAAAGACGTTGTCGCGTAGGTTGATCTCGTAGGCTTCCGCGAACCTGCCGTGATAGATCGCTTCGAGATACCCGGGGATGTCGGTGCCCGCCGGACACGCCGCCTGACAGGGGATGTTCTTTTCCAGCCAGTGCAGATCCTGCGCGGCGGTGCTTTCACCGGCGGCGAACGGAAAGCGCGGTGGCGGATTTGAAATCGGGTCGCAAGGTCGTTACTCGTCAGTTCAAAGTCAGAATCTCAACGCAAAGGCGCAAAGGTCGCAAAGTACGCACAGGAAAGCGAATCGATAGAAAGATATCGGACCGCAGGAATCCGGGTTGTGTCCGCCAATTGCCCGTGGACTCCTTCGTCGCACCCAACGTTCCGCACCACCCGCGCGCGCCGCTCTTGCGCGCGTCCGCGTGCGTGCGGTTGTTAGGGCAACAATGCTGCCAATGCAGGTAAGTATGGTGCAAGGATTGGGCCGAGCACCTGCACATGATCAGAAAGCACAGACATAAATTTTAGGTAAGACTCCTTAAATCCCTGCGCATCTCTAGCTTGCTTCATTTCTTCGACGGCACCAGAAGCTTTCTCGACTACTGGAGCGTCCGCTCCCGACTTTGACAGAGCCGCTAGGATGTCGCGGAACAGTTGAGGATTCGCATCATTAAAAGTTGCGTACTGCCGGACATTTGTGCTTGCTGTCGCTAAATTTTGAACGTTGCCTGAAATGTACGTGTTGAATATTTGGTGCACTTTCTCTTGAGGCACTGGGTTCGAATTTGGTGCAGCCTCGCCAGCGTCCGGCGCCTCTGCTTCAATTTCGAGCACAAAATTTAGCACTCGGGTTCGAACACTATCCAGGGCCGCCACCACCGCACTGATTGGAATTACCTTCCAAGCCTGCATGCAGTTCATGCCTTCGTAGATCCTGCCTCCAACATGCGCGACAAGATCAGGATTCCACGGTTCCATTGCGGTGCCACTATCAGACTTGGCGACAAGGGCTTCGAGAGCAGCAATGGGTTCCTTCATGTGCGACTGAGAGAGGCTTTCCCTAAACTTCTCCGGAATACACGAAAGCGGGATGTCAGCGTTTCGAAGGCCTGAATGAAATGGTCCAGAGAAGTGGCCTTTGGAATTGACGTGTAGCTTTCGGTACGGCGGGAGCGAATCCGCCGACCTATAGCCATTCAATTCGTCCTCTATCCATTGCTTAAACTCTGCATTGCCCAAACGGGCCGCAAGCACTTTGCACTTTCGGAGTAAGGTTGCTAGCGGAACGGCTGAATCGATTGCCGCAGCTTGGATTTCTCGCAGGAGTGACATTGCGCTGAGTTGTTGCCCTAACGTTCGCAACCACCAGCGCCCGTCCACTGACGCTTGCATGGCACGACGCTCGCGCGCGCGTCCGCATGGGCTGCGCTGTTATGCAGCTCGCGCAAGAAGGCACAAATACTGAAACCTGCCATAACCCTTTGACCCCACGGCCGAGTACTCCTTCCATTGAAGCAAGTAGTTGCAACGAATCGAAATGCCATTTTCTCGTCCTCGACGCGTACCGTCAGATGCCCGACCTCCCCAAGCCATCGTGCCCGAAATTTCGCGGCCGTCGTTCATTGCAAATTCTGCGTACCCATGTTCGGTATTGGCAGGGGCTTTCCAATAGGCGCTGTCATTAGTAAGGAACACAGCGTATCCGCAGCGCGATGGCCCAGACTGAGCAAACGCCTCTACTCTGCTCGAGATCCTTGAAGAAGTCATATCGCCCAATGTCTTGCGCTGCTTGATTGACCAGGGCGAACTCTTCGTCGCCAACCGATGTCACCAAGGCCCTTGTCTTGTACTTGAGTTCCACCGCTACCTGCGCTGATCCAGACCGAGTAAGAAGGTCAAGATAAATTGCGCCGGCGGCGGTCCTGACTGGCACCTCCAGCCGGATTTCGCAGTTTGGATCAGCCCTCTGCATTTCCCAAGCAAATGCGTGCTGTAAATCTGCCTCCGAATGGAACAACGGTCGACGCCGCGCAAGTCGCTCCATGATCAGATCGGGTGCGACAGTGCTCAATGTGTTCGTCGCGTTATCGAGCTGCAAAACGCTCGCGCCCACCCGCGCGGCCGCACGCCGCGTCGTGGTGCAGCGGGTAGTGAGCTGTCAACGTTCTGTTCATTTGGCGGGCGAGACGCCTTTCTTTTGCAGCAGTCTGCTCACGGCGGTGTTCAGAGTAGCCTCGTCTTTCATGGCCTGCGCAATCCGCTCCGCGAGCTCAGCCATGACAACTCGAATACTCGTTGCAAGAGCCAGACACTGTTCGTCATCTTGCGAATGCAGCCCCTCACTCAATGCGGAATGAAGAAGCGACAAAGGATTGTGGCCATTAATCATCAGAACTTGCGGCACACCGTGTTTAATCTCTTCGATGGCCTTACTGAACTGGGTCTCCTGTTGAGCCTTTCGCAAATCATCGATTTGCTCAAGTACCGCGCCGAGTCTTTCAGATACCTTGATAATTTCATCGAAGATTCTGGATTTTTGGTTCTCTACTACACGTCGGTAGTAAGCAAACGCTGCGACACCAAGGCCCTGATTTTCGGAGCGCCGCCCCTTAATGAACATGTCCTTGTCCGGTCCAATCAATGAAATCAACCAAGATGGGGTAGGGGGACCGAATGACGGCACTTCACCAAACTTGTAAAGCGATCCAGAAACTCCATCCGCATTCAGAGAAGACTCGAGCGCGAAGGTTTTGAATGATTTGCCACAGTTTCGGCACATGTAGTGAACGAATGAAAGCTCGCGTTCGCCGAGACTGAGCCTCATTTCCGTCTTCGCTTCAAAAAACCTGACACCATTGCATTGAGAGGTTTCGCAGTGCAACTCAAGCATTGGCGCCTTCAGTTTGTAGCGATCTCCGAACTGAGTGCGCGTGTGATCAGCGAGTTGCGCAATATCAGTGCGCTTGCCGGGATGAACAGTTTCCAGGAATTCCTTCACGTCCATTCGATGCGCTTCGAGCCGGATATAAAAGGAGACATTTGCCTACGTTGACAGCTAACTAGATTTGGACGTCATGATAAACATCTCCAATACTAGAAACTTGTCTCTATAGCTATAAACAAGTTTCCAATAGCATAAACCTCGCAATGTCCGGTCGGGCGGAGCAATCTCCGACGTCCAGTCCCAAGTCTAGTCTTTCTCTGCGTCCTCCGTGTCCTCTGCGACTCTGCGTTGAGCTTCAGCAATACGTAACGAAACGAAAGGGGCTACACATAAACA
>CAVOIO010000018.1:0-24966 GCA_963695915.1 uncultured beta proteobacterium
TTGAACACAAGGCGATTGCCTACGAATTGAAGACGATCTCGTTCTCGGCGGGCGACCTCAAGAAGCCCGAGTTCCTGAAGATCAACCCGCGCCACAAAGTACCCGCGATTACCGACGGCGACCTGGCCCTGTACGAATCGGCCGCAATTGTGGAATACCTGGACGAGCAATACGCTTCGGGCAAGAAGCTCTTTCCTGGCAACGCCAGGCAGCGTGCGGTTATCCGGCGCCTGGTGCGTGAAGCGGACGAATATTTCGCCCACGCGCAGGAGCGGCTGGTTGACCAGGTGCTGTTCACGCCGCAGGACAAGTGGGATGCCGGCGAGATTGCCTCCGCGCGCAAATCCCTGGGGACGGGAACTGGGAATTTTCGAGGGTTACCTGTCCGGTGATTACCTGTCCGGCGAATTCTCGGCCGCGGACATCACGCTTTATCCCATGATCGCGCTGTGCCTGCGCATGGAAAGAAAGAAGCCGGATCTGGATGTGCGCAGCGCTATCGGATCGAAGCTCGGCGCATGGATGAAGCGCATCGAGGCGCTGCCGTACTTCGACAAGACCTATCCCCCGCACTGGAAAACCTGAAGTAGCGGTCTGACGACGGCTGCAAAAGCGTTGACGCCGAGGTCGCAGAGAAACGCAAGGCACGAAGAAAAACAGATAGCAATCTGGAGGGGATGTTGCACAATCGCGAATCTGTTTTACTTCCTCGTGGTGATTCGGGGAAGCGGCACCGAACACTCACTCCCTTCGTTCCGCATTCTCTGCGACCGTAGTAGCCTTTCTCTGCGTCACTCTGCGTCAACGACCTTATTGCTGGCCTCCGGCAGCTTGTCCCAGTTGTCGTGCCGATGGCGGCGCTCGTCGCGGTAGTTGGTCACTTCAAGCCGCAAGCCATCCGGGTCGCTGAAGAAGGTTGCATAGTAATCGACCGCGTACTCCGGGTACTGTTTCGGCTCTGAAGCGTCGATACCTGCAGCGCGCAACTTCGCCGCCGCATCCTCCACCTCGTCTTTGCCTTCGACGCGCAGACAGAAGTGATGCAGTCCCGGCGCATACGGGTCATGAGGAATGCGGCTTCTGGCCGGCCGCAGCACGAAGCCGAAGTGCCGGTTGAAGTACTGAACGTGCGGGTCGCCACCAATCGTAAATATGTTCTTCCTGAAACCGAGGGCGGCCATTGCCCTGTCATAGAACGCCTCGGAACGGCCAAGGTCGCTCACGGCAATATAGATGTGGTCTATTCCAATGACTTCGCTCATTGGTCTGAAGTCTCCGGGATTTCGACACCAGGATTCGGTACCATTATGCCCAAAACCAACCTGGGTTCACGGAGGAAGTCCTCGTGTTCGATTTCATTTCCCCGGGAGTCGCGCCATGAGCATCCTGCTCGGATGCGTAGCCGATGACTTCACCGGTGCGACCGACCTCGCCAATACACTGGTCAAGGCGCACATGCGCACCGTGCAACTGTTGGGCGTGCCGCGTCCGGGACTGAAAATGCCTGCCGCTGATTGCGTCATTGTGGCGCTCAAGTCGCGCAGCAATCCCGCCAACGAGGCGGTCACCATGTCGCTCGCCGCTCTCGACTGGCTGCGGCAACAGGGCGCCAGGCAATACTACTTCAAGTACTGCTCGACGTTCGACTCCACCGACAAGGGCAACATCGGCCCGGTCGCTGACGCGATGCTGGATGCGATCGGCGCGGACTTCACTGTATTCAACCCGGCCTTTCCGACCAACAAGCGCACCGTCTACAAGGGGTATCTGTTCGTCGGCGATGAGCTGCTGTCCGAATCCGGGATGCGTCACCATCCGCTCACCCCGATGACCGATCCGTCGCTGGTCCGGGTGCTGCAGCGGCAGACCCGGCACAAGGTCGGCTTGGTTCCGTACGCGACCATCGTGAACGGAGTGGAGGCGATTCGCGACGCCTTCGAAAAGCTCCGCAAGCAGGGCATCCGCCATGCGATTCTCGACTCGATCACCGACGAGCATCTGATAACGCTGGGCGAGGCTTGCGCTGATCTGAAGGTCGTCACCGGCGGCTCCGGAATGGCGATGGGGCTGCCTGCGAACTTCGTCAGAAAGGGCCTGATGAAAAGCGGCCAGCACTCGCCTTTACCGACAGTCACCGGGCCCACTGCCGTGCTGGCGGGGTCCTGCTCGGTCGCAACCCAGGGGCAGGTCGCAGCCATGAAGCAGGATCATGAGTACTTTGAACTCGAGCCGATGGCGATTGCTTCCGGTCGCGATCTCGCGCAGGAGGCGCTCAACTGGGCTGCGAGCCGGCTTTCCGAAAAACCGGTTCTGATCTATTCGACCGCCACTCCGGAGCAGGTGAAGGCGGTGCAGGAGCGCCTTGGGCGCGAACATGCGGGCGCTCTGGTGGAGGAAACATTGGGCAAGATCGCCAGGGGGCTGGTGGCGGCGGGTGTGCGACGGCTGGTGGTTGCCGGCGGCGAGACATCCGGCGCGGTGGTCGGTGCGCTCGGCGTCGAAGGTCTCGCAATCGGCCCCGAGATCGACCCCGGGGTGCCCTGGACGTTCTCGATCGGCGAACCGGCCTTGGCGCTGGCGTTGAAGTCCGGCAACTTCGGCACTCCTGATTTCTTCACCAAAGCCTTCAAGCTTCAACCTTGAGACCGCGATTCACCACGAAGGCACGAAGACACGAAGGAATTCGAATTCGAACCAGAAATTGTTATGCGATACCGGTGACCGCCAGTGATCCTGTTGCAGTCGGCGAACAAGCCAGGATATTTCGGTTTTCGCAAACCTTCAGATTTTCTTCGTGTCTTCGTGCCTTCGTGGTGAAAATAGACTTTTGTCAAAGCGAAAAATGAACGAAGCGAAACTCAGGGAAGAGATCTGCATTCTTGGCAAGTCCATGTTCGATCGCGGACTCACGCCCGGAAGTTCCGGCAACATCAGCGCGCGGGTGGAGGACGGCTGGCTGATGACGCCAACCAACTCCTGCCTTGGGCGGCTCGATCCGGCGACGCTTTCCAAAGTCGACGCGAAGGGCAATCCGGTTTCCGGCGGCAAGCCGACCAAGGAAGCCTTTCTGCATTTGTCCGTGTACGGGCAGCGGCCGTCCGCCGGCGCCATCGTACACTTGCATTCCACTCATTCTGTCGCCGTGTCCTGTCTCGCCGATACCGACCCTGACCAACCGATTCCGCCGATCACGGCGTACTACGTGATGAAGATCGGCAATCTGGTACTGTTACCCTATTACCCGCCCGGCGACATGACGCTCGCCAACGCGGTTCGCGAAGTCGCCGGCAAGCATCACGCGATCCTGCTCGCCAACCACGGCCCGGTGGTCGCCGGCAGGGACCTCGAGTCAGCGGTATACGCCACCGAAGAGCTGGAGGAAACGGCGAAACTGTATTTGATGTTGAGGGGCAATCGGCTCAAGATCCTCTCTCCCGAGCAAGTTGCGGAACTGCACCGGAAGTACCCGTCCTGAGAATCAGGATTCAGGAATCAGAATTCGGGACTCAGCGAAATTCAGCCGGCCGACGGCTGGAGTTAAAAGCGTTGACGCGAAGCGCGCCAAGGGAAAAAAATTGAGGACGCGAAGGTGAAACGGGATCAACAGCGTTCTATACGGGAATTCACGAACAAGAAATTTGGACTTGTCCACGAGCCACGAGTTCCGTCATGGGAAGTCGCTACGGCACGTTCAAGAATTTCTACCCGCCCTACAGTTTGATCGGCGACTGGCGCCTGTAGGCGCAAATCCTCGTGGGAAGGTTCCGGTTGTGAATCCTGTCGCCGCGGCAGGGTCTGCGACTAGAATGAGATTGTCCTAGTCGAAGGTAGCGCGCGACCGTCTTGAAACCGATCTTCTCCCGGCTGATTCCGGTCTTCGGGCTGGCGCTGTTCGCCGTGGCACGGTTGGCGCTGCATCACGCGTCGGCAGCTATTACTATCATGATGTCGTGCATGCGCTGGAAGAGATTCCGCCGCAGAAGCTGGCGCTGTCGGCGCTCTTCGCCGGGTTGGGCTATGTTGTGCTCACCGGTTACGACGCGCTTGGCTTCCGCTACCTCGGACGCGAGTTCAGCTACCCCAAGCTCGCGCGCGTTTCCTTCATCGGCTACGCCTTCAGCAACAACGTCGGTTTCGCCGCGCTCGCCGGCGGCTCCATCCGGCTGAGGATGTATTCGGACTGGGGGCTGTCGGCGGTGGAGATCGCCAAGCTAGTCGCCTTTCTCGGGCTGACCTTCTGGATCGGATTCCTGGCGATCCAGGGCGCGGCCCTGACCTTTGCGTCGATCCCCGAAGAAATGCCGCTGCATGCGCCCACCGCACGCGCCATCGGTGTCGTTTTCCTGCTCGCGGTGGCGGCTTACCTCGCGTTCATCTTGATGCGGCGCGCACCGCTGGTGGTGCGCGACTGGGAAATCGATGTGCCTTCGGTGCAGATCGCCATCCCGCAGATCGCGGTCGCCGTGCTGGACTGGGCCTTGGTTGCAGTGACGCTGTATGTGCTAATGCCTGCGGAACCTGCGCTGTCCTTTCCCGCTTTTCTGTCGGTTTTCCTGGTTGCCCAGCTGATAGGACTTGTAAGCCACGTGCCCGGCGGCCTCGGCGTGTTCGAGTCCGTCATCCTGCTGTTCCTGCACCAGCAAACTCCAGCGCCCGCGGTGGCCGCAGCGCTGCTTGCATTCAGGCTTATCTATTACCTGCTGCCGCTTGCGCTTGCAGCGGCGATGCTGGGTGCGCACGAACTGTTGCAGCGCCGACGGCAAATGGCACAACTGTCACGCGTACTCGGAGGCTGGCTGACCAACCTTCTGCCGGCGGTCTTCGCCATCACGACATTTGCCGGCGGCGCGATTCTGCTGTTTTCCGGCGCCACGCCCCCGGAGGCCGAGCGCCTGGCATGGCTGCGTCGGGTCATGCCGTTGCCGCTGCTCGAGTTTTCGCACCTGCTCGGCAGTTTGGTCGGCGCCGGTCTGCTCATTCTTGCCTGGGGTCTGCGCCGCCGGCTTGACGCCGCCTACCACCTCTCCATCGGCCTGCTGCTTATCGGCGGGTACGCCTCGCTTTTGAAGGGCCTCGACTACGAGGAAGCCATGTTCCTGATCGTGACCGCGGCGGCGCTGTTGCCGTGCCGGCGCCACTTCTACCGCAAGGCCACGCTTGCGAGCGACACATTCAGCGCGGGCTGGGTCGCTGCGATCGTCCTGGTCGTGGCCGGCTCGCTCTGGCTCGCGGTGTTCGCGCACAAGCACGTCGATTATTCAAACGACCTGTGGTGGCACTTCGCGTTCCGCGCCGACGCGCCGCGCGTGCTGCGCGCCAGCGTCATCGTGGTGAGCTTCCTGATTCTGTTCGCGCTCTACCGGCTGCTGCGGCCTGCGCCGGCGGAACCGAATCCGCCGGACGAGGCCGAGCTCGCGCGGGCCGGATTGGTCATTGCGACCTCGTCCGACACGGGGCCAACCTGGCGCTGCTCGCCGACAAGGACCTGCTGTTCAGTGAAAGCGGCAACACCTTCATCATGTACGGCGTCGGGCGTCGCAGCTGGGTCGCCCTCGGCGACCCGGTGGGTGCGGAGTCGGAAAAGCGCGAACTCGTCTGGCGCTTTCGGGAAATGTGCGATCGCCACGACGGCTGGCCGGTATTCTACGAAGTCGGCACCCGGCATCTGGACCTGAATCTCGACCTCGAGCTGACCGATGAAGCTGGGAGAAGAGGCGCGTGTGCGGCTGGAGGGTTTCTCGCTCGAGGGTGCGGCGCGCAAGAGCCTGCGCTACACCGTGCGCAAACTGGAGAAGGACGGCGTCACGTTCGAATGGGTGCCCGTCGAAGGCGTGCCGGCCCGGCTGCCGGTACTCAAGACGGTGTCGGACGCCTGGCTTGTTGAAAAGCACGTCGCCGAGAAACGTTTCTCGCTCGGCTCGTTTGACGAGCGTTACCTGAGCCACTTTCCGATCAGCCTGGTGCGGCAGAACGACCGCATCGTCGCCTTCGCCAACGTCTGGCCGGGGGCGGACAAGGAAGATTACTCGATGAAGTCGAAGTGGGAGGATCGCGCGGAACTGTTTGCCGCACTGTTCGTCGACAAGGCCCATCCACGTCTGCGCGAGATAGCTGATGCGGATCCGGTTGTTCGCAGCAAGATCAGATTCATGTTGCGTCTCCTTGGCCGGATTGATCCATCAATGAACGAACGGTACTTCCGCAAGAGATTGGGCGCACATTGGTACGGGTTGACGCGGGGAAAATGATCTTCATGCTCGCGGTTGCGGAGATCGACTCGATGGTGGCCGGCAAGGACCTCAGGGCACGGTATACGCTACGGAGGAGCTGGGGGAAACAGCGAACTTGTATATGATGTTGAGAGGCAATCGGCTCCGGCCGATGGCCGGCGCTAGTGTTGACGCGGAGGGAAGCTGGAATTTCACTGGCTACAGGCCTTTTATGGAAACCCGTTACAAGACGTTCAAAGACTTTTACCCGTTCTATCTGAGTGAGCACGCCAATCGCAACAGCCGGCGGCTTCACTTCATCGGCACGTCGATCGGGCTGCTGATGTTCATTTCCGGCCTCGTCATCCGGAACGGGTGGTGGTTGCTGGCCGCATTCGTCACCGGCTATGCTTTTGCTTTCAGTGGCCACTACCTTTTCGAGAAGAATCATCCCGCGACATTCAAGTATCCGCTTTACAGTTTTGCCGGGGACTGGGTAATGTGGAAGGACATCCTCACAGGCAGGATGCGGTTCTAGCGGCGGCAAGGGTTTAACAGCATGCGGCCGCAAATGTCCGACAGAAAGAAGCTTCGAATAATCTCTCGGGGGAGGGGCAATGAAGCGATTCGCCGCGGTTCTGGGACTTGTTCTCTGGCCGGCGGTTCTCCATGCCGGACCGACGCAACAGATACTCGATCACTATGCGGAAGCGGCCAGGCAGGAAGACCCGGGTTTCGACGGGTTCTCGGCCGAACGCGGGGAAAAGCTCTATCACGAGAAAGGGATCATCCGCGGCCTCGGGTTCGTCACCTGCGCCTCCTGCCACCTTCCCGACCCCCGCGAAATGATCATCGCGCACGAGAGCAAGATCCTGTGCCGCGCCTGTCACGTCATCAACGACGAAGAACACCCCAATCCCAAGAAGGCGAAAGTGCGGAAAATTCCGCCGCTGGCGCCATCGGCGAACGCGAAGCGCCTGACCGATCCGCAGACCGTGGAAGACTTCCTGCGGGTGAACTGCACGCTTGTGTTCAAGCGGGAATGCACGGCGAAAGAAAAGGGCGACGTGCTGGTCTGGCTGGGCGGGGTAAAGTGATGTGACGGTGGTCCCTGACCCGCACGCGGCAAGCGAGCTTCAGGCGCGGCAGATGCGACGGGTCTTTCCATGGATAGCGATTGCCCTGCTCGTTCTGTCCGCACCGGTAATCCGGAGTGGCCATGCGAAGGAGGAACAAGCCATGACGCTCAAGCTGACATCATCCGCCTTCGGGCATGAAGGTGGCATCCCCAGGCTCCACACCTGCCAGGGAAAGGACGTCTCCCCGCCGCTGGCTTGGAGCGGTGTTCCGGAAAATGCAAAGAGCCTGGTACTCATCGTCGATGATCCCGACGCGCCCGATCCGGCCGCACCGACGATGACCTGGGTCCACTGGGTGCTGTACAACATCCCGCACTCGGCGACGGGTCTGCCGCAAGGGGTCTCGCCGAACGAACTGCCCGACGGAACGCTGGAAGGCGTCAGCGATTTCCAGCGTACCGGCTATGGCGGCCCGTGTCCGCCGATCGGGCGCCATCGCTACTTCCACAAGCTCTACGCCCTTGACACCGTACTTGCGAATTTGAAGAAACCGCGCAAAGCCGATGTCGAGAAGGCGATGAAGGGTCATATCATCGAACAGGCGGTATTGGTGGGGACTTATCAGAAGAGTCCGTGAGGCCGGCAATTGTGCCGTTTCGCGATCTGTCGAATCCCGGGCCGCGACAACATCGGGACGTGTCGGCGCATTCCTGAGATTGCGCCGGCGAATCGAACGCGCATGACCGGAAGCAGGTAATTTTCTGTTTCGACAGAAACCGGGGGACGAAGTCAGGCATGGCACTACGCATCCCGTCAATTTTCGTGTTGACCCGATTGGTCGCCGTTTCTTTGTGTGGGATTCAGCTGGCCGCCGGCGAATCCTCAGTGGCATTCGAGTACAAAGGGCTGCCCGGCCAAATGACCATGGAGCAGGCGAAGGACTACGGCGGACATTCGCTCGCCTGCGAAACCGACACAATTGTGCCGGCGCTGGTCCACTGCCACGATCACTCGACCACTTACCTGGGAAAGCCTGCAATTCTCAAGCTCGAGTTCATCGACGGTAACCTGGCGATGCTGACCCTGCTGGTGCCGGCGGACCACTTCGGAGAAGTCAGCCGCCACGTCCTGCGCCGGTACGGCAAGCCGCGCCGGCACGGAACCGAAACCGACGGACCGAAACCCTACGAGCACATGGAGTGGACGCTCGCCGATGGCGAGTTGGTCCTGGATGAATGGATCGCCCGTTTTAATCCGGCCGATCAGCGGTTCGCTACAGTATTGGGACTGAAATTTCTGCCGTCGGCGCTGGAAAAGCGGCGGGCGGAAGTGGCGTGGATACGGCACAGGTCAAGCGAGGAGCGGAATCAGGCTGACATGTAGCAGGATCGATTCGGGGCGCCGGCCCGGCTCGCGGCGCACTGGCGCGCAGGACCTTGCAGGAGTGCGTGCGGAAGATGAGTAGTCCGCACGGATCATCAGACGGCTACGACTTGGCGTGGTACCTCGCCCGCACGACACGATGGGCGGCCGCGAAAACGAAGTTGTACTCGCTCCATTTTTCCTTGTCCCACGTCACATCCAGCAATTGGGGCGCGGTATAGGGAGAAGGCGCCGCAACAAACTGCATCCCTTTCTGGTAGTACGGGTGCCGTTTGATTTCTTCGTTGAGCAACTCAACGTAGCGTGCGGTGGGAACAGTCTGCTTCTGCATGTCTTGCCTCCATAGAAACCCGAATTGCTCTATTACGGACTCGTCACGGGCGCAAGTGCTTCCGGCCTGTGGCAAAGCGGATACCGTGTGTCGAACGTCGGAATCGGCTGAGTTGGGTATTGCATGATCAGGGACGCATATCCCTGAATTTCGGCGGGAGTCCGCTGACTTACTCGTTGCCCGACAAAGTCTGCACCGTGGTGCGGATCAGCGACGGTAGCTCATTGTATCCTTCAAGCGCCTCATTGACAAGGGAAAAACAGAAATCGGTCGGCAGTTGCCGGAGTTCTATTGGCGGATTTCGCCACTCGGGAACGACATCCGGGCGCAGGCGGCAAACGCAAAGCAGCGCATGAGCGCAGGAATTGATGCCTTCATCCTGGTTCACTCCAGGCGCAATTCCGTGCGCACCGTGCCGGCGCGCTCGTGCCGCGCAGTGAGTTTCAGCGTCGCGCCTTTGGGTGCGCGCACCACCCACTCCACTTTCAGCCTGTCGTCGGTCTCGTCCGCGCTCGAACCCGCCCAGGTATTCGCGGCGGCGGGTTTGTGCGCGCGGCCTTCGAGTTGAGTGAGTTCCTCGCGCAGCTTGCCGGTTTCCAGCGTCGCGCCCTCTGGCAGTTCGATTTCACACACCACACCGCGTGCGAGTTTCTTCTGTTTCGCCATCCTGGTCACGTAGCTCGGCAGCCAGCCGCTGTTCTGCACCACCAGCCTGACGCGCCAGGCATTCGTCGCCGAGCGACGACGGCGGACGCCTCGAGAATTTCCAGCCGCGGCGAGATGAGCGCGTGCCACACCAGCCAGCGCGAGAACGGCGCGATTTCCTTCTCCAGCAGATGATGCGGCGGATTGGTCCAGGTGTAGAGGCTGTTCCAGCCGCCGAGCTCGACGCGCCCGAGTTGCGGATGGTCGAACGCATACCAGTCCACGAAGCCCTTGCCCTTCAGGACTTTGTCATTCCATTTCATCAGCTTCAGATCGTCTTCCAGCGGGTGCTCGCGATACCACTCGATGTACTTGTAGTTGTCGATGCCGGCCTGGCGCTGCGGGCTCCAGATTTCCACGGTCCAGGCGTATACGCCGCGGTGGTCGTACATCCAGGAATCGAAATCGCCGGTGATGACTTCCTTGGGGTGATAGCGAAATTCGTGATACGCCGATGCTGCCGGATAGCCGGTGATCTCGGTGCCCTTCGCGCCGATCTTCTGGAAGGTCCAGAGGTCTTCCGGCGGCATCTGTTCATCCGCCAGGTGCGAGTAGGGTCGCAGCAGCACGCCGCTGTAAGTGTGAAAGGCGCATGCGCCGGTTATGTTCGGGTGCCGTGCAATGAAGCCGGTGATCGCGGCGATCTCCGGTTCGGAGGTCGGGAAGGGGCCGGCGCCGACTTGCTCGTTCTCGGTGCGCCAGTACGCCGGAAAGTTGCGATTGAGGTCGAGCCGTTCCTTGCGCGCCTGCAGCTTGATGGTGACGCCGTCGTAGTCCTGGAGCCGCCCCTCGGGCAGCAGGCGGTAGTACTTGCCCGCCGGTTTCGGTCGGGTCGCGGCGTACCAGAATGCGCGGGTCCTGCGGCGCAAAGCTTCCACGGTCCGTTGGGGTCGGGAATGCGCATCGACAGGATGCGCCCGTCGCCGTCCGCGTCCTCGCGAATCAATCCGCCGACCGGTTCCTCGTCGTAGGGATAGGGCCGGGTGCTGGAACGGATCAGCTTCGGCACATCCGCGAGCGCCCATTCCGCGCCGTCGGGATTGACCCGCGGGCAGACGTAGAACGCGCGGGTGTCGAGGCAGCGGGTGATCTCGGGATCGCGCCCATAGCCGGCAAGCAGGCGCTGGATCAGATGCAGGCAGGCGGCGGAACCCGCCAATTCGGTGGCGTGGATGTTGCCGTCCACCCAGAAGGCAGGCTTGTCCACGTCCAGCCCCGACTTGTAGCTGGTGACGCGCACCACGTAGATTTCGCGCCCCTCGTAGCTCTTGCCGACCGGTTCGAGCCGCACCAGATCGGGATGCGCCTCGGCCCAACCGGTGAGGAAGCGCACCAGTTCGTCGTAACGGTAGTAGGTATCGAAGCGGATCACGTTCATGGCTTGATGCTCGGATGCTTCACGCCACCGCGGCGACCTCGGCCGTGCGGCTTCGGTCGCCTGCACGGCCTGCAGCAGCAATTCCGGGCGGTTGGCGGCGAGCATTGCGGCATCCGAAAGCATGCGTCGCCATAGCCTGGCATTGGGTTGCCCGTGATACAGGCCGAGCATGTGACGGGCGATCGCGCGCAACGAAGTGCCGCGCGCAACTTCTTCGGAGGCGTACTCGAACATCGCCTGTACGACCTGCGCGCGCGAAGGCGGCGGGTCACCGTACAGCCTCGCCTCGGCGGCAGCGAGCACATAAGGGATCGTGATATGCCGACGCGCCCAAGCATTACACCGTCTACGTGGTGGAGATGTTGTTCGATGGCCTGTAGCGTTGCCACGCCCCCGTTGACGACAATTCCAAGCTCTGGGAATTCCCGCTTCAGCCGATAGACGAATTCGTACTTCAGCGGCGGGATCGCGCGGTTGTCCTTGGGCGACAGGCCTTTGAGGATGGCATTCCGGGAGTGGACGAAAAAAGTCCTGCAGCCTGCGGCCGCGATGGTTTCGACAAAGTGGCGCACGAAGTTGTAATCCTCGATCGAGTCGATACCCAGGCGGTGCTTCACCGTGACCGGGACGGCCACGGCGTCCTGCATCGCCTTCACGCAATCGGCCACCAGTTGCGGTTCCGCCATCAGGCAGGCTCCGAATGCGCCATGCTGGACGCGCTCCGAAGGGCATCCACAGTTCAGGTTGATCTCGTCGTAGCCGTACGCCTGCCCGAGCATCGCGCAGCGGGCGAGATCCACGGGCTCGCTGCCGCCGAGCTGCAGCGACACCGGATGTTCGGCGGGGTGGAAGCGCAGGTGCCGTTCGACGTCGCCGTGGATCAGCGCGCCGGTGGTCACCATCTCGGTGTACACCACGGCATGCGTCGAAAGTTGTCGGAAAAAGAACCGGCAATGCCGGTCCGACCAATCCATCATCGGCGCGGTGCAGAGACGGTGGGAATGCGGTGCTGGTTGCGGCATTGAGCAATGCAATTACCGGGTTCCGGCGATCAAGGGCGGAACTACCTGCAGTTGCCGGTGCAGCGGACAACACGCTCCCCACAGGTGATCGTGGCGAGCCGTTTGCCGAGCCCGACATCGGTGTCGCCGCCGGTGTGCTCGACGCGCGCGTCATTGCATTGTAGTATCGGAAGTCACGAAGAGCGGCTCGGTGATCCATTCCACGTTCAGGCATCCCGGTGCACCGACGCCGAATCGAACCCCCATGCTGTAGGTGGCACAACGCAGTCCGGTGTGCTTGATCCAGCCACTCACCTGAAAGTCGCCGTCGTCGTTGATCCAGGCATGCGAATCGTCCACGCGAAAGTCGAAGTCCAGCCGCTCCGGTTTCGGCTTGGCGTCCAGCGAATACGTGATTTGCGCGGATGCGGAAATGCCAACCTCATCCGGGCCGAGTTCCTGCTCGACCGGCATGGCGCTCCCGGCCACAAAAGCGCCGAGAGCCAGAAGTGCCGCGAAGCGCATCATGAGAAAGTGTTTCCCGAATTCCTTTCGAGGCATCATAGCCCGAATCGGGCGACAAAAAAGGCGCACGGCCGTGCGCCTCTTTTCCCCGATCCCTGGGGGAGTCAGCCTCCGTGCACTTTCTGCTTCTGCTCGCCCAGGCCGTCGATTCCCAGGCGCATCTCGTCGCCTGACTTGAGGAACTGGGGCGCGGGCTTGATGCCCATGCCGACACCGGGAGGAGTGCCGGTGCTGATCACGTCGCCGGGCGTCAGCGTGCACATGTAGGACAGGTAGGAAACCAGCTTCCTTCACGCCGAAGATCATGGTGTTGGTGTTGCCGGTCTGCTTGCGCTGGCCGTTCACGTCCAGCCACATGGAGAGGTTCTGCGGATCCTTGATCTCGTCCGCAGTGACGAACCAGGGGCCCAGCGGGGCAAAGGTGTCGAAGCTCTTGCCTTTGGACCACTGGCTGCCGTGCTCGAGCTGCCACTCGCGTTCGGAAACATCGTTGCAGATCATGTAGCCCGCCACGTGGTTCAGTGCATCGGCTTCAGTGACGCTCTGCGCCTTCTTGCCGATTACGAAGGCAAGTTCGACTTCCCAGTCGCCCTTCTTCGAACCCTTCGGCAGCTTCACGTCGTCGTTCGGTCCGGTGATGGCGCTGATCGCCTTCATGAATACCACCGGCTCGGCCGGGATCGGCAGATTGGACTCCTTGGCGTGATCCGCATAGTTCAGCCCGATGCAGATGAGTTTGGGCACGTTTGCAATCGGCGGTCCAAGGCGCGGGTTGCCGCTCACCTTCGGCAGGCCGTCCACCTTCACGCCGCGCAGCTTGGCGAGGCCCTCGGGCGACACCGCGGCTGACTCGATGTCCTTCACCACGCCGGACAGGTCGCGAATCGCGCCCTGCGCATCCAGAATCCCCGGCTTCTCTTTTCCTGCTTCCCCGTAACGTACCAGCTTCATTTGTTGTCTCCTGCGAAGAAATTGTAACTTCAAATGCGTGAAGGGTAAAGGAAGTGAAGGAAGACTAAACGAAACTCGCGGGAAACGTCTTCCAAGTCCCGTGCGTCTCGCGTCTTGCTTATTGCTTTTCTCTGTGCCCTCTGCCCCTGTGTCCTCGTGCCCTTCAAATGGTGATGCCGCCGTCCATGATCACGGCCTGGCCGGTCATGAAAACCGATTCGTCGGAGGCGAGGAACACCGACAGTTCGGCAAGTTCCTCGGCCTTTGCCAACCTGCCCATCGGCTGGCGCGCGATGAAGTCCTTGCGCGCCTGCACCGGGTCATCGAACGCGTTAATGCGATCGCCCAGCGACGGCGTATCCACGGTGCCCGGACACAGCGCATTGCAGCGAATACCCTGCTTCACGTAGTCGATCGCAACCGACTTGGTGAGCCCGATCACCGCTGCCTTCGATGCACCGTAGACAAACCGGTTCGCGATGCCCTTGATGCTGCCGGCGACGGAGGCGACGTTGATGATCGAGCCGCCGCCCTGTTCGAGCATCTTCGGCAGGAAAGCTGCGGATGACTACGTAGTGGCTGCGCACGTTCAGGTTGAAGGAGAAATCCCAGTCCTTGTCCGAACATTGCAGGATGGTGCCGTGGTGAACGAAAGCCGGCGCAGTTGAAGATGACGTCCGGGCGCACCGATTTCCTTTGCAAGTTTTTCGATTTCGGCGTCGTTGAGCACGTCGAGTTTGCGCACTTCGATGCCGGGCTTGCCTTTGAGTTCAGCGAGTTTTGCCTCGTTGACGTCGGTGGCCCAGACTTTCGCGCCTTCGCGCGCGAAGGCGAGCGCGGTCGCGCGTCCGATGCCCTGTGCCGCGGCGGTGACGAACGCCACCTTGCCGCTGAGTCTTCCAGCCACTGAAATCTCCCCCTTCTATTTCTTCGCAACGATCGAGAGGCGTAAGTATGCCACAGGCAGTCCGGACGCCTGATCCGGCCTTGCTGCTGCGCTGCGGTTTACTTTAGACTGCAACGGACAAAACTATTACAAAGGGAGAGGGGATGAACTGCGACACCGCCCTTCGTGTCGGCGCGAGCCGCACGCCGCGATCGTCAGATCAGTGCCGCTTCAGGTTCGCGTAAATGGCCTCGGTCGAGCTCAAGCAGGTTCGCAAATCCTTCGGCAGTACCCAGGTCGTCCACGGCGTGGACATTTCCATCGCCGACGGCGAGTTCGTGGTGCTGGTCGGCCCGAGCGGCTGCGGCAAGTCCACGTTGTTGCGCATGATCGCCGGACTCGAGGAGATTTCCGAAGGCGAGATCATGATCGGCGATCGCGTCGTCAACAACGTGCCGCCCAAGCAGCGCGACATCGCGATGGTCTTTCAGAACTACGCGCTGTATCCGCACATGAAGGTCTTCGACAACATGGCCTTCTCGATGAAGCTCGCGGGCAGAAGCCGGAGGAAATGCGCCAGCGGGTGGACAAGGCGGCGCAGATTCTCGGACTTACGGACTACCTCGACCGTTACCCGCGCCAACTCTCGGGCGGGCAGCGCCAGCGCGTGGCGATGGGCCGCGCCATCGTGCGCGACCCGCAGGTTTTTCTGTTCGACGAGCCGCTGTCGAACCTTGACGCCAAGTTGCGCGTGCAGATGCGCACCGAGATCAAGGAACTGCACCAGCGCCTGAAGACCACTTCGATCTACGTCACGCACGATCAGATCGAAGCCATGACCATGGCCGACACAATCGTGGTGATGAACGGCGGCCGGGTCGAACAGATCGGCACGCCCCTGGATCTGTACGACGAGCCGGCAAATCTGTTCGTGGCCGGGTTCATCGGTTCGCCGGCGATGAATTTTCTGCCCGGCAGGATCGTGGCCGGACCATCGGGTCGCGGCGTACAGATTGCGGAAGGTTGCGTCATCCCGGTGCCGGGCAGCGGCGGGCTCCGCGACCGCGAGGTCATTCTCGGCGTGCGGCCCGAGCATTTCAACATCGGCGAATCCTGCGTGCAGGCGCAGGTTATCGTGGTCGAGCCGACCGGTGCGGACACCCAGGTCTTCTGCAAGCTGGCGGGTCACAATGTGTCCGCGATTTCCCGCGAGCGCCATACTTTCCGTCCGGGCGACACCATCAGCCTCAAACCCTTCGAAGGCAAGACCTATCTGTTCGATCCGGAATCCGGCGCGCGCATCGCCTGATCCGGAACTGGAGTCACAAAATGAATCGAATCACAAGGCGTCGTTTTCTCCAGGCTTCCGCTCTCGCGGGCGCCACACTCGGCGCGCCGATGCTGGCGCGCAACTCTCTCGCCCAGGAGCTTGTCCTTCAAACCCGAGCCGGGCGCGAAATTGCGGGTGCTGCGCTGGAAGCGCTTCGTCCAGGGCGACGAAGACCAGTGGATGGCCAACACCAGGGCATTCACCGAAAAGACCGGCGTTGCGGTCACGGTGGACAACGAGAACTGGGAAGACATTGCGTCCCAAGGCCGCGGTCGCCGCGAACGTGGGCAGCGGACCCGACATCATTCTCTCCACCAACGACGACTCGCACCAGTATCCCGACAAGTTGCTCGAGATCGGCGACCTGTGCGAGTACCTGGGGAAGAAATACGGCCCCTGGTATCCGAGCGCGCTGGCCTATGGCAAGAAGCGGCGGGCGCTGGATCGCGCTGCCGCTGGGCTCGGGCGGCAACTGCATGAACTACCGCACGAGCCACTTGAAGGCCGCCGGCTTCAAGGAATTTCCCAAAGGACACCGACGGGTTTCTGAAGCTGTGCAAGGCATTGAAGAAGAACGGCACCCCGCCTGGATTCGCACTCGGCAATGCCACCGGGGACGCCAACGGCTGGTGCCATTGGCTGCTCTGGGCGTTCGGCGGCAAAGATGGTGGACGAGCAGAACCGGGTGGCGATCAATTCAAAGGAAACCGCGGCCGCGCTGGAGTACGCCAGGGAGCTGTACCCGACCTTCGTTTCCGGCACGCTGTCCTGGCTCGATCCGAACAACAACAAGGCCTTTCTCGCCGGGGATATCAGCCTCACCGACAACGGCATCTCGATCTATTACGCGGCGAAGACGTCCAAGGACCCGAAGCTGCAGGAGATCGCCAAGGACATTGAACCATGCCGTGTTCCCGGTCGGGCCGGTCGGCCACCCGACGATGAGCGCGCTGTTCTTCACCTGCGTGATCTTCAAGTACACGCAAGTATCCGAACGCGGCCAAGGAGTACCTGCGTTTCATGATGGAGAAGGAGCAGTACGAGTCTTGGCAGAAAGCGGCGATCGGTTTCGTTACCCAGCCGTTGACGTTCTACGAACGCAACCCGGTATGGACCGTGGACCCGAAACATACGCCGTTCAGGTATTCCTGCAAGAACATGCTGCCCAACGGCTACGCCGGAACGCTCGGCACGGCGTCGGCGGGTTGCATCGCCGATTTCATCGTGGTCAACATGGTTGCTGAGGCCGCCTCCGGTGCCGAAACCGTGAAGGATGCGATGTCCAGGGCGGAGAAGCGGGCGAAACGGTACTACAGGTGAGGCGAGAGGCGTGAGGGGTGAGGTGGAAGATCGAAGGGAGGCGGGCGCATGAACAACGCGCTGTCGCGCTTCTTCGATAACCGCAATGTCCTCGGGCTGCTGTTCATGCTGCCCGCGGCGGCATTGCTGCTGGTGTTTCTGACCTATCCATTGGGACTGGGCGTGTGGCTCGGATTCACAGACACCAAGGTCGGGCGCGCCGGCGGCTGGATCGGCATCGAGAATTACGAGTTCCTGGTGACCGACAGCGTATTCACGCTGTCGGTGTTCAATACCTTCGTGTACACGGTGGTGGCGAGCGTCATCAAGTTCATTCTCGGTCTGTGGCTGGCCCTGCTGCTCAACAAGCACATTCCCTTCAAGTCGTTCGTCCGCGCCATCGTGTTGCTCCCGTTCATCGTGCCCACGGTGCTCTCCGCGATCGCGTTCTGGTGGATCTACGATGCCCAGTTCTCGATCGTGAGCTGGGTGCTGATGAAGATCGGGATCATCGACCAGTACATCAATTTCCTCGGCGAACCGAACCTGGCGCGCATGTCCACGATCATTGCCAACATCTGGCGTGGCGTGCCTTTCGTGGCGATCTGCCTGCTCGCGGGACTGCAGACCATACCGCCGTCGATGTACGAAGCGGCGAGCATCGACGGAGCGAGTCCCTGGCAGCAATTCTGGCACGTCACGCTGCCCATGCTTTCGCCGATCATCGCAGTGGTCATGACCTTTTCGGTTTTGTTCACCTTTACAGATTTCCAGTTGATCTGGGTCCTGACCCGCGGGGGACCGATCAATGCCACCCATTTGATGGCCACGCTTTCGTTTCAGCGCGCCATTCCCGGCGGGGCTTTGGGCGAAGGCGCGGCGATTGCAACCGCGATGATCCCGTTTTTGCTGGCGGCGATCTTGTTCTCATACTTCGGGTTGCAAAGGAGAAGGTGGCAGCAGGGGGGAAGCGACAAATGATTAGGTGACGAGGTGACGAGGGATGAGGGTCGGTGACGAGGCAAACTCTTAGAGCGTTGGCCCTCGCCGCCGTCGCTCGGGGGAGAGTCGGCTCAGCGGGCGACGTGGCATGGCGAGCACTGAACCCCGCGAAGGCATGCAATACCTGGAGTCGCTGCCGAGACGCTGGGTTACGGTTTACATCCCGTTGCTCGTCTTCGTGTTCGTGCTGCTGTTCCCGTTCTACTGGATGGTGATCACGTCGTTCAAGCCGAACGCGGAGCTGCTGTCCAGCGCCGGCAACCCTTTCTGGGTCATCAACCCGACGCTCGATCACTTCCGGAAACTTTTCTTCGATACTTCGTATCCGGAATGGATGTGGAACACGGTGCTGGTGTCGGTCGTGTCCACATTCGTTTCGCTGGTCGCCAGCGTGTTCGCCGCCTACGCGATCGAGCGGCTGCGTTTCAGGGGATCGCGGCAGACCGGGCTGGCGATTTTTCTCGCCTACCTGATTCCGCCTTCAATCCTGTTCATACCGCTGGCCACCATGGTTTTCCAGCTCGGGATTTTTGATACTCGCTGGGCATTGATACTGACGTACCCGACGTTCCTGATTCCATTCTGCACCTGGTTGCTGATGGGTTACTTCCGATCGATCCCGTTCGAACTGGAGGAGTGCGCTCTGATCGACGGCGCCACGCGTTGGCAAATCCTCATCAAGATCGTGCTGCCGCTGGCGGTGCCGGGGCTGATCTCGGCGGGCATCTTTGCGTTCACGCTGTCCTGGAACGAATTCATCTACGCCCTCACGTTCATTTCGGCTTCCGAGAACAAGACGGTCCCGGTGGGAGTGATCACCGAACTGGTCGAGGGCGACGTGTATCACTGGGGCTCGCTGATGGCGGGCGCGCTGGTCGGCTCGCTCCCGGTGGCGGTAATGTATTCCTTCTTTGTCGAGTATTACGTCGCCGGCATGACCGGCGCGGTAAAAGAATAGGCCTCACCCCCCGCCCTCTCCACTGGCGTGGAGAGGGTGCTCGACTCCGCAATGGCGGAGCTTGTGTTGTTGTATCACCCTCTCCGCCTCTAGAGGGAGAGGGAAGGGGTGAGGTGGCGCTTTTTTTTGGGGGGACTATAGAAATGGCTGCAAGGAGAAAGCTGCGTAGTTACGAGTGGTTCGGCGGACCGGGGATCGACAGCATGGTGCACAGGTCCTGGATGAAGAACCAGGGCCTGCCGCGACACTTGTTCGAGAACCGTCCGGTGATCGGCATCTGCAATACCTGGTCCGAACTCACGCCCTGCAATGCACACTTTCGCATGATCGCCGAACGCGTAAAACGCGGCGTCTACGAAGCGGGAGGCTTCCCGCTCGAGTTCCCGGTGATGTCGCTGGGCGAGCCGGTGATGCGACCGACCGCGATGCTGTTCCGCAACCTCGCATCGATGGACGTCGAGGAGTCCATCCGCGCCAATCCGCTCGACGGCGTGGTGCTGCTGACCGGCTGCGACAAGACTACGCCGGCACTGATGATGGGCGCGGCGTCCTGCGATATACCGACGATCGTGGTGTCCGGCGGCCCGATGCTCAATGGACGCTGGCGCGACGAGACCGTCGGTTCCGGCACCCACGTGTGGAAATTCAAGGAAATGCTCAAGCGCGGCGAGATGAACGACGAAGACCTGCTCGATGCCGAGCAGGCCATGTCGCGATCCGCCGGCCATTGCATGACCATGGGCACCGCTTCGACCATGGCGTCGATGGCCGAGGCCCTCGGCATGGCGCTGCCCACTAACGCTGCGATTCCTGCGGTGGATTCGCGGCGCTACGTGCTGGCGCACATGGCCGGGCAGCGGATCGTGCAGATGGTGAAGGACGACCTGCGCATGTCGAAGATCCTGACCAAGCAGGCCTTCGAGAATGCGATCCGTGTCAACGGCGCCATCGGCGGCTCGACCAACGCGGTGGTGCACCTGCTGGCGCTCGCCGGCCGCATCGGCGTCAGGCTCACGCTGGATGACTGGGATCGCCTCGGCCGCGACCTGCCTTGCCTGGTAAACCTGATGCCATCCGGCGAGTACCTTATGGAAGACTTCTATTACGCCGGCGGACTGCCGGTGGTGATCAGGGAGTTGGGCAGGGCGAGATTGCTGCACAGGAAGGCGCCCACCGTGAATGGCCAGAGCATCTGGGACAACGTCAAGGACGCCAAGAACTGGAACCCGAAAGTGATTTTCCCTGTGGACAAGCCGTTCAAGAAGCAGGGCGGCATAGCGGTACTGCGCGGCAATCTCGTACCCAGGGGCGCGGTGATCAAGCCCTCGGCCGCAACGTCGAAGCTGATGAAGCATCGCGGCCGTGCCGTGGTGTTCGAGAACATCGAGGACTACAAGAAGCGCATCGACGACCCGAAGCTGAAGGTGGACGAAACCTGCGTGCTGGTGCTGAAGAACTGCGGGCCGAAGGGTTATCCGGGTTTCCCCGAAGTCGGCAATTTTGCGCTGCCGGCCAAGGTCCTGAAAAAAGGCATCACCGACATGGTGCGAATCTCCGATGCGCGCATGAGCGGCACGGCCTACGGCACAGTGGTGCTGCACAGCGCCCCGGAAGCCGCAGCAGGCGGGACGCTGGCGCTGGTGCAGGACGGCGACATGATCGAGCTCGACGTGCCGAAGAGAAAATTGCATCTCGACGTGTCGGAAGCCGAGCTGGAAAGGCGGCGCAAGAAATGGAAGGCGCCCAAGTCCATGGCCGATCGGGGTTACGTCAAGATCTACATCGAGCACGTCAATCAGGCGGACGAAGGCGTGGACCTCGATTTCCTGGTGGGTGGCAGCGGCACGCCGCTGTTGCGCGAGTCGCATTGAAAGAAAGGGACGAGGGATGAGGGGCGAGGGGCGAGGGGTAAAACCCGAGGCCGACTCCGTAGCCCGGAACTGCCTCTCCCCCAAACCGGGCGCACCAGCATAAAATGGCAGCTTGAACTCATACGGCGCGGCCCCAGTTCTTTCCGGGCGCCCCGGCGTTCACCGAAGGAGATGCCAACATGTTGCAAGCAGCCGATCTGACCATCCGCCTGAATCCCGCCGACGATGTGGTGATTGCGCGGGTGGAACTGCCCGCCGGCACCGAAATCATCAAGGAAAAAATCCGCGCTGCCGTGACCGTCCCGGCCGGCCACAAGATCGCCACCCATGATATCGGCGAAGGCTCGCCGGTGCGCCGCTACAACCAGATCATCGGTTTCGCGATCAAGCCGATCAAGGCCGGAGAACACGTACACGTGCACAACCTGGCGATGGGGGATTTCCAGCGCGACTACGCTTTCTGTGCGGACTTCAAGCCGGTCGACTATGTCGCCAAACCGGCCACTTTCCAGGGTATCGTTCGTGACGACGGACGTGTGGCAACCCGCAACTATCTCGGCATCATCTCCAGCGTGAACTGCTCGGCGCACGTCTGCCGCACCATCGCCAAGTTCTTCGATGAAGATTTCATGACGCAATACCCGAACGTGGACGGGGTGGTGCCGATCCATCACAAGACCGGCTGCGGCATGGGTTCCGAAGGCGAGCCGGTGGAACTGCTCCGTCGCGTTCTGGCTGGCTACGCCGTTCACCCGAACTTCCATTCCTCGCTGATGATTGGCTTGGGCTGCGAGGCCAACCAGATCAACAACCTGCTGGCTTCGCAGGGCCTGAAGCGCTCGAAGCAGTTGCAGGCCTTCACCATCCAGGAAACCGGCGGCACGAAGAAGACGGTTGCCGACGGCATCGCCCGCATCAAGGAACTTCTGCCCGATGCCAACAACGTAAAACGCGAGACCGTCCCCGCGAGCCATCTGACTCTCGGGCTCCAGTGCGGCGGCTCGGACGGCTACTCAGGTATTTCCGCAAATCCCGCGCTGGGTGCTGCCGTGGACATCCTGGTGCGCAACGGCGGTAGCGCCATCCTTTCCGAGACGCCTGAGATCTACGGCGCGGAACACTTGCTGACGCGCCGTGCGCGCTCGCGCGAAGTTGGCGAGAAGCTGGTAAAGCGCATCAAGTGGTGGGAGGAATACACCACCAAGCTGGGCGGCGAGATGAACAACAATCCTTCACCTGGCAACAAGGCCGGCGGCCTCACCACCATCCTGGAGAAGTCGCTGGGCGCGGTCGCCAAGGGCGGCACGCAGGCGCTGATGGATGTGTACGAATACGCCGAACGCGTTTCCGCGAAGGGCTTCGTGTTCATGGACACGCCAGGTTACGACCCGGTGTCGGCAACCGGCCAGGTGGCCGGGGGCGCAAACATGATCTGTTTCACCACCGGTCGCGGTTCGGCCTACGGCTGCAAGCCGTCGCCTTCGCTCAAGCTTGCCACCAACAGCGCGATGTTCAACAAGCAGGAAGAGGACATGGACATCAACTGCGGCGTGATCGTGGACGGCAAGGCCAGCATCCAGGAAGTCGGCGAGCAATTCTTCCAGATGATCCTCAGGACAGCTTCCGGCGGACAGAGCAAAAGCGAGGCGATGGGTTACGGCGAAGATGAATTCGCGCCCTGGGTGCTCGGGCCGACGATGTAAAAGAGCCGTGACGACGTGACGATCGTGACGACGTGACGAGGTAAAGGCTTTATATATCCTCGGACCCGCGGAAACAACAATGCCGCAGGCTGCGGCTGCGACACTAATCTGAATAAAATCACTTTGCGATTTTGAAGTGGTTTCGAATTTCACCCCGTCACGCCGTCACGATCGTCACGTCGTCACGGCTTTTCGGAGCAAAGCGATGGCTGAAGATTCATCGAAGGAATTGTTCGAGTTCTTCCAGAAGATGTGGAACCCGCTGTCGTTCCCCATCCCCGGGATGTTTCAGCCGACCATGAGCGTCGAGGAAGTGGAGAAGAAGATTGCGGAGCTGCAGTCGGTCGAGAACTGGCTGAAGATGAACCTGACCTTCGTGCAGATGACGATGAAGACCCTGGAGATGCAAAAATCCGCTTTGCAGACGATCCAGGAATCTGCCGCGGCGACGGCGCAGAAACCTCCGAAGAAACCGAAAGACGACGGGCGCGGAACAAAAAACTAGGAAATCAACGAAGTTGCATCCGTCGGAGATTACGCATCTGCGCAGTCCTTTGGTGTCCCGGACTCCTCGGTTTGGCTCTCTTCTCCAGCTGATTCATGCCGTTTTTGCATAGCAGCAATTCCTTTCGAGTTGCACACCACTTCCCTCTATCGATGATAATGACGCAGTGCAATATCAGAGATGGAGGTCGCAGTGAACATACTTAGCCAATTCTTGGGCACGTTCGACAGGTTATTGAATCAGAGGCAAATTCTCAGGCGCGAGGCGATTCTTTCCCAGGCCGAGTCCACCGAGGAGATGGAGTACCGGTTGCGCCGTCTGGAAGCCAAGGCCAATCATCCGGTTCTGTACCTTTAAGCGGGGGCCGGCATGATTTCAGCCTTCCGCCGCTTGTTCAGTACGCGCCGTCCGCAGATCTCCGTGCGTTCGCGGGTGAATCTTCTGGGTACGTTCGGTTTGCTCGAACGCACCGACGGCGTGGTCGAGTCCATGGTGGGTGACGAGGCTTACGTCGAGTGGGCGAATGGTGCCCGCTCGGTCGAAAGCACCCGCCGCCTGGTACGGATCAGTGCCTGATCGAAAGGCACACCGAAACAGAAAAGCCCGGCTTCGCCGGGCTTTTTTTTCGACTGAAATCAGCGAAACTCTTTCAACACGAAGGATTCTTCACAATACCCCCTTGAGGGGTACACGAAGGAAACACTAAGGGTAACGAAGGAAGACGAAAAGAAAATCAGGAAAGTTCACGGAGATCCCGAATGGCGCTGCCGATACGTCTCAGTACCTGGAATTCGCGCCCACAACCATGAGTTTTTTGTTGGACTCCATGATTCGATCCTGGAAGTCCTTCGTGTTCTATGTGTTGAAAGCGGGCTGTCAGGCCAGCATCCGCACTTCACGCTGCGGGAACGGGATGATGATGGCGCGTGCGCGGAAAGTCTCGACGATGGCCTTGTTGATCTCCCCCGGCGCGGGGCCGTAGTCGGCCACACTCAACCAGGGCTTCACGGCGATGTTGATCGAACAATCGGCGAGGACGCTCACTGCGATCACCGGCGGCGGATCCTTCAGCACCCGCGGGTTGGACTGCAGGATTTCATTGATAGCAGCCAGCGCGTCGACGAACACGGCGCCCTTCTGCCGCAGGTCCTCCACCACGAACTTGTTGTGCACCACTTCGTGGCGACGTAGATCGGGGCGCCGTGCAGTTCGCAGCGCGCGCTCGACGATCTCGATGGCGCGGTCGACGCCGGCGCAGAAGCCGCGGGGGTTGGCGAGCAGGACTTTCATGAATGAATTATACGATCAACCGCGGAGACGCTAAGACGCAAAGATTACACGAAGAAATTGCAGAACATGGATTCAACTATTCTTCCCCTTTGCGTTTCCTTGCGCCTTCGCGCCTTTGCGGTTAGCTTTTCTTCTTGTGGCGAAGGGCGTCCCAGACCAGCAGCGCCGCCCGCAGGTGATGGCGGAGTCCGCGACGTTGAACGCCGGCCAGTGATAGCCGAGCGCGTGAAAATCGAGGAAGTCGATGACCGCGCCGATCAGGATCCGGTCTATGACGTTGCCGACCGCGCCGGCCAGCACCAGCGAAAGCGCCAGCGCGAACAGGCGCTGATGCGGGTACTTGCGCAGCAGGAACACGATCCAGGCCGAGGCGATGAGCGCGATCGCGATGAACAGGCCGCGCTGCCAGCCCGCGGCATCCGACAGGAAGCCGAAGGCCGGCGCCGCTGTTGTAGGTCAGGACCAGGTTGAAGAAGGGCGTCACCTCGACGGCCTTGTTGGGGCCCAGGTTCTTGGACTACGACGTACTTGGCGAGCTGGTCAGCCGCCACGATCCAGCG
>CAVOIO010000019.1:0-40947 GCA_963695915.1 uncultured beta proteobacterium
CGTGCCGATCGTCTCGGTGCAAAACCGCTACAATTTCTCCGACCGGTCGTCCGAGGATGTGCTTGCCGAGTGCGAGAAAGGCGGACTTGCCTTCCTGCCTTGGCATCCCCTGGCTGCTGGCGGCGATGCGGCGGGGGGTGGCATGCTTGGCCGCGTCGCGCGCCGCCTAGGCGCAACGCCGGTGCAAGTGGCGATCGCCTGGCTGCTAGCCCGCTCGCCCGTCATAGTCCCCATTCCCGGGACATCATCGCTGGCGCACCTCGACGAGAACGTCGCCGCCGCGCGGATTCCCCTTTCGACCGAGGATCTGCACGAACTGTCCTGAAATGGTTGCTTTTGGCAATGCGGGGTGCGCGAAGCCATCGAGAACGAAGAAATGGATGTGCTTGCCGCAGCCGCTCCGCGTGTGCCCTCATCGCCCTTGAGCTCCTGCTTCTATTCCTCGCGCGAGCGCAAAACGATGGCTGGCCCACATTATCGGTGTGTGGCCTGACATAATTGGAGATCTGGTCACGAGCGCCGGGGTGCATGGGGCGACGCCCTCGGCGCTCAAACAGCACACCTGCTTCCCCGTCGATCGTCGCTGATCGCGCTCTCAGGTCTCAAGAGGATTGCCGACGCAGCATGCGGCGAGGCGCAGCCGGCGGGCCGCGCGGCGACGAAGGCCGGCAAGAAGGGGCAGAATACGCAAACTATCATGAGGAGAAGAGACCATGTTCAGGGGGAAATATCTGGCCCTCGCCCTGTTGGCGGCGTTGGCCGGCTGGACGCAGGGTGCAGTCGCTGCCGAGCAGCAGACGACGCTCGCCGATCTCGGCAAAAGCCTGAAGATCGACGCGGACAAGGTATCAGTTTCCGGGATCTCGTCCGGCGGCTTCATGGCGCATCAGTTCCACGTCGCGCACTCAGGCAATCTGATGGGTGTCGGCATCATCGCTGGCGGGCCGTATCACTGCGCGCAGGGCGACGTGATGAGGGGCATGCTGACCTGCACGGCCTTCATGGCGGAGACCGGCTGCAAGGAGTTCATGGCCATTGGAAATCCGCTGCTGGGCGCCATGTGCTCCACGCTCTACTACAACGGCCCTGGGCCGGCTCCGGCCGGCAAGCCCGCTAGCGATGCCGCGATCGCTATGGCGCAGCAGTCGGTCGACGATACCTTCCAAGAAGGCCTCGACATCGACAGCCCGCAGGGCATTATCGGTGACCGCGTAATCCTTATTCACGGACAACTCGACAATCTGCTTCCCGTGGGGGTGATGGATGCCGTCGATCAGTATTACGGGAAGGTCTACGAGAAGCTCGCGGTACAACCGACGGCGGGCGGCCTGCGCTACCTGAAACAGCTGCCGGCCGACCATTCCGTGCCGACGGACAACATCATCGGCCTGAAGGTTGGAAGCCAGGTCGGTGACTGCAAGGCATTCGCCTCGCCGTACCTCAACGCATGCAGGAAAGGTGACTGCGCCCAGTCCTGCTGCCAACAGTCAGCGGCGGCCACCTGTGGCGACCCCGCCAACGCCACGAATGCTAAATGCAGGACCTGTGACGTTGCATGCACGCAGGCCTGCTTTGCTGAGATCGAACTCGGCGGGGACGATTCTTGCTCACATCTACGGGCCGTTGAAGCCACGAAGCACCGGCCCAGGTCTGAAGGTCCGCGACTGGGGCTTCATGAGCCCGCCGACCGTGCTGTCCGACTGCAAGAAGGGCAGAAAAGTCGACTCTCGCTGTGCATGGCTGCAGAAGCGGATCTTCGCGTTCAATCAGAACGAGGTGTTTGACGGCAGCGCAACCGATACGTACAAAGCTTTGATGGCCGAAAAGGGCTTCGCCTTCGTGCCGAAACAGTGCCAGGAGGGACAACCGTGCGCGCTGCACGTGGCCTTCCACGGCTGCCGGCAGGGGTACGGGTTCTATGGTTTCGGCATCGTCCCCTCGCTCTACGGCGGCGACAGCGGGTGGACGCACTTCGTCGAGAATGCCGGCTACAACGAATGGGCCGACGCCAACGACATCGTCGTGCTGTACCCGCAGGCACGCTCCCGGGAGTTCCAAGGCTCCATTCAGCATGCCAACCCGCAGGGCTGCTGGGACCTGTGGGGCTACACCGATGCCAACTACCACACGCGGGACGGCCAGCAGATCAAGGCCGTGTGGAAGATGGTCCAGGCGCTGGTGCCGAAGCTGGGGCAGCAAGCGTCACCAGAGCAATGACTGTCAATCGGCCACTTAATTGTGAATCGGCGTGCAATAGGGACCCAGTTTTCGGGGTGTGACGTTGTCGGTGTTGCCGGCCTGGAACATGCAGATCGACACCACGGCCGAGTCGATGGTCGCAGCCCCTGGATTCGCCGGGCCAAGGATCTCATCGGCGAACACCTTTCTGACCTAGGCGGCCCCGACAACACGAGCGCAGCCGAGCGCTCTTTCCGGGCAGCATGTTGCTCTGCGCGTCTTCGCCCTACGCCAGACGGGGCGCGCGGTTTGACGCCTGGCGCAAGCATTTCGGCAAGGACGGCGACCAGGTTCTGGTGTGGCACGCCCCGACGCGCGACATGAATCCCACTGTTCCGCAGCGTGTGATTGACGAGGCGATGGAGCGTGATCCCGCCTCGGCGGCGGCGGAATACGGCGCCGAATTCCGCTCCGACATTGAAGGCTTCGTCAGCCGCGACGCGATCGAGGCATGCGTTTCGCATGGCGTTCGCGAGCGGGCACCTGTGCCGGATCCTCGGACACGCGCCGCGATCCTACCGCGACTTTGCAGCCGAAACCGCCAAGGCTTGGCGCAGCTAGCTTCGACGATTACGGCGGCGGAGTTGCCGATCTCATGTAACGACGGATCTGCCCGCGCTGGCATTGCGGTCGCGGTAGAGGGCTGGGGAAAAGGTGTTCTTCCAGCGCCGGTTCACCTTGGGCGGGATATTCGGCATCGTGCCGTTGGCTATCGCGATCTCCGGTGGCAGCCTGGTCCATTGTTCCGAGCCGGAAGTTCTCCGGCGGCGCGCCAGATCAACCAACAGAGCGAAGACTGATCATGCCTATGCTCCGCGTAAACGGCACCGAGCTCTATTACGAGGATACTGGCGGCAGCGGCCCGGCGATCCTGTTCAGCCATGGCCTGCTCTGGGACACCTCGCTGTTCGCGCCACAGATCGCCGTGCTCAAATCCCGGTATCGCTGCGTCGCCTATGACCTTCGCGGCCAGGGCAAGAGTGCCGACAGCGAGCGTCGCGCTATCGACATGGACACGCTTTTTGCCGATGCGGTCGCGCTGATCGAAGCGCTCGATCTCAAGCCGGTGCATGTCTGCGGCCTGTCAATGGGCGGCTTCGTCGCCATGCGTTTGGGCGCGCGACGGCCGGACCTGGTGCGCTCGCTCCTGCTGCTCGAAACGTCGGCCGATCCCGAGCCGCCCGAGAACGCGCCCAAATATCGCTTGTTGAACTGGATCGCGCGCCATTTCGGCATCGGTCTCGTCGTCAACGCGGTGATGCCGATCATGTTCGGCAAGAGCGCGCTCTGCGATCCCGCGCGCGCAGCCGAGCGCGAGGCTTGGCGCCGCCAGCTCCGCTCGAACCGCCGCTCGATCTGGCGCGCCGTCAACGGCGTGATCGAGCGCGGGTCCGTCTATCACGAGCTGTCCCGCATCGCCGCGCCCACCCTGGTCATGGTCGGCGAGGAGGATACCGCCACCGTGCCGGCCAAGGCGGAACGGATCGCCGCGGCGATCGCAGGCGCCAAGCTCGTGCGCATCCCGCGGGCCGGCCACAGCGCGACCGTCGAGCAGCCGCAGGCGGTAACGCGGGCGATCAACGGCTTTCTCCACGGTCTCGGCTGACTATTGCGCCGCACGACATTTACCCGACCTTCTTCGTTCCCGGCCACAACCCTGCAGCTGCCTCGTCATACACACACGCGTGAGGATGAAGCGCATTACGTCCTCGCCGGAGAATTGGAGGTCGTCGTCGGAGAGGCGATACTCTCATCGCCCCACGCGACATCCCCCATCAGCTGCGAAATTCCGGCGACGTGGAGAATCACTATCTCATCATGTTCTCGCCCGCCGGATTCGAGGAGTTTCTGAAGTGACGCGTCGATTTCTGCCGAGGATACCTATGCAACGGATCTGGAAGACGTCAAGGAGATGCGAGCGGAAATCGAAAGGCTGGCGCGGCGAGTGGCGGGTTCGTTGCAGAAAAAGGGATTGCTGGCGCGCACGGTGAATATCAAAGTGCGCTACGCGAATTTCACAACTGTCACGCGCAGCCATACCGAGGAACCTGCCACCCACGACGCGGCGAGGATCGTCGAGCGGGCGCTCGCGCTGCTTGAGCGCACCGACGCATGGAAGCGCCCCGTGCGGCTGCTGGGGGTGGGCGTGCACGGCCTGTGCGGCGTTGACGCGGCTCGCTCCACGCCTGATTCGTTGCAACTGCAGGAAGGCTTCTTGCTAACAATTCCTTGAATGATGGAAAAAAAATGCCGGCCGCGATGTGGTTCAAGCGGGATCGGGGACTGGTACATCACGGCGCTAGAACCTCATAATCTCAGTGCGCGTCAGCACGTACAGCGCCCCGTCACTCCCGGCCAGCAGGTCCACCGGAGAGCCGGCCACGGTTCCAAATGCATAAGCGGCGTTGTTGAGCCAGTCGAACCGGCCGACGAACTGGCTCACATAATCGGCGAAGTAGTAGCTGTTGCGGTACCCCACGGGAAACGGCGCCGCATCCGGGTAGAAACTCCCACCTACAATTGCAAAGCCCACGAAGAAACCGCCCGGTCCCGACCCGGCTGGCGACGCTGCGCCGTGCCTGTAAGCAAACAGCGGGCCGGTAACACCAGCGCCCACGCCGTGCGGCCCCTCGGAAGTCGGCCAGCCGTAGTTCGCGCCAGGCGCGCCCAGATTGATTTCCTCCCAAGTGTCTTGCCCCACGTCATTGATGTGGATGCGGCCGGTATCGGGCTGCACGGCAAAGGTATACGGGTTGCGCAAGCCGTACGCCCAGATCGCTCGGGCGAGGCCCGACTGGGTGTCATAGAACGGATTGTCGGTCGGGATTGTGCCATCGTCGTTGAAACGCAGCATCTTGCCGAACACGATGTTCAGATTCGGCGCGTACGCACCGTTGGCGTTGTCGCCCACCGCCACGTAGAGGCTTCCTTGCCATCGATGCCGAAGTAGCGGATGGCGGCGCCGCCGTTATGGTTGGTGGCGTCCGACAACGCAGGCAGGTCCACCAGCACCTGCTCGCCACCCGCCACATCTCCGGTCGCAATGAACCGGCTGACACGGTTGTGAGGCCCGTTAGCGGAAGTCGTGTAGCACACGTACACATAGCCGTTGTTGGCAAAGTCCGGGTGTACCGCCACCCCGATCAAACCACGTTCACCGTTGAAGTCGACGGCGACATTGAGCATCGATGTTCCGAGCAAGACACCGTTCTTGACGACGCGCAATGCACCGCCCTGTTGCGCAACCAAGAGTCGTCCATCCGGTGTCTGCGCAATGGCCGTCGCGCTGGTCAGGCCGGTGATAGCGTTGCGTGTGAAGCCGGCCGGTTGCGAGCGGCTGCCTCCGAAGCTGACGGTCGCTGTGATCCACTCCGACTGGTTACCCGCCGCATCGCGTGCACGCACACGCAAGATATGCTGGCCCGACGCATAGGCGTTGGTGTCCACGTTGACCGAGTACGGTGCAGTCGTTTGAGCCGCACCGGCGGATATGCCGTCGACCTGGAACTCGACGCTGGTCACGCCGACGTCGTCGGTCGCATTGGCGTTGAACACCAGCGTGCCCATCATGCCGCTGGCGAAGTTGGCCGGCTCGGTGATGGTCACGGTCGGCGGCAGCGAGTCGGCAGTGGCCGGGTTGATCGTGACTCCGATCGCTGCACTTATAGTGACGGTGCCGATATCGTCGGTGGCGCGCGCGGTCAGGCTGTGCGCCCCCGTGGTCGTTGGCGTCCACAGCCAACCGTAGGGCGAGATGGTGTCCTCGCCGAGCCCGATCGCGCCGTCGAAGAATTCGACCTTGGTCACGCTACCGTCGCTGTCGGCCGCTGTCGCGCTCAGCGTGATTTGCGTACCCACCGTGCCGGTGGCACCGTTGGCCGGCGCTGTCAGCGAGACGGTCGGCGCCTGATTGTTGACCGGACCGGTGTCAGTGAACGTGGCGGTGTAGGTTGTATTCGCCGGCGGGGTTGGGATAGTGTGCGACGCGGCACCGCCGTCGCTCCAGTTCGCGAAGGTGTACCGGCGGCCGTTGAGGTTCTCGTCTGCGGCACCGATGTCGCGTTCGATGCCGACCACGCCTGTCAGGGTCAATGGCGCAGTCACGGGTTGGCCGTCGAGCGTCAACGCCAGGCCAGCCGGCACAGTCGCGAGCGTGATCTGTGATTTCTGCGGCTGGATGTCGCGCGCCACTTCACTCGTGAGGCCGGCGCTGTCAGTCGCGCGAAGATGGAACCGGTAGAAGATGTTGTCCGAGGTTTCGCCCCGGGTCGGAATCAAAACGCTGCCGATGTTGCCCACGGTTTCCGGCTGGAACGGGTGCGTGTGCGAATTGTGGTGCAGTTCGGCCCACCAGGTCAGCCGGTCTGCCGTCAATGCTCCGTCTTCCGGATCGCTGCCGCTGCCGCTGAAATCCACGGTGTCGCCCGCCCTGAACGTCGCGCCTGTGAGCGGACTGGCAATGCTGGCTACCGGCGCCTGATTCGATGCCGGAATGGTGTCATCACCTCGGCCGCCACAGCCTGCAACCAGCAGCGCCATGATGAAACTGGCAATCCACGGTTTCGAGCCGATCCTCATTGCGAAACCTCCCGGCACGGCCGCATGACGGAACACCCTGCATATTGCCCGCGCTCGCTGGCATCTTCACCGAGCGCATCGATCTGCCCGAGGCGGGCCGCCAACGTCACACACTCGGCAATCTGTCGCCCGCTGAGTTCGAACGTCGTGCCGCAGTATCCTGAATCACGCTCCACTGAATCGGGGCTAGCTCAGCGTGGCCTGCCATGTCCTTCGTGGTCAACCGCGATGGTCGAAGGTCAATTTGGCATTTTTGACGGGAGTGCCGGATGTTTCTGTTCTGAATGCGTCCTTTCGATGCGATCGCCTTTTTCGCACCGCCCCTCTTTACCCATACTGAATCCCTATTTCGCCGTCAACGCCTTGCGGAAGCCGGGGTTCTGAACCAGTTGATGCGTCGCCCCGATCAGTGCATCGCTCAGCACTTCGAAGTAGTTGTCCGCCTTGTACGCCATTCCGAAGCGGCTCGAAGTGCCGGTGGTCGCAACCGCCCACAGAATCTTGCCGTCCGGATCGGTGAAAATGGCCTGCAATTCGACTTCGGCATTGTAGCGGCTGGTCTCCTCGACGAAGAATTTCCTGATATCGGTCTTCAGGATCACGTCTCCATCTCTTTCCACCACTTTGATGCCCAGCGCGGACATGAGCAATTTGAACTGATAAGTCACGAAGCGCGCGACATCCTCGTTCGTGGTGACCTTGCGATACGGGACCTTGTTCATACTGTTGCCTATAAAGGCGGGATCCTCGCGCTTGTCGGTAAATGCATCGATCTGCAGCTTGATGCCTTCGAGACCGTTCACATCGACCGGCAGCCTCTCGGACATCGGAGCAGTCGGGCTCCAGACCATCGGGATGCCTTCAAGTTTGTCTGCGGCATCGACCGTGCCGAAATTGGCGAGGGACAGGCAGGTTGCAAATAATGCCATTGCCAAATGGAATCGCTTGTTCATCGTGTGTACTCCTTGGTGAGTGAACTGCGTGTGAGTTGAGGATTGCCGGCCGGGCAACGGCGGCGCGGAACTACGCTGTTGAACGGTGCGGTGCATGCACTTGTTGGGCCCACGTGTTCAGGAACAATCACTGAAAGCTGAAGTCGCCGGTCGCCTTGACGCACGTGTTGACGTCTCCAGGCGTGTCAGGAAACGAGGCAATACCGTCGTATTCTCCGCGCAGCCGCATCCCGGAGTACTTGCCTGTCCCGTGTAGTCCGTCCAGTGCTCCGGTTTGCCCTGGCGGTCGATTGACCTTCAGCAGGTAGGTGTCTCCTTGCGGGTCGAGAAACTCGCAGTATCCATCCGCAGCATACTTGCCGTCGATGTAGCTATAGCTGTAAACGCAGCGGCTAGCCGTCAAGTCGAAGAGCGACCCTGGCGGTTCTGAGCGCTGAGTCCCCAAGATGTCCACAGTCCCAATAATATGATTTGGACCGTGCGTAATCGAGGTTAGTTTACCAGCCAGGCACGCGATGAACTCGAAATTGCCGGTCTTGGGCAAGTCCGCAGCAAGGGCGAGCATAGGGCCTGCAACGAATATCCCTGCAAACAAATGAACGGCGAGCAGCTTCGGCGTCATAGCAACCTTCCCAATCGGGCGGCGATTGTGAAAGCGGACGTCCGCCATTGTCGAACCCCGATGCAGCAATCAAGCCCATCGGAATGCCCCCTGGCTGCGGCGGATTGAAGAAAAGGCAGTCATTCCCTGGTTCGGGCGCGCCGCCAGCTTCGGGCGCTAGTCAGGCGGCTGCCGCATTTACCGGCCCGCGATGATCAAGGCACCGGCTGCAATGGCAAGGATAGCCATGAGAGTACCCAGTCCCGAAAAACTGAGATTAAGCAGGGGAATCAGTCCGGTGGCAATGAGCCAGATGCCCAACAACAGCATTCCGAGGTTCTTGGTCACTTTCATTGAGAGACTCCTTTGAGGACGAACGCCTTTGAGGTGAGCAACCGCCTGACTGGGGAAGCTCTGATCAAGATCAGCTACAGCGGAGCGACGGCGTGGCTCCTGCGCCAGCCGCAGGCGTGCAGGCGCGGAACTGCCGGCTGCATCGCATGTTCAGTCGTCATGCGGTGGTACTGATGTGAAAGGAGCAGCCATCTTACGAGCCTTTCGTAACCAGCGTTTGGCCCACAGGAACTCCGTCGCAAGTATGGAAAGGCCAATGGGGATGACTATAAACGCCGGCCCCGGCAAAACGATCAATGCAATCCCGATAAGAGTCACGGTCCCGCCAATGACCGCGACAACAATACGTTTGGCGACGCGAAGATTCGGAGCCTTCAGGAGCCACGAATACCATTTGGACAGGTTTCGGACCGGATTCGGCTCAGGCCTGCGATATTGCATAAGTAATTCGGGCACCAACAGGTGCCCGTTTTCTCGTGTGACGTTGTACCTTCTCTTCGCTCAGGCCGCCGGATTCGGGTAGCGCAACTGAATCTGTTTGATCTCATCCAGCGTCTCGGTGTCGAGCGCAAGTTGCGCCGCGGCGATGTCTTCTTCGAGTTGCGCCATCGTGGTTGCGCCGATGATCGATGCGCCCATGAACCAGCGGCTTGCCACATATCCAAGAGCCAATTGCACCAGCGTCAGTCGGCGTCGCTTGGCGAGTGCCGCGTAGGCATCCACCGCCTCGGAGACCATCGGCTTGCGGAAGCGCAGGCCGAGCGAATCGAACAGCGTGAAGCGCGTCCCCGCCGGCTTCGCCCCGCCCATGTATTTCCCGGACAGAATGCCGGCCGCGAGCGGGCTGTAGGCGAGCAGCGACATGTTCTCCCGAAACAGCGTCTCTGCGAGGTCATTGTCCACATTGCGCGAGAGCAGGCTGTAGCTGTTCTGGAGCGTGACCGGGCCGGGAACGCCCAGTTCCCTGGCGGCACGGCGAAATTCGCACACCCCCCATGCCGTCTCGTTGGACAGGCCGTAGTAGCGGATCTTCCCGGCCTTGATCATCGCGGCCATGCCTGCCACCTGCTCGTGAATCGAGGGACCGTCCTTTTCCTTGGCGGGATCGAATGCGGTCGCGCCAAAATTCGGTACGTTGCGTTGCGGCCAGTGGATCTGGTACAGGTCGATGTAATCGGTCTGCAGGCGTTCGAGGCTGGTGTCCACCGCATCGGCGATCACGTCCGGCGTCAGGTCGGTGCGCCCGTCGCGGATCCAGTCGCGGCGGCCCGGTCCGGCGACCTTCGTCGCGATGAACAAACGATCCCGCCGCTGGCGCGCGAGCCAGGTGCCGAGATACTTTTCGGTGCGCCCCTGGGTCTTGGCGTTCGGCGGCACCGGATACATCTCCGCTGTATCGATGAAGTTGATGCCCTCACCGATCGCATAGTCGAGCTGCGCGTGCGCCTCGGCCTCGGTATTCTGTTCGCCCCAGGTCATGGTGCCGAGGCAGACCCGCGAAACCTTCATGTCGGTGCCGGACAGGATATTGAATTGCATGACAGGCTCCGGTTGGAGAACAAGGCCACAAGCGTAGCCGATTTGCAAGTGCCTCGGCTATCGAACACCTTTCGAGTTCGTCCACAAGGCCCTCAGTGGTGCACTTGGAAGTTGAATCCACCCGGAGAACCCCGGACAGTCACCCTAACGCCTTTTCCTTTGTTCTCGACGACCGAATTTCTGACACCGCGCCCTGATTTGGTTAGCATTCCCGTATGGCTGTGCAATCCGGCCGTACCCGGAGATCGAAAATGAGGACTGTCCTGCTGGTGATCTGTGCCTTCTACGCGGGCATCGGCGCGGCGACCGAGCCGGAGGACTTCCTCGCCGCCTACGCGGAACAGGCGAAACAGGCCGATCCCGCGTTCACGGGGTTCTCCGCGAAGCGCGGGCGCGCGTTCTACTTTCGTAAGCACAGGATCGACGACGGTTCCGAGCTTTCCTGCGCTTCCTGCCACCACGCCGATCCGCGCACGGAAACCATTGCGCACCGCGGGCAATTCCCCTGCCGTGCCTGCCACATCACCCTGCACAAACCCTCGGACGGTCGTTCCGCGATCAAGCGCCAGATTCCCCCATTTGCGCCTTCGGCCAATCCCGACCGGTTCACCCGCGAGTGGAACGTCGAGGCCTGGTTCAACTGGAACTGCAAGCTGCTGCTCAAGCGCGAATGCACGCCAGCGGAAAAGGGCGACCTGATCACCTGGCTGATGACGATCGAGTAAATAGATCGATGTCCGGTTTCAGCCACGGGGACGGGATGGATTGGATTGCCCGATGGTGGTTGCGGAAATCGGGAATGAAAACGGCTCGTTCCGCACGCGGACCGACGCGGACTCCGACCATCGGCAGACCGGCGTAGTCGTGTTTAGAGCATGTCGGCTCGCTGCGCCGCCAACGTCAAACCCTAAGTAAGAAATCGGCGTTGGTCATGGCAAGTTCCCTATTACGCTTGGGACATCGACAACCCGCTGGTAGTCACCTGAATGTCCGGTCCAGGCCGTTTTGAGCCATTTTTTATTGCGTATTAGTGTCGACTAAGTGAGACCATAGCTCGCATCAGATCTCGGTTCATACAAGAGGGGCTGCTTCTCCCGGGCATGAACGATAAGCTTGAATTTCTGCTCGCCGTGGCACGTGAAAGACATTTTGGGCGCGCGGCCGAGGCCTGCGGTGTCACTCAACCCACGCTGTCCGCGGGCATCAAGCAGCTTGAGGATACGCTTGGCGTGCTGCTGGTTCACCGCGCGCTCACGATTTCACAGTTTGACGCCCGAGGGCGAGCGCGTCGTCGACTGGGCGCGGCGCATCGTCGGCGATACGCACGCAATGTGCGAGGAAATCGACGCACTCAAGCACGGTTTGGTAGGGCACTTGCGCATCGCCGCGATTCCTACGGCGCTCGCGATGGTATCCGCGCTGACGACGCCGTTTCGCGCGCTGCATCCGAACGTGCGCTTTTCCGTGCTGTCGCGAACCTCGATCCAGGTATTCACGCTGCTGGAAAATTTCGAGATCGACGCCGGGCTCACCTATCTCGACAACGAACCGCTCGGGCACGTCAAAACCGTACCGTTATACCAGGAGCACTATCGCCTGCTGACAGCGGCGGACAGCCTGCTCGGCGATCGCGAGCAGGTGACCTGGGCGGAGGTTGGCAAGATCCCGCTGTGCCTGCTGACGCCCAACATGCAGAACCGCCGCATCATCGATCAATTGTTGAGGTCGTCCGGCGTCGAACCGGCGCCAACGCTTGAGTCGGACTCGATGATCGTTCTGTTTACACATGTGCGTAGCGGGCGCTGGGCCAGCGTGATGCCGGAGCAACTCGCGCTGACGCTGGGCCTGATCGACACGATCCGCGCGATCCGGATCGTGGAACCCGAGGCGGTGCATGAAATCGGCTTGGTCGTTCCCGATCGCGAACCGATGACACCGCTGACCGCCGCGCTGGTCACGGAAGCCCGCCGTCTGGCGCCGCGGCTGCACGCAACGCCCAGCTGAACGATGGGATTGTTCTATCGCAGCATCCGAACGCCCGTCTTGAACCTCTCGCGCAACCCGGACAGCATCCTGGGCTGGAACGGCAACACCTGTTCAGGCGTTTGGCGAAGAGGAGACACAAATGGCCAAAGTAGTTTGCGTGTTGTACGACGACCCCGTCGGCGGCTATCCAAAAACCTATGCTCGCGACGATCTACCGAAGCTCGAACGTTATCCCGGTGGCCAGACGCTGCCGACACCGAAAAAAATCGACTTCAAGCCGGGGGAGTTGTTGGGCTGCGTCTCCGGCGAACTCGGCTTGCGCAAATTCCTGGAAGGCCTCGGGCACACGCTGATTGTCACGGCAGACAAGGACGGCCCGGCCTCAGTCCTGGAAAGAGAGTTGCCGGACGCGGAAGTCGTGATCTCACAGCCGTTCTGGCCGGCGTACCTGACCGCGGATCGTATCGCCAAGGCGAGAAAGCTGAAGCTGGCGGTGACCGCCGGCATCGGCTCGGATCACGTCGATCTGCAGGCCGCGATCGATCGCAGGGCTCACGGTCGCCGAAGTCACCTACTGCAACAGCATCAGCGTCGCCGAGCATGTCGTGATGATGATCCTGTCACTGGTGCGCAATTACATCCCGTCCTACCAGTGGGTGGTCAAGGGCGGCTGGAACATCGCCGACTGCGTGGCCCGCTCCTACGACGTTGAAGGCATGCAGGTCGGGCACCGTCGCCGCCGGGCGCATCGGCTTGGCGGTGCTGCGGCGACTGAAGCCCTTCGATGTCAAGCTGCACTACACCGACCGCCACCGGCTGCCGGAGAGCGTCGAGAAGGAGCTGGACCTGACGTTCCATCCGACCGCCGAGTCCCTGGTGCGCGTGTGCGACGTCGTCACGATCAATGCTCCGCTGCATCCGGAGACAGAGCATCTGTTCGACGACAAGCTGATCGGCAAGATGAAACGCGGCGCCTATCTGGTGAATACGGCGCGCGGCAAGATCTGCGATCGCGATGCGATTGTCACGCGCGCTGGAGAGCGGGCAGCTTGCCGGCTATGCCGGCGACGTCTGGTTCCCGCAGCCGGCGCCGAAGGATCACCCGTGGCGGACGATGCCGCACCACGGCATGACGCCGCACATCTCGGGCACGTCGCTGTCGGCGCAGGCGCGCTACGCCGCCGGCGTGCGCGAGATCCTGGAGTGCTGGTTCGACGGCCGGCCAATTCGCGAGGAGTACCTGATCGTCGACGGCGGCAAGCTTGCGGGCACGGGCGCGCATTCCTACAGCGCCGGCAACGCGACCGCGCGGCTCTGAAGAAGCGGCGCGATTCAAAAAGGGCTGACGTCGGAGCGACCCCGTCGTATGCCGCCGAACGCCGCATTTAGCGGTCACCCGCCGCGTCGAGAATGACCGCTCATGGACGTTTCCAAACCCCCGCAGAACCGATCTGTGCAACTGTTCAGAGGATCGGAGGATCTGGGTCAACTCAACTTGACCCCATTTCGCATTGCTCTCTGACGCGGGCCGAACCAATCCCCTACAACTTGATTACCTTCGGCACCCCCACCTCTTTGACCGACAGATTGAGCAGCGCACCAAGTTCCCGTCCCACGCCTCGGCCAGCGCCGTCGTTGGTGCGCGCCAGCGCGACGAACACTTCGGAGCGGATCATCCATCGTCCTCCGCGCTTGACCCACTGGGCTGCGTAGTGGCCCGCTATCACGGTCGGCCCGACATGAAATCTTGTGGCGAATCTTGGATTTTGTGGAAACTGGGGCGCTCAGAGAATTGTAGGAGGTTGGATTCAACTTCCAAGTGCGCCTCTGATGACTTTGTGGACGATCTCATAAGGTGTTCGGTAGCCGAGGCACTTGCGAGACCCGAAATCGTCCACAGCCCCCAGCCGATCAGCAAAATTCCCGCATAGCGGCTCAGCCGGGCGCTTGCCGGAATCAGCTTTTCCGCGGCCACATAGAGCGCCAGCCCGACAATCCAGCGCAGTTCCATGACGCCGCCGTAGAACAGCAGCCCCATCAGCACCCAGCAACAGCCCAGGCAATAGAGCCCATGCGACAGGCCCATGTGCAGGGCGCCGCCGTAACCTTTGCGCCAGTTCCGTGCAAAGAACATCAGCGGCGACTGGCACTTGCGCAGGCAGGCCTGTTTGAGTGGCGACAACTGGTACAGTCCAGCGGCGATCAACAGCGACGCACCCAGCGTTGTGCTGATCACCGCCATCATGCCGGTCAACGACACGAGCTCGTGAACGGATATTTGCAGAGCCACGGTGGCAGCGCTGAATCCGGTCCAGATGGCGGCATAGCCCGCGACGAATAGGGCGAGTGGCGCAGTTGCCGCACCCTTCTGGGCAAACTTCCGGCTGAGCGCTCCGTAGGTGAGAATCGCGGGGGCTGCCGAGGGCAGCATCATCGCCAGCATCATGGTCCACCACATGATGAACAGCAGCACGGCATAGGCCATGGTGCCGGGCTCAGGCGAAGCCGGTGACATCAGCGCATCGCCCGTGTGAAATGTAGCCCAGAGGCCCAACGCCGTCACAATTGCAAGCGCCGCAAGCACGACGCGCCGCTCGTTCAACGCGGCGCGTTGCAATATGGAATCGGGCAGCGCGGAGCCGCCTTGGTTCACCTGACCACGCCTTGCCCGGTCATGTGGAGCATCGCCATGTGCGCATGTTTGCCGGCGGTATTGAGGGCAATAGGGCCTGCGGATTTTATGGTTCCGCTTGCATATTCAGCCTCGGCATATTCAAAGCCCTGGCGCAGGGAAACCTTGGCGTGGTGCGGCTGGCCGGTGACGGGATTGCGGATTGCCTCGGTCTTGACCTCGACCACACCGGGGACGCTGACATGGCCGACACATGACTTCATGTCGGCTTTGAAGTCGATCTTCTTGAACATCGGCGTGTGCACCTTGTCGCACATCGACACAAACACCTGGAAAAAGGTTGCACCCGGCTCGGTGTCCTGGCCCGACATGATCTTGAGGAGCGCCTCGCGCTGTTCAGGCGTCGCACGCTCGTCGACGATGGGCTGGATTTCGCCATGACCCATGTGGATCGGGCCCGGCCAGGCGGCGGTCGCGGCCAGGCGCAGGCCGTCGAGTTTCACCTTGCCGTAATGGCCTTTGTCGATCTGTATGCCGACCGCCGCGCGGCAATTGCCTTCGGTGGGCAGGGCGTTGAATTGGCAGGGGCAACCATAAGAGCAATTGCAGGACGCGATCTCGGGACCGCGGATCATCCAGTCGGTATGAGCCATGTGCTTCTCCTTTATGGTTTCAAAAACTCCTTAGCGAATAACGCCGCCGCCGTGATGGCGGAGGCGATTGAACTGGCCGTAACTGTCCTTGAGCGTGAAAGCGATGGCGCCTTTGGTGGTGGCGCTGCCGCTGCCGATTTCTGCAATGTCGAACTCGATGCCGCCGGGTATGTCGATGCGGACCCGGTGATGCTGGCCCGTGGCCGGGCTCTTGATCGGGCGGCCCTCGGTTTCGAGCACGCCGGGAATGGAGGCCCTCGCCACGCGGGCGTCGATGTCGATTTCGAACCTGATGGGTTTGTAAAGCGTCGGATGCTTGGTATCCGACATGGCGCTGTAGACCCACCAGTGGTTAGCGGCCTCCTCGGTCTCACCGCCATGCAGGATCGTGTCCAGCGCCTTGCGCTGTTTCGGGTTTGCATTCTCGTCGATAATGACTTGCATCTGACCCTTGCCCTCGAAGACGGGTCCGGGCCAGGAGTAGATCATCGCGGCCCGCAGGCCGTCGAGCTTCACCTTGCCAAAATGGCCTTTCTCGATCTCCAATACCTCAAAGCCGCTGCAGCCGCCATGGGTCGGCAGGCTTTCGAATTGGCAAGGGCAGCCATAGTCGCAATTGCAGTTACCGAAAGACTTGCCTTCGATCAGCCAATCGATGTGTGCCACGGTATCCTCCCAGCGCGCGTTACCGACGGTCAACGATAACGCAAGTCCCCATCACTGTAATTTTGGTTTGGCACAGCATGGCAGCATGCATCAGCATGTGGTCACGTCTTGCACTATATAGGTTGTGGTGCGCTTATGAAGGACTCATCCCGTAGTCTACTCGTGGCGCCTGCTCAAGCCGGTAACTAGCGCCGTTTGAAATACTGAACCGCGCCCAATTTATGCACACTGCGGGCCCGACCGGCATTTTTTGACGCGCTCGTCTGTGCTCGGGACAAGCACTTCGGCGCCGCGTGGATAATGATTGTAATATTTCCGGAATGACACAAGGAGGTTGGCCGTGGCTGGGAAAAAACTGACGGGAAAAATCGCGCCCGACCGCATCCGCCTGATGGACGTGCCGCGCCCGCCCGATGGGATCATCGAGGGCTACCGTGCCCTCGGCCATGCAAGCGGCATTTTGTCCGACATCATGGACGAGCTCGGCATTACCGGCGTGATCGCCGCTTCCGTTCTGAAGCCGACCATGCCGGGTGCATGCCTCGTGGGACCGGCACTGACGGTGCGCAACATCGCGCAGCGCGAACATGCCTACGAGACCGCTCGCAGGCACGTGAACAAGATGGCGGAATTCGAGGCGCACAACCTGGCGCTTGCGGGCGATGTGATCGTGATCGATGGCGTGGCGGGCATCTCCAACATGGGTGGCATTTCTTCGCAAACCGGCAAACGCCAGGGCGAAGCGGGCGCGATCGTATTCGGCGGCATCCGCGACATCTCCCATTCGCGCAGCGTGGGCTACCCGGTGTGGTCGACCGAGGTTACGCCAGTAACCGGAAAGTGGCGCATCGAAACCGTCGAGATCAATGGCGACATTGAAGTGGCCGGCATTCGTGTGGCGCCGGGGGACATCGTTTTCGCCGACGACACCGGCGTGTGCTTTATTCCGCGCGGCCGCGCCGCGGAAGTTCTCGAGCTCGCGCGAAGGAAAGCGGCGGCCGAGGAGGCCAAGTGCAGGGCGATCGATGCAGGCATGGCAGTGGCCGATTTGCCCGGCAACGCGTGATCAAGAGCGACATGAACGCCGGGGTTAAGGCGCGCGATATCGGTATGCATGCTCGCCGCGTTCGTGCCCGGAGTCGCGGGCTTCGACGTGTCGGCGCAGTCGTTTCCGACGCGCCCATTGAAGATCCTGGTGGGTTACTCTCCGGGCGGGCCGGCCGACGCGTTGGCACGGATCGCGGCGCAAATCCTGGCCGAGGGCCTGGGCAAGCCGGTGGTGGTGGAGAATCGCCCTGGCGCCGGCGGGACGATTGCGACGAGCGCCGCGGCCAAAGCGACGCCCGACGGCTATACGCTGGTGGCCACTGCTACCTCCGATGTCATCAACCCGCTTTTCAACAAGCAAGTCCACTACAACATCGAGACGGACTTCGCGCCCATTGCACTGGTCGCCAGCGCACCGAATGTGCTGGTCGTACACCCCTCCATTCCGGTCCGATCGACGCAGGAACTGATCGAATACGGCAGGGCTCATCCGGGAATCCTCAACTACGGTTCGGCCGGCGTTGGTACGGTGAGCCACCTCGCGGGTGCGCTGGTCGCGGAAAGGGCGCGTGTGCAATTCGTGCACGTACCCTACAAGGGGACCGCGGCGGCGCAAACCGACCTGCTCAGCGGCCGGCTGCAATTCATGTTCGATAGCATCATCAGCGCACTGGGCAACGCGAAGGCCGGCAAGCTCAAGGCGCTTGCCGTCACTTCGCCCGAGCGCTGGCCCAGTGTGCCCGAAATTCCCACCATGGCCGAAAGCGGCTTTCCGGGTTTCAACATGACCGCCTGGTTCGGACTGATGGCGCCGGCGGGCACGCCGGCACCGATTGTTTCGCGGATTTCCGAGGTGCTATCGCAGGGCTTGCAAAGCATTGAGGTGCGTGAACGGATCGCCGCGATCGGCGCCGAGGCCGGCCGTATGACGCCGGCCGAATTCGGCCAGTACATCCGCGCCGAAAATACGCGCTGGAAGAAGCTGTTCGCCGACGGCCTGATACGTATCGAGGAATGATGTGAGCGCTGCTCAACCAGCCATTGCTGCCCGCTCGGCCCGGAAGCCCCTCACCGCAGCCATCCCAAGAATAACGAACAGCGCGAGGACGATGAGGTGCGTCACCACGAATGCTGGAGCCGTTTGGGTGGGAGCCAGCGCGATCATGGCCGGGACCTTTTGAAAGAGCTGCGCGACCAGGACGAAGACATTGAGGTAGAGCGCGAACACCGTCGTTACAACGAACACCCGGCGCCAGTCCCCGGCGAGGTGCTTCCAGTATCGCGCTGCTATAGCGACGGTCAAGACGATGAGCGAGACACCCCCGACGATGTGTGACGGCAGTAGGGTCCCGAAGGGGAAACCAAACCCCGTGACATTGGTCAAGACGGTGGTCACGAAGTAGACGCCCGTCCAGCCGTCGAATCGTACCCCGGCCATGAGGCCTCCCACCACGACCAGGCCCGCGACGATTCCCACAAGACTCAACACAACGTGGATCAGCGTAAATGTAAGGAGATCAAATATCACGGGGGCGTCCTTTCGGAAAGCAGGCAGGATCGTGCAATGAACGGTTCGGAACGCGGCGGCGACCCACATTGATTATGCCAACAGCAATGTCCGCAAATCAATCGACAATGACTGCAGTTTCGTAGCCCAACAGCATGAAACGCAAAAGTCTTGTGAGTCCCGTGTCCGTATAACAACGCCCAACAATGGGGGTGCCGCCTTGCGGAGCGCGCCTCCCGTCGACCCTCCGATTATTTTTCCTAGCGCATGTTCGGTCTTGGCCTCTCCCCGCTTTCACATATGAGTTGCGGTCGACTGGGTCAGACACTGTCTGCCCGCTCAGGTCTGAGCTACTGCAAGTCACGTTCAAGTTGCATCTGCATTTGACGCGACAACGATGACTGCACAAGCATTGATACTCCTCGAGCGCACCGACGCGGCCGTTGGCGGATTCACTGGATAAGAGGAGGCTTCTGGCGCGAACAGTAACGATCAAGCTGCGTTACGCAAACTTTGCCACCGTGACGGTGAATCACGTCCAGTAGTAGAAGTACGATCAGGAGCAATCTATTTCATGGCCACGGTGGATGACGGGGCTATGTCATGTGCCGTATTATCCGAACGACCTGTCCGGATTGTCCCAACGGCGCACTGGCTGTTCGGCGCGGCCTTCCGGCTTCGCACGTCACCGGGCGCCGGAACCCGCGTCTAGGTAGAAATTCCGGAGTAGGAAACCTGAACGGCGCAAAGGACAGGCCATGATCGCAACCTTTGACTACTGGCTGGTACTGCTCTCTGTTCTCGTAGCCGTCGGCGCATCCTTCGCCGCGCTGGAGTTGGCCTCGCGCATCGCGGCATACAAAGGACAAAAAGCCGCGCGATATTGGCTCGCTTGCGGTGCGATCTCCATGGGAACCGGCATCTGGTCGATGCACTTCATCGGCATGCTGGCGTACCGCCTGCCGATTCCCTTATCGTATGACGTCGGGATCACGTTGCTGTCGCTGGCGATCGCGATACTGGCCGCGGGATTTGCCCTGTATTGGGCGAGCCGGGCCGGAATGAACTGGGCCAGATTGCCAGGCGGCGCCTTGTTGATGGGGCTTGGTATCGCTTCCATGCACTACGTTGGCATGGCCGCGATCCGGATGGGGCCGCCGATCCGCTATGAGCCGTGGCTGTTCAGTTTCTCGCTCCTGATCGCCGTGGCGGCCTCGGCGTTGGCCCTCTGGCGCATTTCCAGGATGCGCCTTGACACGATCGTCTTGGCGTCCTGGAGAAAAACTGGCAGCGCAATGATCATGGGCAGCGCATTCTACGCAATGCACTATGTCGCGATGGCAGCGGCGGACATTGCGCCGGACAGCGTATCCATGGCGAGTCCGCAGAACATCAACGCAGTGTGGCTCGCAGGCGCGCTTGGCGGATTTACGCTGCTCTTCCTCGTCGCGACCATTCTCCTTTCCGCCTTCGACGCACACCTTGGGGAATGTCACCAGGCCTCCGGAGACCTCCGCCGCTGTCTGGGCCGCCTGGCAGATACTCAGGACGAGGAACGGCGCCTGCTTGCCGCGGAACTGCACGAAATTGTCGGGCAGAATCTTTCGGCGTTGAACGCGGAGCTTTCCCTGATCCGCAGCCAGTTGCCGCCGGAGGCTGCGGGTGGGCTCACCGACAGACTCACGAATACGTCTGCTCTCATCAAGCAGGGCGTGCAAGCCGTCCGCAACGTGATGGCCCAGCTCCGCCCGCCCGATCTCGACGAACTGGGGCTCCCGGCCGCGCTGCGCTGGCATGCCGCTGCGCTCGAATCGCGGGCCGGCGTAGCGGTGACGGTCAATGCGGACGATAAATTGCCCCGACCGTCGCCAAAGGTGGAAAACGTCCTTCTGCGCATCTATGCCGAGGCCTTGACGAATATTTCAAAGCATGCAGGAGCAAAGACAGTCGGGGTGACTCTGGAGTCAAGGGAAGATCATGTCGTCCTGAAAATCGTGGACGACGGAAAAGGATTCGACGCGAAGCAACCTTTACGGCGCAATGATAACTCCGGTTGGGGCTTGATGCTGATGCGGGAACGCGCCGCATCAGTGGAGGGGAAGCTCCGCATTCAATCTGCACCGGGGGCGGGAACCAGTGTCGAATTCCGGATCCCCACAGGCAAATGGTCATAAGAGTCCTGCTTGCCGACGATCACGGCGTTCTGCGGGACGGCGTGCGCCGGTTGCTGGAAATCGATTCAGAGGTGAAAGTGGTTGCAGTCGTGGAGACCGGCCGGGAAGCGGTCGAAAAATCGGCGCAGCTCTCACCCGATGTCGTGGTCATGGATATCACAATGCCTGAGCTCAATGGCATCGAAGCGACGCGCTCCATCGTAACCAGGGCCCCTGCCACAGGGGTGGTGATTCTCTCGATGCACTCTTCCGCGAAGGTCATCCGGCAGGCGCTACTCGCCGGCGCGCGCGGCTATGTGCTCAAAGAATCTGCGGGCGATGAAGTCGTAAGGGCAGTACATGCCGTCGCGGCGGGCCGGCAGTTCATGGGAGAAGGCGTTGGCGAAAAGCTGCTCGGCGAATACCCCGAAGGACCATCCGGGCCCGGCGGGGTCGACCGCCTGAACTCGCAAGAGCGCGAGATATTGCAGCTCGTAGTGGAAGGCAAATCCAACGCCGAGGCGGCAGAGATCATGGGCCTTTCGCCGCGGACGGTGGAAACGTATCGCGGCCGCCTGATGCAGAAGTTGCAACTGGAGGATTTGCCCTCGCTGGTGAAATACGCGATCCGGCACGGCATCACTCCGCTCGAATAGTTCTTTCGGATTTTCCCATCGTAGGATAAATACGATGGTTTCCGTCGGGTATTCACGATAGGCACGGGGTTCGCCGTACCGTAGGCTTTTTCGGATGCGGCGCTTACTCGGACTGGCATGGCAATCCCGAAGTAGTGACCGGGTATAGGGAGTCCGCTTATGCCCACTCCCCATAGCCCGAAGCAAAACCATCTTCTCGCCGCCCTGCCAGCGACCGAGTTCGAGCGCCTGTCGCCCCATCTGGAACTGGTTTCGATGCCGCTCGGCGAAGTCCTTTACGAGTCTGGCGGACAATTGCGGCACGTATACTTCCCGACCACCTCCATCGTGTCGCTGCTCTATGTCTTTGGCGGACGGCGCATCGGCCGAAATCGCAGTGGTCGGCAATGAGGGAATACTCGGCATTGCGCTATTCATGGGCGGCGACACCACGCCGAGTCGGGCCGTGGTGCAGAGCGCGGGCTACGGTTATCGGCTGAAAGCGCAGTTGCTGAAGCAGGAATTCAATCGCCCCAAGGCCGGTGCTGCACCTCCTGCTGCTGCGCTACACCCAGGCGCTGATCACGCAGATGACGCAGACCGCGGTGTGCAACCGGCACCATTCGGTCGAGCAGCAACTGTGCCGCTGGCTGCTGCTTGAGCCTGGACCGGCTGTCCTCGAACGAGCTGAACATGACCCAGGAGCTGATTGCCAACATGCTGGGCGTGCGCCGCGAGGGTGTCACCGAGGCCGCCGGGAATTTGCAGCGTGCCGGTCTGATTCGCTACAGCCGTGGCCACATTACGGTGCTTGACCGGTCGCGATTGGAGCGAGAAGTATGTGAGTGCTACGCGGTGGTCAAGAAGGAATTCGATCGGCTGCTCGCGGGTCACTTTGACGATCCTGCCCAAATTGTCGGGCGATCTCCCTCCTAGCAGGAATCACGGACACGGTCGAGAACCATTTCCGCTCAATGTTCGTTTCGCCCATCTGGTCAAGTTTGCGGCCGCCAACCTCGTTGCAGCTTTCCAAGCTGCGAATGCAGATTCGACCCTCCAATGTCTGCTTGGCCGATTTCAAACTCTCAAATATGATTTGGGGTCGACTTGGTCAGTCACTTTCAGTCGGTTCAAGTCTGAGCTGCTACAAATCTCGCTTATGTCGCACCTACGTTTGACGCGACAAGTTTGACGCGACAAGTTTGACGCGACAAGGAATACTGAACTTGCATTGGAACTACAGCAGCGCACCGACGCGGCGAAGCAACCTGTACGGTAGTTGGGGTGGGCGTTGCAGAAAGCTATGCCATGGCGCCCTTAACGTATAGGCCTGAGCTGTCCCTGTTGTCCCTGACCCCGTTGTTCCACTGTTTTCCGTTACGGGGCGCCTCACGCGCGACTTCCGCCGACTGCCGCGAGAACGCCTGCGCGGCGGCGCTCGAGCCACCACCAGGCGACCGCGGACGACGCGGAGAGCGCGAACGTGGCCATGAGCCAGAGAACGCTGACGGCCGTGGCGATCGAGTGCGCCGCCAACGCGAGGGCGAGCCAGAGGGCGGGAGCGCGGAGCACGGCGGCTCTCGGTCGCGGCTGGCCGCGGCCCTTCCTCGTCGCGATCCACGAAAGGAGGGCGGCGAGGGCGAGCCCCACCGGCGCCACCCACGATCCGCTGCTCGCGGGGACTCCCGGCAGAAGGACGGCGAACGCGGCCGCGATGCGAACCGGGCCTCCGAGATAGTCTGTCCGCGTCATCCACTCCGCCCCTCCTATCATCAGGCGGAGCCGATCATCTCCCGGAGGAAGCACGACCTCGCCATCGCCGGAAGCAAGGCCCTCGAGCGGGCGCAAGAGCGCGCGCATGGCGAAGCTCACGAGCATCCCGGCCGGCAGTGCGAGCGGCGCCGCGATGAGTGGGATGGGCGCCACGAACACGAGCGCGAGCGCTCCCAGCACGAGCCACTCGGCAAGGCGCGCGGCGGCGCGGCGGATACGATGTCGCGGCGGCTCCTCCCCCATCGCGAGCGAGATCAGGCGATCCGCCGAGCGCAGCACGCGCCGGTTCTTGACGAGGTCGAGCGCTTCGGCCGCTTCGTCGAACGTGAGCCAGCGGATCCTCCGCTTTTCGAGCGGCGTCGTGCGGCCGGCGTAGGCCAGGAGGAAGTACACAATGGAGATTGACTCCCCTTGCTGCTTCTGCTCGACGCGTCGCAGGCGCCGGACCGGCCGCGCGCGCACGCCCGCCTCCTCGGCGACCTCGCGCAGCGCAGTGTCGGCGGCGGTCTCCCCGTTTTCGACGTGCCCCTTCGGAAAGACCCACCGGTCGCGCGTTCCGCTCGCCTCGACGAGGAGGTAGCGGGGGCCTTCGGCCGTCAGCTTGAAGACGACAGCTCCTCCGTGTGTCGAGCGGCTCAATGAGGCGGCCCCTCGACCGCGCGCTGCGCCGCTTCCCGGAGAGGCTCGAGCTTGTCCGCGAGTGAGAACGCCTTGCGCAACGCGACGCAGTGCCCGCCGATCACCTTCACCGAGAGATGCACCCACGCGCACCGCTCGGCCTTGGACGCGCCGGCCATGGAGGATTCGAGCATCACCGCCATCGAAACCGCGTCGTGGAGATCGCCGGGCACGTTCCTCTTGAGAGAGGAAAGAAATTCAGGGCTTGAACTATGAGTTGCTTACATTTCAAGACGCCCCCCTTTACCCAAGTCGCCACTTCATCGTCGTTCGGAGCAACGTACTGCATGCTGCATTGACCACCCACTGGCCAGGGCTGCCTCGAACCGCATTACCAGAATTCGGCAAACGGGCATTTCATGGCAACTCCAATAGTGCCCGTCCGTGCCCTACTTGCGCTGAATGGAAATCGCAAGCGGGCGGATCGGCGACGCGGTTGCGCCCCGCATCTTCAGAGGGGAGGCGATGAACAGGAACTCGTACACCTGATCCTTCGCCAGGTCTTCCAGCCATAAGGCTTCGAGGAGCGAGACCCCTCGTTCGGCGAGCAGATAGGTGTGTACAGGAACGAAGTTCTCCGGGTCCTTGGAGGGAAAGCTCTCGACGCCGAAGTTATCCGCCCCCAGCAGCATCGCCTGCTGCCCTTCCACCAGCCACTGGGCCGCCTCCAGGCTCAGGCCGGCTTGATCCGCGAGACGGTACTTGGCTGGATCGGGCCAGAGGGTCATGAGCCCCGGTCCGCGTCAGGACGACATCGCCCGGGTCGAAGCGTCGTACCCTGTTTTTTCAGCGCCTCCTGCAGGTCCGCCACCGTGATGGAATAGGACGTCGGCAAGTGCGCCACGTTCTTGGACTTCGCCACATCGATGAGCACCCCTCGGGCAACGATCGGAGGATATTTGTCCGCACCCGACTTGGTCCATCCCCGAACGCCGAGCGCGTCCTCGGCGCTGACCTGATTCCAGATCTTCCCGTGCAGCCCGAAGTGATTGAGGGTGTCGAGGTGAGTGCCGGTGTGGGTGTACATGGAGACGCCGTCGCCGGAGTAGGACAGCAGTTCCTTGGCGGTGTCCTGGGCGGGCGTATGCGTCATCCATATCTGAAAGGTCGGATCCCCGAAGGGAGCACAGCAGGTCGGCATCCCTACGAACAGATCCACGCCCAGATCGTAGACCTTGCCGCCAGCGACCTGCTTGAGAACGTCGAACCTGGAGGCATCGGTCATCATGTTGAGGGTCCCGATCTCGTCGGCGGGACCCCACGGACTCTTTGCCGCCACGTTCTTGGCGATCTGCGCGTGAACGCCCGCACTGCCAACGAAGAGCACTACAATCGCACAAATCATTCCTGTCTTTGCCAATAGCCGTTTCATCGCAAAGCCTCCTCTTTCTGGACATTCCGTAGATTGCCCTCCATGACACGGAACGATCTCATGGAGTTAACGCTCGGCCGGCGGTTGCGTTCTTGGGTGTAGCGGATGATTCGCCGGCGGACATGATGCAAGGCGTACATTGCATCTTAAGGAAGCTCTGATCAAGTTCCGCGACGCACGTTGCGGAACTTGATCAGAGCTTTCTTAAGCTCGTGGACTGACTGTCACTACATCAGACGCCGATGCGGCGGCTCTGCCGCCGCGGTCAAGTCGTGCGCCTGACGACGCGCAGGCCGTAGTGGACCTGTGGGTTGAGCCAGAGCTCCGGGCTTCGTGCTGTTGCCACGTGTGTTCATGGAGTCATGCTCATGCACTCATTGGTTCAGATCCTGAAATTTCACTGCGACGACCCATGCAAGTCTCCCGGAGGTAGACTGCGCCATTGCACACGAGCCCATTTGCAACGGAAACGCGAATCGTCTCGACTGTGACGATCCACCAAACCCTCGAATGAAAGCCCGACGGACTGCTGGTTAGCCGAAGGAGAATGAATGATGAAAGCCCATGTTCGTCAACGTAGAACCATACTGCGCGGCGCGCTCGCCGCCGGTTGTACCCTGACTCTCTGGGGGTGCAAAGCGAAGCAGGAGGAGAGCTCGACCGGCACGCCGGCCAGTGCAACTTCCACGAGTAAGACTCCGCCCGGCCCGGCGCAGAGCGCTAAAGTGAGCCAGGCGCAGGCGCAGTACAAGGGTCAGCCCAAGGGAGACCAGAAATGCGGCAACTGCGTGAACTTCATTGCCGGGTCCAACACCTGCAAGGTGGTGGAGGGCCAGGTCAGCCCCAACGGCTGGTGCATGCTCTGGGTCAAGGCAGGCTGAGAAGGGGGATGAGCGCGATACCGGAAATAGAAAAGGGCTCGCGTCGCCGCAAGCCCTTGCGATCTCGCTCTTTGCCAAGTCAATGCACACGGTAGTAACCTTCGCCATGACGCAAGACTGGAGCGTTGCAGCCATCATGCGACTGGAGGTACTGTGCGGATTTACTTCGATCCCGGTAACGATTGACCCCTTACATGTGTTCGGTTCATGAAAACTGACATGCTGAGGACGCTGTTGCAAATTGCCGGGAAAATTATCGGCGCGGCGTCTGGCGTTGCGGCATGCGGATTGTGGCTGTGGGCCCTCGGAACACCTCAGGGCACCTTTTCACTTTCTCCCGTGCATATCGCGATCGGCGTACTGATGATGCTGATTGCCATATTCGCCGTGATCGCGTCGTTACGCGGTCACGGCCTGGCCCTGTTGCTAATGTTCGTCATGTCTTTCTTCCCGGTCGGTGCATATCTTTATGGAATCCCGCTCTGGCTGCGCTGGATTGGCATAGTGGATCTCGGCTTCCTGGTGGCCGGTCTGCTGATTTTGTATTCGGCACCGAAGGCGGTGGAGCATCAAGCGTCGGTCACCGATCAGGGAGATCGGTAGCGGCGACTGGCCGGCGCGGGTCAGGACGTAGCGGATCGGGGTCAGGCAGAGCCGTTAAGGGCGTTCTATCGGTGAGGCGGCGAAATTGGGGACTGCAGCTATAAAGTACAGCCGTGACCCCTCAGTATCGAAATGGATAGTGCTCGTTCATCTGGTCGTTGCGAACGCGAAGTCGCTGATATGGGCTCCCCCTTCGGATTCCTGCCGGGAAAGCGGAGCGAATCGCGGTCCCGTTCCGAGATCCGCCACGTGCGGGATCGCTTTTGATTTGGGTTGATCCACGTTTTGCTCCCAGAAGACAAAGCGGCGCTTTTCTGCGTGCCAGCGGCCGACGGTCGTCACATTGTCCAGCAGTCCGTTGTAGTAAGCCCCATGCAGTAGCGTATTCAGTGGCAGCACCTTGCGTTCGAGCAAGGCCATTTGCGCCGCCGTGAGCTGGGGCTTCGCTTGTGCGATCTGCCGGTTGCTGTCCAGAATTAAACGTTCGGTCATATTTGCACTCCTTTTTCACTTCGGAGAACCCATCCTAGCTTTTTCTGGTGTCCCGTGGCGAGGACGGTATGTGTCTATTGGACGCGCATTTCACCCTCGAGCACAGGGAAATCCGCCATATGGCGGATATGGCATGACAGACGGATTCCGTACCGACGGGGCGTGGAACGAGCGGCCGAAAGGGCGGTATGAACGGTAGGGGCTTGGAGGGGCGTGAATGAGTGAATGAGTGAAGGCGTGAAGGAGTAAGGACTAAGCTCTAAAACCCTCGTCCCTCTTCCCTCGCCCCTCGTCCCTCTTCCCTCGCCCCTCTTCCCTCGTCCCTCTTCCCTCTTCCCTCGTCCCTCGCCCCTCTTCCCTCTTCCCTCTTCCCTCGTCCCTCGTCCCTGCCTTTTCATTCAACCACCGACTGCACCACCAGGGTCTTGAACGACGTCGCGAACGGCAACAACTGCTTTACCGACTGCATCATGTACACGCCGACCAGTTCTTCCTTCGGGTCCACCCAGAAGTACGTCCCGGCGTAGCCGGCCCAGTAGTACTCGCCGACCGAGCCGTCCATCGGGTTCAACGGCGTGGGTGCACGCGGGCCGTCGATGCGGACCGCGCCGAGCAAGCCGTAGCCGTGGCTCTGTCCGGGCAGGTAGAACGGGCCGTGGTCGATGCCCGGTCCGACCTGGTCCGTGGTCATCAACTCCACCGTCTTCCTGCCCAGGATCCGCGCGCCGTCCAGCGAGCCGCGGTTCAACAGCATGTGCGCGAAGCGCGCATAGTCCATGACTGTCGATGTCAGGCCCTGGCCGCCGGCCTCGAATTTCACCGGCTTGGTGGGATCGGTGTAAAGGAGGGTCAGCCCCTTTTTGTCGTCATCAAAGGGTTCGACGAATCGCGACACCTTGCCGGGTGCGACCTGGAAAGCGGTATCGGTCATTCCCAGCGGTTTGGCGATGCGCTTCTCGAAGAACTCCGCGAGCGTCATGCCGGAGACCACCTCGATCAGGCGCCCGAGCACATCGGTCGAGTGGCTGTACCACCATGTGGTGCCTGGCTCGTATTTCAGCGGGATCTTGCTGATGCGCGTGACCAGTTCGGCGTTCGTGATCTCCAGATCGTTGACGCCGCCGTCGGCATACATCTGCTCGACCGGTCCGCCGCCCGGGAACGGCTTGAAGAACCCGTACGTGAACCCGGAAGTGTGCAGCAGCAGATCCACCACACGGATCGGATTGGTCGCCGGCCGGGTCTGGACCTCGGTGGGTTCCTTCACGGTTCCGGCATTGGTCGCCACTTTCAGACTCGCCAGTTCCGGCAGGTACATCGAAACCGGGTCGGAGAGTCTGATCTTTCCTTCTTCCACCAGGATCATCGCCGCGACGCTGGTGATCGGCTTGGTCATCGAATAGATGCGGAAGATCGCGTCGCGCGACATCGCCTTCTTCGTGTTCGGGTTCTGCACCCCGTACGCATCGAAGTAAACAACCTTGCCGTGCCGCGCGACCAGCGCGACGTAGCCGGGGATTTCGCCGGCATCCACTTTCGCCCCGAGCACCTTGCGGATGTTCTCGAGCCGCTCCGAGGACAGCCCGACCGATTCCGGCTTTGCGCGCGGGAGGTCGGCGGCAAGTACGGCAACTGCGATGAACCAGAGAGCAAATGCAGCAGCAATGCGCCGAGCGTGTGGCATGGCGGTCTCCTCCATTTTATTTGTAGTCAGGCAGAGACGAAAATAAACCAGTGCGGGGATGGCGACAATCGAATCCGGTGATGCGGCGCATCATGCGGCGAGAGATATTCCACTGTCCCTGCCGCCAGCACGTTACCGCGAGCAGTTACTTACCGCGGAAGCTCCAGTTTTGAACTGTCTACAAATCGGGGAAGCTTGCGCCTGGCCCCCAAGTTCAGATGCCCGACTGTGTCGTGAAATGTGGTCCCGTCTGGTGTGCCCGGGAGTACCATCCGACTCACAGCGGCGTGCAAGCCGGCCGCGGATTTTCCTGGGAGACCTATCATGACGCTTTGCCCGGTTGCGTTGGCAGTGGGCTGCATCAAGTGCCCCGTATTCAAGATCTGTCCCGTCAAGGGGATCATCGGCGACTACAAAAAAGACGCACCGCCGCCGGCGAATTCGAAAAAGAAGCGGTAGCGGAAGTTCCTTGACATTGACGGACGAAAGGCGCTCACTGGATTTGCTTCCGCACGCCGGGACAGGGTCGATTCTCAAGCCCAAGGCATGACGATCCGGTTGTTGCCCAAGACATTCGCTGTTGTGCGCGCCATTTCGTTCGGGTGTGCCTGATGCGGACGGGCGGCGACCACCTTAAACCCGATGATTGAGGGTTATCCGACCGGAGCGCCGAAGCAAACCGCAAGGGGCGTGACGCAAGTCGCGCCCTTTGTGTTTGCCGTTTCGGCAAGAACGTGTCGGATTGGTCAGGCACTGACTGTCAGCCTAGGTCCGAGCTACTCCAAATTACGCTTGGGTCGTGCCTGCGTTTGACGCGAGACAGATTGTTGAAGAGACATTGCAACTTCTCGAGCACGTTGATCCTATCTCAGCTTGCCCACCTCTCTCAGTTGCACTTGGGACTTCATTTTACGGACTATGAGGTGTAGGCCTGTAGACCCCACTCTTCCTTCGATCGTGGAAGCGCTATGGATTCTTGCTATCGTGAACAAGTACACCAGCCAGTATCGCGTTGCGCCATGAATCATGGCGAGCATTGGTACGCCCCCTCCATCCCCAACTCGGTGCGCACCCGCATCACTGCCTCGCGATGCACGTCGCGGCACAAGGCTTCATGGATGTAGTCCACCGACCCGCGCGCAAGGAACCAGCCGAGTGCAGGCTGCCTCTTCGGTGCCGAGCCGGACTGCGAGGCGTCGCGCGCTAGCGCGAATTCGTGCGTGTTCTTGCGCAGGCCGTCCTTGCCGCAGTCCTCCAGCAAACGCTCGCTTCGTCGGCCTGCGGCGGCGTCGGCAAGCGCGCGGCGCGCCTGGTCGCCGCGCGCGGTGCGCGAATTCCAGAGCGCACGCACCGGGGAGAGCAGTTCCGTCAAACCGTGTTCCGGTGGCGCGGCGCGTGCTTCGTCGCACACCCGCGTGCTGCCGCCGTCGTTGGTGATAATCACCGCCTTGGGCTCCAGCGCGGGCAGGTCATCGCGGCCTTGCGAGAATTTGCGCCAGGCGCGACGCAGCGCGCGCAGCACGCCCTCAGCGCTCTGCGCGCCGGAGTTCTCGTGGTAGCCTCCATCCACCACCCTGCCCCAGACCTTGTCGTCGTCGCACAGGGGCCGGCCGTCGGCGCAGATGCGCGCTGCGGGGCTCACGTAGGTGAAGCGCGCGCTCAAGTGCACGGCCGAGCTGAGCGGCAGGGTCCAGCTCTCGCCGCCCACCGCCAGCAGGTCATCCACCTCCGGCATCTCGTCGCGGCTGAACCTCGCCGGGCTCACCAGCACGCGGTTGCCCGTCTCCACCCGCGTGGCGTTGAAGAAGAGCCGCGGCAGCGGCTTGCCGTCCTTGCGCGAGCGGATCAGGTCGTGGTAGGGCGCAGCGAACGGGTTGCGCCCGGCCTGCGGATGGAGTTCCTTCCAGGACTCTTCCCAGGAGAGTTCCAGCGCCTTGGCGCGGTCCAGCGCCGGTATGCGCACCGGCAGAAACCGCTGCACCAAGTCCGGGAACAGCAAGTAGGAAACCACCGGCGAGAGGAAGTCGCTGGCGAGCAAGGCGCGCGCGCAGTTGCGCGCGCCGGCGGGCTGTGCCCGGTCGCACTGAACCTTATCGCCCGCCAGTTCGGCGACAAATGCCGCACCGCCGAGGCTCCCGCCCGACACGCCGCTGATCGCGAACAGGTGGCGTGAGAAACGTCCATCGGTCGCGTCCTCGAGTTCCCCGAGCACGCTTGCGGTCCAGTAACCCGCACGAAGGCCTCCGCCTTCCGCCGCTGCGATGTAAACGGGATAGGACTTCACGCCACGCTTCTGTGCCATTTGCATGTCGGCCTCGTGCGCCCCGATCCACTGCGCCGCCGCCTTCTCGATGGAATCGGCGCGCGGATTCGCCGTCCCCGCCTCCATGCGCCGCAACTCGTGGTTGTCGACACCACCCGAAATCAGCGCAAGAAACAGCGGCAACAGCGCGAACGATGGCCATCCCTTCGCCTTGGGGAACAGTACCAGCACCAGGCTGCCGAACAGAATCCAGGAACTGAACGCCAGCAGGATGATTGGCGCCGCGCCGATGAAGCGCGGCACCGCGACCGGAGACGCGAGAAAGGCAGCGAACAGCAGGTACGACAGGGTGAGCGACGCCAGCACCACCCATAACGTGATGGGCTCCAGCTTGTCGCTCTGCGCCCCGTCGACCGGCATGTTCTTGATCACCTTGTGCCGGAACAGGACGAACACCGTGTACACAATGCCGATCGCGCTGACCACGGCGCCGTCGAGCGGCGCATTGTTGCGGAAGAAATAGATCGCGAGCCAGAAGTAGATCACGACTCCGAGGAAGCGAGGCAGCCACCCCCGTATGAAATGCACGAAGGGATCGTTAGATTCGAGCGCCGGCGAGCCGAATCGTCCTCCGAAGCGGCGCCGCAGGAGCACTCGGCTGCAGTACCACGCGGACAGCGACCACAGGAAAACCGAGATGTGGAAGATCGCTTTGAGGCGGAGTGAATCCGAAGACGCGGTCCAATCGAGCAGCTCGTTGCCCTGGTCCACATTGAGCAGCACGAACAGGCCCGCACTAACCAGCACTACCGGATAGACGCACAGCCAGCAGGCCGCGCCAAGCGTGACAAGCGAACCCAGGATGCGTTGCATGGTCAGCCTCCCCGACGGCGCTGCCGCCGTCCCCCATCATTTATACCAGTGCGTATTGCGCCAAGGAAGGCCATCGAATGGCAAGGTATGTCCACGCGTCGAGGATTATCGAATCAGGTCCTGAAGGATCTGTTTGTGAATTTTCCGGTCACGCGCAATCGCCAGAAGTGAGGCAGTAAGTTCGGTTCGTGTAAGTTTTATCACTTCATGCAGCGATTTGAACAGGAATTCTTCGTTTCTCGTTCGACTTGCCGGTTAATGGAGCACCGATACTATCTTCGCTTGCCCACCTCTTTAGAGTTGCACTTGGGACTTCAGTTTAGGCCCACAAAAACAAAGCCTGGCCCCTTCGCCTCCCGCGGGTAGCCGCGCTATGCTAGAGGCACCATGGCCATCAAGCTGAACCACACGATTGTGCATGCGCGCGACAAGCGCGCATCGGCGGAGTTCTACTCAAGCCTCTTCGGCCTGGGCAAGCCCGTGCCCTTCGGCCCCTTCCTCGATGTCGAGACTGGCAATGAGGTGACCCTGGCCTTCTTCGAAACGCAGGACCCGTTCGAGCCGCAGCACTACGCCTTCCTGGTGAGCGAGGCCGAGTTCGACCAGATTTTCGGCCGCGTCAAGAAGCGCGGGCTCACGTACTGGGCAGATCCGGCCAGGAAGCAGAAGGGCGAGATCAATACCCACTTCGGCGGGCGCGGCGTGTATTTCGAGGACCCGGGTGGGCATTTCCTGGAGATCATTACGCGGCCCTACGGCAGCGAGGTGCCGGATTAAGCGGCGGCTTAATCACGTCCAGCACCCGCCCGCTCTTGCGCCTCTAATTCGCCGCGAAGCAGTAGAAAAGTCCCGCACCGCCCGAAGCCTTGAGCTGATCCTGGCTGCAACCGCGCGAGCCGTGCGAGGAGTTCCAGGACTTCATGTGCCGGGTGTCCTTCAGCCCCGTCAGGTCGTGGTGGCCGACGATCGCCGAGCCCTCGCCGCTCTTCGCCCAGTTTCCGCAGGTGGTATCGCCGGCCGCCGTCGAATACATGCCGGCCGGATCCGAGCCCGTGAGGATGTCGTGCTCGTTCGGCGTATCCCCGCGACCCTTCACCATCTCGCCCTTCTCGGTCAGCGCCGTCTGTTTGTTGATGTTGTTCTTCTCGGAATGAAGGTCCTCGACGTTCTTGGCCACGACTACGCCCTTGGCGTTGCGCCACGGGCCCTCGCCGATTCGATCACGCGCGTTCACGCCCGCGTCACCGCCCGGCAGCCAGGTGCTCAGGTACGCCTTCCAGCTCGTGCGCTTCGAGCCGGCCGCCTTGGCGAGCGCATTGCAGTGCGCATCCGCGCCCTCCAGGCCGCCGAGGTCGGCGCCGTTGCCCTTCCCTATGCTCGTCAGGAAGAACGTCATGTCGTCACCGCCCTGCGCAATCGCGGGGGATGTCATGCCTGCCGAGACCAGTAACGCCGTCGCTACGATCGCTAGAACCTTCATGTGACCTCCTGTGGTGGATTGGGAGAGCCGAAGTTTGCTGCCAACACTGCAAAATGATCAGACTGCCGCTGCTTATTATTCCTGAATCAGCTCGATGCTGACGCCATCGGGCGCGGTGACATAGCAAAGTACCATGCCGGGTTTGAATTCCCACGGCTCCACCGTCATGCGCACGCCTTTTCGTTTCAGGTCCGCGCAGAACGCCCGCAGATCCCCCCGATAAGTGAAACCGAAGTGATCGGTCCCCCACTCGTCGTGACTGGAGTAACCGTCGAAATGCTGCATGGGTTTGGTCGCGGCCGGGTGCTCCCCGGGTCGTTGTCCGCGGATGACGATTGTCATGCCGCCGACCCGGACATCGATTTGCGGCGCGCCGCGTAAATTTGGTTGTTCCACGGCAATCTCGCCCCCGAACATTTCCTTGTACCAGTCCGCGGCCGCCTTCGGATCCCGGCTGATCAGGTGGATGTGGTCGAACGCAATCACTTCGCCCATACGGTTATTCCCCCCCCGGCAGTGCTTCAGACATGGCAATCGTATCTCCCTTGACGGTCATTTTCCCACTCTTGCCACCCGCGAACCACGGGGACGCGATCGAGTGGATTGCCCGGTGGTGGTTGCGGGAATCCGGAATTGAAACGGCTTGCGCCGCACGCGCACCGATACCGTGAAGCGCCCGGCGTTCTGAAGCCGCGCAATCAGGCAGCCTGGGTAACGGCGTTCTTCATGCGTGCCAGTTTCGGAGATACAACGGGCACCGTAAGCATGGTGCTCGCAATGGCCATCAGCAGCAGTGCCGTGAACGTCTCGCTGGTGATGACGCCCTTGTCCATGAGGATATTGGCGAAGATGATCATGATCAGCCCCTTCGTCTGCAGCAGCCAACCAATGATCGAAGCCTCGCCCGGCTGCCATTTGAGGATCTTGCCCGCAACCTGGACGCCGAGCAACTTGCCCCCTACCGAAGCGAAGAGCAATGCGGCCGCGGCAATGAACACCGTCTCGCCACCGACGCTCCAATTGGTTCTCAAACCCGTGCTCAGGAAGAAAACCGGCATCACCACCAACAGCACATGGTGACGCAGCAGGTCCATCTGCTTCTGGTCGAACCAATCGCCATCCATGACGGCCCCCGAGAGGAACGCCCCGACCATGAAATGCAGCCCCGACCAATCCGCGCCGAAGGAGCACACGGCGAGCCAGATAAGTCCCACGTACCAGCGGTCCCTCTCCGGCAGCCGCACCATCAGCTTGCGGAATCCGTAACTGCAAACTCCGAAGGCAAGCAGAAACATGCCCTGCATGCTCACGCGCTGCCAATCCATCAGGATCAGAGCCAGCACGCCCCAGATGGCGATGTCATCCAGGCTCGCATAGCGCAGGATTCGCTGGCCGACGGGTTGCCGCAGGACCTCCAGCTTCTCCATGAGCAGAATCAGGATGGGAAGCGCGGTGACGGCACAGGCCATGCCCACGCCGAGGACGAATTGCCAAGTCATCGCCGCAGGACCGATCCAGCCGTCGAACAGCAACATGCCCGCGGCCGCGATGCCGCCCAACAGCAGCGGCGTGGCGAGGGCAAGCCCGGCTGTGATGGCACTCTCCCGGCGATGCGCCCAGGCCTTCTTCAGGTCCAGTTCGATGCCCGCGAGCCACACGAAGATCATCACGGCCCACCAGGCGATGCCGTTCAACGATTGGACCACCGGCTGAGTGAAGACGAAGGCGTAGTAGTCCGGAAAAATTCTTCCCAGAATGCCGGGCCCCAGCAGAATTCCGGTGATGATCTGCACCACCACGAGAGGGGCGTAGTGGTCGGTCTTGCCCACCCGCCAGATCAGATACGGGACGGTGAAGATGATCCCGATGGCGATCAGGAATATCTCCGTGGTGTTCATATTGGAGTGCATGGATTCTTACTGAACTTCGAAGTATGCGACGAAATGGACAGACAGGTACCACTTGATGACCACCACGGCTCCGGCCACCACGGGTTTCCTGGCTCGTGCGCGTTCACGTGGGCGCCCCGATCTCCGTAGTCGAATCGCCAGCCGTTGGAATCATACGTGTCGGCGATGGCGGACCGGGAATGGAGCGACCTGTTCAAACGCGTGGCATTCTACAAGATTGGGCACCACGGCAGCCACAATGCCACGCCCGTGGACTTTGTCGCGGAGAAGATTCCTTCGGATTTGTGCGCGATGGCGTTTACGCTGACGCGCAAGATCTGGTCCGACATCCCCAGATCTCCGCTGCTGGACCGGCTCATCGAGAGGAAGGCGCACGTCGCGCGCGGCGATAGGCCGGGGCAGATTGCCAAACACTTCCGTACGGACAACGGTGTGATCGAAACCCGCATCCGTCTGTGAGTACAACAAGCGTCCGGGTCAAACAAGTATCGGAACCAGGTATCGGAGTCGGGCTTGTGATGCTGCATTGCTTATACAACACCAAGCCCGACCCTTTTCCCTTGCACTCATTGCACCTTGATACCCGTTTCCTTGACCAGTTTCGGCCAGCGCACGCGCTCAGCGGCAAGGAACGCCCGGAACTCTTCCGGCTTGCTGGCGATGATTTCGGAATCGGCGAATTCGCGGCGCGTATTGATGGTCGGGTTGCGCAGGATTTTGCTCAGTTCGACTTGCAATCGCTCGACGATCTCGGGCGGCAATCCGGCGGGGCCCGCCATCCCGGTCCAAATGGTCATTTCAACTTCGGGCATGCCGAGTTCGGTGAATGTGGGCACATCGGGTAATTGCGGGGAGCGCGAAGCGCCCTGTCGTGGCCAGCGCATGCAAACGCCCGGCCTTGACGACAGGGTCCACGGTCGTCGCGAAGCCAAACCCATAGTCCACCTGCCCGCCGATCAGATCGGTGATCATGGGCGCTTCGCCTTTGTACGGCACTGCAGGCACCTTGATGCCGACTCGGCGATTGAACACCTCGGTCACGAAGTGATTGAAGTGCGCCACGCTCGGGGTTCCATAACTCATCGTGCCCCCCTTCGCTTTGACCAGCGCCACCAGCTCGGCAACGGTACGCACGTTGAGCGCGGCATTCACCACCAGCACGGCGGGACGGCGCAGGAACTGGGTGATGGGCGTGAAGTCTTTCGCGGCGTCGTAGCCGACCTCCATGCCGATGGCCTGCGCGATAGCCTGCTCGTTGGGCGACACGTATAGAAGCGTATAGCCGTCCGGTTTGGACTTGGCAACGGCGTAGGCGCCCAGCACGCCGCTGGCCCCGGTACGGTTGTCGATCATGACTTGCTGCCCGAGCGCTTTGCCGAGCTGATCGGCGATGATGCGCGCCTGCGTGTCGGCCACGCCACCGGCGGGCCACGGCACGACCCAGCGGATGGGGCGGGTGGGATACGGGTCCGCGGCCCACGACAAGGCGGCAACGAGCAGCAGTCCAAGCGCGAGTCCCAGTGAACGGACGAACACTTTGGTTCGATAGGTCATCCTGAATTCCTCCGTTCGCTTGTGAACAGGCGCGAGGATATTTTTTCAGCCGGCTTCGCCAGCGCGGATGAAGCTTCGTCGTCAGCGGACAGACCGCCACGGTATCGAGGAAACGGTTCGTGTCGTCCTGGCTCACGACCACAACCGGCCAGGTCTGGGCGATCTAGCGCCCGCGCATGGGGTCGAGGTCCGCGAGGTATACGCCGTGGCGCCCGACCCGACGCGTCACCACTTTTCGCCGGGCTCGATCCCGTCCGCCATCGTCGCGTCGAGATCGCTCCAGTCCGCCTTCGCACGCGCCGTCTCCCGGTACGTTTCCTCCCAGGTCAGGCGCTTGTCCTTCTTCCCGCGCCTCCGCCGTGCTGCCACCATACTCCGCGTACTTCGTCTCCAGGTCCGCCGTGCGCAGGAACTGGGTGATGGGCGTGAAGTCTTTCGCCGCATCGTAGCCGACCCCTGGGACCCTGCGAGCAAGCAACCACTTGGTTTATGTTGGGCGGCCTGGTGCATTGCTGGGTTCAGTCGCAGATTTTCGCTCATGCAACTTGCACATGGCCTGGACCGATCTGCTTGATCGATGGTGTTCCGCACACCCTCATGGCGAGCTCAAGTTCCTCACGTAGCATATCGAGCACGGCCTCGACCCCGGACTGGCCGAAGGAGGCCAGCCCCCACAGATAAGGTCGCCCAATGCAAACTGCTCGTGCGCCGAGAGCCAGTGCCTTGAAAATATCCGAACCGCGCCGAAAGCCGCTGTCGACGAGCACGGGGATGCGACCTTCGACACCGGCGACGACCTCGGGGAGGCAGGCGATGGTGGCGCGACCGCCGCCGTCCGAGCGCCCCCCGTGGTTTGAGACGATGATGCCGTCCACCCCGTGCTCGATGCAGAGTTGAGCGTCCTCCCGCGTGACAATCCCCTTGAGCACCACTTTCATGCGCGTGGTGCTCTTGATTCGCTCGACGACCTCCCAGGTCAGTTGCGGAGCCATCAGGGTAGTTAAGCCCGCGAGGTTCAGACCATCGAACATTGGCTTGCGTCGAACGTATCCGTCAACGCTCATACTGTGGCAGTCTCAGGCACTGTCTGGAGTCTGTGTATTTGGCCCGCTTTCTGATGTCTCGCGTGATGCGGCCAGCCGGGATGTCGACGGTAACAGCTACGACAGGGCATCCGGCTGCCTCGGCTCGCTTGAGCAGCCCTTCGGTCACGCTCCAACTCGGCGTGGCATACAACTGGTACCAGAGGGGGCTGCCCGTCGCCTCGGTGACCTCCTCGATGGAACTGGTGGACATCGTCGAGAGTATTTGAAGGTGCCCCCTCGACCGTGCGGCTTTCGCTGCAGCAATTGCACCATCGGAGTGGAACGCCTTCTCGCTCCCTGTTGGAGCGAGGATGATTGGCGTCTTCCAAGCTTTCCCGAACAGCTCAGTGCTCGTATCGACTTTCGTCACGTCGATGAGCCGGCGGGCGCGAAGCCCGATTCGAGCGAAGCCATCGCGGTTGAGCTGAAGAGTTGCTCCGCCATCGATCCCCCAGGCCATGTAAGCGAAATGGGCTGGGGGAAGCGCCTTTCGCGCGGCAGCCTCGAAATCGAATACATCGATGGCATCGTCTGCACTTTCGATGATGCGGTCAATGTCCAAGGCTGCGCCGAATCGCCGAGACTCATCCGCAAAGCCCCGCGAAGGCGCGTAAGCAAGCAACGGCGACGCCGCGAGGAATTTCAGAAATGCGCGGCGCCGCAACGAGTTCGTATGCGGTCTTCTCATCTGAGTTCTCCCCTTGGTCCCCGTCCGCGCTCCCCCTGTAACTCAAACTCCCGGACCAGCTTTGCGGCCGGCTGCGCGGCAAGCGCTATAGTATCCGCACAGAGCAGTCTCATGTCGATTGGGTACGGTGGTTTGTGCCGTCTAATAATGTGGCAAGCCACGGGGCACTTGACCCAAAAAGATTTAGAAAGGGCTGATAATCGAAAGCCGCAATCGGCTCATGGCATGAGATCCAACGTGCTTTCAACATATCGATGGCATCGCCTGCGCGATAGCATCATGCTCTAGTGTCCTGTTCCGCTAATTCGTAGGATAAGTCTCCAATCTTCGCAGCAAGTCCTATGATTTATTTCACAGCAATCCATCATCGATCGGAAAACCTGCGAAATTGGCGTCAGGCAAGGCGCGAGTCCTTGACAGTGGCGGGCACCACGGCAAGGACTCGTAACACAGCATCACGCCGATTCTCGTCTGGGTTTCGGCCACGAATTAACGGAACAGGACACTAGGGGAGGACGCCGTGTCAGATCGCTACAAACAAGGTTTGGAAAATTTCCGCCGCATTACTGGTCAGGCTGGAAAAAGGCTTACCGACACATTCGATAAGACCGCGCCGGATCTCGAACGCTATTTGATGGAGTTTGTGTTTGGCGATATCTACTCGCGTCCCGCGCTCGACGTAAAGAGCCGCCAGCTCGCCGCCATTTCCGCGCTTGCGGCGCTCGGCACATGCCAACCCCAACTAGTGGTGCATATCAATGGCGCACTGAATGTCGGCTGCACCGAGGCCGAAGTTGTGGAAATTATTCTGGCGGTCGCGATCTTTGCCGGGTTTCCCGCTGCCATTAACGCGATGGTCATTGCCAAACAGGTTTTCGCCGACCGCGCAGCAATTAGGAAATAAGCATGCTAGGCACTTGTCAACAATAATGACCTTGTCGTAGACTTTTCCGCAGTCTAAGTTCAAATACGTTGTCGGTTGGGCTTTCCCGGCTGAACCGACGTGTCATCTTCGGGCTCAGGGCCTGCTCTTTACGGTACGACTCGTACCACTCTGTAACGTAGTCAAAGCGCATGGGGGATCAGCATGTCCAATAGCCGCTGTGACTATGACCAATGCCGCGGAAGGTTCCGACGCACTTGAAGGAGTTGTGCGCCGGTCAGCGCATTTTCAACGGTCGTTTCGGAGGAGAGAAAAATGAGACAACAAACATCCGGCTTACTCACGAGCGCGCTTTGTGCTGTGCGTTCTTGGCATCATGGCGGCACCGAGCCTTGCCGCCGATTCGTCTAAGTATCCGAAGGACGAATGGCCCACCTTTGGCGGCGACTACGCGCAGACCCGTTTCTCCCGGCTCGACAAGATCAACAGGGGAAACGTACATCGCCTGGAGCTGAAGTGGGAGTTCCACACCGGCCTTTCGCACCAACGACCCTTTCTATACCTTTTCGCCAGTGCCCCTTATCGTCGGCCACGTAATGTACCTGGCCGATCCGGGCAACTACTTCACCCCCTTTCAAACCGCCTTCGCGCTCGATGCGAGAACGGGCGCCAAGATTTGGGACAGGCAACTCCCGTTGGGTGACATACCGGAGGTGCGCGGGCAAGCCAACATTCGCAATACCCGTGGCGTCGCCTACGGCCAAGGTCGAGTGTACGTGCCCACGCAGGATGCCGTCTTGTGGGCGCTCGACGCGAACTCTGGCGAGGTTGTCAACGGCTTCGGCGACATGGGAAAGATCGTGGTAGCCGATGTGGCCGCAGGATTCTATCTGACCTCGCCACCCGTCTATGTGCCCAAGCATTTAATCCCGAAAGGCGGGCCGGCCTCGGGGCACAACCTGCTCCTCATTGGCATCGCGGGCGGCGAGAATGAAACTCGAGGATTCATGAGCGCCTACGACGCCGGAACGGGCGATTTGCTGTGGCGCTTCTTCACTGTACCCACACCGGGCGAGTTGGGCGGGAACACTTGGCCTACGATACAAAGCGGGAATTTCTCTAATCCATTCACCCGCGGCGGGGCAAACCCTTCGGATGCCGCCTGCTTATGACAGAGCAATTGGTG
>CAVOIO010000020.1:0-11510 GCA_963695915.1 uncultured beta proteobacterium
AAAAGAAGTGCAACCTAACAGCGCGTTGTTGACCGACGCCAAGCTTCCCACGATCAGAAGGTCGTCGTTTGACACGAAATTGGCCCCTACCTTCCTCCCTGGGATTGAGCATTCCCGCGTTCCGAGGGATAGGCTAAAGTATCGGCCGGCTGCAGGAGCGCTTGCATTCAACTCCAACCTCGACCGACCCGCCCATGAAACCAGAAGACGTAAAGACCGTCGCCGACGCGAAGAAGATCGTCAGCGAGCGCAAGCTCACCCATGTCAAGGTCGGCGTCTTCGACATCGACGGCATCCTGCGCGGCAAGTACATGTCGCGCGAGAAGTTCTTCAGTTCGCTGGACAAGGGTTTCGGCTTCTGCGACGTGGTGCTGGGCTGGGACTCGAACGACCAGCTCTACGACAACGCGAATTCACCGGCTGGCACACCGCCTATCCGGACGCGCCGGTGCGGATCCTGCCGGAGACCTGCCGCGAGATGCCGTTCGAAGCGGACATGCTGTTCTTCCTCGCCGAGTTCGCCGAGGAGGCCAAGGCGGTGTGCCCGCGCGGCGTGCTGCCGCCGGGTGCTCGACAAGGCGCACAAGATGGGCTTCGAGGTGTACGCCGCCTTCGAGTACGAATTCTTCATGTTCGACGAGACGCCGGACAGGGTGCGCGACAAGCACTACCGCAACCTGAAGCCGATGACGCCGGGCTACTTCGGCTACTCGGTGCTCCGCAACACCGTGCACTCGGACTTCTACCACGAGATCCTGGACCTGTGCGAAAAGATGCGCTTCCCCATCGAGGCCCTGCACGAGGAAACCGGCCCCGGCGTGCTCGAAGCGGCGATCGCGGTCGACGAAGGCCTCGACGCCGCCGACAAGGCGGCGACTTTTCAAGACCTTCATCAAGGTGCATGCGCAGCGCCGCGGCCGCATGGCGACCTTCATGGCCAAGTGGAACCCGAACCTGCCGGGCCAGAGCGGTCACATCCACGTTTCGCTGAAGAGCAAGGCGGGCAAGCCGGTGTTCCACGATCCCAAGGGCCCGCTTTTCATGAGCAAGCTGATGCAGCAGTTCGTCGCCGGCCAGCAGGCGCTGATGCCGGAATTCCTGGGGATGGTGGCGAGCACCGTCAACTCCTACACCCGCATGGTGCCGGGTTACTGGGCGCCGACGCACGCGACCTGGGGCGCGGAGAATCGCACCTGTGCATTACGGGTCATTCCCGGCTCGGAAAAGAGCCAGCGCGTCGAGTACCGGATTGCCGCCGCCGACTGTAATCCCTATCTGGGTCTTGCGGTTGCGCTCGCCTCCGGCTTGTGGGGGATCGAGCACAAGCTGCCATTGGGCAAACCGATCAGCGGCAATGCCTACGATCAAAAGCCGCCCGCCAAGGGCGCGCTGCCGACCACGCTGTGGGATGCGGCGCAAAGATTGAGAAACTCCAAGGCGGCGCGCGCCTGTTTCGGCGATGCGTTCGTCGAGCACTTTGCCGCCACCCGCGAATGGGAGGAACGCCAGTTCCGCAAGTCCGTCACCGACTGGGAGCTGGAGCGGTATTTTGAGATTATTTAGTGGTGAATGAGTGAATGAGTGAATGGGTGAATGGGTGAAGGAGTAAAGGAGTGAAGGGTAAGTTCGTGAAATGCCCGGAATCGAGAGCATTGGGTTATAAGGGATGACGGGAATATTTTGGATATCGGTGTAGTGCACGTTGCAAGTTGAGGAACTCTGCGCGCTCCATTTCTCGCGCTGTATCCCTTCACTCATTCACACATTCACTCATTCACTCATCAGTCTTCCGCACTCCATGACGTATTCAGCGCACCATCTCCCCCATCGACGGCAGCGTTTATGTCGAGAGGCCGCTTGCCACCGACGCCGATATCCAGCAGGCGATGGAGCGGGCCCGGCGTGCGCAGGCGCATTGGAAACGCGTGCCGATTGCCGGGCGCGCCGCGATCGTCAATCGCTTTGTCGACGCCTTCGTGACGCGCAAGGAGAAGATCGCCGAGGAAATCACGCGGCAGATGGGCCGTCCGCTGGCGCAGTCGCCCGGCGAAGTGCGCGGCTTCGAGGAGCGCGCGCGCCACATGGTGCAGATCGCCGCCGGATCCCTCGCCGACATTGACGCCGGTCCGAAGCAGGGCTTTCGCCGCTTCATCAGGCGTGAGCCGGTCGGTACGGTGCTGGTGCTGGCGCCGTGGAACTATCCTTACCTGACATCGGTGAACTCGGTGGTGCCAGCGATCATGGCCGGCAACGCGGTGATCCTGAAGCATTCGAACCAGACGCCGCTGTGCGCGGAACGTTACGACGAAAGTTTTCGCGAAGCCGGCCTGCCGGAAGGCGTGTTCCAGTTCGTGCATTGCAGCCACGAGCAGACCTCGAGAATGGTGGCGTCCCGCTTTGATCGACTTCGTCGCCTTTACCGGGTCGGTCGCCGGCGGCCATGCCGTGCAGAAAGCAGCGGCCGAGCGCTTCATCGGCATCGGCCTTGAACTGGGCGGCAAGGACCCGGCCTACGTGCGCCCGGACGCGAACATGGCGCACGCGGTCGAGAACCTGGTGGACGGCGCGTTCTTCAACTCCGGCCAGTCGTGCTGCGGCATCGAGCGCATCTACGCGCACGAGAAGATATACGACGAGTTCGTGGACAGTTTCGTCAAACTCACGCGTCAGTACCGGCTCGGCAACCCGCTCGATGCCAATGTGAATCTCGGGCCGATGGTGCGCACGCGCGCCGCGGAATTCGCCCGCGGACAAGTCAGGGAGGCGATCGCACAGGGCGCAAAGTCGCTGGTCGACTCCGAAGGCGTTCTCCGCCGACAAGGAAGGCACGCCGTACATGGCGCCGCAAGTGCTGGTCAACGTGAATCACTCGATGCGCCTGATGAACGAGGAGAGCTTCGCGCCGGTGATCGGCATCATGAAAGTGAAGGGCGACGATGAAGCCGATCGCGTTGATGAACGACAGCGACTACGGCCTCACCGCGGCGATCTGGACCACCGATCCGGACGCGGCGCTGGCCATCGGCGACCGGGTCGAGACCGGCACCTGGTTCATGAACCGCTGCGACTACCTCGATCCGGCGCTGGCCTGGACCGGCGTCAAGGATTCCGGCCGCGGCTGCACCTTGTCGAGCGTCGGTTACGAGCAACTCACCCGGCCGAAGTCCTACCATTTGCGGATCACAACGTGATCCGCAAATGGCGAGTGAAAAGGTAAAAGGTTAAAGTTGAAAGGGGTAAACCTTTCGGTACCCTTTTGTGCCCTCTCGTCTTTCTTCTTTCACCTCTAATCTTTCACCTTTTTCCTGCTCAGTCATGGATCCCAAATCCCTCACCCGTAACTGGAACTACCCGACCTCGGTGCGCTTCGGCCCCGGACGCATTGCCGAGCTGCCCGCCGTGTGCAAGGAACTCGGCATGAAGCGGCCTCTGCTGGTCACCGATCCGGGTCTGCGCAAGCTACCGATGATCGAGAGTGCGCTGGCGTCGTTGCGCAAGGCCGGACTGGGGGACGCCGTCTTTTCCGACATTCGTGCCAATCCAATCGGCAAAAACGTCGATGACGGCGTGGCCTTCTACAAGGCCGGCAAGTGCGACGGCGTCATCGCCTTCGGTGGCGGCAGCGCGCTCGATGTCGGCAAGACCATTGCACTGATGGTCGGGCAGAAGCGGCCGTTGTGGGATTTCGAGGATCGCGATGACTGGTACACCCGCGTCACTGTCGCCGACATGGCGCAGACGATTGCCGTGCCCACCACAGCCGGCACCGGTTCCGAGGTCGGCCGCGCTTCGGTGATCCTTGACGAGGCCACACACGTCAAGAAAATCATCTTCCATCCGAAAATGCTCCCGGCCGTGGTGATCTCCGATCCGGAATTGACCGTCGGCCTGCCGCCGCGCATCACCGCAGCGACCGGAATGGACGCGCTCGCGCACTGCCTGGAGGCTTACTGCGCGCCCGCATTCCATCCTCTAGCCGATGGAATCGCGCTGGAAGGTATGCGGCTGGTCAAAGAATGGTTGCCGGTCGCGGTAAAGGATGGCAAAAATATCGCTGCTCGCGCGCATATGCTGGCGGCGGCGAGCATGGGCGCCACCGCGTTCCAGAAAGGGCTCGGCGCCATTCATTCGTTGAGCCACCCGGTGGGTGCGATCTATAACTCGCATCACGGCGAGACCAACGGCGTGGTGATGCCCTACGTGCTGGTGTTCAACCGGCCGGCGATTGAAGAAAGACTGACGAGGCTGGCGCGTTACCTCGGGTTGGCGAATCCGGGTTTCCAGGCGGTGCTCGACGGGGTGCTCGCGCTCCGGAATGAAATCGGCATTCCCAACACGCTGGCGGATCTTGGAGTCAGGGAGGCCGACCTCGACGTGCTGGTGCCGATGGCCGTGAATGATCCTTCAACGGGCGGCAATCCGCGTCCCGCCGGTCACGCCGAGATGCGGCAGATGTTCATCAAAGCCATTCGCGGCGACCTGTCCTGAGGGATTTACTGAGACGTCCGTGAATCTGCCCCTCGTATTCGACTCAGGGGCAAATCGAAGTCTCAACGAACGATGCGCGCACGCGCAGGGCGCGCTCGTTGGTTGGAGTTGCCTATTGCTCGGTATCAACCGGCGTGGTGCCGCCGGTGAAGGTGACGCGCGGATTGCGCACGCGCAGCAGCCACAGGCGGAAGGACTCGCGCGCATTCTGCAGGCTGAACACGGCGTAGAGGAACTTGAACATCCAGAAGCGCGAGCGGGCGCCCGCGTTGCTGTACACATCGCCGCAGAGCAGCGAGATCACCGCTTCCTGCACGCGAAATGGATTTCCCGGTTGTAGCAACAGGTGGCGCATGCCGGGAGAGTTGAAGCGCCAGATGAACCACGAGAAAGTCTCCACGCCGCGCAGGACCATGCGCTCGAAATGCCGGAACAGGGATTCGGCGGCGGCATCCTTTCGCAGCCAGGCATCGACCGCCTTTGCACCCTCGACGCTGCTGTTCATGCCCAGCAGCACGCCGCTGGAAAAGACCGGGTCCACGAAAGCGTAGGCGTCGCCCACCATGATGTAGCGTTCGCCGCGCATGCGTGTCGACTGGTAGGAATAGTTACCCGTCGCGCGCGCTTCGTTGTTGAACAGCGTCGCATTGCGCATGCGGTGGCGCATCTCCGGGTGTCCCAGCGCGATGGTCTGCAGCAGAAACTCCGCCGGGCTGTTCTTGCGGCTCCTGAGATATTCGGGGCGGCAGACCGCGCCCACGCTCATGCTGCCGTCCTTGAGGGGAATCATCCAGAACCAGCCGTGCTGGAACCAGTAAATGCTGATGTTGCCCGCATACTCGCCTTCGCGCCGGTCCACATCGAGGAAGTGGCCGAAGATCGCGGCACTGGCGTGGTGGGTATTCTTCTGCTTGAGGTCAAACTGCCTGGAAAGCAGGGTGTCGCGGCCGGAAGCGTCCACTAAAAAGCGGCAGACCCAACTGCATTCCCGGCCTTGCTCGTCCACCGCGTAGACCTGCGGATTTCCGCCCTTCGGGAAGTCCACGCGAGTCACGCGCACCCCTTCCAGCACCTGGGCGCCCTTGGCTGCGCTGTTGCGGAGCAACAGGTTGTCGAATTCGGAGCGGCGAACTTCGTAGGCATAGGGATGGCTCTTGTCCAGCGCGAAGGAAAAATGAAACTGCTGGTGGCCGCTGATCTCGAGGTTGGAGCTGAAGTCGGCGCCGGGTTTCTTGATGCCGATTGCTGCCACTTGTTCCAGCACCCCCAGGCGTTTGAAGATCGGCAGGTTGAGCGGCAGCAGCGATTCGCCGATGTGGAAGCGTGGGTGGTGCTCTTTCTCCAATAAGGTCACGCGCCAGCCTTTCTCGGCGAGCAAGGCTGCGATGGTCGAGCCGGCAGGACCGCCGCCCACGACAAGGACATCGCACTCTTTGTGGCCGGCCGCAGAAACGCTCGGATCAGGCATGACAGGGGTTTTCGTCTGGATCGAACATCAACTAAATATGGCGCCGAAGCCTGGATGCCCCGGCGTTTGCTCGAGCATGGCAATCATAGCATTTTCTGCCCGCCCGTCTGACAAACGGGCTCGCTCCGAGTTCTGGTGTTTCGTGTTTCTTGAACGACTGTGTTGTGTCGGAAGTTGCCGTTCGGGCACTGTCTTTCTGATCGTGTCTAAACTGCCATGAATTGCTTATACATCACTGGCTCATCAGCCAATTTCGACTTCCGCCGGATTTGCTATAGGATTACGCCCTGGTCAATTACGGCACGCAACCCGTGTTCGGCAGGTCTTCCTCGCAGTCGATCTGATCCCGTTCCGGCGGCAATTCACGCGGCAACAGACGTCAAGCCGGCTTTTCAACGAATTCATCATGCGGACGTTTCCTCGCAGCGCCGCCCTGTTGCTGGCGGCTGCAATCTCAACGCTTGTTGCCGTTGAAGCCGTAGCCGCCGAGGTTTTCGAACTCGAGCCGGAATACGTCTACGGCAGGAACCGCAAGCCGCAGATGGGCTATCGGCAGCCGGAGGTCTTCGATCCCCTGAGCGACCGGCTATACCAGTCCGGCTACCGCAATTTCGCGCCGACGGCGATCCCCGATGAATTGAAGGAAGTGCCGGCGATGCAACGCGTGCAGAAGATGGGCCGCATCCTCGCCTGTGCCGATGCCTGGTTCTGGCCCTTCTCCCGCACCGCGCGCAAGAACGAACCGCCGGGCCTGGAAATCGAGATTCTGCAATCGATCGCCAAGAAACATGGCTGGGACGTCAGCATCGCCTGGGTGAATACCGGGATGCGCTTCGGCGTTGGCGTTACCTTCGGCAATTCCATCGACAAGGGCATCTGCGACATTTTCCTCGGGCTGACATACACCGGGGACGATCACCACATGCCCAAGCACAAAATGGCCTTCACCAAGGCGTTCATGAGCACCGGTTACGTGCTCGTGACCCAGGGGCCGGCGGCGGATGTGAAAACCCTCGACGATGCCAAGGCGAAGGGCGTCAAGATCGGCGTGCCGGCTTACTCTCCGATGAGCGAGTACGCGCAGGCCAACGGCATCCCTCACGAAACCTTCTTCCAGAACTATCAGGTCATCGACGCGCTGATCAGGGGGCAGGTCAACGCCGCGATGATCTGGTCGGGTGCAATATCGCAGGCAAAGCTCCAGCACCCGGAAGCGGAGTTCGAGATGGTGAAGGGCTACGTGCCGCCACCGGAAATGCGCTTCGACAACAACTGGGGTGTGAAAGAAAAAGAAACCGAGCTGATCCAGTTCATCAACGAGGCGTTCGCCGAAATGCTCAAGAGCGGCGAAACCAAACGCCTCTCCGAGCGCTATGGCGTACCTTTCTATCCACCGTTGAAGAGCAGTGAACGGTGAACGGTGAACGGTGAATAGGGAACAGTGAACAGTGAACAGCGAATAGAATTTTTCGAAGAGATCTGCTTGTAGTGCCGGGTACATCGTTTCTACCCTTCACCCTTTACCCTTCACCGTTTGGAGAGAAAGAATGATCGACAAACTAATAGAACTGAGCATCATGTCAGGCGGCCTGTTGCCGCTGATGGCGGTGCTGCTGCTGGTGACGCTGGCAGTGGTCGTCGAGCGTTCGTACTTCTTCCACAAGGTGCTGAAGTCGGGCCTGGCGATGGAACACGACCTGCAGATGGTCGAGTACCAGAACGTTGGAAAGCTCGAACAACTCGCCAACCACTACGAAGGCTCGCTGCAACGCTCCATCATCTCTTCGGCGCTGGCCTCGCGCGGGGAGGATGCCGGCACCATGGAACGCCACATCGAGGAGGCGATCATGTGGCAGATGCCCAAGATCGACAAGCACGTCTGGGTGCTCGACACCTCGGTGACGCTTGCCCCGCTGATGGGCCTGCTGGGGACCATCATCGGTATGGTTCACGCCTTCGACATTCTCGGCACTTCGGGTACCGGCGGCGCGGCCACCCGTATGGTAACCGGCGGTATTGCCGAAGCCCTGGTCGCAACCGGAGCGGGTCTGTTCATCGCCATCATTGCGGTGCTCTTCCTCAATGACTTCAACAAGCGCGTTCGCCTCGCGCTGCACCAGATGGATCTGCTGAAAGTGATGGTGATCAATCGCTTCTACGGTGGCGGCTCGGCGCACCAGGGTGTCTCCGTGCGGGACGCGCATGCGGCGAGCGCCGCCGCGATCAAGGCGGGGAGGGGACAGTGACTGCCCGCGGGCGCGGCGGATACTTCGACGCCAACCGGCCGCGCGTCGAAGTGATTCCCATGATCGACATCATGATGTTCCTGCTGGTGTTCTTCGTGGTCATTTCGCTCAACATGATCGCCGGTTCGGGCGTGCAGATGGAAATACCGGGCTCGAAAACCACGCAGCAACTCAAGGTCTCGACCATCACAGTCGGCGTTACCAAGGACGGCAAGGTGGTCGTGGCAGGCAAGCAGGTCAACCCCGACGAGCTGAAAGCGCGGCTCAACGCGCTCAAGAAAGACGGTCTGGTGGATGTCGTGCTTGCCGGTGACAAGGACGTGCCGCTGCAAATGCTGCTCGGCGTGATGGATACGATCCGCGGGTCCGGTATCTCGTCGGTAGGCATCGCCGCCATCGCCGAGAAGAAATGATTCTGGAAACACCCCAGTCGCGCGGCCCGCTGTGGGCCGACGCAAAGGATATCGACGAGCACACCCTGCCGATGTGGCGCGCCGGCCTGATCGCGCTTGGCTTCGAGCTGTTGGTCCCGTTCCTGGTTTACGGCGTGGACTGGTCGTTCCTGCCGGACTGGCGGGAGCCGCCACCCACCCAGGTGATGTCGGTGCGGCTCGAAGAGCCGCCACCGCTGATGGAGCCGCGTCCGGAGCCGGAGAAGAAAAAGGAACAGAAACTGCCGCCGAAGAAGAAGATCAAGCGCGAGAAGAACCCGGTCCCGATCCAGATTCCGAAACTGCTTCCAGATGAAGTGCCGGCGAAGATCGAGCTGCCCAAGCCCGAGCCGAAACCGCAGCCCGAACCTCCTAAGGAAGAGAAGAAGACGGAGCCCGAGCCGGAGTTGCCGCCTTTGCCTTCGGTGTTCCGCGACGTCAAGCCGGTGAAGAAGGTGAAACCGAGATATCCGCCGGAGGCCGAAGCTGCGCACATCCAGGGCCGGGTGAAGGTGCGGCTCACGGTCGAAGTCAACGGCAGCGTTAGCGACGTGCAGGTGCTGCTTTCGGAGCCGCCCGGCGTGTTCGACGAGGCGGTGCTGGAAGCGGTGCGCCAGTACATCTTCAAACGCGACGGCACCTCCTACCTGGCGGACCAGGAAATCATCTTCAAGATCGACTGACACTATAATCGTCCGGCAGAGTCCGGAGGTAATGGCGTGCTCCCGCAACTGGACAGTTACGAAGCGATTTGCCGGCGATTCGGGTGGGACGTGCCCGAGTTCTTCAACATCGGCCTGGATATCTGCGACAAGTGGGCGGACGACCCGCAGCGGCTGGCGTTGATCCACGAGACCCGTGATGGCCGGGCGGTTCGCTACACTTTTGCCGACATCAGACGGCTTTCCAACCAGGCCGCCAATCTTTTCGCGGCCCGCGGTATCCAGACGGGGGATCGGATCGGCATCCTTCTTCCCCAGGAACCGGAAACGGCGGTCGCGCATATCGCCGCTTACAAGCTTGGCGCGATCGCGGTACCGCTGTTCACCCTGTTCGGATTCGATGCGTTGCAGTTCCGGCTGAGCGACTGCGGAGCGAAACTGCTGGTCACCGATTCGACCGGCATGGCAAAGATCGCCCAGATCCGTTCCGAACTTCCGCAACTTCAGGCGGCATTCTGCATCGACGGTGAACCGCCCGGCGCCGAGAATTTCGGCGATGCGCTGCGTGGCTTTCCGGACCGGTTCGCTGCGCACCGGACCCGCGCCGACGATCCCGCGCTCATCATCTACACCTCGGGAACCACCGGCAATCCCAAGGGTGCGTTGCACGCGCACCGCACATTGCTCGGACATCTGCCTGGCGTGGAGATGTCTCACAACTTGCTGCCGCGGCAGGATGATTTGATGTGGACGCCGGCTGACTGGGCCTGGATAGGCGGGCTGCTGGATCTGCTGTTCGTCGCCTGGCATCACGGTATCCCGGTTGTGGGCCACCGCTTCGAGAAATTCCACGCCGAGGCGGCGTTTGAGCTGATGGCGAAGCACAAGGTGCGCAATGCGTTTCTGCCGCCGACCGCGCTGAAAATGATGCGCTCGGTGCCTCGTGCGAAGTCGCGCTGGGATCTCGAACTGCGTTCCATCGCCAGCGGCGGCGAATCGTTGGGAGCGGAGCTGCTGCAATGGGGGCACGACACTTTTGGACTGGCCATCAACGAGTTCTACGGGCAGACCGAGTGCAACATGGTCGTATCTTCATGTGAGGCTCTTTTTGCCCCGAAGCCGGGTGCCATAGGCAAGGCCGCACCCGGCCATCAGGTGGAGATCGTCGATGACGCGGGCCGCCCGCTTCGGGCCGGCGAGCAGGGAAATATCGCCATTCAGCGTCCGGATCCGGTGATGTTCCTGGGCTACTGGAACAATCCGCAGGCCACCGAGGAAAAATTTGTGGGCGAGTACCTTCTGACCGGCGACACCGGACGCCGCGATGCGCGGGGCTACTTCGAGTTCGTCGGCAGGAATGACGACGTGATCACCAGCGCCGGCTACCGCATCGGGCCGGGGCCGATCGAAGACTGCCTGCTCGGCCATCCGGCCGTGCGGTTGGCGGCGGTGGTCGGCGTGCCCGACCCGGAGCGCACCGAGATCGTCAAGGCGTTCCTGGTCCTGAAAGACGGTTGGAGCCCGAGCGAGGAGTTGACCCGGGAAATCCAGGACCATGTAAGGGTGAGGCTCGCGGCCCACGAATATCCGCGCGAAGTCCGCTATGTCGATGCGCTACCGTTTACCAGTACCGGCAAGATCATCCGCCGCGAGTTGCGCAGCCTGAAGGACTGACGGTGCACAACCGGCATCGATGCAGTAACCTGTCGGACCCCTGAACCAGAACTTGAAACGTAACCACCAAGGCACCACGACACCAAGGAATGCAAATGGGAATCTGGAAACCATATCAGATATTCTTGGTACCTTTGTGCACCCCTCGAGGGGGTATTGAAAAGAATCTTGGTGGTAAGAATTGATTCGGCCATCGAGTTTTTAAACAGCCAGCTAACAGAGCCAGATGCAAGACCAGACCATCCTCGAGACCCGGCAGCTTTCCAGGGAGTTCAGCGGTTTTGTGGCCGTGAACGGGGTCAGCCTCAAGGTCCAGCAGGGCAGCATCCATGGGCTGATCGGCCCCAATGGTGCGGGCAAGACCACAGTGTTCAATTTGTTGACCAAGTTCCTGTTGCCGACTTCCGGCACCATCCTCTACCACGGCGAAGATATCACCCGCGAGCATCCCGCGCGGGTGGCACGGCGCGGACTGGTGCGTTCCTTCCAGATCTCCTCGACCTTCCCCCACATGAGCGTGCTCGAGAACGTGCGGGTGGCG
>CAVOIO010000021.1:0-345953 GCA_963695915.1 uncultured beta proteobacterium
CCTCGAGCAGCTCGCGCTGTTTGCGCGTGAGGTTCTTGGGCGTCTCCACCTCGACCTGGATGTACATATCGCCGGTGATCTTCGAGCGCAGCACCGGCATGCCCTTGCTCTTGAGGCGGAACTGCTTGCCGCTCTCTGCGCGACCTCGGGCACCCTCACGCGTGTCTTCTCGCCGTCGATGGCGGGCACTTCGACCTGCCCGCCGAGCGCCGCCGTGGTCATCGAGATCGGCACGCGGCAGAAGATGTCGGCGCCGTCGCGTTGAAAGAACTCGTGCGGCTTGATCGATAGGAAAATGTAGAGGTCGCCGGCAGGCCCGCCGCGCAGGCCGGCCTCGCCCTCGCCGGCGAGCCTTATCTTGGTGCCGTCCTCGACGCCGGCGGGGATGTTGACGGACAGCGTGCGCTCTCTCATCACCCGGCCCGAGCCGCTGCAGGAGCCGCACGGGTCGTTGATAATCTCGCCGCGCCCCTGACATCCGGGACACGTGCGCTCGATGGTGAAGAAGCCCTGGCTCGCCCGCACCTTGCCATGTCCGGCGCAGGTGGGACACGGGCTCGGCCTTGTTCCCGCATTTGCCCCCGAAGCCGCTCCTGCATGTCGCGCAGGTGACGCTGGTTGGGACCACGATCTGCGCCGTCTTGCCGGCGAAGGCCTCGGGCAGGGAGATGTCCATGTTGTAGCGCAGGTCGGTGCCGCGCTCCCGGCCCGAGCGCTGGCGACCGCGGCGGCCGCCCATGAACTCGCCGAACAGATAAATGAACGCGAATTTTTCCGCCGATACGCTCATCGAGGCGCGCTGGGTTATCCCCGTCGAACCGCACGGAACCGTGCTGACCGACCATAGCGTGGCGATTGCCGGCGACCGCATCACCGCGGTGCTGCCGCGTGCGGAAATGCGCCGGCGCTGCAAGGCTGGCCGAACCCTTGACCTTTCCACGCATGCGCTGATCCCGGGGCTGGTGAACTTTCATACGCACGCGGCGATGACGCTGATGCGCGGACTTGCCGATGACCTGCGTCTGATGAAGTGGCTGGAAAAACACATCTGGCCCGCAGAAGCCAGGCACGTCTCGGCGCCGTTCGTGTACGACGGCACGCTGCTTGCCTGCACCGAAATGCTGCGCGGCGGCGTCACCTGTTTCAACGACATGTATTTCTTCCCGGAAATGGCTGGCCGCGCGGCACTGGAGGCCGGGATGCGGGCCGCTCTGGGAATTGTGCTGATCGAATTTCCGACGGCGTATGCCAGCGACGCCCAGGATTATCTGCGCAAGGGGCTGTCAATGCGCGATGAACTCAAAAGCGAGCCCCTGTTGTCCTTCTGCATGGCGCCGCATGCTCCCTACACCGTCAGCGACAGGAGTTTCGAACAAATCCTGACCCTGTCCGAACAACTGCAGATTCCCATCAACACACACCTTCACGAAACGCGCGATGAAATCCGGGAAAGTGAAAGCAAGTTCGGAATGCGGCCGCTTGCCCGGCTGGAGAAACTGGGCCTGCTGGGCCCGGGCTTCATCGCCGTTCATGCGGTCCACCTCGAGCCGGCCGAGATCGCAAAGCTGGCCGTGCTCGGCGTTTCGGTCGCGCATTGCCCTTCGTCGAACCTCAAGCTTGCGAGCGGCATCGCGCCGGTGGGCGCCATGCTGTCGGCGGGAATGAACGTCGGCCTTGGCACCGACGGCGCGGCAAGCAACAACCGGCTCGATGTGTTCACCGAAATGCGGCTTGCGGCGCTGCTGGCAAAGGCGGCAAGCGGCGACGCGGAAACGCTGCCCGCGCATGTCGCGCTGCGCATGGCCACTCTCAATGCGGCCAGAGCGTTGGGCCTGGAACAGAAAATCGGTTCGGTCGAGAAGGGCAAGTGCGCGGATCTGTGCGCAGTGAACTTGGGGTCGATCGAGCTGTCTCCCTGCTATGACCCGGCCTCGCACCTGGTTTATGCTGCCGGTCGGGAGCACGTCAGCCACGTCTGGGTAGGCGGCAAGCTGCTGGTCGAGGCAGGCCGGTTGCTGCAAATCGATGAGACGGCCGTTGCGCGTAAGGCCCATGAATGGCAATCGCGCATCGCGGCGTCAGATTTGGGTGGAGCATGAGCCTGAGATGATCAATGTCGATCCAATTGAACTGGAAAAGTTCAACCAACTTGCCCACCGCTGGTGGGACCCGAACAGCGAGTTCAAACCGCTCCACGACATCAATCCGCTGCGGCTGGACTATATCGATCGCATCGCGGATCTACGGGGAAAAAACGTACTCGATGTGGGCTGCGGCGGAGGCCTGCTGTCCGAGGCGATGGCGGCCCGCGGAGCGAAGGTGACCGGCATCGACCTGGGCGAGAAACCCCTGAAAGTGGCGCAATTGCACCTTTTGGAGAGCAAACTCGACGTGGAATACCGCAACGTGGAGGTCGAGCAACTCGCCAGGGAAAAGCCTCATCAATATGACGTCGTCACCTGCATGGAGATGCTGGAGCACGTGCCCGACCCAGCGAGTGCCGTCAAGGCGTGCGCGATGTTGATTGCGCCGGGCGGCTGGTGTTTTTTCGCCACCATCAACCGCAACCCGAAGGCGTACCTGTTCGCGATCGTCGGTGCAGAATACATCCTGAAATTACTGCCGCGAGGCACGCACGACTATTCCAGGTTCATCACCCCGGCGGAACTGGGAGGTTTTTGCCGCGGAGCGGGATTGTCACCGCAACGCGTGACGGGGATGACCTACAACCCTTTCACCAGGATTTATGCGCTCGGCACGGACAGTTCGGTAAATTACATCCTCAGCGCGCAGGCGGCTTTGAACAGGGCACGATGACGCTCCGGCTGCAATGTCGGTTGTTCGCAGCAATTTCACTGTTGGCACAATATCCACGGAGGATCACATCATGAAGACAAGACACTGGTTGGTACTGGCTTTAATCGGCACGGTGGTAGCGCTTCAGGGCTGCGCTCTGAAACCGCAGAATCTGCGCATCGATCCGCCATTGAAAGTGACTGAATCCGCCGCCGGTAATGGCAGGATCATCGGACTTGGAGGTATCCGACGCACGCAAGGACAAGAAGCTCGGCGAAGTCGGCGACCCGAACACCAGGATGGTGGACGTCTCGGTGGAAGAGGACCCGAGTGCGGCTGTGTATGAACGCCTGCAGGCGGCGCTGACTAAACTCGGTTTTTCAGTGGTCCCGTACAGCGATGCGATGGAAACCACGCTGCAGGTCGAGATCCGCAGTCTCGTACTGAAGTCGGTCAAGACGGCGTTTACCTTCGAAACCGAGTTGCGGGCGGAGGTCGGCGCCCACGCAGCCAACGGCCCCGAATTCTACGACCGCCAGTTCAGCGTCCGCACCCGCAAGGACGGGGCTGCGCCACCCTTCGAAGAAGGACAGCACCATGCTGGTGAACACCGCGATCTCCCAGGCTCTCGAAGACATGCTGTCCGACGAGCAGTTGCTGGAACTGCTCGCTAAATAGCGATCCGGAAATCTGTCATGGCGGCGTCAGTAAACCTGCCCGCCCGTGGCGTGCTTTTCGACCTCGATGGCACACTTGCGGATACCGCTCCGGATCTGGGCTTTGCGCTCAATCAACAGCGGCTCGCCCGAGGCATGTCTGAATTGCCGATCGAAGACGGTCAGGTCACAGGCCTCTTCCGGCGCGCGCGGACTGCTGAAAATTGGCTTCGGCATCGAACCGGGACAAAGCGGCTACGAGGCCATGCGCGACGAATTCCTCGAAATTTACGAGGAGAATCTTGCCCGCAGCAGCCAGCTGTTCCCGGGCGTCTCTGCACTTCTTGAGCAGATCGAACGGCGCGGTTTGCGCTGGGGCATTGTCACCAACAAGGCGGAACGATTCACTTTCCCCCTGCTGCGCGCGCTGAGCCTGATCGAACGGGCCGCGTGCGTCATCTGCGGCGACACCACGCCGAACCCGAAGCCGCATCCGGCGCCTTTGCTCGCGGCGGCGAAGAAACTCGGCGTTCCCCCAGGGCAATGCATATATGTCGGCGATGACGAACGCGACGTACAGGCCGGCCATGCTGCGGGAATGCCTGTGGTAGTGGCACGCTACGGCTATCTCGGCAATGGCAGACCGCCGGAACATTGGGGCGCAGACGGCTTCGTCGATTCGCCCGCAGACCTGTTGGGCGTTCTGTTCGACGGCGCAGCGCGGCCGTTCTGATAGAATACTTCCGACTCCGCTTGAAAGATGCTGGAGCCGGCACCATCTTGGTTTCACATGGGGGCGACCTGGTCTCGACGTGGGTCGCGAAGCAGCGCAGTGCATACCAAGGCCCAGTTACCTTGTTAATACAGCTGGAAAACGTATAGTCGCTAACGACGAACGTTACGCTCTAGCCGCCTAAACCCGGCTGGACTCCGCACCGGTTCTCTCACGGGCCGGGCTGGGCAACCAGCAGCGGAGCCATATACGTGAGATCGTGCTGCCGTGGGTCACTTATTGCAGCATTAAATCCAAGGTGACTCGCTGCTTCCCAGCCTGTCGGCCGGCGTGGAAGTGGTTAGATCAAATGACCTGACTAAGTATGTAGGACTGCCTGTAGAGGGCTTGCGGACGCGGGTTCGATTCCCGCCGCCTCCACCAAATTGAAAAGCCGGCCAAGTGGGCCGGCTTTTCAATTTGTGAGTTGCGGTCGTATGGAAGTCGGGTTGGACGCCGATGTGCAGTCAACGCCGCAGCGGGCCTGAGCCCCGCATGCGATGGGAAGTCCTTGAAGTGCGGCCACACGCTCTACTGCCGGGGCACAGCTATTTTCTTGCTCTCGTAATACGCCGCCACTTTTTCCTGTAGTTTCGGTACGGCCGCAAGCCCGGCCCTTTCTCCCTCGATGATGGCGTAGTTGCGCGAGTCGAAGTTGGTTGAGTTCAGGTTGGTGATGTCCGGAACCACGACGATGTCGGCGTGCGTGAGTTCCTGGCCGGCGATGGTGCGCTCCATGATGACGAAGGTCTGCATCAACACGTCGATCGTATCGCGCAGCCTGGCAAGCTTCGGCTTGTCGGAAATGTCCACGGCGATCACGATGTCGGCCCCGAGGTCGCGAGCGGTCTGGACCGGAACAGGGCTCACCAGGCCGCCGTCTACATATTCCCGGCCGTTGAATTTTACCGGCTGAAAAATGCCGGGCACGCTGCTCGAAGCGCGCACCGCCATGCCGGTGTCGCCGCGGTCGAAAACGACGATTTCGCCGGACTGCAGGTCGGTTGCCACAACTGCCAGGGTGCGATTGAGCTTTTCGATGGGCCGGTTCTGAACCGCGTTGTTGACAAATTTCTGCAGCGATTCACCTTTGATGAATCCGCGGTTCGGCAAGACCCAGTCGCTTACCGTTCCCTCGTCCATTGACAGCGCTATACGTTGCAAATCGAATCCATTGTAACCGCCGGCATAGAGCGCACCGACGACGCTGCCTGCACTGGTGCCGACGATGATGTCGGGCGTAATCGCATGCGATTCGAGCGCCTTGATGACGCCGATGTGGGCAAAGCCCTTGGCAGCCCCGCCGCCGAGCACGAGCGCGATCTTTGGGGGCGGAGGCGGCTCGGGCGAAGTGGTTTCTTCTCCGGCGGGCTCGACGACAGGAGCGACTGGAGGCGTGACCGCGCAACCAGAGAACATCGCAAGTGCCAGGAACATCAGCGCGGTCTTGAACGACATCGGTTGGGATTTCTTCCGGCAAACGCCGGGGTCACGAAACGGAAGAACGGCCAGCGTGCCTTCTCACGAATTCAATCTCAACTCCCGGAAATCTGAGACTGCATGTAGTTCTGAATACCGATTTTCTGGATCAGTTCGAGTTGGGTCTCGAGCCAGTCGATATGCTCTTCCTCGCTCTCCAGGATTTCTTCGAAGATCTCGCGGGAAATATAGTCACTGCAACTCTCGCAATACGCAATCGCCTCGCGCAGCGCCGGGTGCGCGTCCATCTCGAGCTGCAGGTCGCATTTCAGGCACTCCTGCACGTTCTCGCCGATCAACAGCTTGCCGAGATTCTGGAGGTTGGGTAATCCCTCGAGAAACAGGATGCGCTCGATCAACCTGTCGGCGTGCTTCATCTCGTCCGCCGACTCCTTGAATTCGTGCTCGTCGAGCTTCTTCAGGCCCCAGTTCTTGAACATCCGGGCGTGAAGAAAATACTGGTTGATCGCGGTCAGTTCGTTGGTGAGAACCTGATTGAGGTGTTTCAGGACCTGTTTGTCGCCCTTCATGCGTGCTCCCTGATCTGCGTTTTACGAATCAAGCGCGCATTATAGGTTGCGCCATACGCAGCCAGAAGTAAAAAAACAGGGATCAGAAACGACAGGAATTACGCAGCGTTCAACTGCTCAAGCGGTGATTGTCGGGACGAAAGTGTTTCGTGGAGGACCTGTTGAGCGCAGTCGGAGCACCTGCCGCAGCAACTTGCCACACCCAGACACGAATGGAGCTCGCTCAACGAACGCGCGCCGCCACCCACCGCGTCGCGGATCTGGCTTTCGGTAATGCCGTTGCAGAGGCAAACGTACATGGCTGGACTGTGGATGAGAGGCGCGTTTGATACTAAATCACAATGAGAATGATTGTCAATAAATGACTTGGTTTCGCAGGAATCAGCTCATCTTATTCAGTGCACACACGTCGCATGCCGTCGCCAAACCCAGATAGCGCCTGACGGATTGCACCAGGCAACTCGAAGAGCGCTTGCACGCGATGACCGGGATTCCCTGTACCTGTGCCTGGTTACGGTAATTCTTCATGGCGTTGTGATTGAGAAAATCCGTCAATAAAATAAGCAGTTGGGTATTTTTCGGGAGTCCAGCCAAGGAGCGTTGATGGGCCGACGCGCGACCCGTGATATGGCGTTGAACGTGGATCCCTAGTACTGCCAAGACGTCCGGGATATTGCCCAAACGGTCTGCCCCGACGACTACTGCATTCATTTTGCACTCCTCGTCATGGTTTTGAATTTGCCCATAAACTTTTTGAACCTTCGCAGGAAAAGCAACACTCGTGTGTAAATGATAATGATTCGTATTAGTTTTGTCAAATTCTCAAATGACTGGTCACAAAAGGATTCTTGCGGTTGTGTACTGTCGCTTACGGGCTTGACTCAATAGTACAAATAAGTACAATTCTCATTTGTAATTAGCCTTTTCCCCTCCACCACGCCAATAAATTTTTCAGGGGTCTGCGGGAAGAACGAGTTCTTGATGCTGCGCTTGAATCGAGTGACGGCCATCCTCTCGTCGCGTTTACCAACCGCTCACGCGGGGATGTCTGGTTCAACGCGGATCAATATGCGTGATGTTCATTTACGAGTTCCGGCGTAACCGCCCCACAATGTTTGCAACATTGCGCCACGTCTGTGTTGCCGTTCTTGTTACGATTCCGTTTGCAGTCGTGTCGCAAGCTCAGGAGCTGGATCCCGCGCAAGGTCAGATGGTCTTGCATCTGCTCGACTACATTTCTGTCGAGTACCCACAATTCGTCAAGGCCGGCAAAGTTATCAACCCGGACGAATACGCCGAGCAGGTCGAGTTCTCTGCTCAGGTCGCGGACGCCGTGAGGAAATTTCCGCCACGCCAGGAAAAGGACGCGCTGGTGGTGTCGGCGGCAATCTTAGTCAACCTGATTGCCGACAAAGGGGACAGCGCCAAGGTCTCGCAGGGTGCGCGCGAATTGCAGCGTGGCCTTATCAAGGCTTACGGAATTCAAATCGCGCCAGTGCGCGCACCGGACCTGAGCAATGCGGCCACGCTCTATCAGTCGAACTGCGCGGCCTGCCATGGTCAGGCGGGCGACGGCAACGGTCCGCAAGCGGCCGCGCTGGAACCGCGGCCGACGAATTTTCAGGATCATTCCCGCCAGTTCGAACGCAGCGTTTACGGTCTGTACAACACCATCAGCCTCGGCATCGAGGGCACTTCGATGCTGGCCTTTGGCAATCTGCGCGCGGAGGAACGCTGGGCACTCGCGTTCTACGTAAGTCAGTTCGTTTCCACAGAAGACGAACGCAACCAAGGTAGTCAGCTCTGGGAGCGCCCGGGCATGCGGACCTTGTTTCCCGGCATGTCGGATCTCGTCGGCGCCACTCCCGCTGAGACGCTGCGCGTCGGCAGGTCGGCCTATCAAGTGCTCGCATACCTGCGCGCGCGTCCCGCAATGATTCCCTCACAGGACAGCACTTCCCCGTTGTCGATTGCGACCGCCAAAATCCGGGATAGCCTTGAACTGTACCGACTGGGAAACCGCGAGGCGGCGCTTCAGGCTGCGATCAGCGCCTACCTGGAAGGCTTCGAGCTCGCGGAGGCCGACCTCGACCGGGTCGACCGCGGCCTGCGCAGCCGCATCGAGCAGGACATGATGGCCTACCGCAACCTGATCAAGACCGCAGCTGCCGTGGATATCGTCGAGCACAAAGCGCTTGCTCTCACGAAATCCATCGAAGGAGCGGCGGCCGCCAACGCCCGCAGCGAGCTGTCCGCTACCGGCGCCTTTACCGCAGCCTTCATCATCATCGCGCGCGAAGGCCTGGAGGCAATTCTCGTGCTTGCCGCGATCGCAGCATTCCTGATCAAGTCCGGACGCCGGGAAGGCCTCAAACACCTTCACGCAGGATGGGTCGCCGCGCTGCTCCTGGGCGTCGCCACCTGGATCGCAGCCTCGACGCTCGTCCAGATCAGCGGCGCACAGCGGGAAGTCACCGAAGGACTGACCGCACTGCTCTCCGCCGCCGTGCTGTTGTACGCCGGCTACTGGCTGCATAGCCGTTCGCATGCATCGCGCTGGCAGACGTTCATCCACGGACAGGTCGGTGACGCGTTGTCCAAAGGCACGCTGTTTGGCATTGCGCTGGTTTCATTTCTCGCCGTCTATCGCGAGGTATTCGAGACCGTGCTGTTTATGCAAGCGCTGTGGGTACAGGCGGACGCCGCCTCACGCAGCGGGCTGTTGGCCGGCGTCGCAGTTGCGGGTGCCGCGCTCGCAATCTTCGCCTGGCTGGTTTCCCGCTTCAGCGCCCGCCTGCCTTTGCAACTGTTCTTCAGCCTCAGCTCGCTGTTCCTGGCGGCGCTGGCGGTAATCTTCGCCGGCAAGGGCGTCGCAGCACTCCAGGCTGCCGGTAAATTGCCTGCCGATGCCCTTGCAATCTCCGGCATCCCATCGCTCGGCATCTATCCGAACGTACAGGGACTGTCGTTGCAGATGCTGCTTGTCCTGGTAATTGTCGCCAGCTTTCTTTACGGCCGCGCCGGTGGCAAACGCGGCCGATCATCGTGAGTGCAACCAAGGACGATTCTTTGCGTTTCCTCAAGACCATTCTGAGCGCAGCGTGCGTCGGGGTCGGCAACTTTCTCGGCATACGGCTGGAGACCGATCGCGTGGTCGCCTTCCGCAAATAAAAAGCCCCGCCTTGGGCGGGGCCTGTGCAAACAACCTGAAGACGACTGCTACCTGCCGGGCAACATGCGCAGAAACACGCTGTCACGATCGAACAGCAAATGTTTCAGCGCCGCCGCCACGTGGATCACCACCAGCGTGATCAGAAGCACCGCGGTGGCACCGTGGATGCCCTGCAGGAAATCGTAGATAACCTTGTTCTCCCAACCCATCGGCGGGATTTTGAACAGCCCGAAGTACGTTACACCATACTTGGTGAACTGGGACGCCGAGAATCCCGATAGAGGCATCAGGATTAGACACAGATACAGCAGCGCATGGCTCAGCTTCGATGCCTGCACCTGCCAGGCAGGCACGCTGGACGGCAGCGGCGGCGGCGGATTCCTGGAGCGCCACCACAAACGGATCAGAACCATGATTGCAACCGTTACTCCGATCGACTTATGAAGGTTGTAAAAGAAAGTGCGCTCGGGCGTGCCACGCGGGATGTCGGTCATGTACAAACCGAGCCCGATCATCACCAGAACGAGAATCGCGATGACCCAGTGCAGCGCAATCGCGGGCGTGGTGTAACGCTGCACAACGTTGTCATTCATGTTCGAAGATCCTCCCCTTTTGAACCGGCCTACGCGCGTCGTCGACGCGCGTAGGTTACCCGGCTGCTATTGGATCACAACCCCCCAGGGCCGGATGCCCACCGGGATATCCTTGATCTTCGTGTTGGTCTTCGTGTCGATCACGGACACCGAGTCGGAGCGGCCATTGGCGACATAAAGTTTGCTTCCGTCCGGCGTAATTGCCATGTTCCAGGGACGCTTGCCCACCTCGATGGTCGCTATGATCTTGTTGGTTGCAGTATCGATGACCGACACGGTCGCGTCCTTGCCATTGGAAATGTAGACGCGGCTGCCGTTGGGATGGGCCGTCACGCCGTTGGAGAACTGCCCGCCGGGGATGGTGGCAATGAGCGCGTGTTTCGTCACGTCGAGCGCATGGACGGTGCTGGCGTACTCGGCCGCGGTATAGGCCACTTTGCCGTCTGGCAGGAAAGCGATGCCGCGCGGACGTTTGCCTACGGGGATTTCGGTGACCTGTTTGCGCTGCGCCACATCGATCACATCGATCTGCGAGGCCTCCTCGGCGCTGGAATACACCCACTTCCCGTCGGGACTGAATACCGCATGCTCGGGATTCTCGCCGTTCACCTTGACCAGGAACTCGCGCTGGTTGCTCTGGTGTTGATGAAGGCTATCGAGTTGCTCACCTCCACCGCCGCAATCACCCACATGCCGTCCGGGGAAATGCCGACACCTTCCGGGGATTCGCCCAACGCCACCGTGCCGACGATCTCGCCCTTTTCGGTGTCGATGATGTCGAGCGCATTGTTGGGCTGATCGCTGACGTAAAGGCGCTTGCCGTCTTTCGACAGCGCCATTCCGCGCGGCTTCTTGCCTGCCGCGATTTCCCGGACCACCTTGTCGGTTGCGGTATCGATGACGCTGACTGTCCCGCTTTCCTCGTTGGCCACATAGGCAAAGGGCGCCGCACATGCGACTGTTGCCGCAGTCAACAGAAATGCCGCTGCGGCCTGGAGATATCTGTTATTCATCCTGGTATTCCCCGATTGTTGGATCAGATTGTCAACGCGCGCGCAAAAGAGAATCGCGACTCGCTGACATTGGTTGGAACCGTGCCCGCGACGAAAGGTTCTTGGGAATTTTTCCTAAGCCCGCCGATGCCTTACCCCCACCACTCTTGACGCGACGATATGCTATCACCATCACGCAATGTCGCATAACGTGGCACCCCCTCACGCCGATGACAAGGTTCGGGTCGTATTCTGTCGTTGCCGGCAACCGGCGCCCCCATTGTCGGCGCGGTTCGACGCGCCAGAGTTCGATACCCGCCGGGATTCCGGTACGATTCGCCGTGCGTCCAAGCGCCTAAGTGGCTACGCGATTCAAGTCGTCTCTGTGCTCTCTTTGGTGCAAGGTCTCAAAAAAAATGCCGAGCTTGTGGCCCGGCATATGAGAGAGGTTATCAACTTCGAACACTGCGAACCACAAAGGGTACGCGGCCCGGAGCTTAGCTGCCTGCGGGTGGCTCCCACAGGGACGCTTGCCCGAACCGGTTGGGAAACTTTCCTGACTGCGGTTCAGCCGGCTTCGGAACGGTTTTCCTCGATTTCGCCGGCGGCCGCGATCAGCCCGTGGCTCAACGCGATGCGCACCACCTGCGCGGTATTGCTCACGTCGAGTTTGTGCTTTATGTTGGACTGGTAGTTGGCGACCGTCTTGTAGGACAGGCACAGGATCCGGGAAATCTCCTGCAGCGAGTGTCCTGCGACCAGCAGCCTGAAAACTTCGAACTCCCGCGCGGACAGTGCGTCGATCGGATTGTCGCGCCCGGGCAGCATCTGCACCGCCAGCTCCTGCGCCATTTCGTGGCTGATGTAAAGTTTGCCGGCGGCGACCAAGCGTACGGCCTCCACCAGCACCTCCGGCGCCGCCGATTTGGTGACGTAGCCACGCGCGCCGGCTTGGAGTGCACGCGAGGAGAACACCGTGTCCTCGTGCATGCTGAACATCAGGATCCTCGCCTCCGGCAACCGCGCGACGATGCGCCGCACCACCTCAATGCCGCCGAGCCCGGGCAGGTTGATGTCCATCACGGTGACGTCCGGCTGCAATTCGCGCACGACGCGGTAAGCTTCCTCGCCGCTGGCAACCTCGGCAACCACTGAGATGTCCGCGGTGCGCTCGAGCAACCGGCGGTAGCCTTCGCGCACAACGGCGTGATCATCGACCAGCACCACCCGCACCACCTGGCTTGTCGGTCCCTCGTTCATTTCTTTCCCTTTGCCGGAATCACGGCTTTCACATGTGCGCCGCGGCCCGGCGCGCTGTCCAGTTCAAATTGGCCGGCCAGCGCTTCCACTCTCTCGCGCAGCCCTACCAGCCCCAGTCCGCGGCGTCTCTGCGACGGGTCGAAGCCCTTCCCGTTGTCGCTGAAACTGAAACGCAACTCGCGCGCTGCGCGGGTCATGGATATGGCGACCTGCGTCGCATCGGCGTGTTTGGCGACGTTGGTCAGGCACTCCTGGACCAGCCGGTAAAGCGTGATGTTGGTCTGCTCGTCGAGATCGTCGAGCTCTCCGTCCGCGGCGAACGTGCAGCGCACGCCGGCGTGTCTGCGCTGCCACTGCTCGACGCTGTACTGCACGGCGGAACGTAGCCCGAGTTCGTCCAGCGCCACCGGGCGCAACCGTTGCATGAGGCTGCGCACCACGTCGTAGACCTGGCTCGATACATCGATGATCGAAAGTGCGCCTCGATGTATCTCGGGAAGTGCCACGCTATTGTCGCGGATGGTGACCGCGTCCACCTTGATCGCGTTCAGGCTCTGTCCCAGTTCGTCGTGCAACTCGCGCGCCAGGTTGCGCCGCTCCTCCTCCTGCACCTGCATGGAACGCTGCGACAGGCGGCGGTTCTCCTCGAGCGCATCGGCCAGTTCGCTCTGCATCAGCGTGACTTCCGTGATGTCGGTGATGTAGACATGCAGTTCCGGCTCGCGTGAAGGCGACAAGCGTGCGCTCAGTTTTGCTACGACCTGAACCGGCACGCCGTCGCGGTTCCTGAGCTGGAGCATCGGCAGTTCGATCTTGTCGCCGCGAAGCAGCCGGTCGCGATGCATCTCCCACAGATCGCGCTCCGCATAAAACTCGCCCAACTGGTGCCCGTTGAGGCCGTCCGCCGTTTCAAAGGCGAGCAGTCGCGCAGCCGTCGGATTGGCGAGTTTGACCTGTCCGGTCGTGGTCGCCAGCACGTTGCCGGACAGGTTCTCCATAAATAGCGTGCGGTATTGCTCTTCACTGTCCATCAGCGCCTGCTGCGCAGCAAGGCGCAGGGTCACCTGCTCCATCGCCTGCCTGGAACGCCGCCAGGAAAACCACGCCAACGCCACAGCCATCGCCAGTATGGTCACCGGCAGTTCGTCTATTTGGTACCTCTCGTGCGGCCCCGTCAGCGCCTCCATCCACTCGTTGAGTTCGAACCGGCTGGACAGAACGAAAGTCAGCACGGTAACGACGGCGACTACTAGCAAGTCCCTGTGCACCGAGGGCTTGATGATGTTGGCGGGTGGGGCCTGAAAGCTTTGGGCAAGTGTATTCATGGGCGCTGCAGCCGGAAGTCGCCGGATCGGCGGGGAATCGGAACTGTAGGAGTCTATATAACGGAAGGCGCCGGCCCCGCAAAGGGAAATTTTCCCGAAGGGCGCTTTGTGCGCCGGTTTTGCCGGGAGTTCGCTCAGCTGCCCTGAATGCGGGTTCAGGAGGTTTTCCCGTCGCATTCGGGAAGCCTGTCCCTAGGTGTGCGAACAGTGCCGGCCATAGCGTGGCAGCACACTCACATTCGACGCCTAGCAGAATCACTTGGGTACCGGTCTTCCCTTCCCCATCGAAGTCGCTTTCCTGTTGTTGGTACTGCCGATCGCCGTCGCCTATGTGATTTCGGTCGCCGGCGTCGTCGCGATATCTGCGCGCGCCGCCCTGAGGATGCTCGCTTCGCGAATGCGGCGTAACCGGGGCAACCCCACTCCTCCTACCGACTGACCGCCCACGCCGGCAGTGAAATTGGGAATTGTTACCACTCCTGTTGGGAGTTAGTCCCTGCCAGACCGTCTTCCACACCCCTTAGATTCTGCTCTCTGAGGTTTGGATCCAGCCTGACGCGCCCGTTTCTCGCGCCGCGCCCGGCTTGCAAGGGAGGAGAACGGTTACTTATCCGCTCCGCAATCAACTAGAAAAACTGAAAGGACCACAGATGGACATTCGTCCACCCCTGACCCTGCAAGCACGCCTTGCGCTAACCATCGCCCTGGCATTTTCCGGCGGTGCAGCTTACGCCGCCGAGCGGGCCGATCTCGAAGCCCCGACCGTGGAAGTCGTCGGCACCACGCCGGTTCCTGGTCTCGGCACGCCCGTGGAACAGGTACCGTCCAACGTGCAGGTCCATACGGGCACCGAACTGCAGCGCAAGCAGGCAATCAACCTGCCCGATTTCATGATCCAGTCCCTGCCCTCCGTCAGCATCAGCGAGGTGCAGAACAACCCGTTCCAGCCCAACGTCAACTATCGAGGCTTCCAGAGCTCGCCGCTGCTCGGGTCGCCGCAAGGCCTGTCGGTATTCCAGGATGGCGTGCGCATCAATGAACCCTTTGGCGACGTCGTCAACTGGGACCTGATCCCGCAAAACGCGATTTCCACTATGTCCCTGGTGCCAGGGTCGAACCCTGCGTTCGGTCTGAATACGCTCGGCGGCGCCATCGAGATCCGCACCAAGACCGGCCGTACGTATCCCGGCATCGAGGCCCAGGTGTACGGCGGTTCATTCGGCCGCAAGGCGGCGGACTTCGCCTGGGGCGGCTACGGCGAGAACCTGGACTACTTCATTGCCGGTACCTGGTTCGACGAAGATGGCTGGCGCGACTTTTCGCCCACCGAGGTCAAGCAGCTCTTTGCCAAAGTCGGCCATCAGACCGGCGACACGGATTTCGATCTTTCGATCACCCATGCCGAAACGGACCTGACGGGCAATGGCGTTCTTCCACGCAGCATGCTCGAGCAACGGCGCGAACAGATCTATACCTACCCCGACAACACCAAGAACGACTTGACCATGGTCGCGCTCAACGGCAACCACTGGATGAACGACCAATGGCTGCTCTCGGGCGTGACCTACGTGCGCAAGAACACGACCAAGACCCTGAACGGCGATGTAAATGACGAGTTCGAGGATCTCACAGACGATCAGGGCGTACTCAACCGCAGCCGCAACGAGCAGGAGGGATACGGCTTGGGCCTGCAGGCTTCCTGGGTATTGGACCGGAATACGCTTTCAGTCGGGATTACTTATGATCATTCGAAATCGGATTTCGTGCAGACCGAGCAGGAGGGCGCAGTATTCAACCCGGACCGCAGCGTCGGCGCACTGGAAGATGAAGAGCAAGTCAACAGCCTCGTTGGCAAGACCCAAACGGCGAGCCTCTATTTCACGGACGCCTACAAAATTACCGACAAGCTTGTTACGACGCTGTCCGGACGCTACAACCGTACGACCGTCAAGGCGGAAGACCGGATCAACGCCCCCGGTTCGCCCGAAAGCCTCGACGCCGATTTCACCTACGAGAAGTTCAATCCCGCCGTCGGCCTGACCTACCAGTTCACGCCGTCTCTCAACACGTACGCCGGCTGGAACCAGGGTAGCCGGGCACCGACCCCGATCGAACTGGGTTGCGCAAACCCTGCCGTACCTTGTTCGTTGCCCAACGCGATGGCTTCCGACCCGTTCCTGGAACAGGTCGTCACACAGACGGTCGAGGCCGGGGTGCGCGGCAACCTGTCAGACAACCTGCGGTGGAACCTGGGCGTGTTCCGTTCAATCAACACGGACGACATCCTGTTCGTCGCGGAAGGCACAGGTAGCCAGGGCTTCTTTACCAACTTCGGCAAGACCAAACGCGAGGGCGCGGAGTTTGGCCTCGCCAGCGCCACCGGCAACCGTTTCTCCTGGGCCTTCGACTATAGCTACGTCAAGGCCACGTTCGAAAGCGAGGCCTGTATCGTGTCCGAATCGAACAGCACTTCGGGACAATGCGGGTCCGACGGCATCCTGGTGACGCCTGGCAACAGGATTCCCGGCATTCCCGAGCACCAGTTGAAGCTTTCCGGAGATTTCCGCATCACCGACAACTGGTCGATCGGCGGCACCGTGCTGTCGTTTTCCGACCAGTTTGCCCATGGCAACGAGAACAACCAGCACGACGAAAACGGCAAGGTGGCCGGTTACAGCATCCTCAATCTCATCACCAGCTATCGTCTCGGCCAGCAATGGGAGATCTTCGCTAGGATCAACAACGTGTTCGACAAGGAATACTCGACCGGCGCCATCCTCGCCGAGAATTCCTTCGGAGCCGACGGCGCTTTCCTGACCGAAGACGACGACTGGACCAACGAGACCTTCTATGCCCCCGGCGCGCCGCGCGCAGCATGGATCGGTGTGCGCTACTCGCTGACCAAGCAACCGCGTCGCTGAGACTGCATAATTACCACAGCACTGGTGGTCGCTACCGATGTTGTACTGGCCGCCTCCACGGCGGTTGCGGCCCAACCAATTACCGAGGTGAATGCCGGCGAAATATCCTGAGGCGGCGCGCCGATCCGCTGAATGCATGATCCCGAAGGCCGCCCGTGGCGGGTGCCACGGGCGTTTTCTTGCCAGCCCCGCAATACCACCGATGATCTCGACCTTGCCCACCCAGGCAACCGCATAAAGCCATACACAATCCTCTCTCGAAAACAGAAATCAATAGCAACTCCAAACGTCCGCGCGATCGTTTTCAACATATTCGGCACCGCGATGGACTGCCATTCCAACATCGCTTGCAAGCACCGCGCTCCGAGGCTGAGGGTGGCGAAGCGTCCGGTCCCAAGTCACGTTTGGGAAGTTTTCCCGACTTTAATTGGGAATTTTTCCTGACTTGCGCGGGAATTGCTCCAGTCGCGTGGATTTCCCCTACTCTTGATTTCTGACGTTAGCTGGGACCAGACGGGACAGCGCACGCCAGGCATGTCCTACGGGAGGAGAGCGGATCGATAACCCCGCTCCGTAATGAATCAACAATATAAGGAAGGAAATGCAGATGGTCCGCCGATCGCCCTTGACTCTGCTGGTCCGCCTGGCCTTGGCTGCAGCCATATCACTTTCTGGGAGTGCGGCCTACGGCGCCGAAGAGAATCCTGCCGCCGCGCTGGAAGCGCCGACCGTGGAAGTCATCAGCACCACCCCGCTGCCCGGGATCGGGGTGCCGGTCAACCAGGTGCCGGCGAACGTGCAGGCCGCTACCGGGGCCGAAATCCAGAAACAGAAAACTCTGGACCTTTCCGAATTCCTGGACAGCAACCTCGGGAGCGTCACGCTCAACCATGGACAGAACAACCCGTTCCAGCCCGACGTCAATTTCCGCGGTTTCTCGGCCTCGCCGCTGCTGGGCACACCTCAGGGATTGTCTGTGTTCATGGACGGCGTGCGGGTAAACGAACCATTCGGCGACGTGGTGAATTGGGATCTGATTCCGCAGAACGCGATTTCCACGATCAATCTCATCCCCGGATCGAATCCGGTGTTCGGATTGAATACGCTGGGCGCCGCGCTTTCGGTCAACACCAAGTCCGGCTTCCAGTATCCCGGCGCCTCGGCGTCGATCTACGGCGGGTCCTGGGGAAGAATGGCGGCGGAAGTCGAGTACGGCGCGCACGGAGAGGACACGGACTTCTTCCTCGCAGGCAACTTCATCGACGAGGACGGCTGGCGCGATCATTCGCCGAGCCGGATACAGACGCTGTTCAGCAAGGTCGGCTGGGAACGCGAGGATACCGACTTCGATCTGTCGTTAATGCTCGCCGACAACAAGCTGGAGGGCACACAGGCGTTGCCGCTGGGCTGGCTGGATACGCCCGAGCAGGCCTACACCTGGCCAGATCGCAACCAAAACAAGCTCGCGTTTCTGAACGCCCGTGCCAGCCAATTCCTGGCCGAGGACAAACTGCTTGCCGGCAACGTTTACTATCGCCGTTACACCAACGACAATTTCAGCAGTAATGTGAATGACGATTACGACGGCGGCACCAACACCAGTTGCGACGGCACGGATCCCGATCATCCATGCCCCGCAATCAACGACAGCAGCGAAATCGAGACCACGGGTTACGGCGGATCGCTGCAACTGACGCTTCTTGGTGACCTACTCGGAAAAAAGAACAACTTCACGGTTGGTGGCAGCGCCGATCTTGGAAACACCGACTTCACGCAAGCGTCTCAGAACGCGCTATTCACCACTGATCGCGGCACAACCGGTATCGCCGGATTCGTCAACGACACCGACGTCGAAACGAGCAATGCATACTACGGTGTATATCTCACCGATACCTACTCATTCAATGAGCAATGGCACCTGACTTTGTCGGGTCGCTACAACTGGGCGAAAGTAAAGATTGAAGACAAGACAGGCACGGCGGATGAATTGAACGGCGAACACATTTTCAAACGCTTCAACCCGGCGGCGGGGCTTAATTTCAACCCGACCCCCGCACTTTCGTCCTACGTGGCATACAGCGAGGGCATGCGCGCGCCAACGCCCGTCGAACTTACCTGCGCGGACCCGAATACACCCTGCCGCCTGCCGAATAATTTCCTGGCCGATCCCCCACTGGAAAAAGTCGTTTCCAGGACCATGGAAGCCGGTCTACGCGGCCGCTGGTCCGAGGCGCTGGGATGGAACGCGGCGGTCTATCGCACCGATCTGAACGACGACATCATCTTCATTTCCAGCGGCGGAGCGATCAATGCGGGCTTTTTCCAGAATGGGGGCAAGACCCGCCGACAGGGCCTGGAACTCGGAATGCACGGCCGCGTCGGCAAGCTGAGCCTCGCGGCGAATTACGGCTATATCGACGCTACCTTTGAATCGGCGCTGACGCTAAACAGCCCTGCAAATTCTTCCGCGGTCGCCGACGATATTCAGGTTTCACCCGGAAACAAGGTGCCGGGCATTCCCGAGCACTCGCTGAAGCTGCGCCTGGAATACGATTTCACCGAAGCGGTTTCGGTGGGGATCAATTTGATGTACTTCTCCTCCCAATACGCACGTGGCGACGAGAATAACCAGGATGCGAACGGCAAGATACCTGGCTATACCCTGGTGAATCTGGATGCGCGTTACCAGTTCAGCAGGAAACTGATGTTTTTCGGGCGCATCACCAACTTGTTCGACGAGGAATACCAAACGCTGGGCGTGCTGGGGGAAAATTTCTTCAATGGCCCGGGACGGACCTTTGACGCTGCCACCGTGACCGATGAACAGTTCCGCTCGGCGGGCGCGCCGCGGGGGATCTGGATCGGGGTCAAGTACGACTTCGGCAGGCCGGGCAAATGAGAAGGCTCAAACAGAAAGAGGGGAGCGATGGCTCCCCCTCCATTTCCTTACGTTCTCTATCTTTTGGGGCGCGACGCGCCACCGCAATGCAAAAAAAAAGGCTGCTCGAAAGCAGCCCTTCGGGACTTGCAGTGCTATCAGCGATTGAAGACGTACATCGTGACTTCAAAGCCAAAGCGCATTTCGGTGTATTCGGGTTTGGTCCACATGGTGAGGCTCCTTGGGAGAGTTAATTCACTTCATCGGGTGTTCGCGGCCGCTTCTTCACGACCTTGGAGTGCATTCTGTTGCAGCCCTGTTACCCCGCCCTACAGGAAAACACTGAAATCCGGCTCATGATTTTCATTAGAATTGCCGAAGCCCGTTTGTTCCCAACATTTTCATTAATAATCATGGCTCTAAAAGGCCGGCGCGAATCGCGATGATGGCCAGTTCGGCAGAGTTCGAGGCCCCCAGTTTCTGCTTGATGTTGTATAGGTGGGTGCCAATTGTGCGGGGGCTTAACGACATGACCCCGGCGATTTCGGCCACGGACTGTCCTTTTGCCAGTGCCAGGAACACCTTGAATTCCTTTTCGCTCAGCATGTCGAGAGGATTGCGCTCGCCGTTGACCTGCTGCACCGCCATCTGCTGGGCGATTTCCGGTTCCAGGAAAGTCTTGCCCTGGTGTACCTGCCGAATTGCCTGCATCAAGGCTTCCGCGGCACTGCGTTTGGTGAGGTAACCCGCCGCCCCGGCCTTCAGAACGCGGCGCGCATGCATCGCATCCTCGTGTGCGGACAACACCAGAATGCGCGCCGCCGGCTCACGCGCCAGGATGCGGTCAATCGCCTCCAGGCCGCCGATCCCGGGCATCGATATGTCCATGACCACGACATCCGGCCTGACTTCCGGGAACTTGCGACAGGCCTCCTCGCCGCTCTCGGCTTCGGCAACCACCTTGATGTCTGGCGATCCCTCCAGCAGAAGCCTGAATCCCATGCGCACGACCGCATGATCATCCACCAGCATTACTCCGATTCCACCTCCCGCTGCTTTGCTGTTCAAACGCCCCCCGCCTATGCCGCTTCCACGCCGTCGGTCGCCACCGCGGCGGCCTTTGCCGGGATCACGGCGATCACCGTCACGCCCTCGCCCGGGCGGTTGTCGATCTGAAACATCCCATCGAGCGCCTGGACGCGCTCGCGCATCCCCATCAGGCCGAATCTGGTGGCTTCGCGCTCATTGCGCTGGGCGATGCCTTTGCCGTTGTCGCGCACCGTCACCCTCACCACGTCGCCACGCCCGGCATCGCGTTCGCGCGCAATCACGATGTCCGCGCGCGTCGCGGCGGAATGGCGGATGACGTTGGTCAGGCATTCCTGGACGATGCGGTAGATGGTGATGTTGACGGTTTCGCCAAGTCCCTCCAGTTCGCCCTCGAGCCTGAGCTCACAGGTGATGTCCTTATGCCTTTCCCGCCATGCCGCCACGGTCTCTTTCAGCGTCGCGCTCAGGCCCAGGTGGTCCAGCGCGGTGGGCCGCAACTGGCGAATGATCCCGTGCACCACATCGTAGATGTGCGTGGCCACGGAAACGATGGTCTGTGCATTGCCATGGATATCCGGTGAGCTTTCGCGAGTGCGGTTGGAAATCGCCGTACCGATGGTCTTGATCGCCGTTACGCACTGACCGAGCTCATCGTGCAGTTCGCGCGCGATCGAGCGTCGTTCTTCCTCCAACCGGTTCTGGATCAACTGCGTGAGTTTTCGGTTCTGTTCCAGCTCGCGTTCGGTCCGCCGGACGAGTTTGTGCTCGGTAATGTCGCGCATGCTGCAGATTTCACCGATCACTTGGTTGCTCGCCGGGTCAACAAGGGGTGCCGCCGACAACGCGACATCCACCACGCGGCCATCCTTGGTCAGTCGTTGGGTCTCCACCATTTCGATGAGTTGCCGCCGCATGACAGCATCGAGGTTGTCCCGGATTTCGACCTGGCGTTCCGGCGGGGCGAGCAGAGTGGCAGAACGGCCGACGATTTCATCGTCGCGATAGCCGAACATGCGGCCCGCTGCCGGGTTCCAGAACGAAATGCGGGCTTCGAGGTCATGGATGATGATCGCATCGCTGGATTGCTTCGTGACCAGCGCGAGCCGCTGGTTTTCGGCAAGGCTTTGCTCGAGATTCTCTGCCATGCGGTTGAAGGTGTGGCTGATCGCGTCGAATTCGGGAAGTTCGAATTTCGGCAACCGCGTGTCGAAGCGGCCTTTCTCCATTTCGGATAAACCGCCGAGAATCTTGCCGATGGGCCGCAGCGACCGGCCCAGCAGCCAGAACACCACCACGTTGACCAGCACGAAGAATCCCAGGACCAGCCAGAAGAAATTCTTGAGGTCGTCCCAGGCGTCGAGAATGGATCGCGAAGCATCCGACGTGATCACCACCGTGCCGTTCGGAAGATTCAGCCGGAACTCGCCGATCTTCGGATCCGCCAGACGGGTGAACCAGTCCGGTGCCCACTTGCCGTGTTTGTACTGGGATGGCGGCGAGGTGTAGATCAACTGGTCATTGTCGTCGTACATCTTGATTTCGTTGGCGCGTACGCGACCGAGGTGGCGCAGGAACGACAGCAACGCCTGGTTGTACGGACCGCTTTGCGCGTTGGCCCGGGTGTTGACGATGACGGTTTCCATGAGTTGCACGGTGACCTTGGTTCCCGCCTCGACCTCTTCGCGGATGGAACGGCGCGTTTCCTCGATCAGAACGTCGGATGCGGCCAGCGCGAAAATCACGATGACCAGCGTAATCACGAAATTGATGCGGAATTGCAGGCCGAACTTCTTCATCACCGGGAGCCGCCCAGAAGATCGCGCATGCGCGCGGTCGCCGCGCACAGTTCCGCGGCGATCGCCGGCTGCATTGCGGAGTGGCCGCCATTGGCTACCAGACGCAGTTCCACGCCGGCCAGCCGCCGCGACACCTCAAATGCACTGATTGGTGGGCACACCATATCCATTCTGCCCTGAACCAGGGTTATCGGTTTGTCGCCGATCCGCCAGAGATCATCAAGCAATTGGTTCGGCCGCAGAAAGCACTGGTGGGCCAGAAAATGGAGCTGGATTCTGGCGCCTGCCAGCAATTCGTTAGCCATCGCTGCATTGCCGCCGCCATTACCATTGGACATCTCCCCGATCGCCATGATCCTGGCTTCATAGTCGTACCAACGCCGGGCCGCCGCCAGCGCGATCGACACATCCGAGTGATCGATGAGTTGCCGATAGTGTTCGATGATGGATTCGCCCGCATCGCTGGCAAAGTCCGTCCAGGCCTCGGGGACGAAACGGCGAATTCCGGAAACATACCACTCGACTTCCGCGGCGCTGCCGAGAAACACGCCGCGCAACACCATCCCGGCAACCCGATCCGCATGAGCTATTGTGTAGGCAAGGCTCAACGTACTGCCCCAGGAGCCTCCGAACAGAAGCCATCGATCCACGCCCAGATAGTGGCGCAATTGCTCGATGTCGGCCACCAGATGCGGGGTGGTGTTTTCTAGAATTGAACCGGAAGGCGTACTCTGCCCGCATCCGCGCTGATCGAACAACACGATGCGGTAAAAGGAGGGGTCGAAAAAACGGCGATGCGCCGGGCGCGACCGGCTTCCCGGACCGCCGTGGACGAACAACACAGGAAACCCCGCCGGATTGCCGCTTTCCTCGAAATAGACGCGATGATCGCCGCCGACATCAAGCCAATCTCTTCGGTAGGCCTCGATAGCAGGAAAAAGGGTTTCGCCACTGGCTTGGTTCTGATCCACGCCCATGCCTGGCGAACGAAAAAAATTCAGGATTGCAATTTGAACACGATCGGCACGGTCACGGTGAGTTCGCGGCCGCGCAGGTCTTGCGGCGCCGGCGGCAGGGGCTTGGCCTTTCGCACCATGTTGAGCGCTTCTTCGTCGAGAACCGGTCGCCCGCTGCTCTTGCCTAGCGTAATGCTGGTGACTTTGCCATCCGCGGCAATCTGCAGAAGCACTTCCGCGGTGCCCTCCCAGCCTCTGCGCTGCGCCACTGGCGGATACTTCTGATGGCGCTTGATTTCATTTGAGATCGACAGACCGTATGTCTGCAGCAGGCGGGGCTCTAGGGCCGCACTAGGCTCCCTCTTCGGCGCCACCGGCTGCGGAGGTGCGGGAGGCGGCACCGGGACTGCGACCGGCGCAGGCTGGACCGTTGCCTCCGCGACAGGCGGCGGGGGCGGCTCCACCCGCGGAACCGGTTGCGGCTCGGGCCGTACTTCCTTACGGGGCTCGGGCAGCGGTTCCACCCGCGCAACCGGCGGCTGCTCAGGGCTCGCCTCGATCCTGGGTTCGGGCGTGACTTCGATTTTTGGCTCGATACGCGGTTCCGGTTTTGGCACTATCACGGGCTCAAGTGGCGGCGCGATCTCCGCGCGTGGAATCGGCGGCGGCTCCGGTTCCGGCTGCCGCAGGACCGGTTCGGGGCGCGTTTCGATCTGCGGTTCCGGTCGAACCACCGTTTCCTCGACGATACGCTGCAGCGGTGCCGGGGTCGTCACCGGAGCCGGCGGCGTCAGTGGTTGCTCCGGAAGGATGATCTCGACGTTGAGCACCTTCGGCGGTTCGAACACCACAGCGCGAAAACCCGGCACCAGCGCGATCAGCGCCGCGTGGATAAGCAGCGACGCCACGAAGGCCACCTTGAAGGGCCGCTCGCGGTACCAATCGGTCATTGGCGAGGGAAAATAAAACCCTCTGTCGAGTGCAGCGTCAGACATGCCGGAAGCGTAGTGCAAGGCCTTAAGGTAAGTAAAGATTCATGGGAAAACTCATGATAATCATGAGATTCAAATGGTGATTTTCGTGTGCGGGTTCGCAGCGCCTACGCCCACAATGCTCGCGGACTCATCGGATGCAGGTTTTGCGCAACACAATTGGTGGCGCGGCCCGTGTCAGATGATTCGGCAACGAGCGGGCCTTCCCCGCGATATTTCAACCTCAACTTGGAGAAGACTATGTGGAGCAAGCCTGAGTACACCGAAATGCGTTTCGGCTTCGAAGTCACGATGTACATTGCCAACCGCTAAACTGGGTTGGGCTTGGACGAAAGCCCCTTCGCGGGGCTTTCGTTTTTTGTGCAGGCCATAACACTATAATTTCTACGGACAATGCGAATAAAGGTTCTCGGTGCCTCGGCTGGCGGAGGCTTTCCGCAGTGGAACTGCAATTGCCGTATGTGCGACGGCGTACGCAAGGGCACCGTCCGATCCAGGGCTCGCACCCAGTCCTCCATCGCCGTCAGTGCCGACAACATCAACTGGGTGCTGTTCAACGCATCGCCGGACCTGTTGGCCCAGCTCAATGCGTTCCCGGAATTGCAGCCGGCACGGGCGATCCGCGACACCGCGATCCGCTCGATCGTGCTGATGGATGCGCAGATCGACCATACAACGGGGTTGCTGATGCTGCGCGAGGGAAAGCCGCTGGAGATCTACTGTACCGGCATGGCGCGCGAGGACCTGACCACCGGCAACCCACTATTCAATATCCTCGAACACTACTGCGGCGTACATTGGCACGAGGTGCCTACCAGGGCCGGCAACAAGTTCCCGGTAATCGGCGCAGAGGAACTTACGTTTACGGCGGTACCTCTAAATAGTAAGGCGCCGCCCTATTCGCCGCATCGCGACAACCCGCATGTGGGCGACAATATCGGCATGCGGATCAGGGACAAACGCTCTGGCAAAGTACTGTTTTACGCGCCTGGGCTCGGGGCACTCGAGCCGCACCTGAGGCCCTTCCTCGAGGAGGCCGACTGCCTGATGGTGGACGGCACGTTCTGGACCGACGACGAGATGATAAAACTCGGTTTCTCGAAAAAACACGCGCGCGACATAGGCCACCTGCCACAGTCGGGTCCCGGGGGCATGATCGAGCTGCTCAAGCCGCTCAAGGCGTCGCGCAAAATATTGATCCATATCAACAACACCAATCCCATCCTCGACGAAGACTCGAAGGAGCGCAAGGAATTGGACGCCCGCGGCATCGAAGTCGCGTACGACGGAATGGACGTAACACTTTGACAGGAGCGCGCATGGGCGCAGCCGAAAATCTGCCGTGGAGCAAAGAGGAATTCGAGGGCCAGTTGCGCGCCAAGGGCAAGCGCTACCACATTTATCACCCGTTTCACATCGCGATGAACAGCGGCAAGTGCACCCGCGAGCAGGTGCAAGGCTGGGTGTATAACCGCTTCTATTACCAGATCAGCATTCCGATCAAGGACGCAGCGATTCTCTCCAACATGCCGGACCGCGAGCAGCGCCGAAAATGGATCCAGCGGATCATCGATCATGACGGCGTGGAGGGCCAGGAAGGCGGCATCGAAGCGTGGCTGCGACTGGGCGAGGCATGCGGGTTAGAACGCGAAGACATCTCTTCGCTCCAGCAGGTGCTGCCCGGCGTACGCTTCGCGGTGGATGCCTATGTCAACTTCGCCCGGCGCGCGCCCTGGCAGGAGGCCGCGTGTTCGTCGTTGACCGAATTGTTCGCGCCGGAAATCCACCAGAAGCGCCTGGACAACTGGCCGCAACACTATCCGTGGATCGAACCCGAGGGCTATTCCTACTTCCGCAAGCGCCTGTCGGAAGCGCGCCGCGACGTCGAGCACGGACTCCAGGTCACGCTCGACTATTTCAAGACCCGCGACGAGCAGCAAAGGGCGCTGGGCATCCTGCAGTTCAAGCTCGATGTGCTGTGGAGCATGCTCGACTCGATGCAGATCAACTACGGGATCGGCGAAACACGGCATGTCTGAAGCGACGAAATTCACGGACGAAACCGTATTCGAACTGCGGCGCGACTTCCGCTTTCAGTGGGAGCCGGCACAACAGGGTTTCGTCCTGCTTTATCCGGAGGGCATGGTCAAGCTGCCGGGCAGCTCCGGAGAAATCATGAAGCGAATCGACGGCAAATCCAGCGTGCGCGCAATCGTCGAGGATTTGCACAACACGTTTCCCGGTGCGGACCTGAAAGGGGACGTCATGGGCTTTCTGGAGCATGTACATGGAAAAGGCTGGATCCGTCCCAAACAAACCGGGTAACCCGCTCTGGCTGCTGGCGGAGATCACGTACAAGTGCCCGTTGCACTGCGTGTTCTGCTACAACCCGGTGGACTACACATCTTACGGCCAGGAGCTGTCGACCGAGGACTGGTTGCGCGTGCTGCGCCAGGGGCGCGAAATCGGCGCAGCGCAATTGGGCTTTTCCGGCGGCGAGCCGCTGGTTCGCGACGACCTCGAGATCCTGGTCGCGGAAGCGAGCAAGCTCGGCTATTACTCCAACCTGATCACTTCCGGCGTCGGGCTCAATGAAAAGCGCATCAGCGCTTTCAAGGAAGGCGGCCTGAATCACATCCAGCTCTCCTTCCAGGATTCGACCAAGGAACTCAACGACTTTCTGTCGAGTACCCGCACTTTCGATCTCAAGCAGAAAGTGGCGAAGCTGATCAAGAAACACGATTACCCGATGGTGCTGAACTGCGTTCTGCACCGGCACAACATCGACCACGTCCAGCAGATCCTGGAGATGGCCGAGGCCATGGGAGCGGAATACGTGGAACTCGCCAACACCCAATACTATGGCTGGGCCTACGTGAACCGGGAGCAACTGCTTCCGACCCGCGAACAGTTGAAGCGGGCCGAGGAAGTGACCAATAAATTCCGCGAACGTGCCGGCAGCAGGATGCGGATTTTCTTCGTGGTTCCCGATTACTACGAGAACCGCCCGAAAGCATGCATGAACGGCTGGGGCTCGGTGTTCCTGACCATCACCGCCGACGGCCTGGCGCTGCCTTGCCACGAAGCGCGCCAGCTACCCGGCCTCGCCTTCCCCAACGTGCGCGATCACGACCTGCGCTCGATCTGGTACGACTCACACGGGCTTCAACGCTTACCGTGGCGATTCTTGGATGAAGGAGCCGTGCCGCACCTGTCCGGACAAGGTCAAGGATTTCGGCGGCTGCCGTTGCCAGGCCTACATGCTCACCGGTGACGCCACCAACGCCGACCCGGTATGCGACCTGTCCCCTCATCATCATCTGGTGACCGACGCAGTGGACAAGGCGCAGAAACCGGCGCCTGCGGTCGAGGTCAGGCCGATCCTGTTCCGCGACGACAAGAATTCGCGTGCCTTGAGCAAAACGCCCGCCTGATAGGTACCCACGTTTCATGAATCAGGCGGCAGACTCGCTGCTCGCCGTGCGTGCCAGCGGCCTCGTCAAGCGTTACGGCCAACTGGTCGCGGTGGATGGCCTCGATCTCGACATTCCCTCCGGCCAGTTCTTCGGATTGCTCGGTCCGAACGGCTCCGGCAAGACCTCCACCATCCACATGCTGGCCACGCTGATCCGTCCAAGCGGCGGCTCGGCCCGGGTTGCCGGCCACGACGTGGTGAACGACGCGGTGAAGGTGCGCGGCGCGATCGGACTGGTCTTCCAGGACTCCGCGCTGGATCGCTCGCTCACGGTTGCCGAGAATCTGCGCTTCGCCGGCCTGCTTTACAACCTGACCCCGGCCATCATCCGCGAGCGCTCCGCGGAGTTGCTCGAATTGTTCGGACTCGCAGACAAAAGCAATCGTCCGGTGGGTTCGCTTTCCGGCGGCATGCGCCGCGCCCTAGACATTGTGCGCGGGATGATCCACCACCCCAGAATCCTGTTCCTGGACGAACCTACCATCGGGCTCGACCTGCCCAGCCGGCGCAACATCTGGCGCTTCATCGACGGCCTGCGCGCCCGCACCGGGATGACGGTTTTACTCACGACGCATTATCTTGAAGAAGCCGACAGTTGCGACCGGGTGGCATTCATCAAGAGCGGCAAACTGGTGCAATCCGGCCCGCCGCGGCAACTGGTGGAAAGCCTGGGCAGGCATGTCGTGGAGATCGAAAGCCGGGAAATCGACGCGCTTTCTCAGCAGCTCGCCGCGAAACTCGGCCCCTGTCTCAAGGATGGCGACGTCGCGCAGTTTCGCTATGCCGAAGAGGACGTTACGCCGCTGGCACGGCTTCAAGGCGAACTGGGTGCGAAGATCAAGGCGCTGCGCTGGCGCCGGCCGAATCTGAACGACGTGTTCCTGTGGATCGCGGAAGGGAAGATATGACAGTGCGCTGGCGACCGGTCTATGCGGTGCTGGAACGCGAAGTGGTGCGAATGTTCCGTCAACGCACCAGACTGGTTGCGGCCATGGTGCGGCCGCTGATCTGGCTGTTCGTGATCGGCGCCGGTTTCGGCGCGGTGCTCGGCCAGGCGAACGGCCTGAGCTACCAGCAGTTCCTGGTGCCGGGCGTGCTGGGTATGACCATGTTGTTCGGCGCGATGCTGGCGGCACTTACAGTCGTCTACGACAAGGAATCCGGCGTGATGCGCATGCTGATCGTTGCGCCCTTTGCGCACTACTGGATCGTCATCGGCAAGATGCTGGCTGCGGCGCTGGCTGCGATCCTGCAGGCGCTGCTGCTGCTGATCGTGCTCGCTCTTCTGGGATACCTGGGGCAGGAAACGCGGCTCGGAATATTGGTGATCGGGTTGATCGCAACGTCGCTGGCCTGCGCGGGAATCGGCATGCTGGTGGCCGCGTTCACCCGGACCCTCGACAACTTCGCGGCAATCATGAATTTCGTGATTTTCCCGGTGTTTTTCCTGTCCGGTTCGCTTTACCCGGTGAACCAGCTGCCGGCGCTGCTCAAGGCTGTGGCGCTGGCGAACCCCTACACTTACGGCGTCGACCTGCTCAAGCACGCCACGCTCGGCGTTCTGCCTTCCGGCATGGGAGCGGATTTCCCGCTGGCGATGGATCTTGCGGTACTGGGGGCATTCACGCTGGCAGCGCTGATCATCGCCAGCTGGCGCTTCTCGCAGGAGAGCGCCTACGAACCGATGATCCACATCCTTACCGGCAAGCGCGGCAACTAACGCCAAATCTTTTTGCCACAGAGGAACCACAGAGGTCACAGAGAAAAACCAAAAAATCTTTCAACGCAAAGGTACGCAAAGGAAAATCACGGCAAGCGAAACGAATATGAAGTACCCCATTGTGGGAATATCAAGTCCTCCTAATTGTTCCGATGGGTTGCCAAAGCAGGGGAACGACCGAACTGTCGGATTTCATCAGATCCAAGTGCCTTGACTCGTTTCGCCTTCGCCTCTCCTTCGCGTACCTTTGCGACCTTTGCGTTGAACGCGTTACGTTCTTGAAGTTCTCTGTGTCCTCTGTGGTAAATTGATTGTCTTCAGTGGTGGTGGCCTTCGGGGCCATGCACGTGACCGTGGTGCAGTTCCTCGTCCGTCGCAGCGCGCACGCTGGTCACGGTGCAGGAAAATACCAGGGTCTGGCCCGCCAGCGGATGGTTGCCGTCCACCACCACCGTGTCGTCGGCAATCTCGGTGACGGTATAGAGCTTGTACTGGTCGGAGTCCTCCACTGCCCCCTCGAATTGCATGCCAACGGTGATGTTTGCCGGGAACAGCTTGCGCGGTTCGATGCGAACCATATCCGCCTCATACTCGCCAAATGCATCATCCGGCTCGAGCCGGACCTGGCAGGTATCGCCGACGCTTTTGCCCTGCAGCGCGCTCTCCACCATCGGGAAGATGCCGTCGTAGCCCCCATGCAAGATAGGTGATCGGCGCCTGGGTCTTTTCGACCAGCGTACCTGTGGAATCGAACAGTTCGTAGTCGAGGGACACGACGGTGTCCTTGGCAATCTGCATGCTCACTAAAGCTCCTTGACGAGGTTGAGGACTTCGGCGGCGTGGCCGCGCGCATTGACGCCGTAGAGCGCATGACGCACCAGGCCTTTCTTGTCTATCACGAAGGTTGAGCGGACGATGCACCGCTTCCTGCCCTTGCCGCCCACTTCCTTCTCCTGCAGCACGCCGTACTTCGTGCAGACTTCGCCCTCCGCATCCGCCAGCAACTGTACCGCCAGTCCGTGTTTGTCGCGAAACGAGCCGTGGCTCACGCAATCGTCCATGCTCACCCCCAGGACCACGGTGTCGAGGCCCAGGAATGCGTCCTGCAGTTCGCTGAAATCGATGGCCTCGATGGTGCAACCCGGTGTGTCGTCCTTCGGGTAGAAATACAGCACAACGTTGTTCGTGCCCTTGTAGCCATCCAGGCTTACCACGTTCAAATCGGCGTCGGGCAGATCGAAAGTCGGGTGCGGGTTGACCTACTTTCAGCATAAGCAACTCCGATGAAACACAGGCCCGATTCTAACCGATTTCAAAAATACGATTTCCATGCAGGCCCGGCAATTGGCCGTAAACGATAGAATCCTGCGCGTGAACAACTCTTTGCTCGGTGGACTGTCCGCCTCGTCTTTCTTGCGCCACCATTGGCAGAAGAATCCTCTGCTGGTACGCGATGCGATTCCGGGATTTCGAGGGCGTTGTCGATTTCCGCACCATGGTGGAGCTCGCCGGTCGCGACGACTGCGAATCGCGGCTGTTGTTGCGCGGCCACCGGCGCTGGACCGTCGAACATGGCCCGTTCGCCCGGCGTTACCTGTTGCGCCTGCCGCAGCGCAACTGGACGCTGCTGGTGCAGGGAGCGAATCTCTTCCTGCCGGAGGCGCGGCAGCTTCTTTCCCGTTTCGATTTCATTCCCCGTAGCCGGCTGGACGATCTCATGGTGAGTTATGCGCCGCCCGGTGGAGGTGTCGGACCGCACTTCGACTCTTACGACGTTTTCCTGCTGCAGGGTCCGGGCCGGCGGCGCTGGAAGGTTGGCCGGCAGGACGACCTGACGCTCGTGGAAGGCGCGCCGCTCAGGATCCTCAGGCGTTTTGTGCCGCAGGGCGAGTGCGTGCTCGGGCCGGGAGACATGCTCTATCTGCCTCCCGGAATCGCCCATGACGGCGTGGCGGTCGATGCCTGCTACACCTATTCCGTGGGGTTTCGCGCGCCTTCCCATCAGGAACTTGTGTCGCAATTCCTGGTGTTCCTGGAAGAGCGGCTGAAACCACCGGGCCGTTACGAGGATCCGGACCTGGCTACGCAGGCTTGCCCGGCGCGGATCGGTTCGGCGATGATTGCGCAGGTGCAGCGCGCGCTCGGGCACATCCGCTGGAATCGCGGCGACGTGGCCGAGTTTCTCGGCACCTACCTCACCGAACCCAAGCCGCATGTGCTGTTCTCGCCGCCGCGCAAACCGCTCGCGCCGAAGGCGTTCCTGCGCAGTGCGCGCAACCACGGGCTGGAACTGGCATTGCCAGCGCAGATGCTCTACAGCGGCGCAATGCTGTTCATTAACGGAGAGTCTCTGGCGATCGAGGCCGGCGAAGCACGGCCGTTGCGTGCGCTCGCCGACGCGCGGCGGCTCGTGGGCAGCGAGGTGCCGCAAGCGGGCGCCGCCGCGGAGGTGCTTTACCATTGGTATCGCAGCGGATATATTTTGCAGACGACCCACGCGACCGCAACCTGAGCGTGCATATGGCGGAAAACACACCCCCGCAACACACACCCCTGCTCGGCGACGCCGAATACGATGCCGCCCTGGATACGGCGCTGGCGAAGGCGCAACGTTCCATCCGCATCTTCGAGCACACGCTGGGACGCGGTTACAATTCGCCGCAACGCTTCGACCTGCTGCGGCGGTTTCTGCTGGCCAGCCAGCGCAACCGCCTGCAGATCGTGGTGCACGAGCCGCGGACCATCGACCGCAATTGCCCGCGGATCCTGAATCTGTTGCGCCTGCACAGCCACGCCATCAGCATCCACGAAACCCATTCGAACGCGAAGTCGGTCTACGACCCCTTTGCAGTGGTGGACGATCACAGCTTCGTGCACCGCTTCCACTTCGACGAGATGCGCGGCCTCCTCGCGCTCGATGACCCGATCGGCACCCACACGCTTGCCGAGCGCTTCGACGAAATCTGGGAAGCCTCCTCGCCCACCGTGTCCGCCACCACTATCGGCTTGTAGGCTCGCCGTCAGCCGCAGATTCGCGTGAGTAAGGTCAACTGATCGCGCGCCAGCCCAGGCCGTTGTCCTGATCGGCGACTTCGACCCATGCAGGATCGCAGCCGATCGCGCCGGCGAGCGCGGCGCGTGCCAGCTCCGGCCGGTTGTTTTCCTGGCTCAGGTGTGCGGCCACCAGATGCTTCAGGCGAGCCGTGTCCAGGCGCGCCAGCAACTCACCCGCCGCGCCGTTGTCGAGATGGCCGTAGCGTCCGGCGATGCGTTCGCGCAGCTTTTGCGGATAGCTGCTCACCCGCAGCATTTCGGGATCGTGATTGCATTCCAGCACCAGGGCGTCGCAGCCCGACAGCATGGCCTCGATGTGCGGCGTGGAACAACCGGTGTCCGTGAGCACGCCGAGCTTGCGCGAGCCGTCGCCGAATACGTACTGCGCAGGCTCGCGCGCATCGTGCGGCACCGGAAACGGCTCGACCTGAAGGTCGCCGATTGCAAAGCTGCGGTAGTTGTCGATTACGTGCAGGCTCACCGATGCCGTCAAACAGCGCTTCGAATCCGGTCAGGGTCCCGTGGGTGAGCCATACCGGAATCGAATGACGGCGCGCCAGCCGCGCGACACCGCCGATATGGTCCTCGTGCTCGTGGGTGACGACGACGGCCGATAGATCTTCGGGGGTGAGGCCAAGGCGTCCAAGTCGGGAGGTTCGTTTCGCCGAGCCCAAAGCCACAGTCGAGCAGAATCCGGGTGGAACCGGCCTCGACCACCAGGGCATTGCCGCGGCTGCCGCTGCCCAGCGATGCGAAGCGCATCGTGCCGCTCACTTCGGCGTCGCCGGTGTCATCGCGTCGGGCTTTACTTCAACTCTTCCTGCAGCAGCGCGAGGATGCGCCCTGCGGTCGGGGATTTCGCACTTGCGCCTTCGGCGTTCTGTACCCTTACCTCGCTGCCATTGTCCGCATCGGCCACGCTGATGCGGTACTGCTCATTCTTCTTGTCGTCGTCGCTGCGCCAGAACGCAAGTTTCGACCAGACGCTGCCGGAATCTCCCGTGCCGTCGACGATCCGGATCGACGTAGCGCACGTAGTACAGACCTTTCGACCGGTCGCGATCCTCGACCGTGAATCCAACGCGGTCAAGCGCAAGGCCTACACGCCGCCAGGCTCGATCGAAACCGTCATCCAGCATCAAGTGCCTCCGGAATGCTCGCCATTCTTGGCAATCTGTGCCCGCGGGACGGCCGCCGGCGTTTGCGCCTGGACCGGCTCTTCCTTCGCGCCCAGCCTGCGCATCAGACGCAACAACATCTCCGCCTCGAGTTCCGGGTCGGTGGGCCGCATCTGCCATTTCACCTGCTCGTTCGTGTGTACGCTGCCGATCAGGACCTGGTACGCGCCGCGATGGCTGATGTAGATTTCGGTCGTGCCGGGTTCTTCGCCATGCTCCAGGCGCGTGCGGAATTTGTCGCGCTCGGGGTAGGAATAGGCCTGGTCAATCACCTTGCCGAGCAATTTACGCAGGCCGCCGTCGGGAATCTTGGCGCGGTTCTCCGCCCAGTCCGTCTCCATGATCCCGATGTCGGGCAGATCCCTGTCGATCAGAAATCCGGAGTCCTGCCAGAACTCCCTGATCGCCGGCCACAAGGTCTCCGCCTCGCTTCCACCACCAGCCAACGCTGGCTGCCACCGCGTTCGAACCGCATTTTTTCCACTGCGGGCAGGACAGCGCGGCCGTGCTCGGGCCGGGGTTACGGGTGCCCGTTGTCCTTCGGAATACTCGGAATAGGTCGCCGAACTGGCGGCGGTCTGCGGGATGGCGTATCGATCGCTGGTGGGCGGTGCGCTCAGATCAGGCGGCACCGCGAGCGGGTTTACCTTGCCTGCCGACTTGTAGTCGATTTTCTTGCCTTCGATGAGCTTGCCGGAACACCCGGAGAGTGCGACGACTGCCGTGACGGCAGCGACCATAAACTGCGTGGAATTCATGCGTGGGGATTCACCAGGTTTACCAGCTACGACAATTGCTGGCTCGATGGGTTCATTTGGCCATGGAAGGCCGTGCAGACCGCGACGCCGGCGATGTCGGCCTGCTCCATGGCGCCACGCAACAGGTCGTGAAAGGACGAAGACAGCGGCGTCAGCGGCAGCCGGATGCCGCCTTCGATCAGTCCCATTTGCTGCAGCACCCATTTCACCGGTATCGGATTGGCCTCTACGAACAGATGCCGGTGCAGGCCGAGCAGCTTGTTGTTGTGTGCGCGGGCCCTGGAAAGATCGCCGGCGAAGACTGCCGCACACATCTCCTGCATCAGCCGCGGTGCCGCATTCGCGGTCACCGAGATCACGCCGTGCGCGCCCAGCATCATCAGTGGCAATGCGGTGCCGTCATCGCCGCTATAGATTGCAAAACTTTTCGGTGCACGCCGGAGCATCTCCGCGCCGCGCTCCATGTTGCCGGTCGCATCCTTCAGCCCGACGATATTCGGAACCTGCGCCAGGCGCAGCACCGTGTCGTTCTGCAGGTCCGCAACCGTGCGGCCCGGCACGTTGTAGAGAATATGGGGAAGGTCGACCGCCTCGGCAATCGCGCGGAAGTGGCGGTACAGCCCTTCCTGGGTGGGCCTGTTGTAGTAGGGCACCACCGACAGGCTCATGTCGGCGCCGGCGGCCTTGGCGTAGGCCGCGAGCTCGATGGCCTCGCGCGTCGAATTGGCACCGGTACCGGCGATGACCGCGTATGCGGCCGCCCGCGTGCTCGATGGTGGTGCGGATCAAGAGGCAGTGCTCTTCGAAATCCACCGTCGGCGATTCGCCGGTGGTCCCGACGACGACGATGCCGTTGCTGCCTTCGCCGGATGTGGAAATCGATCAGACTGCGCAGCCGTTCGAGGTCGAGGCTGCCGTCCTCGAGCATTGGTGTGACGATGGCGACGAGGCTTCCCTTCAGCATGGCGCCCCCCTTCGGTTGAAAGCGCGATTTTAACCGATTCTCTCCGCAAGCCGGGCGTTATGGATTCCACTGCGCGGCCTACGGCACAGATTCGCTGCACCATCGCCGCCCTGGGCACGCTCACCTGCAGGTCTTCGTACGCCAGAACGCGCAGTTTTCCGCGTACCACTTCGAGCAGTTCGCCGGGTTGCAGCAGGAAATCCGGATTGGACGGCTTGCCGAAGCGTTCGTTGCCGAGCGCGAATGTTTCATATATGAGCGCACCGTCTTCCGCCAGCGTCTCCAGCACGTGCGCGAACAGCGGCCGATACAGATAGTTGGTAACGACGATGCCGGCAAAGCGCCGGCCTTCGAGCGGCCACGGCGCACGTTCCAGGTCGGCGACCAGCACGCTGACTCCGGCAACACCGGTCAATGCTGCAAGCGCCTCAGTATCACGAGTCGACCGCGCATACGCGGAAGCCGGCGGCGGCGAGAAAGCGGCTGTGCCGGCCGCTACCGCAGGCAAGATCGAGCACTTCGCGGCCGGCAGCGATGAAACCCGCCCATCGCTTCACCCATTCTGAGGGAGACTTGCAGTGCGTGCGCGTTATCCAAGACGTCAGTTGCAATCAGGGCGCGGGAATATTCTCAATGCTACAACTATTTTGCGTGCGGCCGCCCCGCATCGAGCACATTCTGTGTTTGCCTGCGCAAGGCGCATAGCTGATTTGACACCTCCCGGGGCCGGTGCTAAAAACCTTGATTGCGGTGGTCCTTCAACCCGGAAGACGACGTTCGCGGAGAGCACAATGAAAACCATGTGGGCATTGATCGGCGTGTGCGTGCTGCTGACGGCGTGCAGCACCATGAGCAGCATGTTCACCAGAAATCCTTCCGCCACCGCGGTGCTGGCGCCCACCAAGGGCAATTCGGTCAGCGGCACCGTCAACTTCACCCAGAAAGGCGAGGTCGTGCTGGTTGAGGCCAAGATCACCGGGCTGGCGGCCAACGGCACGCACGGCTTCCATATCCACGAAAAGGGCAACTGCAGCGCCGCCGACGCTTCCAGCGCGGGCGGGCATTTCAATCCGTCCGGCGGCAAGCACGGCGGCCCGGTCGGCGCGGTTCGTCACGGCGGCGATCTCGGCAATCTGCGGGCCGACGCCAATGGCTACGCGCAGGCCTCGATCGAAGTCATGGGGATCACGCTGGGCGCCGAGCCCAACAGCATCATCGGCCGTGCCGTGATCGTTCATGGCGGTCCCGACGATCTGAAATCCCAGCCGGCCGGCAACTCCGGCCCGCGCGTGGCCTGCGGACTCATCAGCAAGAACCCCGACAAAGTTTTCTGAGCGTGCGCTTATCGCATCTTGATTCCCTGGCTGGGCTCCGGCGATCCTTTTCCCGAGGTTGAACGCGCACTCGCGGAACCGAACGGCCTTCTTGCCGCCGGCGCCGACCTGTCGCTGCCCAGACTGCTGGAGGCCTACCGCAACGGCATCTTCCCCTGGTTCAGCGACGACCAGCCGATCCTGTGGTGGAGCCCCGATCCGCGAATGGTCCTGTTTCCCGCCGAGCTGAAGGTCTCGCGCTCGCTGGCGCGCACCTGCGCAATACACGCTTCGAAGTGCGCGCCGATACCGCTTTTGACGAGGTGATCGAGGGTTGCCGGCAGCCGCGGCGCGGCGAGTCCGGCACCTGGATTACGCAGAAGATGGCCGAAGCCTACGTTGCGCTGCATCGCGCGGGGTTCGCGCATTCGGTGGAAACCTGGCTCGACGGCGAACTGGTGGGCGGCCTGTACGGCGTTGCGCTTGGCCGCGCATTCTTCGGCGAGTCCATGTTCACCCGCGTCAGCGACGCTTCCAAGGTCGCGCTCGTGGCGCTGGCGCGGCAACTGCAGCACTGGGGCTTCGGCATGATCGACTGCCAGATGAACACCGCCCACCTCGCCTCTTTGGGCGCCCGCGAAATCCCGCGCGCAGAGTTCACGCGCAGGCTGCAGGAATTGGTACACTATGCCCCGGTTCCGGTGCCGTGGCGTCTGGAGTCTACGATCGCGCGATGACACAGCTCAACGACCTGCCCTTTTCGGTACTGCAGTTCTACGCAACTGCCCCGTACCCGTGCAGCTACCTGCCCGACAAGCTGGCCCGCTCGCAGGTGGCCACGCCCAGCCATGCGATCGACAGTCAGGTTTACAGCGAGCTGGTGAAGGTCGGCTTCCGCCGCAGCGGCGCGTTCACCTATCGACCCTACTGCGACCACTGCCGCGCCTGCGTGCCGGTGCGCATCGTCACCGCCGGCTTCGAGGCCAGCCGCTCGCAGCGTCGCGCCCACGCACGTCACGACGCGCTGGAAGCGCGCATGCTGGAACTCAAGTATCACCCCGAGCACTACGCGCTGTACCTGCGCTACCAGTCGCACCGCCACAGCGGCGGCGGCATGGATCACGACAGCCGCGAGCAGTACCGCCACTTCCTCCTGCAGAGCAACGTCCGCTCCAGCCTGGTCGAGTTCCGCGAGGAGGGGCGGCTGCGCATGGTCAGCATTGTCGATCGGCTCGACGACGGCCTGTCGTCGGTGTACACATTTTTCGAACCGGAAGTCGCCGGCGCCAGCCTCGGCACTTACAACGTGGTGTGGCAGGTGGATCTGTGCCGCCGCCTCGGGCTCCCCTATCTCTATCTGGGCTACTGGATCGCGCAAAGCCGCAAGATGGCCTACAAGATCAACTTCCAGCCGCTGGAGGGATTGATCGACGGCCATTGGCGGCGACTGCCGCGTAACGCGTCCTCTCCCGAGGCCGCGTGATCTCTGCACGCGGGGCCCCGGATGGCGGCACGACTGCCGCCGCCTTCTGACATGCTCTATCGCCTGGCCCGCCCGCTGCTGTTCCAACTCGACGCCGAGCGTGCGCACCATGACGCGCTGCGCTTCCTGGATGCCGCCTGCCGATTCGGGTTTCGCGGCGCAATCGCCGGCGCGCCAGTTCACTCTCCGCGACGCGTGATGGGGCTGGAATTTCCCAATCCGGTGGGGCTGGCAGCGGGATTGGACAAGAACGGCGAACATGTCGATTCGCTGGCGGCGCTGGGTTTCGGCTTCATCGAGGTTGGCACGGTGACACCGCGTCCGCAGCCCGGCAATCCGACTCCGCGCCTGTTCCGCATCCCCGAGGCGCGCGCCCTCGTAAACCGCATGGGATTCAACAACGACGGCGTCGAGCGCCTGATGGACAACGTCGCGCGCGCGCGCTATCGCGGCATCCTCGGCATTAACATCGGCAAGAACTTCGACACTCCGATCGAGCGCGCCGCCGATGACTACCTCTATTGCCTGCGCAAAGTGCACGCGGCCGCGAGTTATGTCGTGGTCAACATCTCCTCGCCCAACACCGCCAACCTGCGCCAGTTGCAGCAGTCCGACCAGCTCGACCGGCTGCTGGGCACGCTAACCGGGGAGAACCGCAAACTGGCGGCACGGCACGGAAGGACGGTGCCGCTGGCGGTCAAGATCGCACCTGATCTGAATGCCGAGGAGTTAAGGCAGATGGCGGCCTCGTTCGTCAGGCACCGCGTGGATGCGGTGATCGCCACCAACACCACTATTTCCCGCGAAGGCGTCGAAGGGCTGGAGAACGCAAGGGAGACGGGCGGATTGAGCGGTGCGCCGCTGAAAATTCGCTCGACCGCAGTCTTGCGCGAGCTGGCAAGATCGTTGGCCGACCGCATCCCGATAATCGGAGTGGGCGGCATGTTTCTCGGCGGCCGATGCCCGCGAAAAGCTCGACGCCGGTGCCAGCCTGGTCCAACTCTACAGCGGTCTGATCTACGAAGGTCCCGGACTTGTGCGTCGGATCGCTGCAGATCTCGCGTGCGCAAGCTTAAGACCCTGAATCCGTTATAACTTTAGCGTCAGCTCGAATAAGAATCTGAACTGCCGGCGTTATAATGCGCGCTTTTATCGGCGCGCCGCGCTTGTCCCGAAAGCCCCTGAATGAACATCAGCGTAGACGCAGGCCTCACCCAGCCCGAACTGAAGCTCGGCTTCGGCAGTCGTTTCGAAGATCTCTACCACCGCGCCGGACTGCAGCGACTCGACGCCGCTTTCCTCGATTTTCTTGGCAGTGCCGACGCGGCGTTGCGCGCGAGACTGGAATCCGCCCGCATCGAGCCGGAGGCGCTGGCGCGCAAGGAAGAATCGGAACTGCTGATCGCCGTGGCCGGGCATCTCGACGATTTCATTGCGCGCCTGTTCGACATCGAGGCCGAAGTGCACGCGCTGTCCTCGCGCCACTACGAACTTGCACCTCTGTTTTCCTGCAAACGCCTGTTCGTCCAGCGCAAGGCGATGAACACCTACAAGCCCGAGATTGCCGCCGGGTTCGATGGCGAGGAACTGGGACAGAAGCTCGCACAAGGGTTCGGTGAAGCGTTCAGTGAACTGACGTTCGCCCGGCACGTTGCCGAATGGCAAAAGGACGAAGCTGCCAACGCCGAAAAACTCGACACCGCGCTGCGCTACGCGGCCTGGGCAGCGCACACGCCGGCGGGACAATGGAAGCACCGGGCCGGCGTGCTGTTCAAGGCGCCGAGAAAACTCGATTTCCAGAAGCTGGTGCCTCTCGACACGCGCGAGGACAACGGCGTCACGGTGCACACGCTTTCGCATCTGCGCCGCCGCCACGGCTTCGCGCTAACCGATTCCGGCACCGACCTGGTCGGCGCGCTCGATCAGACCAACTACTGCATCTGGTGCCACGAGCAGGGCCGCGATTCCTGCTCGCATGGACTGAAGGAGAAAGCTCCCGCGAATGGTGCGTGCTGCGCCGTTCAAGAAGACGCTGTTCGGCGTTCCGCTGGCGGGCTGTCCGCTGGAAGAGCGCATTTCCGAGTTTCAGAAACTCAAGACCGAAGGCATCGCGGTCGGCGCGCTGGCGATGATCACGGTGGACAACCCGATGGTTGCCGCCACCGGGCATCGCATCTGCAACGACTGCATGAAATCCTGCATCTACCAGAAGCAGGAGCCGGTCAACATCCCGCAGGCGGAAACCCGCAGCCTGAAGGACGTGCTGGAACTGCCCTGGGGATTCGAGATCTACAGCCTGCTCACGCGCTGGAACCCGCTCGATCTGCGCCGGCCGTTCCCCAGGCCGGCCAGCGGCCGCCGCGTGCTGATCGCCGGCATGGGCCCGGCCGGATTCACCGTGGCGCATCACCTCATGAACGACGGCCACAGCGTGGTCGGCATCGACGGCCTGAAGATCGAACCGCTGCCCGCGCACCAGTGTGGAGTGGATCGCTCGGGCGCGCGGGCCGCGTTCGAGCCGATCTTCGATGCCGAATCGCTGTTCGAGTCGCTGGACGATCGCGTCATGGCCGGCTTCGGCGGCGTGGCCGAGTACGGCATCACGGTGCGCTGGGACAAGAATTTCCTGAAGCTCATCCGGCTTCTGCTGCAACGGCGGCGGGAATTCGCGTTGTTCGGAGGGGTACGCTTCGGCGGCACGCTTTCGGTCGACGACGCCTTCGATCTCGGGTTCGATCACGTGGTGGTGGCCGCGGGCGCGGGGCGCCCCACGGTGCTCGACATCCCCAACGGCCTGGCACCGGGCGTGCGCACGGCTTCCGATTTCCTGATGGCGCTGCAACTCACCGGCGCGGCCAAGCAGGATTCGATCGCCAACATGCAGTTGCGGCTGCCGGTGGTGGTCATCGGCGGCGGGCTCACCGCGATCGACACCGCGACCGAATCGGCTGCCTACTACCCGCTTCAAGTGGAGAAATTCCTGCGCCGCTTCGAAACGCTGTGCAACGAGCGCGGCGCGGAAAAGGTTCGTGCGTCATGGAGCGCCGAGGAAACGAACATCGCTGAAGAATATCTCGACACACGCACGCGCCATACGCGCCGAACGCAACAAGGCCGCGGCGGAAGGCCGCGAGCCGCATATTCTCGAATTGCTGCAGACCTGGGGCGGGGTCACCATCGCCTATCGCAAACGCCTGATCGACAGCCCTTCATATACGCTCAATCACGAGGAAGTCGAAAAAGCGCTCGAGGAGGGCATCCGTTTCGCCGAAAACCTCACGCCCGATCGCCGTCGAAGTGGACGAACTCGGCTATGCCAAGGGCCTGACCGTCACCAGCAGGCGCACGCTGCCGGATGGGAGCACCGAAACCGTGACGGTCACGCTCCCGGCGCGCACCGTGCTGGTCGCCGCCGGCACCCAGCCGAACACCGTGCTGGCGCGCGAGGACGCACACAACTTCCACCTCGACGGCCGTTACTTCCAGGCCTGCGACGAGAAGCGGCATGCCGGTGAGGCCCGAGAAAAGCGCCAAGCCGGCCTCCCCGCAGGTGCTGCTGTCGAAGCGCGCCGACGGCCGGTTCGTCAGTTTCTTCGGCGATCTGCACCCCTCGTTCTTCGGCAACGTGGTCAAAGCGATGGGCGGCGCCAAGCAGGGCTACCCCGTGGTCAGCCGCGTTCTGGAGAAAGTGTCTCCGGCGTTTTCCGGCGACGATGCCGATTTCGTCGCGGCACTCAACAGCGAAATGCGAGCAACCGTGCACGAGGTGATCCGACTCACGCCTACGATCGTGGAAGTCGTGGTGCGTGCGCCGCTGGCGGCGAAGAAATTCCTGCCCGGACAATTTTACCGGCTGCAGAACTTCGAAACTTTGGCGCAGCATGTGGATGGCACCCGCCTGGCAATGGAAGGTCTGGCGCTCACCGGCGCCTGGGTGGATCGCGACAAGGGGTTGGTGTCCACCATCGTGCTGGAAATGGGCGGGTCGTCCGACCTGTGCGCGCTGCTCAAGCGCGGCGAACCGGTGATCCTTATGGGCCCAACCGGATCGCCCACCGAGATCAATCCGGACGAAACCGTTGTGTTGGTCGGCGGCGGCCTCGGTAATGCCGTGCTGTTCTCGATCGGTCAGGCGTTGCGCGCTAGCCGGCTCGAAGGTCCTGTACTTTGCCGGTTACAAGAAAATGATCGACCGCTACAAGATTGCAGACATCGAAGCGGCATCCGATGTGGTGGTGTGGTGCTGCGACGAAGCCCCGGGATTCGAAGCCAACCGGCCGGACGATCGCGCCTTCGTGGGCAACATCGTGCAGGCCATGGCCGCGTATGCGCAAGGCAAACTCGGGCCTCAGGCGATCGCATTCAAGTCGGCGGACCGTATCATCGCAATCGGTTCCGACCGGATGATGGCCGCAGTGGCGGCGGCGCGCCACGGCGTGCTGGCGGCGCACCTCGATCCGCATCACTTCGCGATCGGTTCGATCAACTCGCCGATGCAGTGCATGATGAAGGAGATCTGCGCTCAGTGCCTCCAGCCGCACGTGGATCCTGCCAGCGGCGAGCGCACCTATGTGTTCTCCTGCTTCAACCAGGACCAGCCGCTCGACAAGGTGGATTTCCCGGGGCTGGCGGCGCGGCTCGTGCAGAACTCCGTGCAGGAAAAGCTTACCGCCCACTGGATCGACCGATGCCTGACTCACCTCGGCCGCCGGCCAGCATCCTGAGTCAGGCTCCCAACACCAACACGCTGAAAAACAGGCGAAACTCTTTTGGCACGAAGGACACGAAGGAAACATGAAGGACACGAAGAGACATGACTGAGTTCGACTTCTGTGGTCAAAGTGACAATGATCCCGGAACGAATCGCACGATTACCACAACCGTTTTTGCGTTACGTTCCGCCTCTCCTTCGTGTTCCTTTCTTGCCCGTCCTTTGTCTACCTTCGTGTTGAAAGAGGTTTGTTATAGTCCCGCGCCGCCTTGGCGGTTAAACTGTAATCGTGAACGTTGAACTGACCGAAGCGATCGACGCGCTGCTGCCGCAGACCCAATGCGCCAAGTGCGGCTATCAGGGTTGCAGGCCTTACGCGGAGGCAATCGCGTGCGGCGCCGCCGACATCAACCAGTGCCCTCCGGGCGGGGCAGCCGGCATACGCAATCTCGCACAATTGCTCGGCCGCGAGCAGAAGGCCCTCAATCCCGCCAACGGTGTCGAGAAACCTCGTGCCGCGGCGCTGATCGACGAATCGCGCTGCATCGGCTGCATGCTATGCATCCATGCCTGTCCGGTGGACGCGATCGTCGGCAGTCCCAAGCAGATGCATACCGTGTTGACCGAGTTTTGCACGGGCTGCGACTTGTGTGTCCCACCCTGCCCGGTCGACTGCATCGAGATGGTCGAACTGGGAGCGCTCGCAGAACGCGGCAATCGACACGCAACAGCGCTCGCCGGACAAAGCGTCGAGGACATGGCGGCCATCGCCCGGAGCCGCTACCAGTTCCACCAGCTTCGACTCCAACGCGAAAAGGTCGAGCGCGAGCAACGGCTGCCAAGAAAAGCCGAGGCCAAACTTGCCAATCTGGAATCGCTGACGATCGGCCACGATCTCGACCGCAAGAAAGCTGCGGTGCGCGCCGCCATCAAACGCGCTCGCGCTCGCCGTGCCGGTCTATGCTGAAGACAGAATCTCTGCGGTGAATGAGTTTGATTCCGGTTCATGAGATGAACCCGACGAAACGAGCAGAAATCTTCCGCAGGCTGCGAGAGTCCAATCCAACGCCGACCACAGAACTCGCGTATCAGACCCCGTTCGAGCTGCTGGTTTCGGTCGTGCTGTCCGCCCAAGCTACTGATAGGAGCGTGAACCTCGCCACCGCCAGACTATTCCCGCTGGCCAACACGCCGCAGGCGATCCTTGCGCTCGGCGAATCCGGGCTCACGCCGTTCATCCGCAGCATCGGACTGTACCGGACCAAGGTGAAGAACATCCTCGCCGCCTGCAGAATCCTGCTGGAAAAGTTCGACGGCGAAGTACCGCGCCAACGCGAAGACCTGGAGAGTCTGCCGGGAGTGGGCCGCAAGACCGCGAACGTGATCCTCAACACCGCGTTCGGGGTACCGACCATCGCGGTGGACACCCATATTTTCCGGGTCGCCAACCGGACCGGCATCGCCCCCGGAAAGGACGTGCTCGAGGTCGAGAACAAACTGATGAAATTCGTCCTGGAGGAGTTCCGCCAGGATGCCCACCATTGGCTGATCCTGCACGGGCGCTACATATGCACTGCGCGCAAACCTGCGTGCCCGACCTGCCTGATCAAGGATCTATGTGAGTTCAAACAGAAGACCAAGATGAAGTGATGGCTGAGTGCCGAATTTCCCGCCTCACCTCCCTCACCTCCCTCACCCCTAACCCCTCACCCGCCATGTTCAATCCGTCGCGCGAGGACGTGCGCCGTTTCTTCTTCGAGACCTGGCGCAAGTATCGCGCCCGGGCGCCGCTGGAAGGGTTGGAGAAAACCGCGCTCGAAGTGTTGCTGCTGCACCCGGAGTATCACGCGCTGCTGGAGCGCGAAGACGACAAAATCGACCTCGATTTCCTTCCCGAAGGCTGGTGAACTCAATCCTTTCCTTCACCTGTCGCTGCATCTTGCCCTCGCGGAGCAGGTCTCGATCGATCAGCCGCGCGGAATCCGCGACCTGCACGCGCAGCTGCTGACCCACGCGCAGTCGGATCATGACGCGCTTCACTTGCTGCTGGAATGTCTGGGCGAAACGGTATGGCGCGCTCAGCGCGATCACTCTGCGCCAGATGAAGAGGCTTATCTCGACTGCATTCGTCGAAAGCTGCGATAGCAGTACCGTCTATTTTACGGACAGACCTTTCTGCGCCGCGTACCAGGCGACAAGTTCGGCGATCTGCGCATCGCCGAGTTCGCGTACCTGTTCCTGCATCACCAAATGCGGCCGAACCCCGGACTTGTATTCCTTCAGGGTCTGATCGAGAAAGCCCGCGCTCTGGCCGGCGATCAGCGCGATCTCGGGAGCTACCGGCTGGGCACCGTCGGCCCCGTGGCAGGCGGCACAGCGGTCGGCACCTGCAGGCGCCGTCGCGGTGCTTTCTCCCACGACTTTCGGCACGGCCGCATAGTGGGCCGCGAGGTCGGCGATGTCCCTGTCGCTCAATGCACGCGCCACATCCCGCATCGTCGCATGCGCACGTTTGTCTTCCTTGTAGGCGCGCAAAGCGGCGATCAGGTATGCGGCGCTCTGCCCGCCGAGTTTGGGCATGCCCTTGAAGCCGGATTGGCCGTGACACGCGTTGCAGGTCACGGTCTTGCGCTTGCCGGCCGACCGGGTCTCCCTCCGCAGCATGCGAAAGCGCAGCGACCATTAGAACCATCACAGCCGACGTCCGGACCGGAGATACACATGCTTCGCTCCTTGTTCAGACAAAAAAAGAGGAGCCGTCGGCTCCTCTTTTTACTTACCCGCATCTGCCTCAGTACTTGACCTTCAGGTCGCCCTTCAGACTGGCGTAGTACGCGGCCAGGTCCTTGATGTCCTGCTTGGAAAGGCCCTGCGCCATGGGCATCATCATCGGATTCTTGCGCACGCCCTTCTTGTAATCGCGCAATGCCTTTTCCAGGTAATCGGCCGGTTGCCCCGCCAGTTTGGGGTACTCCGGCATCATCGGACTATTGCCGTCCGGGCCATGGCAGGCCGCGCACGACTGAGACTTTTCCTTGCCCGCCGCCACATCCGCGGCAACGGCGCCACCGGCGGCGGCGAAACCGGCGCCGGCAATGATCGCAATCAGCAGCTTGTTCATAACTTTCTTTTTCGTGTCTTGGGCCGGCTTACTTGCGGGCATCGGCGTAGTAAGCAGCCAGATCGGCCATGTCCTGCTCGGTAAGGCTGGACGCGATCGCCTTCATGGTCGCATGGTTGCGCGCGCCCGCTTTGTAGGCCTTCAGTGCGAGCAACAATGTAACCGGGGTTCTGTCCACCAAGCTTGGGAACCTGGTAGGTCTCGGGATAGGCGGCGCGAAACCCGGGAATGCCGTGGCAACCGGCACACATGGCGGTCTTGTTCTTGCCTGCCGCTGGGTCCCCTTCGGCGAGCAGTGGCACGGCCACGGACGCCGACACGGCAAACAGACCAGCCATGGCGAGGCTGCGGAATTTCATGACCTGGAGTCTTCCTGGTTCTGGCAATAAAAAAACGCGCAACTTTAGCCGAAGCGGATACCGCGGTCAACGCCGAAGCGGCCCCCCAGAACGAAGGAAACCTGGGGATCAGCCCCCCGGCAGCAGAGCCCCCTCCGCTATCGGCACCGAATGGGTGAATTTGCGGTCGTGGGTATCTTCCACCTCGATTTTCAGTTCGCCCTTGCCCTGCGGATTGAAAAAGAACCGGAAGTTGGGATTGTCCGATATGGAGAAATCCACCTCCGCATCCATTACAGGCCTGCCGTCGAACGAAACCTTCACGCTGCGCACGAACTGCGGCACTTTTTCCGCGTCGAAGTCCGCCGCCAGCGCGGATTCATTCGGGTGGCGGATCATCAGTTGCACCAGATTGGGCTTGCCGTAGCTGACCGAATCGTCATCGAAGCGCAGCTTCATTTTCCCGAGTAACGCCTCCGGTACGAAGTTCTTTGCGTTGGGCGCCGAACAACCGCCGGCCGCCTTCACCCAGCGCTGCGACATATAGAGTTTTCCGTCATTCATTTCCGCGACCGCCCGCACGAAGCTGAAATCCTCGAAGCGCAAACGGGTTTCGACCTGGGCGCGGCCGCTCGATGGAGTGAAATGGAACACGCCGGCCGTCGGCGAGGGGTTGCGTTCGACGATCAGGTAGATCGACTTGATGTAGTCCTTGTCGGTCTGATCGATCTGCGACTTGACCGCCACCGGCACGGTCGACGCATCGTCGGCACGCATGTTGAGATAGACGCGGATCACATCCCGGTCATCGGGATTGATCACCCGGTCGCCGAACATCAGTTGCCTGATCGGCTCCCAGTAAGGGCTGCGGGCCGGATCTGGCTCGGCCTTTTCGTTCGCGAGCACGGGCATGACGAACACCATTGCCGCCAACAACGCGGCAAGCCGATGCGTGCCGGTTTCCATTCGCGCTCTCCCTTGTTATTGCCGCAAGTCTGAGGAAAGTATACCGCAATCCCGCACGCCCTCATTCCCACTCGAGTTCGGTATACGCCGTGGTCACGTTGCGGCGGTGGAATGTGTCGAAGGCGGCCCAGTTCTTCGCCTCGGAAAGGCCGACCTCGTCGGTGGCCTGCTGAAGCGTTTTTCTGTTCCTGATCGCGGCACGTGTTTCTTCGAGGATCACCGTGAAATAGCGCCGCTGCGGATCGAGAACCTGTGGCCACGGTGCGAGCGAGCGTCCATGCCCGGCGACGTAGTGCGCGGCATCGACCTTGCGCAGATCGTCCATCACCGCAAGAAAACCGGTAATGGTGGCATCAATTACCGGCGTATGGTCCACGAACAGCAGGTCTGCCAGCCAAAAGGTGAGGGTCGTGCGGTCGATGACGGTAAGGTCGTCGTCGGTGTGTGCCGGCGGCCACGCCTGCACCAGCACGGATCGGCCGCCGAGATCGAGTTCGAGCCTGTCCGCGACCAGCAGCGTCGGCTGCACGATGTCGCTGCCCTCGGCAAATTCGCCCAGATCGCGCCGCAAGTAATTGAGGTAGGGTCGCGCGCGGGCGGCGATTTGCCGCGGATAGTTCCGGTGCGCGATGAATTGCGCCCCGTCGTCGAGGAAGGCCGCCGCTCCGAAGAAATGGTCCGGGTGCACATGCGTCAGCACCACATGGCATATCGGCACCTGCGTCAACCTACGGATCGCCTTTCTCAGCGCCCGGCCAACCGGAAGCGATCCTCCCGCATCCACCACCAGCACGCATCGTTCTCCGACGATGAAGCCAATGTTGGCGTTGTCGCCCAGGTTCTCCGGGGAACGCTCCTCGAAGCTGCCGTAATGCACGTAGTTCCCTGGCGCGACTTCGGTCACATCGAAATTCTTGATCTGCGCCGGATCCGCGGCGAATGCAGTCGGCGCGGTCACGACGGCCACCACCGCAAGCGCGGCGGCTGTTGCCGTGATCCAGTTCATGCGTTTCCTCGTCTGCGTACCAGGCCATTAGAGCAGAATCTTTTTGCTCTTGCCCGAATCGAGGGTCTCTATTACGGTGAGCACCTTGCCTGGGGCTTGCTTGCATATGAATTCAGTTTCGACCATCGCGGCGCGGCTGGCGACGATTGCGTTGCGAGCGCTCGCGCTTGCGCTGCTGGTCGCTTGCCCGGCCCGCGCCACGGACGAACTCAGGCCGGAAAAGGTTGCCGACGGCGTGTACGCATTCATCGCCGACACCGGCGAGGTCTCTCCCGCAAATCGCGGAAACGTGGGAAACGGCGGATTCATCGTCGGACCCACCGGCGTGGTGGTCATCGACACTGGCATCTCCTACCGCCATGGCCGCCGCATGCTGGCGGCAATCGGCCGGGTGACGGCCAGGCCGGTCGAACTGGTGGTGGTCACGCACGCCGCACAGGAATTCCTGTTCGGAAACGCCGCGTTCGAAGAGCGCGGCATTGCCATTCTCGCGCACAGCGAAACCACCGCGCTGATGAAAGCACGCTGTGCACACTGTCTGGATAACCTGCGCCCGGTTCTCGGCACTGAGCTCGAAGGCACCCGACTGGTACTGCCCCAGCGGCAGGTAAGCGGAAGCACTACGATAGAGGCCGGCGGCCGAATGATCGAGCTGCTTCACCTGGGCTGGGCCAGCACACCTGGCGACCTCGCGGTGTTCGACCGGGCCTCCGGCACCTTGTTCGCCGGCGGCCTGGTCGCGGTAGACCGCATTCCCGAGATCCGCGACTGCGATTTCGAAGGCTGGATGCGTGTGCTCGATTCGCTGCGGGAACTGCCGGTGAAGCGTGTCGTGCCCGGGCACGGCCCGGTGTCCGGTCCGGATGCGATCCGGTCCACTGCGGACTACCTGCGGGCCCTGGATGAGAAGATCAAGGCGCTGTACGCGAGGAGCTCGAGCCTGCTCGAATCGGTGGATAACGCCGCGTTGCCGGCCTACGGCGCCTGGGCCATGTATGCGACCACCCACCGGCAAAATGCGCTGCATCGCTACCTGCAACTGGAGATCGAGGAACTCGGCGGCGACCCCCGCTCGACTGCGTTGCCTCAGCGCTAGCCTTTTGAAACGTTGCATCCGCGCGCCTTCGCACCACGTATACCCCGGATGCACTTAGCTTATAGAATGCCGCACGGAACCAATTGCGCTCGCGATGGCTAATCGGCTTACAAAAATCTACACCCGCACCGGCGACACCGGCACCACCGGCCTCGGCGACGGTTCGCGCGTTCCCAAGGTCAGTGTGCGCATCGAGTCGATCGGCGCGGTGGACGAACTGAACAGCGTCATCGGTGTGCTGCTTGCCGAATCGCTGGCCGACACGGTGCGCCAATGCCTGCACGACGTGCAACACGACTTGTTCGATCTCGGCGGCGAACTCAGCATCCCGGGATACGCCAGCATCGGGGATGCGCATGTCGCGCGGCTTGAGGGCCTGCTTGACCGGTTCAACGCCGATCTGCCCGCGCTCAAGGAATTCATCCTGCCTGGCGGTTCGCGCGCCGCCGCGCTGTGCCACGTTGCGCGTACCGTCTGCCGTCGCGCCGAACGCCGGGTGGCCGCTCTTGCCGCCGCGGAACAGTTGTCCCCGGCTTTGCAGCGTTATCTCAACCGGCTCTCGGACCTGCTGTTTGTGCTCTGCCGGGTCCTCAACCGCGACGCCGGCGTGACCGACGTGTACTGGCAAAAGGGCAAGAACCGCGGCGAACCTGCCTGACCGCCATGGATGCGGAACAACTCTCTGATCTGCTTTCCCGCTGCACCCTGCGCGATCAGCAAGCATTCAGGACGCTGTACCAGCACAGCTCGGCGAAACTGTTTGCCGTTGCGGTACGTATAACCCGTAGAAGGGATTGGGCCGAAGAAGTGCTGCAGGAGAGTTTCATCAATATCTGGAACCATGCCTCCGGTTACAACGCAGCGAAAAGTGCGCCGATGACCTGGATGACCGCCATTGTGCGCAACCGGGCGCTGGATCTGCTGCGCCGGCCGCGGGAAGTCGAAATCGACGAGGGCCACGAGGATCTGATGGCATCGATCCCGGACGAATCCCCCGGCCCGGAGGAGCTGTTCAAGCGGTCGGTCGAGGCCGGCGCGCTGGCCGAATGCATGGAGCAACTGACCGGCGAGCAACAGAAAAGCATTGCGCTTGCTTTCTTCAACGGTCTTTCACACGGCGAACTTGCACGGCAGATGCAAAAGCCGCTCGGCACGGTGAAGACCTGGATTCGCCGCGGACTGGAACGCCTCAAAAGCTGCCTTGATGCACAGGGCAAATGATGAAAACCTGCTGACAATCCGGCGCATCAGATCGAAAGAATGAAATTCGCCAACGAAGAGCTACGCAAAAAACTGGCCGCCGAGTACGTGCTCGGCACCATGTCCGCGCATGCCCGCCGGCGATTCGAAATCTGCCTTAAGGAGAACCCGGCGCTGCGGCGCGCGGTGGCGGAGTGGGAAGTACGTCTGACGCCGCTGGCGCTGGCGCTGCCGGAGATAGAGCCTCCGTCACGCGTCTGGCAGGCCATCGAATCCCGTATCCGCCCCGCCAGGCAGACCGCGCCGGGCTTCCGGGAAAGCCTGTCGTTCTGGCGTTTCTCGTCCATTGCGAGCGGCCTTGTGGCGCTGGCATTGCTGGTCGTGGTGGCGTTACCGGGCCCGCAAGCGCCTCCGGCTGATAGCGCCAGGATGGTGGTGGTCATGAACGACCTGAAGACCAAAAACCCGGCGATGACGGCGTCCTGGGAATCCGGCAAACGCGGGAAGCGCGTAGTGCGCATCCGCGTCATCGGCCACGCCGACATGGCGCCCGGAACGGCATGGGAGCTTTGGATGCTGCCGGGTGATGATCAAAAACCGGTATCGCTGGGCCTGATCACCACTCATGACACCCAGACCGTGGTCGTGCCCGAGACGCTGGCCGCAAAGCTGGACCAGGCCCAGGGCCTGGCGATGAGCGTCGAGCCCGCAGGTGGCTCACCCACCGGCCTACCTACGGGGCCGGTGCTTTACGCCGGCAAGTGCGTCGAGACCTGACCTCACCCCCCGCCCTCTCCACTCGCGTGGAGAGGGAGCCAAGAACATGTTGGATTCTTCGGCACTTTGCCATTTCACCCTCTCCGCCCTTTGGGGGGAGAGGGATGGGGTGAGGTGGGAGTTCTGTCTCTGACGATGTCCAGATCGGCGCGGATCTTGTCTGCCGCACGGCACCGGCACCGCAGGTGCTCAGCGTTCCATGTAATGGAGCAGGTTGGAACTGGTCTGGCGCAGGCGCTGTGACAGCAGGGTCACCAGCTTGACCAGGACCTTGGCCCCGAGGCTTGGCTCTTCGAGGATGATCTGCACCATGCTGTCGCGCGACAGCACGGCAAATGTGGTGGGCTCCAGCGCCATGCAGGTGGCGAAGCGCGGTTCGCCGTCGATCATCGACATCTCGCCCAGCGTTGCACCGGGCCCGACGGTGGTCATCGGCTGGAGGTGGCCGTGCGAATCGGTTTTCACGATTTCCACGCGGCCCTGAATGATGAGCAGCATGTAATCGTCGATGTCGCCCTCGCGAATCATCATCTTCCCTGATTCGGCACGGTAGATCTGCATGAAACCAGTCAGCCTCTGCACGTCGTCTCGCGTGAAATCCGCGAAGAATTTCGAATGGCCGATCATGTCGAAGATCTGCTGTGCGAGCGCGGTCCCCTCTCCCAGGTGTTCGAGGGTATTCAGAAGCATGTTTTGCGGCTCCTGGAGGTCGGTATCAGCCACATTCATTGGAAGTCAGGGTCGGAGTCCCTCGCGCCGGCATTGCCGAATTCCCCTTTGGCCGGAACGCATCGAATCCATTATGCGTGAGCGGCCGCAGGCGGTAAAGCCCGATCCGCCGCCGCCCCGCTGGGCCGGTTCAGGAGCTCGCAGTGCTGCCGGTAACGCCGCGCCAGCTCGGCACGCTTGACGCAGGCCTCGCGGGCGATTGCGATATCGGCGAGGAAGTGCGGCAGTTCGTCGAGCCGCAGCGCCTGCGGTCCGTCCACCAGCGCTTTGGCCGGGTTGGGATGAAAGTCCACCAACACCATGTTCGCGCCCGCCAGCACGCCCTGGGCAGTGACGTGCATGACGTCTAGGATGCCGTCGGGGCCGGCCATGCGTGAGCCCACCGAATGGCTGGGGTCGACGCATACCGGCATGCGGGTAAGTCTCCTGACCACCGGCACATGGGAGAAATCCACGAAGTTGCGGTGCGGGTCGCCGAGGTTGGTCTTCATGCCGCGCAGTCCGAACACCACTTTGTGATTGCCTTCGCTGGCAAGGTATTCGGCGGCGTTCAGCGACTCGTCGAGCGTGATGCCGAATCCGCGCTTGATCAGCACCGGGAACTCCTTCTGGCGCCCGACGATCTTCAACAGTTCGAAGTTCTGGGTATTGCGTGTGCCGATCTGCAGCATGACCCCAGTCGGGTTACCCGTGTCACTCAGTGCCTGGCGAATCTCTTCCACGTGCGATTCGTGGGTCACCTCCATCGCGATCACCTTGATGCCGTACTTTCCAGCGAGTTCGAACACATAGGGCAGGCATGCCTTGCCGTGGCCCTGAAATGCATATGGGCTGGTGCGCGGCTTGTAGGCGCCCATGCGGGTGCACTGCTGGCGGTTATCCTTGAGTGCACGCATCATGGTTTCGACGTGTTCGCGGCTGTCCACCGCGCACAGTCCGGCAAATACGTTGAGCGTGTCCTGGCCGAAACGCAGGCCCTGGTAGTCGAAATGGGTGGGCCGGGTGTCGCCCGGGTGGCGTCCAAGCACGCGGTACTCCTCCGACACCCGGATCACCCGCTCGACGCAGGGCAGGCTCTGCATGTCTTCGATGGCGAGCGCCTTGGTGTCGCCGAGCAGATAGACCTCGGTGACCGACCGCTCGGTACCCTGGATCCGGTGTATGCGCGTCTTGATGTTCGGCAAGAGCGCAAGCGCCTGCATCAATTGCTCGTATTCCGGGTTTTGCGGATCGGCGCGGTCGCTGAGGATTAGGATCATTGGGTAGGGACGAGGGACGAAGGTCGAGGGGTGAGGGGTGAGGGGTGAGGGGTGAGGGGTGAGGGGTGAGGGGTGAGGGGTGAGGGGTGAGGGGTGAGGGGTGAGGGGTGAGGGGTGAGGGGTGAGGGGTGAGAGGTAAGGGGTGAGGGGTGAGGGGTGAAGGGTGAAGGGTGAAGGGTGAATGCTGACGACGTGAAGGATTCAGATCACTCGTCCCTCGTCCCTCACCTCTCGTCCCTCTTCACTCGTCCCTCTATCCTTCTTTCTCACGCCGTCCCCCCGACGGTAAGCCCGTCGATGCGCAGTGTCGGCTGCCCCACGCCCACCGGCACGCTCTGCCCTTCCTTGCCGCAGGTGCCGATGCCGGAATCGAGGCTCATGTCGTTGCCGATCATCGACACGCGCGTCAGCACATCCGGGCCGTTGCCGATCAGCGTGGCTCCCTTGACCGGGTAACTCACTTTCCCATTCTCGATCATGTAGGCCTCGGCGGCGGAGAACACGAATTTTCCGCTGACGATGTCCACCTGTCCGCCGCCAAAGTTGACCGCGTACAGGCCGTTTTTCACCGAGGCGATGATTTCCTGTGGATCCTTGTCACCGTTGAGCATGTAGGTGTTGGTCATGCGCGGCATGGTGATGTGAGCGTACGATTCGCGCCGGCCGTTGCCGGTCGGGGACGCGCCCATCAGGCGCGCGTTGAGCGTGTCCTGCATGTAACCCTGGAGGATGCCGTCCTCGATCAACACGTTGCGTTGCGTCGGATTGCCTTCGTCATCCACATTGAGCGATCCGCGCCGCCTGGAGATGGTGCCGTCATCCACCACCGTGACCCCGGCTGCGGCCACGCGCTCGCCGATGCGCCCGGTAAATGCCGAGCTGCCCTTGCGGTTGAAATCGCCTTCGAGGCCGTGGCCGATCGCCTCGTGCAGCAACACGCCGGGCCAACCCGGTCCGAGCACCACGGTCATGGTGCCGGCCGGCGCCGGCCGCGCCGACAGGTTGGTCGCCGCCTGGTGCACCGCCTTGGCGGCGTATTCCCTGAGAATTTCGTCGCTGAAGTAAGCATAGTCGAAACGCCCGCCGCCGCCGGCACTACCCTGTTCGCGCCTGCCATTTTCCTCGACGATCACCTGCAGCGACAGGCGCGTGAGTGGCCGCACGTCGGCGGCAAGAACGCCATCGGAGCGCGCCACCATGATCACTTCGTATTCTCCGGCGAGCGTGGCCATCACCTGCACGACCCGGCTGTCGAGCGCGCGTGCGTAACGCTCCAGCTGTTCCAGCAGCTTCACTTTCTCCTTGTCGGAGAGGCTCCCCAGCGGATCCTGCGGCAGATACAGCTCGCGGCCCTGGGTTCGTTTCGCCACCCGGGTCGTGCCCTCGCCTCCCTGGCGCGCGATGGCACGCGTGGCGTAGGCCGCTGATTCGAGTGCCGGCACGCTGATGTCATCCGAATATGCGAATGCGGTTTTTTCGCCGCTCACCGCGCGCACGCCCACGCCCTGGTCGATGTTGAAGCTGCCGGACTTGACCATGCCCTCTTCCAGGCTCCAACCCTCGGAGCGGGAATACTGAAAGTACAGATCGGCATAGTCCACGCTGTGGGTCATGATCTGGCCGAATACGCGCGTCAGCCCGCCAGCGTCAAGTCCGTAGGGAGCAAGCAGCGTGCTGTCGGCGGTGGCGAACAGCAGTTCGTGGGAATTGGTCGGATCGTTTGGCATGGAGATTCAGGGGCGAGGGATGAGGGACGAGGGACGAGGGAAGGAAGATTAGAAATCTGGAAATGTCGTAGGTTCGTGTTCTATTTTAAGTCGGGGCTCTTACCGGAGAATTCAAATCTCTTTTAAGTAGTTCCCCGGTTCCTATCCCTCGCCCCTCACCCCTCATCCCTCGCCCCTTCATATTCTGTGAATCGCCCGATGCGCAAGCGCCGGCAGGCTCTTGCGGAGGCTGGCCTGGTAGGCAGGATTGACCCAGGCGCTGACGATGCCCGAGCCGCGCGGCAGCCGGTCGAGCACGGTTCCCCATGGGTCCACGATCATCGAATCGCCGTGCGTCTCGCGCCCGCTCAGGTGATAACCGCCCTGTGCCGGCGCCAGGACGTAGGACAGGTTTTCGATTGCGCGCGCGCGGACCAGCGCTTCCCAATGGGCACGGCCGGTGGTTTCGGTGAACGCGGACGGAACCACGATGATGTCCACGTCCTTCATGGCACGATACAGCTCGGGAAAACGCAGATCGTAGCACACCGAGAGTCCGATGCGCCCGAACGGCGAGTCCACCACCTTGACGTGCTTGCCCGGTTCGATGGTGCCCTGTTCGGCGAACTTCTCCTTGCCCAGGTCCAGGCTGAACAGATGGATCTTGTCGTAGCGCGCCACCATTTTCCCGGTGTCGTCGTAGACCTGGCAGGAATTGTAGATTTTGCCCTCGACAGGCGTTTCCATCGGCACGGAGCAGCCCACCAGCCAGATCTTGAGCCTGGCTGCAGTCTCGGCGAGAAAACTCTGGATCGGGCCGTCGCCGTCTTTCTCGCGGACCTTGACCTTGTCCGTCGGACGCATGCCCATGATGGCGAAATATTCCGGCAGCGCCACCAGCTTCGCGCCTTCTGCCACCGCCATTTCGATCAGCCGGCCAGCTTCATTGAGGTTGGCGGACACGTTCGGCCCGGAGGCCATCTGCACTCCGGCTATGCGAAAGCCGTGTGGCTGGTTCTTTGACCCGCCGCGGGAGAATGTTCACGGGCTCCGCGAACTTTGGCGCGGCCGAATCCCGATCTGTTGCTGGTTGCCATGTCTGCTTTAGCTACTTGAAACGAGCACGAATTGTAACCTGCTCCGAGTGGATTCCTGCTGTCCTGTTCCGCCGATTCGCGGGATACCGCGAATCGGCGGAACAGGACATTAGCGCCTCGACGACGGGCTCTCGACGGGCTGGTTGATGCGCGCCACCACCGGGTCGGCCCAGGTGCCGGTTACGGAATATTCGAACGACGCGATCTGGCTGAATGGGTCCTTGAGCGCTTTTTGTGCGATGTAAGCCGCCACGCCCACTGCCGGGCTCACGATCACGCCAGCCAGCGCAATACTTTCCGACAGCGAGGGCGTTACCCGCAACGACCAGTACCTGGGTTTCGGCCGCGAGGTCCACCTCGCCGCGCATGCCCACGTGCGCCGCCGAGCCTTGCATCATGAAGTCCTCCGTATGTGCCACACCGTTGGCGATATTCAGATTGGCGCCAATGCGGTCGAAACTGAAGCCTCTGCTGAACACGTCCTTGAAATCCAGCGAGGCCCGGCGCGGCAGCGCCTGAAGGCTGAGGATGCCCAGCAGCTTTGCCACGCCCGGTTCGATCTGGCGGAATCGGCCATTCTTTGCTTCCAGTCTGAGCTGTCCGGAAAGCGACGGGATGTCGACCCGGGACGGGCCGCCCGCCCAGGCGACCGGTCCTTCGAGAAGCGCCGAACCTCCTTTGACGCCCTCGTACCAGCCCAATCGCGAGAAGTATTTTCCGATGTCGTTCACGTCCAGCCGCACTGACACGTCGGTGCGCGACACCTCGCCAATTGCCCAACGGCCACTGATATCGAGTTTGCTTTCGGGATTGACGACCTCCAGGCGCTGCAGGCGCCAACCGGTCGGATCGGGATCGGCTAACACGGTAAGACGCCCGAGTTCCCTGCCTTCGTAGTTGAAACTTTCGGCAACCAGATCGATCGAGGGCAGGCGCTCGCTGGAAAAGCCGCCCGGCGCGCCGGCCTCGAGGGTGGTGGTCAGCGATGGCAACGCAAACCGGTCCAGGCGCGCAGACAGGCGTCCATCGCCAGCCGATGCCCATGACAACTGACCGGTGATCTCGCGCCCGGAAAGCGCGACCTGCCATGCCGAGTCCTGCTTGATCGCATTGATCCTGAGGTCGTGAAATCGCCTCCGATTCGCATCAAGGATGCCGATTTGCAGATCGGCACCGGCAAGATCGATCGAGGTGCCGCCTGAACCACCTGCAAAAATGGGGCGCCAGCTATCCACGTCCACCATATCCAGGCTGCCTTTCACCCACAACCCATCGGCCTTTGGTAGCGAAGCAACGGCACCCAGACTTACCATGCCGCGCTTTATGCCATCGGGATCCGCCGAATCCAGTTGCAGCCGTGCCGAAGCCACCTTGCCCAGGTCGATCGCGAGCAGGCGCTGGCGCCCGGGGCGCTCGCGCAACTCCAGCCGCAGCGGCAGGCTGGCGCCCGCGGCCTTTGTAAACGGTGCGGGCAGCGTCGATCCGATTCCAACCAGATTCGAATTGAACCGGAGGTTGGCCATCTTGTCGCGTACGCCGATTTTGCCCCGCCATTCGGTCCGTCCTTCCACGAACTGCAGCGCGGGATGATTGAATACGCTTCGCAACCCGGTCGCGTCCAGCGTGCCGGCGACATTGAGCACCATGCCGGCATCCTTCTCGTTAGAGGCTTCAAAGGAAATCGGATTGCCAGCCAGCCGGGCACGGCCGTCCTTGACGCTCACGCCTTTGCTGGTAAAGGCAATACGCGCGTCGAATCCATCCAGCGGCGGCAGGCGCGCGTCCACGGTAACCTGATTGTCGCGCATTGCCAGGACACCCGAGATCACAGAGTCGGCGACCTGCCGCAATGGCAGGTCCATCTCGATATCGAGCCGGGCATCGCCGCTCGCCTTCATGTCCTCGGTGAACCGGTTGATGTAGCGTGACACCGGGCTGGATTCGACAAAGCGCAAAAACTCCGCGGTCGGTCCTTCCGCCGTGCCCTTCACCAGAACATGTTCGTCGTGCTTGCCGAGTACGGGGATGGAACCCTGCACGTTGGAAAGCCGCAACCCCAGGATCGAACCGGCCTCGGGTCGTACTTCCATACGCCGGCCGCGAAATGTCACCTCGGCGACAGCGTTCGTCAGCGGCGGCCAGCCATTGGCATAGTCAAGCGTCAAACCCGTCACCCGGGTCTTCAAATCGAACAATCCGGTCGCGTCGTTCTCGAACGGAAAATCCTTGAGCGGACCCCGCAGCCGAAAACGCACCTCGCGCGACTCGCCCGCCAGCAACGCCCGCTTGAGCCACGCCTGCGTCACCGGGGCGAACACCGGGATGTAGCGCCACACCTGGCGCGCGTCGGCGCGCACAAAAGAGCCGGCAAGATCGGCGTTGCCGCGGCCTCCTTCGGGATCGGTGCGATACCAGCCGTACACGTTGCCGGCCAGGTGCTCGTTGGTAAACGTCACGCTCTTGAGGGTGACCAGCGTGCGCCCATCCTGGAACTTCCAGTCAGCCTCTGCGTTGAGAAAGTCCAGCGTCACTTCTTCGCTGAACACGCGCGGCATTTCGACGTGCGCATCACGCGCACTGAGCGACACTGTGCCGCCGCCCTCATTGGCGTCGAACCGGCCACTGATGCCGCGAAACCCCGGGAAAACCCCATCCGGCCGCAGCGTGATGCCAGAGAAACGCGCGTGGGCACTGTACGGCTGATCGGCATCCCACTCGCGCTCCCAGGAAAACAGGGCCTCCTCGACCATGCCGCTCGGTGAGGAGCGTGCCAGCCGGCCGCGCAGCGATGCGTCGAGAGGAAGGTATTCGGCCAGTTCCACAACCGGCGCAAGGTCGAGCCTTTCAAGTCGAAGTTCCGAGCGGTGGCCACCTTCGCCTGTCGCAGCGCGGGTAAAGGACAATTGCATCGGCGCCAGCGTCAATCCGTCGGCAGTGGTAAAACCGAGCGACTGCGCGGTGATCTGCGTGCGCCCTCCACTGCTGTTCCAGCCAAGTCGACCGCGTAGATTCGGCAAGCGCAAGCTCGGGAAGGTCGGGCGCGAGCCGCGCCTGCACGTTGACCAGACGCAGGTCGGCAGTCGCCGCTGCCACCCGGGGACCCTCAAGATCCATCCAGACGCGCAGCGCACCGAGGCCACGCGTCACATCGAAGGGCACCGCAATCCAGGTCTGCGCCTGCGCCAGATCGGCGTAACCGAACTCCAGGTACAGCCGGCCGCGCCAAGCCTGAATGTCGTGCGCGCTGCCGCCCGACAGTGCGCCGCGAGCCACTATCTCAGACGCCACTTCCGCAGGGGGAGAGGCGTTCAGTCCAAAGCGATGGCTATCGCCGTCGCTGTCGAGTCGAAAATTCACCTTGGTGAGCGCCAAGTCCGGGGCGGCACGCGCTTCGTCGCGCCACACGATCTGTGCATTGCGCACCACCACCTGTCGCTGCGTCAGCAGCCAGACCGCAAATCCGCCCTCGCCGCCCTGGTTGCGCTCGACCGTGATGCCGGCGACCCACAGCACGCCGGCGGCGTCGCGTCTGACTTCCAGTTCCGGTTCGACGATCTCGAGCGCGTCGAATCGCACCTCGGCGTTGAGCAGCGACAACCACGACAGCACCGCCTCGACCCGGCCCAGACTGAGCGCCTGCTCGTTCCGCGAATCGAAGACGCGCACATCCTGAAAACTCAATTCGGGCCGATAACCCCGCCAACTGCCCGTGATCGCGCCGATCGAGACCCGTTGTCCTGCCGCCCGGCTGATCGCCTGCGCGATCGCTTCGCGGTAATCGTTGATGTTCGGCAGGACCACATACCGCAACCCGATCACCAGGGCGACGAATACGATGCCGGCGGCCAGCACCGCATAAGTCGCGAGGCGATAAATCCAGAGCGAACCGTGCTTGAGAATGAAGAGGCTATGTTTGAGAACCACGGCGTGGCGTTGTCAGGGCAAAGAAAAAAACGGTCTTCAGTTAAGATTCCCGGAGGGTAACAAGATTCCCGGCATGCCCTGGCCGGGCCCGCATGAGGCCTGTCAGACTTTCCGGCGTACCGTTGACGCGCCAAGCGCCGATGCGTTGACATCGGCCGGGCGTCGACCCCGATTCGGGTATCCTGCTCTCAGGATTTCCGGATTCTAGACTACCGGCGCATGTCTTCCCCCGCACTTTTGAACGGCACGCAATCCGAAAGCATCGCACGCGCGACACGGCTGTCGCGCTATGTGCGTCACTTGCTGTCGGCCAACCCCACGCTTGCGGCCGAAACTGCGGCCGATTCGCCGTTTGCGCCCGACGAGATGCGCGTGCGGCTCTCCGGAGACAACTTCGGCGACGAGGACGCGCTCAAGACCGGCCTGCGCCGATTGCGTCAGGCGGTCATGCTGCGTCTGATCACCCGCGACCTGGGCGGACGCGCCGATCTTGCAGAAGTGGTCGCGACCGCCACAGCGCTTGCGGAGGAAACCCTGCGAACCGCGGCTGAACGCCACGCTCAATGGCTGGCACGCGACTTCGGACGGCCGCACGGTGCCGCATCGGGAGAAGTACAGGAGTTGCACGTGATCGGCATGGGTAAGCTCGGCGGCGCCGAGCTCAACGTGTCTTCCGACATCGATCTTATCTTTGCCTATCCCGAAGACGGCGAAACCGACGGTCCTCGCCGGATTGACAACAACGAATATTTCACCCGTCTGGCGCGCAAACTTATCGCCGCTTTCGGCGAGGTCACCGCGGACGGCTTCGTATTCCGTGTCGACACGCGGCTCAGACCTTACGGCGACGGCGGGCCCCTGGTCGTGAGCTTCGACATGTTGGAAGACTACCTTTCCACCCAGGGACGCGAATGGGAACGCTACGCATGGGTAAAGGGGCGGACCATCAGCGGCAATCGAGGCGCACAGCTCGAAGCCATCGTCGCCCCGTTCGTGTACCGGCGCCACCTCGACTTCAGCGCGCTGGCCAGCCTGCGCGAGCTGCATGCGCAAATTCGCCAGGAAGTGCAGCGGCGCGAAATCGCCGACAACATCAAGATCGGTCCCGGAGGCATCCGCGAGATCGAATTCCTGGTTCAGGTGTTTCAGATCATTCGCGGCGGGCGCGAACCGCAGTTGCGCATCCGTCCGACGCTGAAAGCGCTGGCCCTGCTGGGTGAGAAGCAGCTTCTGCCGGCGCCGGCGGTCGGGGAATTGCACGTAGCGTACGTCTTTCTGCGCAACCTCGAGCACCGTCTGCAGTACCTGGACGACCAGCAGACGCAGATGCTGCCCGCGGGCGCGGAAGACCGGCAACTGGTCGCCGAAATGATGGGCTATTCGGCCTATGCCGACCTCGAGCGGGACCTGGCAGAGCATCGAGACGTGGTGTCGCGGCATTTCGAAGCGATCTTTGCCGGACAGCCCGATGATGTGACTGCAGATCCCTGCGCCGACCTCTGGCTGCAACAGTTACCCGAGAAGGACAGCGCTGGCCCGAATTGACGACCCTGGGTTACGCCGACCCTGCGCGCATTTCCCGGCTTATTGCCGACATCCGGTCCAGCGGCCGCTATCGCCGCATGGCGGCCTCCGGCCAGGCGCGCCTGGACCAGTTGATGCCGAAATTGCTGAAGCTCGCGACCACCCTCGCCGGGCCGGACGCGACTTTCGAGCGCGTACTTCAAGTGGTGGAAAGCATCGGTCGGCGCGAGTCCTACCTGGCGCTGTTGCTCGAGTATCCGCTGGCGCTGACGCGCCTCGCCCATCTGGCTTCAGCAAGCCCTTGGGCGGCCGGTTATTTGGCGCAGCACCCGTACTGCTCGACGAACTGATCACGCCGCAAAGCGGACAGGCCCCGGACTGGCCGCAGTTGCGCACCGCGCTACGGGCCAGCCTCGACGAGCACACCGGCAACACCGAGCGGCAGATGGACATCCTGCGCCATTTCAAGCAGACGCAGACCCTGCGCCTGCTCGCGCTTGACCTTGCCGGAGACCTGCCGCTGGAAACGCTGTCCGACCACCTCAGCGATCTCGCCTGCGTGGTGCTGGAGGAAGTTCTGCGGCTCGCCTGGGACGGCCTGAGGGTGCGCCACCGTGATGAGCCGCGCTTTGCCATCGTCGGCTACGGCAAGCTGGGCGGCAAGGAATTGGGGTACGAGTCCGACCTCGACATCATTTTTCTCTACGACGACGCGCACGAGAGCGCGCCGGAAATCTACGCCCGGCTCGCGCAGCGCATCAACACCCTGCTCACCAGCACCACCTCCGCCGGCGTGCTCTACGAGACCGACCTGCGGCTGCGGCCCAACGGCGCAGCCGGTTTGCTGGTAAGCCACATCGACGCATTCCGCGACTACCAGTTCAAGGACGCGTGGATCTGGGAACACCAGGCCCTAACGCGCGCGCGCGCGGTCGCCGGGGACGCGCACATTGGCACCCGCTTCGAGGCCATCCGCATCGAGGTGCTGCGCCGTCCGCGCGACCTGGCCTTGCTCAGGCGGGAGATCCCCGCAATGCGCGACAAGATGCGTCAGAGCCATCCCAACGACACCCGGCTCTTCGATCTGAAACACGACCGCGGCGGAATCGTCGATGTCGAGTTCATCGTCCAGTACCTGGTGCTCGGCGAAGCGCATCGCCATGCCGGGCTGACGGGGAACATCGGCAATCTGGCCTTGCTCACGCTCGCCGCCCGGCTCGGGTTGACCCCGGAAGACATGGCTGGGGCTGCGCACGCGGCTTATCGCGAGTTCCGGCGCCTGCAGCACCAGTTGCGCCTGCAGGGCGAGCGCTACGCGCGCGTCGAACCGGCAACCGTGGCCGGGCACGCGCAAGCTGTGGTCAAGCTATGGGATAAGGTTTTCTCGGAAAAACCCGCCTGAAACAGACAGACAACCTTTTCGCCACAGAGGACACAGAGAACACAGAGAACACAGAGAAAAACACCTCACCCGCCTGCCCTCTCCATTTGAGTGGAGAGGGGGCCAACGACCAATGACTTTGCTTTGTTTCTTGTCACCCTCTCCGCCCGCTTGCGGGGGGAGAGGGACGGGGAGAGGTGGGTCGGCTAGCCGGAGTAGATCTTGCCGGTGAGGCGGTAAACGGTCGTCTCGCCCTTGCCCTTGATCTCGATCGTGCGCGGATTGTCGAACGCATAGCGGTGGCCGAGCCGGCGATAAGTGGTCTTGTCCACCAGGATCATGCCGCCGGCCGCCTCGGCAGTGAGCCGGCTGGACAGATTGACGGTGTCGCCCCACAAGTCGTAAATGAAGCGCGTGGCGCCGATCACGCCTGCGATCGCCGGGCCGGTCGCGATCCCGATGTGAAGCTGCACTGCCAGTCGCCGCAGTTGCGCATCGGATCTGGGTCAGCTCCATGATCTCCAGCGCCATGTCGGCCACATGGTCCACGTAGTTCAGGCGCTCTCCCGCCAACCCGCCTACCACCATGTAGGCGTCACCGATCGTCTTGATCTTGTCCAGGCTGTATTTCGCGGTCAGCTTGTCGAAGCGGGTGAATACCTCGTCGAGGAAGGACACCACCTGGTTCGGCGTCAGCTCCTCGGCCATACGGGTAAAGCCCACCACGTCGGCGAACATCACCGAAACGTCGGCAAAGCCATCGGCGATCGTGCCCGGCTGGAGCTTGAGCCGCTCGGCGATGTGGGTGGGCAGGATACTGACCAGCAGCCGTTCCGACTTTTCACGCTCGATGCGCACGAGTTCGTGCTGCTCGGCGAGCTGTTTCTCGTAGCGGTTGCGTTCCTGGATGAAATGGCGCAGCAGCAAATACACCATCGTGGAAATGATGGTGAAGTTCATGACGAAGAAAACCGCTATGGTCTTCATCGGGATGCCGTAGTCCTCGCCTCTGGCGAGGAAGAAATCGAACACACCCGAGAGGATGGTCAGCACTACGTAGGCGAAAAACCAGGGGATCGACTCGCGCGGGCCGTAGCAGACCATGGCGCCGATCGGCGCCAGGATCGCCAAAAGGGAGATGCCCGAGGAGCTCACAAAGCTGCCTATCGACCACTGGATGATGAAGGGAAAGAACAGGAACAGCGAAAGCTGCGCGACGCGGAAGAAATCGAAATTTCGGGTGCGAAGGTAGATCAGCACCACCAGTGCCGAGAGGATCTGGAAACCCAGCGGAATCGAGGTCGGCAGCTTCATCCCCATCCACCAGTAAATCGCCAGCCAGAGAATGGCAGCGAGGTTCATCAGGCCACTGGCGAAAATGAGCAGCGTCTTGCGCAGCTTCATTTCCTCGCTGTCGTGCGCGTCGATCGCCGCGCGGCTCAGACGCGAGATCAGCCCGCGTCCGGCAACTACGGCAGTTTTGACCGTATTGGGCATGGAATACGTTCTGGTTTTCTGGTTTAGGTTGTTTTTCTTGGCGGCAGCCGCTTCGAAAGAGGCCAAGAGTAAAGCATGCGAGCGCGTTCCCGCAAGGCGAACCGGACAGACTCTCCAAAGCCTCTCGTCTGCGCTAGAATTAACGCCTTTTTCAAGGGAGTAAGCAACATGTCGATGGCCGACCGCGACGGTCTGATCTGGTACGACGGCAAATTGGTGCCCTGGCGCGAGGCGACCACGCACGTGCTCACCCATTCGCTGCACTACGGACTCGCGGTATTCGAGGGATTGCGCGCCTACAAGACCGTCAAAGGGCACCGCCATCTTCCGCTTGAAGGAGCACACCGAACGGTTGTTCAATTCGGCGCACATCTACATGATGAAAATCCCCTACGACAGGGAAACGCTGATGGCGGCGCAAAAGGAAGTGGTGCGCGCCAACAAGCTGGAATCCTGTTACGTGCGGCCGATCGCCTTTTACGGTTCGGAAAAGATGGGCGTGTCCCCCAAGGGAGCGAAAGTTCACGTCGCCATAGCGGCCTGGCCCTGGGGCGCCTACCTCGGCACCGAGGGCCTGGAAAAGGGCATCCGAGTAAAGACCTCGTCGTACGCCCGCCACCACGTCAACGTGTCGATGTGCCGGGCCAAGTATTCCGGCACCTACGCCAATTCCATCCTCGCCAACATGGAGGCCACCGAACACGGTTACGACGAGGGGTTGTTGCTGGATGTGGACGGATTCGTGGCCGAAGGTGCCGGCGAAAACCTGTTCATGATCAAGAACGACAAAATCGTCGAACCGGAGCTGAACTCAGCACTGATCGGTATCACCCGCGATTCGGTGATCCAGCTCGCCGCCGACCTCGGCTACACGATCGGTGCGAAGCGCATCACCCGCGACGACCTGTACATCGCCGACGAGGTATTCTTTACCGGCACCGCCGCCGAAGTCACGCCTATCCGCGAAGTGGATGGCCGTACCGTCGGCACGGGAAAGCGCGGTCCCCTGACCGAGAAACTTCAGTCGATGTTCTTCGACGTGGTCAACGGCCGGTCGGAGAAATACGGCCACTGGCTGCATTACGTCTGAACCCCCGGGCGGCCATGGACCCGGTAACGAGCACCGGCAACGAGCGCCAAGTCGAGGTGAGCGCGGCTGATTTGCCGCTGCACTGCCCCTTGCTGTCGCAGAAGGTTTGGAATTCGCACCCGCGCGTGTTCCTGCCGATCGAGAAAAGCGGCGAGGCGCTGTGCCCTTACTGCGGCACGCGCTACGTCCTTCGCGGATCACTCAAGCCGGCACACTAAGAATATTCACCGCAAAGACGCAGAGGACGCGGATACCCTCGCGATAGCGTGGAGTACCCTTTTAGGAAAAGCAAAAACGAGGAAATGCGAACTGGAGTTAGAAGCGAGGTAACTGTTTGCGAATCTCTGCCGCTAGTTGTCGCTGCGATGGATCATCAGTCAATGAAAGGTTTTTTGCCCCCGTTTATTTTGTTGCTCTTGCCTTTCCTCCGCGTCCTCTGCGTCCTCTTCGGTGAGTGCCAGTCTTAGAATCCTTGTGGTCGCGCCGTCGTGGGTCGGGGATGCGCTGTTGTCGCAATCCCTGCTCACCCGCCTCAAGCAACAGGATCCCCGCATTCACGCATCGACATCCTCGCGCCCGGCTGGGCGCTGCCGATTTTCCGCCGCATGCCGGAAGTCGGCGAAACCCTGGAAAGCCCTTTTGCCCACGGCGAACTGGCGCTTGGCAAACGCTGGCGCCTTGCCCGCAGCCTGCGCGCCAATGGCTACGACCGTGCCTACGTGCTGCCGAATTCCTTCAAGTCGGCGCTGGTGCCGATGTTCGCCGGCATTCCCGAACGCATCGGCTTCGTCGGCGAATTGCGCCAGCGGCTGCTTACGGACGCGCGCCGGCTCGACGAACAGGCGCTGCCTTTGATGGTGGAGCGTTTCGCATGGCTGGCCGATAGGGCGGACGCTGCGCTCACGCGACCGGTGCCCAGGCCACAACTGCGGGTCACCGAGGCGAGAGCGCCCAATTGCGTCAGCGCCTCGGTCTGTCCGCGGGGAGTCGTGTCGCCTGTTTTTGTCCCGGCGCCGAGTACGGCCCGGCAAAACGCTGGCCGACGCAGTATTTCGGCGAATTGGCGACAAGGCTGGGCGCCGAGGCTACGCGGTGTGGCTGGTGGGATCGGCGAAGGAACGCGACATCGGCGACGCCATCTCGCGAAACTGCGCCACCGCGGTAAATCTTTGCGGCCGCACCACGCTCGACGACGCCGTGGTGTTGTTGTCGTGCGCCGACCTTGTCGTGAGCAACGATTCCGGACTGATGCACGTCGCCGCGGCGCTCGATCGCCAGATGATCGCGCTGTACGGTTCGAGTTCGCCCGTATTTCACCCCGCCGCTTTCCGGCCGGGCCCACGTTGTGAAGCATGAGGTTCCGTGCAGCCCATGCTTCCAGCGTGTCTGCCCGCTCAAGCATTTCGACTGTATGATGAAACTTGCCCCGAGCCGGGTGCTCGACGAAATCCACCGTCATTTCCCGACGTGATCACCGAGATTTTCGCCACCGCCCAGGACGCCGAGCATGCCTTTTACCAGGCTTTCGAGCGCGCCGACCTGGCCGCGATGATGGCGGTCTGGGCAGAGGAAGACGATATCGTCTGCGTCCACCCGGGTGGTGCGCGCCGCACTGGCGTCGTCGAGGTGCGCGAATCCTGGCGACAGATCTTTGCTCAGGGCCCGCGTCTACGCTTTCGCCTGACAGGCAGCCGCGTGTTCTCCGGGCGCATGCTTTCGATCCACAGCGTTTACGAACAGGTTTCAGTGGCCGGTGACCCACGGCCGGCGAACCCTGTTCTCGCCACCAACATCTATCTTCTCACCGATCGGGGCTGGCGCATTTTAATGCACCACGGCTCGCTCGCTCGCAGGCGAGCCCGCATCCCAGGAGAGCCCGCCCTCAATGCTGCACTGATGAAGCACTACCGCGCGCCATGGTGGTTGCCCGGCGGGCATCTGCAGACCATCTATCCATATTTCGCTCTGAAGCGCCGCCCGCCGCCTTACCGGCGCGAACGTTGGGACACGCCGGACGGCGATTTCATCGATCTGGATTGGGTGGATGCACGGCGACCGGCGCCGCTGGTGGCGCTGTTCCATGGGCTCGAAGGCAGCTCGACCAGCCACTACGCGGCGGCGGTGATGCACGCTGTGGCAAGGCACGGCTGGCGCGGCGTGGTGGTGCACTTCCGCGGCTGCGGCGGCGAACCCAACCGATTGCCGCGGGCCTACCATTCCGGCGATGCCGATGAGATCGACTGGATCTTGCGGCGGCTGCGCGCTCTACCGGGACACATTGCGTTACTGCCCGTGGGCGTCTCGCTCGGCGGCAACGCACTGCTTAAATGGCTCGGCCGCGAGCGCGCGAAAGCGGCCGCGATCGTGGATGCGGCAGCGGCGGTATCAGCGCCCGTGGACCTCATGACTGCCGGCGATCGACTTGGTAGCGGCCTGTCGCGCGCGTATGGCAGCCATTTCCTCACGCGACTGAAGAAGAAAGGCCTCGCCAAGTTGACGCGCTTTCCCGGTCTTTACGACAGTGTAGCCGTCAGGCGTACGCGCACGCTGCGCGAGTTCGACAATCTGGTCACCGCGCCACTGCACGGCTTCAGGAACACCGACGACTACTGGACGCGAGCGAGCAGCAAGCCCGATCTGGCTCACATTGCGGTACCTACACTGATCGTGCACGCTCGCAATGACCCTTTCCTGCCCGGACACTTCCTGCCGGTGCCGCAACAGGTGTCGGCAAGCGTGCACCTGGAGTTTCCGGACGGAGGAGGCCATGTCGGGTTCGCCTCGGGGCCGTTTCCCGGCAACCTGGACTGGATGCCCGGGCGCCTGATCCGTTTCTTCGAAGAGCATATCGGCAGCCGCAACCAGGAGGGCGTGGAAGCAAGATCTGCTCGTGCGTGATGCTTTCGCGGCGGAGCTTTGCTATTCTCGCCTGCATGAACCTCCCCGCGCCCGAAATATTCAAAGCCTACGACATCCGCGGCATCGTAGACCGCACGCTCACCGTCGATGCGGTCGAGGCGATCGGGCAGGCAATCGGCTCGGAGGCGCAGGCGCGCGGCAAACGCGCCGTCTGCATCGGCCGCGACGGACGCCTGTCGGGTCCGTCGCTGGCGCAGGCACTTGCACGCGGACTGCAGAAAAGCGGCGTGGACGTGATCGATATCGGCCGCGTCACGACCCCGATCCTCTATTTCGCGACGCACCACCTCGGCACGGGCTAGCGGCGTCATGGTGACCGGCAGCCACAATCCGCCGGACTACAATGGTCTGAAAATGGTGCTCGCCGGCGAAACACTGTCGGGGGACGACATCCAGAAACTGCGCAGCGGCTCGAGACCGGAGATCTCAAGCGCGGCGCCGGAAGTATTCGCAGCCAGGAAGTCGGCAACGCTTATCTCGAACGCGTGACCGGCGATATCAAGCTCAATCGCAAAATGCGCATCGCAGTGGATTGCGGCAACGGCATTCCCGGCGCTTTTGCGCCGGCGCTGTACCGCAGGCTCGGCTGCGAGGTCGAAGAACTGTTCTGCGAGGTAGATGGCACTTTCCCCAACCACCATCCCGATCCGTCGCAACCGGAGAACCTGAAAGACCTGATCGCGGCACTCAAGAAAGGAAATGCTGAGATCGGCCTTGCTTTCGACGGCGACGGCGATCGCCTGGGCGTGGTAACGAAAGCCGGCGGGGTGATTTTCCCGGATCGCCAATTGATGCTGTTCGCCGCCGACGTGCTCAAACGCAACCCCGGCGCCGAGATCCTGTTCGACGTGAAATGCACACGCAATCTCGCGCCCTGGATCCGCAAGCACGGCGGCAGGCCGACCATGTGGAAGACCGGCCACTCGCTGATCAAGGCAAAGATGAAGGAGACCGGCGCGCTGCTCGCCGGTGAAATGAGCGGGCACATTTTCTTCAAGGAACGCTGGTACGGCTTCGACGACGGCCTCTACGCCGGCGCGCGCCTGCTCGAGTTTCTGAGCGGCGTGCCTGACATCAGCGCGGCGCTCGAAGAGCTGCCCGACTCGCTCAATACGCCGGAGCTGCAGATCAAGCTCAAGGAAGGCGAGAACTATGCGCTGATCGAAAAGTTGCAGAAGACCGCGCGTTTTCCGGATGCGCGTGAGGTAATCACCATTGACGGGCTCCGGGTGGAATACGCGGACGGTTTCGGCCTGGCGCGCTCTTCGAACACCACCCCGGTGGTGGTGCTGCGCTTCGAAGCCGACGACGAAGCGGCACTGAAGCGCATCCAGGCAGACTTCCGGCGGGTATTGCACCTCGCCGCCCCCACCGCCCAGCTTCCTTTCTAACGCACGGTCTTTCTAGCGGTCCTTCATTTCGAGGGTCCTCTTGAGACTCTCGAGTCCGGTCTTGTAGGCGCCATTGAGGAAATCGAGCGCGGCCTTGTCATCCTGACCCGCAGGCGGATCATCGGTCCAGTAGGCCAACCGCTTGAAGCGGCCGCGCCATTCCACGACCGACCGGCCGTTACCGGCATCTTTCACCACCAGTTCGGAGAAATAATCGGCGGCTCTCACCACACCATCCACGTAGGTGTAGGCCATGCGCCGATTGGCCGGATCGTAGTCGAGCAGCTTTTCGGTGACCTGGGTGCCGTCGCTGCGACGGCGAAGCAGCCTGATGGCGCCGGTCTCGTTTCGATCACGGACAATCAACCGGCTGGTTTCCGTCCCCGGAGACCAGCGCTGGATGCCGCCGAAGTCGCCCGCCATCGCCCACACCTCGTCGGCGGGTGCATCGATTGCGATGCTGTGAAAGATCTCCAGATCCTTGGCGTCCGCGGCGGCTCCTTCCGCCCACAGCGCCGCAGTCAAGCCCATCAGTAGTGCCGCAATTTTTCTCATGACCATCTCCTCTTTGTCTCTCGGACGCCGCCCGTGCCTATGCCATCCGTTGCTTCACCCACTCGGCGACACTCGCCAACGCTTCCGAAAGTTTCGCCGGTTGTGTTCCCCCGGCCTGCGCCATGTCCGCGCGGCCACCGCCCTTGCCGCCGACCTGCTGCGCCACGTAGTTCACCAGTTCGCCGGCCTTGACCTTGGAGGTCAGATCGTCGGTCACGCCGGCAATCAGCGTGACCTTGTCGCCCTCGACCGCACCGAGCACGATTGCCGCCGACTTGAGTTTATCCTTGAGCTTGTCCATGGCTTCGCGCAGCGTCCTGATATCCGCCCCGTCGAGCTTCGCCGCCAGCACGCGCGCTGGACCGATCGCCACCGCCTGCTCCGCCAGGTCGTCGCCCTGCGAACTGGCGATCCTGGACTTGAGCCGCGCCAGCTCCTTCTCCAGCGATTTGACGTTCTCGAGTATCTGGACGAGTTTTTGCAGGATCTCCTGCGGTTGGGCTTTCAGCACCTGCGCCACTTCACCGAGCCTGGCTTCCTGTTGCTTTACCCAGGCCAGCGCACCCTCCGCGGTCACCGCTTCCATCCGGCGGATGCCGGCGGCGACTCCGGATTCGGAAACGATCTTGAAGAAACCGATGTCCGCCGGTACGCCGCACGTGGGTTCCGCCGCACAATTCAGTGGAAAAATCGCCCATGCGCAGCACCCGCACTTCGTCGCCGTACTTCTCCCCGAACAGCGCCATGGCACCGGCCTTGATCGCCGCGTCGTACTTCATGCGCTTGGTTTCGACGTCATGGTTGCCGCGGATCTCGCGATTCACCAGACTCTTCGACCCCGGCGATCTGCTCCGGTGTCATCGGCGCGTGGTGGGAAAAGTCGAAGCGGGTGCGATTGGCGTCCACCAGCGAGCCCTTCTGCGTGACGTGCGGACCGAGCACGTTGCGCAACGCCGCGTGCATCAGGTGGGTGGCCGAATGATTGTATGCGGCGCGCGTGCGCGTCACCGGATTCACCTGTGCGGTGACCGCGTCGCCGATCGCAAAACGTCCGGCCTTGAGCACGCCCTTGTGGCCGAATACTTCCGCCTGGATCTTCTGCGTATCGTTCACCGTGAAGCTGCCGTTGGCGGAAGTGATCTCACCCTGGTCGCCGACCTGGCCGCCCGACTCGGCGTAAAACGGCGTGCGGTCGAGCACGATCACCGCATCGTCGCCGGCCTCGATGTTCCGTACCGGCGCTGCCTCCCTTGTAGAGCGCCACGACCTTGCCGTCCAGGCGCAGCGTGTCGTAGCCGTGAAACTCCGTAGCCTGTCCGCTGTAATCCATGCCCGCCTGCATGGTGAACTTGGACGCGGCGCGGGCGCGTTCGCGCTGCTTTTGCATCGCCGCTTCGAAGCCGGCGTGATCGATCATCACGCCGCGTTCGCGGGCGATGTCGGCGGTAAGGTCGACCGGAAAGCCGAAGGTGTCGTAAAGCTGGAATACTGTCTCGCCGTCGAGCATCCGGTCCTCGCGGTGCAGTGCGGCTTCGAGCATCTTCATGCCGTTTTCCAGCGTCTCGGCGAAGCGTTCCTCTTCCTGCTTCAGGACGTCGGTCACCCGGTGCTGCTCGGCCGGCAGTTCCGGATAGGCCTCGCCCATCACCCGCGACAGGTCGCCGACCAGCTTGTGGAAGAACGGCTTGGTCTGGCCGAGCTTGTAGCCGTGACGGATGGCGCGGCGGATGATCCGGCGCAGCACGTAGCCGCGGCCTTCGTTGCCGGGAATCACGCCGTCGGCAATCAGGAACGCACAGGCACGGATATGGTCGGCGATTACGTTTAGCGAGCTGGAAGAAAGATCCTTTGCGCCGGTTACCCTGGCCGCGGCTGCGATCAGGTCCCGGAACAGGTCGATCTCGTAGTTGCTGTGCACGCCCTGCAGCACCGCGGCGATGCGCTCCAGCCCCATGCCGGTGTCCACCGATGGCTTGGGCAGCGGGTGCATCGTCCCCGCTTCGTCGCGGTTGAACTGCATGAACACCAGGTTCCAGATCTCGATGTAGCGGTCGCCATCGGCATCCGGCGAACCGGGCGGGTCCGCCGGGAATTCCCGGGCCATGGTCGTAGAAGATTTCGGTGCACGGGCCGCAGGGGCCGGTATCGCCCATCTGCCAGAAGTTGTCGCTCTGGAATTTGCCTCCGCCGGGCGTGTCGCCGACGCGCGCGATGCGCTCCTTCGGCACCTTGATGTCCTTGGCCCAGAGGTCGTAGGCCTCGTCGTCGGTCTGATACACCGTGACCCACAGACGGGTGGGATCGAGCCCGAATTCCGCCGTCAGCAGTTCCCAGGCGAAACGAATGGCGTCGCGCTTGAAGTAGTCGCCGAAGCTGAAATTGCCCAGCATCTCGAAGAAGGTGTGGTGGCGTGCGGTGTAGCCGACGTTCTCCAGGTCGTTGTGCTTGCCGCCGGCGCGAACGCAGCGTTGCGAGGTGGTCGCGCGCACGTACGGCCGCTTTTCCTTGCCGAGGAACACGTCCTTGAACTGCACCATCCCGGCATTGGTGAACAACAACGTCGGATCGTTGCCCGGGACCAGCGGGCTGGACGGGACGATTGCGTGACCCTGACGCTTGAAATAGTCGAGGAAGCGACTGCGGATTTCGTTGCTTGTCATGGACTGCATAACCGTTGGATCTCTGATTTCATCCGGCATGTGTCTGGCCATTACCTGTTTGAATTCTATTGTATTCCCCGCCACCCGAGCACCGTCATTCATGTTCGTCGATGCCTTTCAGCACCTGGTGCACCACTTCGGAGGGAAATCCCCGGCCGGCCAGAAAGCGCGCCTGCTTCGCCTTTTCCTGCAGCGACGCCGGCAACTTGCCGAACTTCTTCTTCCACGCTGCCCGCGCCGCTTCGACTTCGCCCGCCTTTAACTGCGCGTGCACCGCAGAGATCGCGTCATCCGATACGCCCCTCTCGCGCAGCTCTTGGACGATGCGCGCGGCGCCGAACTTGCGCCGCCGCGTGGTCGTCAACTGCTCGACGAAACGCGCCTCCGACAGCCAGCCGCGCTTTTCCAGCTCGTCGAGCAACACATCCAGCTCGTCGGGATCTTCAGCAAAGGGTTGGAGCTTGGCCCGCAGTTCCTGACGCGAGTATTCGCGCCGCCCCAGCGCCTTCAGTGCCCGGACGCGCAAGCTGGGGCTGGGGGCATTGGCCAAGTTGGTGCGTTACTCCTCGACGGCGGCCACCTGGGCCAGCGGCTTCTCGGCGACATGGGCGCGGATCTTGGCCTCGATCTCCTTCGCCATCTCGGGGTTGCTCTTGAGGAAGTCGCGGGTGTTGTCCTTGCCCTGGCCGATGCGGTCCTTGCCGTAGCTGTACCAGGCGCCGGATTTCTCGATTATCTTGTAGAGCACGCCCAGTTCGATGATCTCGCCTTCGCGCGAGATGCCTTCGCCGTAGAGTATGTCGAACTCTGCCTGGCGGAACGGCGGCGCCACCTTGTTCTTGACCACCTTGGCGCGGGTCTCGTTGCCGATCACCTCTTCGCCCTTCTTGATCGAGCCGGTCCGGCGGATGTCGATGCGCACAGAAGCGTAGAACTTGAGCGCGTTGCCACCGGTTGTGGTTTCCGGGTTGCCGAACATGACGCCGATCTTCATTCGGATCTGGTTGATGAAAATCACCAGCGTGTTGGAGCGCTTGATATTGGCGGTAAGCTTTCTGAGCGCCTGCGACATCAACCGCGCTTGCAGCCCCATTTGAGGTTCGCCCATCTCGCCTTCGATTTCGGCTTTCGGCGTCAGCGCCGCCACCGAGTCCACCACCACCACATCCACGGAACCCGAGCGCACCAGCATGTCGGTGATCTCGAGCGCCTGTTCGCCGTTGTCGGGTTGTGAGATCAGCAATTCGGAAACGTTGCAGCCTAGTTTCTGCGCATATTGCGGATCGAGCGCATGCTCGGCGTCGATGAATGCAGCGGTGCCGCCCATCTTCTGCATCTGCGCGATCACCGACAGCGTGAGCGTGGTCTTGCCCGATGATTCCGGGCCATAGATTTCGACCACGCGCCCGCGCGGCAGACCGCCGATGCCCAGCGCCAGGTCCAGGCCCAGCGAGCCGGTGGAGACCACGTCGAGATCCTTGGCCACCTCTTTCTCGCCAAGGCGCATGATCGAACCCTTGCCGAACTGTTTTTCGATTTGCGACAAGGCGGCGGCCAGCGCCTTGCTTCTGTTTTCGTCCATGCTTTTCACCTCATTTTTTGAAGCGGCCATTATGGCATAAGGCACCGCACCGTCAGACTGCGGAATTCTCTCCGGTTTTCAGATACCTGCGCCTGAAGGGTCAAAGCTCTTTGAGCAAAGCCAGCACACCTTCCAGCGCAGCGATAACGGACTGCCTGCGCACGCCGTCGCGATCTCCCGAGTAATGGCGCATGATGCCGTGCGGCGGCGGTCCCTTTTTCCTTCCCCAGGCCAGGCACACGGTTCCGACCGGCTTGCCGGGCGAGCCGCCATCCGGACCAGCGATGCCGCTAACCGCCAGCGCCACGTGGGCCGTGCTGTGCGCCAGAGCGCCTCGAACCATCTCGCGCACTGTCTGCTCCGAAACCGCGCCGAATTTCTTCAGCGTTGCTGCGCGCACGCCCAGCATCTCGCGCTTGGCGTCGTTGGTGTAAGTGACAAAGCCGCGATCGAACCAGTGCGAGCTGCCCGGCACCATGGTGACGACCTGCCCGACCCAGCCTCCGGTACACGATTCCGCCGTGGCCAATACCAGTTTGCGCGCCTTCAGCGCATCGCCGACTTTTCCTGCCAGTGCGTATAGTTCAGCGTCCATGGTTTATCCAAAAAAAAACTTCCAGCCGGCCAGGCAGACCAGCGCGTAGAAGGCCGCCATCACATCGTCGAGCATTACGCCCAGCCCGTTGCGAATGTTTCGGTCGAAGTAGCGTATCGGCATCGGCTTGACGATATCGAACAGCCGGAACAACAGAAAAGCGCAACCCTGCCACAGCGGCGTCGCTGGCGTGAAGAACAACACGGCAAGGAAAGCGGTAACCTCGTCCCACACCATGCCACCGTGGTCGTGCATGCCGAGCCTCTTGCCGCTGACTTCGCACGCCCACCCCCCGACGATGAACATGCCGGCGAGCAACAGCAAAAATTGCTGATTGTCGAGGCGCGGGGCAAGCCAGGCGTACATCGGTAACGCCAGCAAAGTGCCGAAGGTCCCTGGTGCAACCGGAGACAGTCCGATACCGAATCCAAATGCGACGAAATGCGCCGGATGCGAAAACACGAATCGCAACGACGGCCGCCCGAAAGCTTCAGCGGAAGTGATCGAATCCTCCATCCTTCACGCTCATCGACTTTCCGGTTTGGTCCACGACGGCGACCCCTTTGCCTGTAACGATCCTGCCTGCGCGACTCAACGCCAGTCCCGCCTGACCAGACAATGCCTCAATTTCGGATCTGCGTCCCGCAACCGCGGTAAAGCACAGCTCGTAGTCATCGCCGCCGGTGAGTATCGCCCGCGTCACCAGCGCCTGTTCCCGGAGCGGCATCAATTCGGCCGAACAGGGTACTGCGGCGAACTCGATCACCGCACCGACCCCGGAGCGTTCGCAGATGTGTCCCAGGTCGGCAACCAGTCCGTCGGAAATGTCGATCGCGCTGTTGGCCACGCCGACCAGCATCCGTCCCAATGCCACGCGCGGCGTCGGCCGGTTCAGCCGCGCCAGGCAGTGCGCCAATAACGAACCGCGCAGCCTGAGGTCGCCCTTGAGGTGGGCAATCGCGGCGGCCGCGTCTCCGACGTGCCCGGATACCCAGACGTCATCGCCGACTTTGGCGCCGTCGCGCCGCAACGCCCGGCCGTGCGGAACTTCCCCCATGATCTGCACGCAGATATTGCGCGGCCCGCGTGCGGTATCGCCGCCGACCAGGTCCACGTCGTGTTCCGTTGCAAGCGCGAAGAACCCGCGCGCAAAACCTTCGAGCCAGGCTTCGTCGGCATTCGGCACCGTCAGTACCAACATTGCCCACTTTGGCGTTGCCCCCATTGCCGCCAGGTCGGACAGATTCACCGCCAGCGCCTTGTGTCCGAGCGAGTCGGGTTCGACGTCGGGGAAAAAATGCACGCCTTCGACCATCGTGTCGGTGGAAGCGACGAGTTCATGTCCGGCCGTTACCGCCAACAGCGCCGCGTCATCCCCGACGCCAAGCACGGTGTGCCGCGTAGGACGGTTGAAATACCTGTTGATGAGATCGAACTCGGAAAGCATGGCTTGCCCGCCACCTCTGTCAGGTGTAGTGCCGCTTCGGGACCACATCGCTCCGATTTTATTGCTTCGGCCACCGATTGTCCGCAAACTTCGGGCCGATCTTCCCCGGCCGCGCATGGAGACGCCAATGAGCACAGGAGCCGCCGATGGCTTCGCCCCCCTGTTTCGAACCAGCCCCTTCCTGGATCGGACCGGACCGTTCTACTCAAAAGGCAAAGGCGCCGGAATGGTGGTCGGCCTGCGTGCACTGGAGCACCACATGAACGCGCGCGGACTGGTCCACGGTGGTGTGCTCATGACGCTTGCGGACATTGCGCTCGGCTACGCCATGGCTACAACCGCAGAACCGCCGATCAGCGCGATTACGTCGACCTTGTCTGCCGACTTCGCGGGCGGCGCCAAGCTCGGCGACTGGATCGAGGCGCGTGTGGACATCCAGAAGATCGGCAGGACGCTGGCCTTCGCAAATGCCTATCTGCACGTCGGTGAAACCCGCATCGCCCGCGTATCAGGCGTCTTCGCCGTCAGCCGCAAGGATTAACCCTGAGACCAGAACCAGACCTTTCAACGCAAAGGCCGCAAAGGTACGCGAAGGAAAGTCAAAGTCCTGGAATCAAGTTCAGGATCCTATGCGTCGGTCAATTGGGCCCAACCAACACTCTGATAGAGTTGCCGAATGAGCGCCTTCCTATGCGCGGACTCCCGATCCGTACGCACACTCTTGTTCGGGCTTCATTTGTTACGGTCTCCTTCGCGTACCTTTGCGTACCCCTCAAGGGGGTTGAAGTGAATCCTTTGCGTTGAGCGCGCTTGGAGTGAGAAAGCGCTTTTTTAGAAGCTTAACTGCAGCGACAGGTATAGCGCCTGCTGGTCCTGCTTGTCGGCGATCTGGCCAAGTTGCGCGTAAGCCGCCGTGATCGACGCGCGTTTGGCGGGCAGGAAGGTGACAAAAACGTCGTAGAAGTCTTGCTCGCGGAATGCACTGAGATTGTCCGGTTTCTGCCGATACTCCGCCCCCAGCAGCACCCGATCGTGCAGGAATACGCCCGCCGATACTTCGCCCATAGCCTGATAGTCGTCGTTCTTGTCCCCGCCGAAGCCAAGCAGGCCGAGTTGGTTCGCCCGGGTTGCACGCACCGTCACGTTCAGCAGGACGTTGCGCCCGAACAGCCCCGCGAGATATATTTTGGTTGCGGCTATGTAGAAATCCGTGTCGGATTCGCGTTTGGCGCCAAGGAGCCGGGGCACCGACATGTCCTCATTGCGTTTATACATGAGGCCGGCCGCCACCTGCGGCCACCAGCGGTCCTGATCGAAAACCGCGTCGCCGAGGAGCCTGACTTTCAGACCGACCAGGTCCTGGGTAATGAACTCACCGGGCACGGTGCTGCCTAATCCGAAATGCTGCTGTGCCAACGATAACTCGAGCCGATCATGGATTCCAATTGCGAGTCCGGCGGCACGCAGGCGAAAGTCCGTCGGATCTGCGGCGGTGTAATAAACTGTAAACCCGACCTGGTCGCGAGTGCCGTAACCGGCGATCAGCGCCCACGGCACCAAGCCACCGCCGGCCGCGCCCTCGATCTGCGTGACGCCGCCGGTTGCAAGCAATCTCCCCCCCGGTTCGGGCAAAAGGTCGGCCCGCGCCACTCCGGCGGACAGGAGGAGAATGACAAGAAGACGTGTCATGGTCGGTGTGCCGTGATTAGGCTTAACATTCGATCCATCTGGCCCTCCGTATATGAAGTATACCCACCGATGAACAATACTTTCCAAGGCCTGTTTCTGGTTTTCGTTGCGACCGCCATGCTGGCGCCTTCTGTGGTCGCGGAGGAGAACCTCTATGACCGCATGGGTGGCGCCCCGGTTGTTGCACGGGTAGTCGACGAGTTGCTTCAGCTCAACCGGGTGGATCCGCGCACCAAACGATCGTTCCAGAAAATTAACGTCAAGCGAACTCGGGAAATGCTTAACGAGCAGTTCTGCGATATCACAGGCGGGCCCTGCAAATACACCGGCGATGACATGAAAGCGGTCCACGGCGGCCTCGATATCACCGACGCGGAGTTCAACGGCCTGGTCGAGAACCTGGTGACCGCGCTCGATGCCAACGGAGTCGGCTTGCGGGAAAAGAACGAACTGCTCAAACTGCTTGCACCGATGAAACGCGACATCGTTACCAAGTGAATCAGGATCGGCCTATCGGGACGACTTCGGTGCCCCGTTACCTTCCCCTGCTGCTGGCGATAGCCGGCGGCGACGCCGCCGCCGCAAGCGTGATCGCCAGGGTCGCCGATTCCGCTGGCGCTCCGGTCTTCGAGGCCGTGGTCTACCTCATGCCGACAGGGGCGAAACCTGCGGTAGCGCCGCGGCCCGGCGTTATGGACCAAGCCAACAAGGAGTTCCTGCCGCTGGTGGTGCCGGTTCAACTCGGTGCAGCGGTGAGCTTTCCGAACAAGGACAACATCCGGCATCACGTTTATTCGTTTTCACCGGCCAAGGTTTTCCAGCTGAAGCTCTACTCCGGCACGCCGTCCAAACCGGTCGTTTTCGACAAGCCCGGGCCGGTCGTGCTCGGCTGCAATATTCACGACTGGATGGTCGGATACATATACGTCGTCGACACGCCTTACTTTGCCAAGACCGACAAGACCGGCACGGCCAGGCTCGATGGACTTCCGGCGGGCGACTACGAATTGCGCATCTGGCATCCCCATTCCAGGGCAGAGTTCCCTGCGCGCGCCATCAAGCTCGCGGAGAGCGTTACGGAAAACGCTTCGTTCCAGCTCGAACTTTCGCCGCCCCAGTCCGCGCCCGCCAAAGAATAGGTCCCCTTGCCTCTGCGTAGCCTGCAAACCCGCATCGTCGTATTCTTCGTCCTGCTTCTGTGCGTGGTGCAGGGCGTGGCGTTCGTCCTGATCAGCGCGGCCAACGAGCGAATTGCAAAAAGCCAGATCGCGCAGGACCTCACCGTCGGCGAACGCGTTTTCCGGCGGCTGCTCGACCAGAACAGCCAGCAACTTGCCCAGGCCTCTTCGGTGCTCGCTGCCGATTTCGCATTTCGCGATGCAATCGCCACCCGCGACCAGGGCACCATCGCCTCGGCGCTCGGCAATCATGGCCGCCGCATCAACGCCAACGTCGTGATGCTTGCGGATCTCGACAAGAAGATGATTGTCGATACGCTTCATGCAATTTCAGCCGATGCGGCCTTCCCGTTCCAGGAGCTTATCGAAACCGCACAACAGCAGGGCAAGGCATCGGACATCGTACTGATCGACGGCCAGCCCTATCAGCTCGTCGTGGTACCCGTCCTCGCTCCGATTCCGATTGCCTGGGTGGCAATGGGTTTCGTGATCGATGATGCCGTGGCGATCGACCTGCGCGCACTGTCGGCGCTTCACGTGTCCTTCCTCTCGCGCAGCAGCGGCGGCACCTGGACCGTGCACGCATCCACCTTGCCGGCGGCATCCCGCGGGGAACTCGCCGGCGGCCTGCGAGCATTGCGCGGGGCGGTGACGCTGCCGCTTGGCGGGGAGGATTACGAGACCCTGCTTTCCGTCCTGCACGAGCGCGGCGGCATCGAAATAGCCGCCATCTTGCAACGACCTTTGAAGGAAGGCCTGGCGCCCTTCGTTCAGCTGCGTAATACGCTGCTGTGGCTCGCCTTGGCCAGCATCGCTCTGTCGATTCTCGGGAGCGTGCTGATCGCCCGCAGCATCGCCGGTCCGATCAACCGCCTGGCAGGGGTCGCTCGCAAGATCCGCGACGGCGATTACTCCCAGAAAGCGGAAGCAGGACAAAAGAACGAAATCGGCGATCTGGCCGACAGTTTCAATCATATGCTCGAGCGCATCTTCGAGCGCGAGTCGAAGATCCTGCGTCTGGCTTACGAGGACACTCTCACCGGCCTGCCCAACCGCGCCATGTTCAGCGACCGTCTCGACCAGGCCATCAAGATCGCCCAGCGCAACGACGGACCGGTATCGGTCCTGATCATGGACCTCGATCGCTTCAAGCTCATCAACGAAGGCCTCGGTCACCCGGTCGGGGATCTGGTACTGCAGGAAGTGGCCCGGCGGCTGCGCAATTTGCTGCGGGATTCGGACACCGTGGCGCGTTTCGGCGGTGACGAGTTCGCGGTTCTATTGCCGAACAGCGGTACAGAACGTGTAAACATTGTGGCAGAACGCATTCAACGGGCACTGGAAGAACCTATCCTCATGCAGGGCCAGCCAATCGATCTTGGCATCAGCATTGGCATTGCCGGTTTTCCAGAACATGGCGACGACACTATCGTGCTGATGCGTCGCGCCGACATCGCAATGTACGTCGCCAAACGAAACAGCACCGGCTACACGTTCTACGACCCGAGCTTCGAGCAGGGCAGGCCGAGCCAATTGTCGCTGCTGGGCGAACTGCGACGCGCAATCGAAAACGACCAATTGAGTCTTTACTATCAGCCGAAGCTGAACCTGCGCTCGGGTGCCTCGGACAGTGTCGAAGCCCTGGTACGGTGGGCTCATCCCGAACGGGGCTTCGTCTCACCCATCGAATTCATACCGTTCGCGGAACAAACCGGCTACATCAAGGCGGTTACGCGTTGGGTGATCGAACGCGCGTTGCGCCAATGCGGTGAATGGCACTCACGTGGACTCGATGTGAAGGTCTCGGTGAATATTTCGGCCCGAGATCTCATGAACCCCGAACTACTGGGCATCGTCACCGGGCTGATCGAGAAATACAAAGTGCCGGTCGCGCTGTTCTCCATGGAAATCACCGAAAGCGGCATCATGGAAGACCCGGTACGCGCCGAGAAGACGCTGCAGCAGTTGCACCAACTCGGCATACGGCTGTCGATCGACGATTTCGGCACCGGCTACTCTTCTCTCGCTTATATCAGGAGACTGCCGGTGCAGGAAATCAAGATCGACCGCTCCTTCGTACGCAGCATGGTGGCAGTCAACGACGATGCGCTGATCGTGCGCTCCACCATCGAGCTTGGGCACAACATGGGACTGACGGTACTCGCCGAAGGCGTCGAGGACTACGCCACGCTTGATGCTGCTGACCAAACTCGGCTGCGATGAGGCACAGGGATATTTCATCGCCAAGCCGCTTCCGCCGGCCGACTATGAGGCCTGGCTCACGCATCGCAAGGCGATCGGCGACAAAGTCACCGAGAGCGGCTTCCTCAGCGACCTGCGCCGCTAAAGTACCCTTCTGCCCAGAGGACACAGAGGACTACTAGCACGGAGGAATACAAGGGGGAACAAAGCTGTGGGTTGCAACTATTCCTATGCGGCTGCTCCATCGCCGGAAGCGTGTAGCGACACAGGTTCGCACACGGTCACGCATCATAACCAACTTGTCCTTGTTCCTCGCTTGCGTTTTCCCGCGGAGACGTGGTTGTCCTCTGTGGCGTACGCCTTTCAGGTCTTCCCAAGCTTTTGCAGGAAGGCCTGGTACTCGTCTTCCTTCATGGTGAAGCTGTGTTCGGGCAAAGGAAATTGCCCCTTGTGCACTTCGTTCTGGAAATCGGCGAGCGCCTTGCGAGATGACTTCCCAGCAGTTGGCGTAGCGCTTCACGAACTTCGGCGTGAAGCGGTCGAACAGTCCCACCATGTCGTGCAGCACCAGGTTCTGGCCATCGCAATGCGGACCGGCGCCGATGCCGATGGTGGGAATGGAAAGCCGTTCGGTGATGACTTGCGCGACCCGATCGGGGATCGCCTCGAGCACTATGGCGAAGCAGCCGGCCTTTTCCATCGCCAGCGCGTCTTTCAATAGTTGCACGCCGGTTTCTGCGCTCTTGCCCTGCACCTGGAAGCCGCCCAGCTTGGACACCAGTTGCGGAGTCAGGCCGATATGGGCCATGACCGGAACGCCGGCCTTGATCACCGCTTCGGCCATCGGCGCGAAATCTTCTCCGCCCTCGAGCTTGACCACGTCGGTGCCGCCTTCCTTGAGCATGCGCATGGCGTTGTTGATCGCATCGGCGGTGGACGCGTGATACGCACCCAGCGGCAGATCGCCGACCAGGATTGCCCGTTTGGCGGCGCGCGAGATCGCCTTGGCGTGATGAATCATTTCGTCCATCGTCACCGGCACCGTGCCGGAATAACCCAGCGCGGTCATTCCCAGCGAGTCGCCGATCAGAATGCAGTCCACGCCGGAGCGGTCCACCAGTTGCGCGGTCGGATAATCCACCGCCGTGACCTGGAACACCTTCTCGCCCCGGTCCACCTTGGCCTGCAGATCGAATATCGTGAGTTTCTTCGGTGCCGCTGCTTCAGCCATCTCTGTCTCCCGGAAAAGACTGCAAATAAACCCAACACAGAGGCACAGAGAGCACGGAGGACACAGAGGAAGTACCGGAAGCGATCATTGTGAACTTCAATGGCGTCGGTTTGCCGCGCACTCCCGGAACCTGGTTTTCATTCCCACAGAGATTTTCCTCCGTGCTCTCTGTGTTCTCTGTGCCTCCGTGTTGGGTGTTGTTTTCGTTAGCGTACGCGGGCGGTATTGCGCGCGTTGAACTCGTCAGGCCGAAGTTCGGCGGCGAGCTTGTCGAGCACACCGTTGACGTACTTGTGTCCGTCGGTGCCGCCGAAGCTCTTGGCCAGTTCGATCGCCTCGTTGATCACGACTTTGTAAGGCGTTTCCGGGTGGTCGCGCAACTCGCACGCGGACAGCAGCAACAAGGCGTGCTCGACCGGCGAAAGTTCCTTGACGGGCCGGTCCAGGTACGGCGTGATGCGGTTGCGCAGCGCGTCCGCATCTCCCGTAACGCCACGCAACAGAGTATTCGACCAGGGCCTGATCCGCCTTGGCGAAGTCCTTCTGTTCCTTGAACTGCGCCAGCAGCACGTCGGCGCTGCATTCATTGACCAGCCATTGATAGAGCGCCTGCAGGGCAAACTCGCGCGCGCGGCGCCTACTGTTCTTCATCGATTGTCTTCAATAGATTGGCCATCTCGACCGCCACGCGCGCACAGTCCACGCCTTTCTCGTGCATGCGCGCCTTGGCCTGCTCATCGTTCTCGGTGGTGAGGATGCCGTTTGCCACCGGAATGCCGGTATCGAGTTGCACCGACATCACCCCGCTGGCGGATTCGTTCGACACTACTTCGAAATGGTAGGTCTCGCCACGGATCACTGCGCCGAGAGCGATCAGACGCGTCGAACTTCTCGGTCCCGGCAAGTTTCTGCAGCGCCAGCGGAATCTCCAGCGCGCCGGGCACGGTGACGATCGTCATGTCGGCGCGCTGCACGCCCAGCCTGGCAAGTTCGGCCGAGCATGCTGCCAGCAGGCCTTCGCCCACTTCCTTGTTGAATCGCCCCACGACGATGCCGATGCGAAGGCCGGCGCCGGAGAGGTCGGGACGGTATGTGTGTGGTTCGTTGTTTGCCATGTGTTGTCGTGACTGTGAAACTGGTGAAGGGTGACTGGTGACTGGTGACTTCAATAGCCTAGTCACCCTGCTCCTATTCCTGCGTTCCTTTGCGTCCTTTCTTGTCTTGCTTTGCGTCCTTTGCGTCAACGCCGTTATCACTGGCCTTAGGCCAGCGGGTCTTACCGGTCACCCGTCACTGGTCACCAGTCACCGCGTTTCATCCGGCTGCAAGTACCCCGTTACTTCCAGGTCGAAGCCGGTCATGCTCGGCATTTTTCTCGGTGCGCCCAGCACTTTCATTCTGGTTACGCCCAGGTCGCGCAGAATCTGCGCGCCGATGCCGTAGGTACGCAGATCCACTTTCTGCGCTTGCGCTTCCTTTTCCATTGCCAGACGCTCGAGCAACTCGGCCCCGGATTCGGTCCGGTGCAACAACACCACGACGCCGCTTTCCGCGCCCGCAATCGCGCGCAGGGCGTCATTCAGGTTCCAGGAATGGCTGCGGCTGCCGGCATCCAGAAAATCGGCGACCGAAAGCGGTTCGTGCACCCGCACCAGCGTCTCCCGGCCCGGCGTCACCTTGCCCTTGACCAGCGCAATGTGGGTGTCGCGCGAACTCTTGTCGCGATATGCCACCAGCTTGAACTTCCCGTACACGGTTTCCAGCGGCCGCTCGGCCACGCGCTCGACCAGCGACTCGGTGCGACTGCGGTGATGGATCAGGTCTGTAATCGTACCAATCCTGATCTTGTGTTTGGCGCCGAACTCGATCAGATCGGGCAGCCGCGCCATCTCGCCGTCATCCTTCAGTATTTCGCAGATCACGGCTGCCGGCGTCAGTCCCGCAAGCTGCGCCAGATCGCATCCGGCTTCGGTATGTCCGGCGCGTACCAGCACGCCGCCCTTCTGCGCCATCAGCGGAAAGATGTGTCCCGGCTGCACGATGTCTTCGGACTTGGCATCCTTCCTGACCGCCGCCTGCACCGTGCGCGCGCGGTCCGCCGCCGATATTCCGGTGGTCACGCCGCTGGCGGCCTCGATCGATAGCGTGAAGTTGGTTCCCATGCGCGAGCGATTGTCCCCGACCATCAGCGGCAGATCGAGCTGCCGGCAGCGCTCCTCGGTCAGCGTCAGGCAGATCAGTCCGCGCCCGTGCGTGGCCATGAAGTTGATCGCGTCCGGCGTCACGAACTCGGCGGCCATCAGCAGATCGCCTTCATTCTCGCGCTCCTCCTCGTCCACAAGGATGACCATCCGCCCGGCGTGCAGGTCGGCAATGATCTCGGCTGTGGAGCTTATTGTAGTCATCGAGTGTTCTTGACTAGCCGGGCGCTGGCTATGCGCGCGACCCGTGGACTGTTGCCGCAGCGCCGGCATGAGCGTCACTGCGCGCCAGGGCGGACAATAGAACAGGGAAAACGTTAGGAATGGGCACGCCGCCGTTCGAAAAGTGTGCATTGTGCCAGATCGACGCCGTTCCGACTCGATCGGATTCGCACTCCTGCCGATGTCTGGACCGCAGTTCCGGCCAAGCCACCCCACCAAAAAAGGGCTTCGCGGTCCCCTGGGTAGACGACTAGGCTTCGGCGGCTTCTTGTGGTGTACTGCGCGCTATGCGTCGGTCATCCTGAAGCGGTCACGGCAACGGGGCTGGGAATGCTGGGGATACGGGCTGGCTTTCACCTGTTAGCGCTCACGCAAACTGATCGGCGCGCCTGGCTCTGGCGGTCCCCTCCCTCGATGACCACCCACCGCAAGCTCGCCGCGATCCTCTCCGCCGACGCCGCCGGCTACTCGCGGCTGATGGCCGATGACGAGGCGGCCACCCTTCGCTCGCTCAACGACGCACGTGCCCTGTTCCGCGAGCGCATCGAGGCCCACGGCGGGCGATTGATCGACACCGCAGGCGACAGTGTTCTCGCGGAATTCCCCAGCGCGGTGGAAGCCGTGGACTGCGCCGACGAGATCCAGCGTGAATCTTTCCAAGCGCAACCACCAGTTGGCCGAGCATCGGCGCATGCAGTTCCGCATCGGCATCAACCTTGGGGATGTGATCGAGCAGGAGGACGGGACCATCTATGGCGACGGCGTGAACGTCGCCGCCCGGTTGCAGACGCTGGCCGAGCCAGGCGGGACCTGCATCTCCGGCACCGCGTTTGACCAGGTCGAAGGCAAACTCCCCCTGCAGTTCAATTTCATCGGTGAACAGCAGGTCAAGAACATCGCCAAGCCGGTTCGCGCCTACCAGTTGGAACAAGAACACGGAACAAAGCCAATCGTGCAGTCCGTCAGTGCGCCCTCCTCCAACCCGGCGCGCAAAGTTGTCTTGGTGTTGGTGGCGGCGCTACTGGTCGTCGGCATAGGCATTGGTGTGTACGCGCTGTATCGCTCTTCTTCGGCGCCAGCGCGTGATGGCATGCACCGCATTGCGGTCCTGCCGTTTGCCAACTTGAGCGCCGACCCCGAAAACGAATACTTTGCCGATGGGATCACCGAGGAAATGATCTCTCACCTTTCGAAGATTCATGGCCTGGAGGTCATCGCGCGAACCTCGGTCATGACTTACAAAGGCAAAGACAAAAAGATCGATGAAATCGGCCGGGACTTGAGGGTGGGGGTAGTATTGGAGGGGAGCGTGCGCAAGGCGAAGAATCAAATACGGATTACCGTGCAGTTGATCGATGTAGCGAATCAGGCCCACCTGTGGTCGCAAGATTACGACCGCGAATTGAAGGGCGTGTTTGCGATCCAGAGCGACATCGCCAAGAGCGTAGCCGCGGCGCTGAAGGTCAAGTTGGGTCCCGCCGAGCAGCAACAGATCGAGAAGAAAAGGACCGACAATCCCGAGGCCCATGAGTTGTATTTGAAAGGTCTCTACCACTTCAACAAGCAGACCAAGGAAGGAATAGAGAAAAGCATCGAATACTACGAACAAGCGATACAGAAAGACCCGAGCTATGCGGAAGCTTATGCCTGGTTGGCCTACGCTCATGAAATCCAAGGATGGTACGGTCTTGCTCCCGAGACAAGAGGCCTTTCCAAAGGCAAAGGCGATTGCGCTTAAAACTCTGGAACTGGACAGTTCAAATGCGCATGCGCTTTCGGTAATAGGAGATATGACAGTCCTTGATTGGGATTGGTCACGGTGCTGAGAGTCTTTATCGACGTTCGCTGTCTCTTAATCCCAACTCCGCGATGGTTCACGATAACTACGGCATTACATATCTGTCGCCGACGGGACGGCATAAGGAAGCGATAGCGGAGTTGAAGCGGGCCGTAGAGCTCGATCCGCTTTCTGCCCAATACCCCCACGATCTCGGTTGGGTCTTGCAAATGGCGCGACAGTACGATGCGGCAATGGAACAATTTCAGAAGGCGCTTCAGATGGAGTCGGGCATGACCAATGCTTACCGCGGGCTCGGAGAGGGCTACGCGTACAAACGCATGCACGATAAGTCCATCGAAGCCATGCAGAACCTGGTGAAGACCACCGAGGGTAGTCCGTACGCCTTGGGCTCCCTCGGTTGGGCCTATGGCGTCGCTGGCAGGAAAGACGAAGCGCTCAAGATACTCGATACGCTCAAGCAGAAAGCAAAGCTGGAGCCAGTCGCCCCTTCGGACTTCGCGCGGGTCTACTTGGGTTTGGGAGACAAGGATCAAGCATTGTCGTGGTTGGAGAAGGCGTACGAGGAACGTTCCGGAGTGTGGATATTGGTTTGGGCCAAACAGTTCCCGTTTTTCGACGGCTTGCGAACGGAGCCGAGGTTTAAGGAGCTACTGAAAAAGATTGGACTGGAGAAATAGTTGCACAAGGGAACGTCTAAGTGAATGTCGACGCGATGAAGTTCTCGATTCTGGATCCATTTAACAGATGACCACCCATCGCAAGCTCGCCGACATCTTCTCCGCCGAGCAATGCATGTCAGGGCGCTGGAGCGATTCCGCGGCAGCGAAGCGCAAAGCTGGAGGACTATGTTTCGTGTTTGGGCTTAGCCTCATGATCGCCGCACGCAGCTACCCTGCACTTTTCGAGCGCCGCACATGGGAATGAATCTTGCGTGCTCCTTGACCTTACTCACTCGTGATGGTCCAATGTTGTCTCTTATAAGTACAAATAAGTACAAATCACTTCAACTTCTCAAGGGAGCAACAAAATGTCGGCGAAAACAGCTTTAATTATCAACCTGTTGACGCTCCTAATGGCCACGGGTGTTTCTCAAGTGGCATTAGGCCAGAACACCTCGGCGAACAGGCCACCCCCGCCTCAGAAGGGTGTTCCTGAGTTAAGTGTCAACGCAGCCGGCAGCGCCGCAGCGGTTGTACTCTGCGGCTTGATGGTAATCGCGGGTCGGCGTCGTAAATCTAGCGGTCAATCGACCGAATAATCCTCAGCGATTTGCCCAAGTTCTTGAGGACTACACCGTAATACAATCGGTGAGGGTACGCTTGTGGCTTTCCGCCGGGATACTCTTGGGTGAGTACTTGGTGGTTACACTATTGTTTGATTCGCATCACCTCGTTCACCGAGGGGGAATCTGGCTCATTGTCGGGTCGCTTAGTGGGTTGTTCCCGTTCGTTTTGGTAGTCGGCGCCGCTTTGGCCATGACTCGCTCCGGTGGCCCGGTCGACAATCAGCGGGTACTGCCAGGGACCATCGACGTCAATTCTCCGCAGGTACCGCAACTGCTGGCCCATGCGGCTCTGTTCGCCATGTTTGTATTTGCCTCCTGGCGCGTCTTTGGCATTCAACACGCGAATGCGGCGTGGCTAGCGCTCTGGGCTGGCAGTGGCATGGCCATGACCGCATTTCTCGTTGTGGCTCTGGTTCCAGCTCGACGTCTCATGAGTCAGATCCTATTGACCCCCCTCTTGGTGGGTCCCCTCTTAAGAACGCTCTTGCTCGGCACGCTTGCCTATCTGGCAGGCCTGATGGCGATGGCGCTGTGGCGGCCCCTTGGCGATCTGACGATCATGACGATCGTAGCTTTAATGAGACCGGTTTTCGGAGAGTTCACCTACGACCTACAGGAACATTTGCTGGGTTTGGGTAACTTCGCGGTGCAGATTTCGCCGGAATGCAGTGGATATGAGGGGATCGGCCTGGCCGCCGTCTTGTGGGCCGGATACTTGGGGTTGCACCGAAAGCAGTTTATTTTCCCAAATGCGCTGTCCCTGATTCCGATCGCGATCGCGCTGGCCTGGGCGGGCAATGTGCTTCGCATCATCGTCCTGATGATAATTGGAGCCTACATGTCCAGCGAGGTCGCCTACGGGGCCTTCCACACGAAGGCTGGGTGGATCCTGTTCTGCGTAACAACTCTGGGGCTGGCATGGTGGGCTCGCCGCTCCCCCTCGTTCAGTCGCGATACCGCCCCGCGCGAAGAATGGATAAACCCCACATCGCCGTACTTGATGCCGCTGTTAGTGGTTCTGGGTGTATCGTTGGTCTCCACAGCATTCTCCGAGAACTACGCACAGTACTTTGGTTTGCAAGTAGTTGCTGGGGCGCTAGTCCTGTACCGGTATCGCTACGCATATCGGCAATTCAAATTCTCCGTGGGCCTGACGCCGGTGCTGCTGGGTATCGGCGTGGCAATTCTCTGGTTGGCGACCGCTGGGGAGCCGAAACCGTTTCCGGTTGAGCTCCGGAGCACGACTATCGGAACGGTGCTTTGGCTCGCAATTCGCTGCCTGGGTTCAGTGGTCATTGCGCCAATTTGCGAAGAACTGGCGTTTCGGGGTTTTCTCTTGCGACGGCTGCAGTCCAAAATATTCGATGCGGTACCGTTTCATCATTTTGGCATCTTGCCGCTGATTGTGAGCAGCGTTCTCTTCGGCGTGCTGCATGGCGACCGCTGGCTTGCCGCGACCTTTGCAGGTGCCGCTTACGCGCTGGTCATGCGGCATCGTGGTCGTCTTTCAGATGCGGTGCTGGCTCATGCGTCGACCAATGGTGTGATCGCGATCTATTCGTTGTGGCTAAAAGATTGGCAGCACTGGGCGGCATAGCCCGGGTGAGCGATCGGACGGCTCGTATCGGACCGCGCAATCACGCGAGAGGGAGAAGGTCGGGTTGCTGGGCTTACGTGGACTGTCCTAGCATCCGTTCGACGTAACGCGCCACCAGGTCAATTTCAAGATTGACCCGGTCGCCCTGCTTCAGGTCCTTCAGGTTGGTTACCGCGAGCGTGTGCGGAATCAGGTTCACCGAAAACGTATCAGTTGTCACGACATTGACGGTCAGGCTCACGCCGTTGATGGCGATCGAGCCTTTGCGGCGCGATATAACGGCCAAGCTCCGCGGGAAAGCGAACTATGATCTCCCGGTTGGCATCCACCGGTTTCACCGCGGTTACCGTGCCGACGCCGTCCACATGACCGCTTACCAAATGTCCGCCGAGCCGGTCTGCCAGCCGCAACGACTTCTCCAGATTGATTGCGTTACCGGCGACGAATCCCGCCGTCACCCGAAGCGTCTCCTGCGATACGTCCACCGTAAAACCATTTGGCACCAGCGACGTGACCGTCAGGCACACGCCGTTGCAGGCGATGCTGTCGCCGACCGCTACATCGCTCAAGTCCAGACCGCCGGCGTCGATCGTTAGCGTCGCCGACTGGCCGGCGGACTTGACTGCGGCAACGCGTCCAACAGCCTCGATGATCCCGGTGAACACTGCTCAGGCTCCCGGTTCCACGATTACCGGCCGCGCGAGAATCCGCAGGTCCGGACCGATCATACGGGTCTCCTGAATGTTCAACTGCAGGCGCTTGTTCATTTCGGTCAATTTCCCCAGGTCGAACATGCCACGCGCCGCGTCGCCGAGCATGTGCGGGGCCAGATAAATCAGCAACTCGTCCACCACTCCGGCGCGAAGCAGCGCCGAATTCAGGTTGATGCCGGCTTCCACCAGCACTTCGTTGATGCCGCGCCCGGCGAGATACTTCGCCAGTTCCAGCAGGTCCACCTTGTGCTCCGCATTGGGCAGCACCACCACTTCGGCGCCTTTCTTCGCGAGCCTGCCGTTCTTGTCGTCGTCGCGCGTTGCCGTGGCCACCAGAACACCCCCACCTTCCAGGATCCTCGCCTCCGGCGTAATCCGCAGCCGGCTGTCCACCACGACTCGCAGCGGCTGACGCAGGGTTTCGACGTCGCGCACCGTGAGCCGCGGGTCGTCGTCCGCGAGCGTGCCGATGCCGGTCATCACCGCGCAGGACCGAGCGCGCCAGCGGTGTCCGTCGCGGCGCGCGTCCGCGCCCGTGATCCACTGGCTCACCTTGTTGTTCAGTGCAGTCTTGCCGTCCAGGCTGGCCGCGATCTTCACGCGCATCCACGGTTGGCCACGGGTCATGCGCGAGACAAAGCCGATGTTCAGTTCGCGCGCCTCGGTTTCCAGAATGCCGGCATCGACCTTGATTCCCGCTTCGCGCAAGTTTGCGCAATCCGCCTCCGGCAACCTCGGGATTCGGATCCTGCATCGCCAGCGACCACGCGCACCACCTTCGCGGCGATCAATGCATCCGCGCACGGCGGCGTCCGGCCGTGGTGGCTGCAGGGTTCGAGAGAGACATACGCGGTGGCACCCGCTGCGTTTGTACCCGCGGCATTCAACGCCACTGACTTCGGCATGCGGGCCGCCGGCGCGCTCGTGCCAGCCCTCGCCGACGATCCGGCCGTTCTTGGCAAGCACGCAACCGACTCGCGGATTCGGAGTGGTGGTGTACAGGCCGCGTTCCGCGAGTCGCAACGCGCGCGCCATGAATTGGAAGTCGTCGCACCGAAGGTCATGCGCTTACTTGCTCTTGCGGCGCGCGGCGGGTTTCTGCACTTCCTTCACCGCGTCGCGGAAATCCTCTACGTCCTGGAAGGCGCGATACACCGATGCGAAGCGAATGTAGGCCACCTTGTCGAGCTTGTAGAGTTCGCGCATCACCATCTCGCCGATGCGGCGCGACTCCACCTCGCGCTGGCCCAGCGACAGCAGTTTCTGCTTGACGCGTTCGATCGCGTCGTCCACCAGGTCCGCGGATACCGGCCGCTTGTGCAGCGCGCGGGTAAAACCGACCCGCAGCTTGTCCTCCTCGAACTCCTCGCGGTAACCGGTGCTCTTGATGATCTGCGGCATACGCAGCTCGACATTCTCGTAAGTCGTGAAGCGTTTGTCGCAGGACGGGCAGCGCCGCCGCCGGCGAATGCTGTCCCCTTCCTCGTTGACCCGGGAGTCGAGGACCTGCGTATCCGGATTCTTGCAGAAAGGGCATTTCATAAGGATCGGCGAGGAGTGAGGCGTGAGGGGTAAGGAGTAATCGTCCGTAGCCGCTCCAGTCAGTGCATTTCCTCACCTCCTCTCTCCTCAACCTTCACGCCTTCTCCATAAACCGGAAACCGTCGCACAGCTCCTTCACCTCGCCACGCACGCGCGCGATGTTGGCTTCGTCGTTCGGCGCTTCGAGCACGTCGGCGATCAGGTTGGAAAGCTTTTCGGCTTCGAGTTCCGCGAAGCCGCGGGTGGTCACCGCCGGCGAACCGATGCGCACGCCGCTGGTGACGAAGGGCTTCTCGGGATCGTTGGGGATCGCGTTCTTGTTCACGGTGATGCTGGCCCGGCCCAGCGCCGCTTCGGCGTCCTTGCCGGTGATCTTCTTGGCGCGCAGGTCCACCAGGAACATGTGGCAGTCGGTGCGTCCCGACACGATGCGAAGACCGCGGCTCTGCAGCGTCTTCGCCATGGTCCGCGCGTTGGCGATCACCTGTGTCTGATATTTGCGGAATTCCGGCGCCATTGCTTCCTTGAACGCCACCGCCTTGGCGGCGATCACGTGCATCAGCGGTCCGCCCTGGATGCCGGGAAAGATCGCAGAGTTGATGAGCTTTTCGTGCTCGGCCTTGGTGAGGATGATGCCGCCGCGCGGGCCGCGCAGCGTCTTGTGGGTGGTGCTGGTCACGAAATCGGCGATGCCCACCGGGGTCGGATACAGGCCGGCCGCAACCAGCCCGGCGTAATGGGCCATGTCCACGAACAGGTGGGCATCGACCGAGTCGGCGATATCGCGGAAGCGCTGCCAGTCGATGGTCAGGGAATACGCCGAGGCGCCGGCGACGATCATCTTCGGGTTGTGCTGCTCCGCCAGATGCGCGACCTGGTCGTAGTCGATTTCCTCGCTCGCGGTCAGCCCGTAAGAGACCGCGTGGTAGAGTTTGCCGGACAGGTTCACCGGCGAGCCGTGGGTGAGATGGCCGCCGTGCGCGAGCGACATGCCGAGAATGGTGTCGCCGGGTTGGAGCGCCGCCGCGTAGACCGCCTGATTGGCCTGCGAGCCGGAGTGCGGCTGCACGTTGGCGACCTCCGCCTTGAACAGCGCCTTGGCGCGATCGATCGCCAGTTGTTCCGCGATGTCCACGTACTCGCAGCCGCCGTAGTAGCGCTTGCCCGGATAGCCTTCGGCGTACTTGTTGGTGAGCACCGAACCCTGCGCCTGCAGCACGCGCGGGCTGGTGTAGTTCTCCGACGCGATCAGCTCGATGTGGTCTTCCTGGCGCTGGCGTTCCGACTCCATTGCCTGCCACAGTTCGGGGTCGAAATCCTGGATGTTCTGGTCAGCGGGAAACATGAAGGCCTGAGAGGGAAAGTGGGGGCGCCGGAAAGCGGCGAATTGTACCATTCCGGTCTATCGGACCCCGAAGTCAAGAGCGTTGACGCAAAGGGCACAAAGGGGACAACGAAAGAACGCAAAAGAATCGCGAGTCGAAAATCCGAACCAGCACAGGCGTCTTTAGGCGACCATCGTTTGTCCTCCACGGCCTCCACGTTGAGGAGCCGTTATTCCCGATCCATCGAAGGTCCGTCTTGCTGCTATTATTGGCGGGCTCATGGAAATGGCGCCAGGCGCGGGACCACGATCCAAAGGCCCGCATCGAGACAGCCGACAAAAACTGGGGGAGATGACATGCCAAAGACCATCTTGGCCAAGCTTGTCTGGCTGGGTATCGCGATTCTCGGTGCATCCGCCATCGGCGGCATCGCCATCCACCGCGGCGAATCCATCAATGCCATCTGGTTCGTGGCAGCCGCAATCTGCACGTATCTGGTTGCGTATCGCTTCTACAGCGCATGGATCTGCGCCAAGGTGCTGGTGCTCGACGAGACCCGCGCCACGCCGGCGGAACGATTCAACAACGGCCGCGATTTCGTCCCGACCAACAGGTGGGTGACATTCGGCCATCACTTCGCGGCGATTGCAGGTCCCGGACCGCTGATCGGCCCGACGCTGGCGATGCAGTTCGGCTATCTCCCCGGCACGCTGTGGATCCTGGTGGGCGCGGTGCTCGGCGGCTGCGTGCAGGACATGGTGATCATGTTCTGCTCCACGCGCCGCGACGGCCGCAGCCTCGGCCAGATGGCGCGCGACGAACTTGGGCCGGTCGGCGGCTGGGCGGCGATGATCGGCACCATGACGATCATGCTGATCCTGATCGCGGTGCTGGGTCTGGTGATCGTCAACGCCATGAAGCACAGCCCCTGGGCCACCGCCACGGTGCTCGGCACCATTCCGGTGGCGATGCTGATCGGCATTTACATGCGCGGCATCCGTCCCGGCCGGGTGCTCGAAGGTTCGATCATCGGCATTGTGCTGCTGATCGTGTGCGTATTGGGCGGCGGCTGGGTGGACCACAATGAATCGTTGCGCGGGCTGTTCGACTGGAGCGGCGAATCCGTCGCCTGGTTCGTGATGATCTACGGTTTCGCCGCCGCAACGCTGCCGGTATGGCTGCTGCTGGCGCCGCGCGATTATCTTTCCACGTTCCTGAAGCTGGGCGTGGTGTTCCTCCTTGCCATCTCCATCCTGGTGTTGGCACCGGAAATGAAGATGCCGGCGCTGACCCAGTTTATCGACGGCACCGGCCCGATTTTCAAGGGCGCGCTGTTCCCGTTCGTGTTCATCACCATCGCCTGCGGCGCGATTTCCGGCTTCCATTCGCTGATGTCCTCGGGCACCACGCCGAAACTGCTGCCGAACGAACGCGACATCCGCATGATCGGTTACGGCTCGATGGCGCTGGAATCCTTCGTCGGAATCATGGCCGTGATCGCGGCCTGCGTTCTCGAGCCGGGCGTATTCTTCGCGATCAACAGCCCGGCCGGCGTGGTCGGCAAGGAGGCAGCGGCCGCCGTCGCCACCATTTCTTCATGGGGCTTCCCGGTCACCGTCGATCAGATGCAAATCCTGGCGAAGGAAATGGGCGAAGCGACACTGTTCGCGCGCACCGGCGGCGCGCCGTCGCTGGCGGTGGGCATGGCGACGATCTTCTCGCAGCACCTTCGGCGGCACGCTGCTGGCGATGTGGTATCACTTTGCCATCATGTTCGAGGTGCTGTTCATCCTCACCACGCTGGATGCCGGCACGCGGGTCGGCCGCTTCATGCTGCAGGACATGCTGAAGCACGTTTGGAAACCGATGGGCAACGTGTCCTCCTACCCGATGACCGTGCTCTCGAGCCTGATCTTCGTTGCCGCCTGGGGTTACTTCCTGTGGCAGGGCGTGAAGGATCCGCTCGGCGGCGTGAACATCCTGTGGCCGCTGTTCGGCATTTCCAACCAGTTGCTGGCCGGCATCGCGCTGTCGGTCGCCACCGGCATCATCATCAAGATGGGCAAGCTGCGTTACGCCTGGGTCACCGGACTGCCGCTGACGTGGCTTGCGATCATCTGCACCTGGGCGGCATGGGAGAAGGTATTCAGCTCCAACCCGGCGATCGGCTTCCTGTCCGGCGCCGCCAGCATGGCGGAAAAACTTGCCGCCGGTACGCTGTCGCCAGAAAGGGCTGCGGTCGCTCCGCAGTTGATCATCGGGCAGAGAATCGATGCCGCACTGGCATTCCTGTTCGCCGTCATCCTGTGGGTGGTGATCGTCGACATGCTGCGCATGTCCATGCGCATACGGTCCGGCAAGCCGGTGCTGCCGCTTTCCGAATCGAAGTACATCAGGACGCAGCTCGACGAGAGCATGATTTCAGCGGGGCAGCACGCCTGAGGCCACGATGATCGGCGCCGAACTCAAGCAAGTCTGGCGATACCTGCGCCACGTCAGCGGCGACGACGCCTACGAGCGCTATCTTGCTCACCACCGGCAGGCGCATCCGGGCGAGCCGCCGATGACCCGGGAGCAGCACTTCAGGAAATGCCAGGACGAGAAGTGGAGCAAGGTTTCGCGCTGCTGCTAAGAGGCTCGGGGCTCCGCAAGGCGCACGCACGGCAGATAAGGGCACCACGCCGGGGGATCTGGTAAATCGGCCCTTGCGCGGGGTTATTGCAGTCATCGGGAAGACCACGTTACCGTGGTGGCACGCTGGCGCGCTGCCCTGCTCTCAGGTTTCCATCTCAAGTGCCAGCCGTTCGGCGAGGCAATCGCTTCCGCCGGCCTGATACTCACGGCATATCGTCGGCCTGCGCTCGTAAATTCCGCACAGCATCGTGCCCCGATCCAGGGCGGCACACCACCCGTCATCAAGGCGCGCCATGACGTGTCCGCCCCACCGGTCCGCCTCGATCAATTCGGACGGAACGTCATCACCGCCCATCAGCATCACCTCCAACCGGCAGCAGCAGGCCTTGCACGAGGAGCAGGCAATGCTCTTACGTTCACCTGTACCCGGGTCCATATCAATGCCGGGACCTCGGCTCAAGAGGGCGCGTGGTCCGCAATCTCACGCGCTGCATGAGACACCTCTTTCCCCGTGCCGATGGTGGTGCGCTTATTTCTCTTCGACAACACCGATGTTCGTGACCAGCAGTTGCTTCGGATGTCCCGTCGGATTGCGCTGCAGGTAGCTTGATGCCCCCTTGCACAGCCGCTTGAAGTCGGCGGCTTCGTGTCCGTCGAAAACCTCCACCGAGAAGTGCACCCGGTGTGTCACCTTCGGGAGTTCCAGGTTGAACTGATGTCGTCCATCCGCATTCACGTACTCGACCGGCGCAGCGTTGAAACTCTTGCTCAGCGCCTTCCGTACTGCCGCAATTTTCTCTTTCATATGGCCTCTCATGGTTACGCCCCCGGGGCCGACCCGCGGCACCCGGGATATTGACCTCTATGCCAGCCGCACGAGCATCATGAATTGCAGCAAAGTATGCCTCGGGCACGCTTTGCAGGGCCCCCCACTATAGGCTTCCGGGAAGCTCTTTAGGCACTAATGATGCAATGCAATGGGGTCGTGCCCTTAAACATCGTTTGACAGCCACCGGTGGTAGAGTGTCTTGAGCCCAGGCGGATGCGGCTTTGCCGCTTCCTGGGCGATGGATTCCGAGCGAGGTCCTACATGAAAATATTCCTGCTGTTGCTTCTCCTGCCGGCGACCGCGCTGGCTCTGGACAACGACTATGTGCGCGTGACCCGCAACGAGGCGACCTGCCCGGGAGCCGACATGCCCGGCTGTGGCGACCGGGTGATTGTCGCATTGGACGACATGGAGATCTTCGTCGGCTACGCCAAACGCAAGCTCTCGCGCGGCGAGATCATGGTGTTCGAACGCGAAAGAGCCTTCCCGCCACCTGTCGGGGAGTTTTTCGAAGTCGTCATCAAACCCGGGCACCCGCCGGTGCTTTCGCCGCGCGAAATGATCGCGCCGGAAAAAAACGCCTTGCTATTCGACAGCGAACGCTTCTTCGTATTCGAGGAAAAACTCGCGCCCGGCGACACCCGGGCGCGGCACAGCCACAGCCAGCGGGTGGTGATTCAACTCAACAAGACGCGGTTGCAGCAATGGCCGGACGGTGAACCGGTAAAGATCGTGGAAATCCCGGTCGAAAACCCCTCGTTCAGCCCGCCGGTGATCCATGTAGTCAAAAATATCGGCGACGCGCCGCTGTTCGGCATCGTCATCGAGTTCAAGCCGCCGAAGAAATAGCCGGAGGTCGCGGACACGCAGCGAGCCCAGCACACAAAGACTCGGGCTGCCCGCCTCGGGCGTGTCCACTTACGTAGATTCCAACGTCTTCCACTGTCCCCGCACAGGCACGGCTTCCCTGTCACCCGGCCACGGCGGCATGGTGACGCCGACCGCTTCCAGCGCCTTGTCGCCAATCGCGCGAAACTGGAAATGCGTTCCAACCGGAATCGTCAGACTGACGCCGGCCTCCAGCGCGACGATTTCCTCGCGATCGCCTTGTTTTCGCCAGATCTCACCGCGCCCCGACAGCACGAACCAGATTTCATCCACGGTGCGATGCTGGATGGCTTCCGAGGCGCGCCGCGGCGCCAGCTCGAAGTGAGCCATCCCGCCGCGATCCGTTCTCGCCAGCACCCGGACATCCGAGCCATCGGGCGCAACCAAATCAGGCGCTTGCGGCAGGCGTTTGGTCGCAAAGTCCGTCATCGATGCCAATCCTCTCTGGTTTCGCTGTTCGTGGATCAACTGCTTGGGTAGTATTTCTGTACCGTCGCTCGATCACAGGACACTCTCCATGGCTCAAACCCCGACTCCCCGTGGTTGTCTGCGACCCGGGGCATGACTTCCAAAACCCGCAAGCGATTCGCACGCCGCCGGGATCTCGGGCTCAGCAAACGTGAGTTCCTGATCTTGCGCCGTTTGGATACGCCGCAAAAGATCCAGGATTACGTGAATGCGATTCCGATCAATCACGAGATCGGCGGACAGACGATTCTGTCTGTGCGCGACGTGATCAGGCAACGCCGGGCGCATTGTATCGAAGGCGCCTACTTCGCCGCCTGTGCGCTCTGGGTGCACGGCGAGCCGCCGCTGGTGATGCACCTGGACTGCGATCTAAGCGATTTCCCGCATGTCGTCGCACTGTTCCGCCGTGGCGGCCACTGGGGCGCGATTTCAAAGACCAATGGCGCGCCGCTGCGCCACCGCGACCCGATCTACCGCAGTTTGCGCGAGCTGGCCATGACGTACTTTCACGAGTACTACAACAAGCGCGGTTACAAGACCTTGCGCAGCTATTCGGGATCTTTCGACATGCGGCGCATCGAGACGAAGGATTGGGTCACCAGCGAAAAATCATGCTGGGCGGCGCACGACCGCCTGGCCGCCTTCCGCCACTACCCGCTCATCTCCGCGCGGCAGGCACGCCTGCTGTCACGCCGCGATCCCTTCGAGCGCCGCGCCGCGAAGATGGTCCAGTATCCGAAGCCGGCTGCGCGCAAGAAGTGAGTCGGGCCGGCTGAAACAGCGTTCGCTTGGCGCATCAGTCCTTTTTCGTTTCCCCCGCAGCGGCGATGTTCTTGTCAACGCATGACTTGGCCAGCTCCCAGCCGGTAATCTGAACCTGCCGTGTACAGCGTTGCACGATTTCACCGGCGCCCCGCGGGTACGCCATTAGAGCCTGCATGGCTGCAAGCTCCCCTTTCACGCAGGCGTCCACACCTTCGGCCCCGAATTCACCTATCAGGTTGTAGCAGCGATAGACGATATCCGCCCTTACGTCCTCTTCCTTTTTCGCGCCGGTGGCGGCGACCGGAGAAAACGGCGATATCGCGCTTGTCAGCAGGATGCAGCCGATGAACGACCGCCAGTTGGTCAACGTCTTCCCTGGTCGCATCAGAAAGGCTTGCGCCCCAGCACGTTTCCGGGCGGGTCGTAGTTGCAGGCCACGATCATCATCGCGCCGCACACCGACTCGCCGCACCCAAGCATCCGGGTGCCCCGCCACACCATCTGCGTATAGTGTCCGACCGCTTGCGAGTTGGATTGCGTCAGCACGCCGCCGCGATAGTCCTTCTTCTCGTTCTCCCAGGCCTTTGCCCCGTCCACCGCAGTGAAGGCGCCCGCCGTGGCCTGAAAAAGGTTCTCGCCGTACAATCCCTCGGTGCGATGCTTCATCGCGCAGGTCGTGCTGGCAAGATGGTCGGTCCACTCCTGCGCGTAGTTCGCCAGCGCCGGCGACCACTGCAGCGGACCGACGCCGACATCGGCACGCACCGTGTTGTGATACGCGGTGATCGCCTTGGTGTCCTGCGCCGACATTCTGGAAGCGGCAGGCTTCATTGCCGGCGCCTCCGGTGCCGCCGGCGGAGCGGGCGGCGGCTCGGCGGGGGGCGGAGCGGCGGGCGGCTTGACCGGCGGGGCCGCGCACCCGGCCATCACCAGAATAAACAGCGCGGCAATAACCACCGGGACAGGGACGCCTCTGCATGCTCGTCGTCCCTGCGGGAACGTGCCTAACGTCTCGCGCCAATTCATGCAATCAATCCGGCTCGGTATCGATTCCGCAGGATCATTCGATCGCGGCGACCACGCGTCCGGTGATCTGCCCCGCTTTGAGCTGGTCCAGCGTACGGCTGACCTCTGACAGCGGCCGTTTCTCAATCGGGATCGGCTTGATCTTTCCGGCGCGCGCCAGCGCGATCACCTCCTTCAGTTCGGCGACGCTGCCGACGCTGGAACCCTGGATCCTCCATGCACGTTGCACCACCAGCACCAGAGATACCGGGATTTCCCCACCGTAAAGCCCGACCACGATCAGCTTTCCGCCCTTGCGCAGCGCTCCCAGCGCCAGGCTTGCGGTGTCCGCCGCACCGACCAGATCCACTGCGCCGTACAAAGGCCCGCCGGCGATCTGCTGCAGTTTCTTCGCAGCATCCGCGTCGCGGCTGTTAAGCGTCGCCGCGGCGCCTTCCTTCTTCGCCACTGCCAACTTCGCATCGTCGATGTCCACCGAAATGATTTTCTCGTGTCCGAGTGCCTTGAGCATCTCGATCGCCATCAGTCCAAGACCGCCCGCCCCCAGCAGCATCACCCATTCGTCGCGGGGAATCGGCTTGAGTTGCGATACCGCGGAATAGGTCGTGAGCCCGGAGCACGACAGCGTTGCCGCCCACGCCGGATCTATGCCGCTCGTGTCCACCAGATACTTCGGATGCGGTATCAGAAGATGATCGGCATAGCCGCCCGGGCGCTGAATGCCGATCCAGCGCGGCGCCATGCAATGATTGTCCATACCCTCCAGGCAGCGCGCGCACTGGCCGCAACCGATCCAGGGACATACCAGCCGGTCCTTGCCGACGGGCGCGTCCTTCGCGTCCGGACCGGCGGCGATCACGGTGCCGTAGGGTTCGTGGCCCAGCGTTAACGGCGGATTCATCCCGCGATCGCTCATGTTGAAACGCTTGCCGCCGCCAAGATCGAAATAGCCCTCGCGGATATGCACGTCGCTGTGGCACACGCCGCAATATTTCAGCTTCAGCAGCACCTCGGTGCCGGTCGGCTTGGGCGTGGGCTTTTCCGCTTTTTGCAGCGGCTTGCCCCACTCGACTACGTCGTAACTGAGCATGTCTCCCCCCTCTGTTAATTCGCCCCGGGCGGGTAATTAGTTCTATGGTCAATCAATTTTACTTTTTTTGCGTGGCCCACTGAAGCGTCCCTTACAAATTTATTGAATCGTGAAAGTATGCCGGGCCACGAGCCATCGCAGTAAGATGAATCAGTCGCAGGCCATTGCGGAGTGCGCGGTTGATCGGCGCCGGGGAGCGATTTTCCGGTGTGAAGGGAGGGCGCATATGGGAACGTTCACGAGGCGAGAATTTTTGAGGACCGCCGGCGCAGCGACCGCCTCAAGCGTGGCGGGGACCTTGCTGCACGCCGGTGGCGCGGGCGCGGCGGAGCTGACGTTCGGTATCGAGAAGGGAGCGAATCTGCGGGTGTTGCGCTGGAAACGCTTTGTCCAGGGGGACGAGGACGTCTTCATGGCCAATACCCGGCGCTTCACCGGGAGGACCGGCGTGGAGGTGCGCGTCGATAGCGAAAACTGGGAGGAAGTACGCCCCAAGGCGGCAGTCGCCGCGAACGTCGGCGCCGGGCCGGACATCGTCATTGCCACCGACGATGATCCGCATCAGTACCCGAATCAGCTTCTCGACCTGACCGACCTCGCCGACTATCTCGGACAGAAATACAATGGCTGGTTCGACGTGTGCCGCGACTACGGAATGCACGAAGGCAGGTGGATTGCCATCCCGACCGGCGCCACCGGCGGTGCGATTGTCTATCGCAAGAGCATGCTGACCGCGGCCGGATTCGAAGCGTTTCCGAACGATCTTGCCGGTTTTCTCCGGCTGTGCCGTGCCCTCAAGTCGAGAGGCACGCCTCCTGGGTTCGCGCTCGGGCACGCCACCGGGGACGCCAACGGCTGGACCCATTGGGTGCTGTGGGCGCACGGCGGCCGGCTCGCGGATGAGAACACCCAGGTTGCGATCAATTCGAAGGAGACTATCGCGGCACTCGAATACGCGAAGGAGTTGTATCAGACCTTTGCGCAAGGCACTGTCTCGTGGCTGGACCCGAGCAACAACAAGGCTTTTATTGCCGGCGAGATCAGCCTAACGCTCAACGGCATTTCCATCTACTACACCGCGAAGAATGCCACCGATCCTAAGGTCAAGGCGATCGCGGCGGATATCCAGCATGCTTTCCATCCGGTTGGTGCGAACGGCGAATATGTGCGCGGAGGCGTCGCGTTTCCCGCTTTCGTCTTCAAGCACTCGAAATATCCGAATGCCGCGAAGGAATATCTGCGCTTCATGATGGAAAGGGAGCAGTTCGAGCCATGGCAGGCCGCTTCCATCGGCTTCATTTCTCATCCGCTGCGCGCCTACGAATCGAATGCCGTGTGGACTGCTGATCCTCAACACCTTTACTATCGCGACGTCATGAAGAAAATGCGGCACTACGGCTATGCGGGCAAGCTGGGCAATTCGTCCGCTGCGGCGATGGCGGATTTCGTCGTGGTCGACATGTTTGCGGAAGCGTGCACCGGTCAGGAAACGCCCAGGGCGGCGGTCTTGCGCGCGGAGAAGCGGCTGTCGCGGCACTACAGGTCGTAGCCGTCAGTACGGCTGAGTAAGGAGGTCGTGTTGACGGCACGGCGCCACGCGGATGCCCTGAAGCCCGCATCCGTGCTACCGTTTTATGGTGCCATAATAGTTTGCGCTCGCGGGCCACTCCGGGTTGTGGGCGGCAAGAAGAAACAAAACGAAGAGGAGAATTCCATGAAGCTGCAACGACTTGCGCTCACCTTGTTAACGGCGGGAACCACCGCGCTCGCGACCACGTCGCTTTTCGCCGCGGACAGCGTCAAGATTGCGGTCATCGATCCGCTGTCGGGACCGTTTGCCAACGTCGGCGAGGCGATGGTGCGCTACACACAACTTGCCGCTGACGCCATCAATGCGCGCGGCGGGGTGCTGGGCGGCGCCAAATTTGAAATCATAGCGCTCGACAGCAAGAGCAGTCCGCAGGAGGCGCAACTCGCACTCAAGTCGGCCATCGACCAGGGCGTTCGCTTTATCAATCAGAGCAATGGCTCAAATATTGCGGGGGCGCTGGTCGACGCCGTCAACAAGCACAACGAGCGCAATCCCGGCCAGGTAGTCTTGTACCTCAACACCGGCGCCGTCGATCCGGCGCTCACCAACGACAGGTGCAGCTTCTGGCATTTTCGCTTCGACGCCGACGCCGATATGAAAATGGCGGCGCTGACCGACGCCATCGCGCAAAACGCAAACGTCAAGAAAGTGTATCTGCTCAATCAGGATTATGCGTTTGGCCAGGCTGTCGCCAAGGCGGCGAAAGAAATGCTTCCCAAAAAACGGCAAGACATCCAGATCGTCGGCGACGAGTTGCATCCTCTCGGCAAGATCAAGGATTTCTCGCCTTACGTCGCTAAAATCAAGGCGTCCGGTGCCGATACCGTCATCACGGGCAACTGGGGCAATGACATGGCGCTCCTCGTGAAAGCAAGTCGCGAGGCCGGCTTCAAACCCGATTTCTACACCTACTATGCCGGCGGGCTGGGTTCCCCGCCTGCGCTCGGCGATGCGGGCATTGGCCATCTCAAGCAGGTCACCCAGTGGCACGCCAACATCGGCAACGAGAGGGTCTCGAAGCACTACCTGGCCTACCGCGACAAGTACAAGAATGTGAAAGACGACTATTACTGGACCACCCAATACCAGGCGCTGGAGATGCTGGCGAAAGCAATGGAACAAGCCAAGTCTACGGACCCGGTAAAAGTCGCCAGGGCGCTGGAGGGCATGACATTCGAGGGCGACACCGGCGAAGTGACGATGCGCGCGGACAATCACCAATTGATCCAGCCGCTGTTCGTTTCGACCTACAGCAAGGTTGACGGCAAGGAAGTCAAGTACGACGTCGAACGCACCGGTAACGGGTTCAAGACCGATCGCCGTATCGAAGCCAAGGACACCGTGATGCCGACCACATGCAAGATGGATCGGCCGTCGTAGAGCCCGACGACGCAATCGCCGGAAGAAAAATGAATGAGCGGAAAGTGGATGATCTACGGCGCGAACGGCTACACCGGCAGGCTCGCCGTGCGCTTTGCCAGGGATCGCCATCTCAGCCCCATCGTCGCGGGCCGCGACGCTGAGCCCATCCGGGCGCTTGCGGGTGAATTTGGCTGCGAATCGCGCATTTTCGATCTGTCCGATCCTGCGCAGGTCGCGGCGAACCTTGAAGGCGTCGCAGCGGTCCTGCACTGCGCGGGCCCGTTCTCCGCAACCAGCAGGCCGATGCTTGCCGGGTGCCTGCGCGCGGGAACACATTATCTCGACATCACCGGCGAAATCGCGGTGTTCGAGGATATCCACTCGCGCAATCAGGAAATCAGGGACGCCGGTATTGTCGCCATTCCCGGCGTCGGCTTCGACGTGGTCCCCACCGATTGCCTCGCGGCCATGCTCAAACGCGAGCTGCCGTCCGCGACCCATCTCAAACTCGCCTTCAAGTCGCGTCACGGAAAACTCAGTCCCGGCACCTCCAAGACCATGGTCGAAGGTCTGCCCGAAGGCGGCAGGATCCGCAAGGACGGCAAAATCGCGAAGGTTCCCGCCGCTTACAAGGTGGAAATCATCCCGTTCACTCAGGATCTCTCGGCCACCGCCGTGACCATTCCATGGGGCGACGTCGCCACCGCGTACTATTCGACCGGGATTCCCAACATCGAAGTCTTCGTGGGCGTGCCGGAAAAACAGATCGGGAGGATGAAGATTCCCGGCTTATTGCGCTGGCTCCTCGGGCTGGCGCCGGTGCAGACATTCATGAAGGCGCAGATCGGCAGACGCGTCAAAGGCCCGACCGACGAGCAGCGCGCACGCGACGAGATGTACGTCTACGGCGAAGCCTGGGATGACGCTGGACACAAGGTCGCGATGCGCTTGCGCACGAACGAAGCCTATACGCTGACCGCAGAATCCGCCGTCAACGCCACTCGGAAAATCATGGAAGGCCGCCTTGCGCCGGGTGCATACACGCCGTCGATGGCGTTCGGCGCGGATTACGTGCTGGATCTCGAGGGCACCAGGCTCAGCCGCGTCAAATTGTAAACACCATTCCTTCAACACAACGACCAACTCCGGGGAAAGCATGCCAATCGCAAGGCTGATCATCGCGGCGATGTTCGCGCTGGTCTCCGCCGGTGTAATTGCGCAACCGTATCCTGTAAAGACAATCCGCATCGTGGTACCCAACCCGCCGGGAGGCACGTCCGACATTCTTGCGCGCTCGATCGGACAGAAGCTGAACGAGGCGTGGGGCCAGCCTGTAATCGTGGAGAACCGGGCAGGCGCGAACGGCAACATCGGTGCGAACCTGGTTGCCAAGTCTCCTGCCGACGGTTACACGTTGCTGCTCACCGATGTTGGCGCGTTGGCCATAAGCCCCAGCGTATTTCCCGATCTGCCATACGATCCGGCCAGGGATTTCGCGCCTGTGGTCTTGATCAGCTACTCGCCACATGTTCTCGGCGTGAATCCATCGGTACCCGCGAAAACGGTGAAGGAACTGATCACGCTGGCGAAGTCCCGGCCCGGACAGCTCAACTTCGCGACCGCGGGGGTCGGGAGCGCACCGCACCTCGCCGGAGTCGAGTTTGCACTGCGCACTGGGGTGCAATGGACCTACGTTCCCTACAAGGGCGGTTCGCAGGCGGTGGCGGACGTGGCCGCGGGCCATGCCGACGCGCTGTTCAACGGCATGCTCGCCACCTTTCCGCAAGTCAAAGGCGGCAGGATTCGGGCGCTCGCCGTGTCCTCCACGAAGCGTGTCGCCGCAGCACCGGAGATTCCCACGGTGGCGGAGTCTGGCCTGCCCGGCTTCGAGACCGGCTCATGGCAGGGAATGCTCGCGCCGGCCGGCACGCCGCGCGAAATCGTGCTCAAGCTCAACGCCGAAATCCGGCGCATCCTCGGCACCCCGGAGATCCAAGCGCAACTTGCGGACCAGGGCACCGAGGTTCGCGCCGACACGCCCGAGTCGCTGGGTCAGTTCATCCGCGCCGAGATCCCGCGCTGGGCCAAGGTCGTCAAGAAGTCCGGTATCAAGGTGGAGTAGAGAATATGCCGACGATGTGGCGTGCTCCGGGGGTATCTGGGCAATCGACAGTTGAGGGAATTTCTACTCGCCGTTATCGGGTGTTGCGCAATCCACCCCAGGGCATTCTTGCAACGCCGGAAATTTTATTTCGCCACTAACTCCAGCATCTCATCCTTAATGCAGGCGCATTCCCAACCGAGATGCACGGACCCAACCTCCAGGTCTTCGAAATAGACGGCCGCCATACGCGGACTCTGCTCCCAACGCTGGAGTCGAGCGGGTCCGGAGCGCGAAGCGCTGAGGGAACCAGACGCCACCGCTGTTTGGTGCTCCGCCCGATCGCATGGCCAGGTTCCGCGTTCGCTTGCCGGCATTGCGCCCGGTCTCGCGATGCCAATAAGACGCTCAATCCAGCTTGTCAATCAAGCGATAGACAGCAATTAGAAAACCGAATCCGACGTACATGCCAAACAACGCCACAAGCATCAGTTTCGCCAACTCGAGGCCGATTATTTTCGTTACCGCCAGAAAAATAATCGTGCCGGCAAGACCGATAAATGAAACAGCGATGCCAGCGATAACTTTCAGCGTTCTATGTTTTGACATGGGTTATGCGTTTATGCAGCTTGCCACTCCACCCAAAGTTGTGCCGGTCCGCGGAACGACGTATTGGGAGGAAATTCCCACGACTGGTTAGGCACCAATCGAAGGGACGGCAACCGCCGCGTCAGTTCTTCGAGAATGACCTTGAGTTCGAGCCTGGCGAGCGGTGCGCCGAGGCAATAGTGGATGCCGAAGCCGAATGAAAGATGGGACCTCGCATTTTCCCTTTCCATGTTGAACCGTTCCGGCTCAGGGAAGTGTGCGTCGTCGCGATTGCCCGAACATAATGCCAGCAACAGTTTGGCGCCTTCCGGGATCGGAACCCCGGCGACCTCGATCGCCTTGGCCGCCTTGCGCCGCCAGGTGATGACCGAGGAATCGAAGCGAAACAACTCCTCGACCGCATTCGGGATCAGCGCCGGATCGGCGCATAACCGGTCCCAGGACTCGCGATTCTGCATCAGCGTGACGATTGCGTTTGCCGACATGCTGGTGGTCGTCTCGTGCCCGGCGATCAGCAGGCCGTACACGATGTTGATGATTTCCTCGATCGAAAGATCGTTTTCGTTCTTCCTGCTCACCCGGATCAGGTCACCAACATAGTTGTCCGGCGGGTCGGCGAGGCAGCTTTCGATGAAGGCTTCGGTGTGCTTCCAGTATTCCAGCACCCCCCGCGCCTCGGCCATCTGCTCCTCGTCGGAGAGTTTGCCCCAGGTCAGCATCAGGCGCTTGCGCGACCAGGTCTTTACCCGTGCGACGTCGTCCTCGGGCATGCCGAGAAACAGGAACAGCACCAGCACCGGCAGTACGTAGAACATCTGGCGCACCAGATCCGCCTGGCCCGCGCCCTCGATCTGCTCGATGTACCTGGTGACCAGTCGCCGGATGTCGGGCTCGAGTTTGGCGACGCGCTGCGGCGTGAAGGCCTGCCAGGCGAACTTTCGGACGCGGGTATGGGCGGGCGGATCGGCATTCGACATGGTCGGCTTGGCCCGGAACCCGCCGCCTTGCAGAAATCGCAGCACCTCAGGCGCGAGCGGCTTGACCGGGGTCTGGGCAACGCTGGCGGAAAACGTGGCAGGGTCGGCGAAGATCGCCTTGATGTCCTCGTAGCGGGTCACCACCCAATAATCCAGCTCGGGACTGTAGAACACCGGCTCTTCCTTCCGCGCCCTCAGCCAGAACGAATAAGGTTCCGCGAGGTAGGGGTCGACAAAAGGATTGAATTCACGCCCGATGCCCGTAACTGGACAGCTGTTGGCACTTGCAGCAGGTTTTGCCTGGTCTTCGACTTGCATGTTCAGTCTGCGTAGCGAGCTAGTGGAAACAACGGAGCGGGCAGGTTTGCGCGGACCCGGCCCGGTTTGGCCGATACTACAGCGATCGGTATTGTTGCCGCGACCTGCGCAGGCTTTGTGCCATCGAACCCGGCTTGGTCGATGCGGACCGAAACGGCCGCCGCTCTTCTGCCACTTACATCGGGAGCAATTACCGCCGTCGCTTGCTTTGCCGTCTGTGCGGCAACAGGCAGTTCGCGTTCCTTGAGCAGCAAATTCACGGCGCGGAACAGGCGCCACGCGTCGGGCAGCTCACTGGTCCAGAAACGCAGGGAAAAAAGATTCGATAGCGTGACATCCACGTGGCCCAGCACCTGGTTCAAGACGAAAACGCGCACCCTGGAAGGTGCGACGGCACTGCTCAGCGCCACGCTTTCCGGGTAAGGGATCAACGTGTCGTTCTTGCCGTGCACCAGCAGCAGACGGGCAGTGAGGCGCGTCAGGTCCTTGTCGCTCAGCGTCAGGGCATCGATGGTTGCGACGGTGGCCGCCGGCAACGCAGCGATCAGGTGCGCGGTTTTCCGCGGATCGGTGTTAGTGAGCAGGCGGTGGACCGACATGCCTTCGGGGCCGAGTGCTTCGGCGAACGGGGATATGTCGGCGTTGATGTCGTTCAGTTTCATCTCCACAATCTTTTCTAAGATTGCCCGGTCCCTGGGATCGCGCAGATCGTGCACCACGCTTTTGACGAACACCAGTTTGCCGTATTCCGAGGGTTTGACGCTTCTCGGCGAGCCATCGACCTCGAAATAACCGGTGGTCACGAAGCGAATGGCCGTGCGAAGATCGTGATAGCCGCCCACGCCGAGGATGAAGCGCACGCGCTGGCGGATATCGTCTTCCAGCGCGGCAAGTACCACCGGCCCGAGCGCATAGCTGATGCCGGCGATCCCGGCCCGGCCTTCGGGCGACAGATCTTCGCGATCCGCAAGGTAGCGGAACGCGTCTGCCGCTTCGCGGGCCTGACCAGGCTCGATCCGGAGTTCGCGGTAACCGGTCAACTGCGGCGCAAGCACCGCAAAGCGCGCCCGTGCCAGCGTCATCGCGAAAGCTACAAAACTCGCGTCATCCTTGCCTTCCTGCACCATGCCCGGCACGAGCACGATACCAGCTTCGGGCTTGCCGTCGCCCGGGAGATAGAGGTCGCCGATATGGGAACGTCCGTCGATCGTGTAGGCAATCAAGTTGCGCGATGGCTGCGGTGTTCGCTCCTTCAGGCCGCTGGGTGCGGCGCCCGCAGCGATGTCACCTAGGACGAGCATCGCATCGTGATGTCGCTGCAACGCGCAGCCGGCACCGCTCAAAAGGCACAGCAGGAAAGCGCAGCTCGCAGCCACTGACGGGCGGACGAAACGCAATGTCGGACCAGGCATCCAAAATCCGTGTTTGGGTCGCAGTGTTCAGTTCAGTCGCATTGTTAGAGTGTAAGGGGTGGGCTCGGCATGTTGCATAAACAATGCGATTTGCCAAATCTGACCCGGGTTCTCGATTCGCACAGGGTTGTACGTCTTGTTATCGCGAAACCTTGGACTGCCCCGGATCTACTTCCAGTAGCCGCTCATGTCGGAGAGCCTTTCTCGAAACACTCGGCATCCGTCGGAATCGAGACCCAGGGCTGCGCCGAGCGGGTCCAGATATGCCGCTGAATCCTGAACCAGTCTGGATCGTCGAAAGTGCCTCCCGCTATCCCCCGCACACCCGGCCTTCGTTCAGCGGTCCACATGACGGTGGTTCCGCACCGCGGACAGAATTCCATGCGGAGCCAGCGATTGCTCTCGTCGGAACGATGCTCGTAAGTCACCAGTGGTCCACCGGACACCTGGACCTGCTCCATTTTGTAGAGGACGGGTTCCGAGAAAGCGCTACCGGTTCGCCGTTGGCAAAATTTGCAGTGGCAGGCCGTCGCCAATATCGAGGCGCCTGTGGCGCGATAGCGCACGCTGCCGCACAAACAGCCTCCTTCGTGGATTTCACTCATGGATTGCCCAGTTTGATTTTTTCCCACACCAGTTCGCCGGTCAGACGCCTCCCGCCGATGAGAATGGGCGGCGTGCGCAGGATGAGCTTGCCGTCCTTGAACCTGTATTGGCGACGTTGCTCTGTCCCTACCAAATTGGGCAGAAGCGATTGGATCACCGTATGCGTGACCACGTGTTCGCGCTCGTCGATTTTGTAGCGTCCGTAGTAGGCTTGATAGCTCTCGAATGCCGCTTTGATTTCATCGGCAGTGCCCGCCAGCCGATCGGCGATCGCGAAGGGCGTGCGGCCCGTCTGCGCCAATTGCGCGGACATGCTTCCCTGCGCGTCATACATCAGCAGGCCCTGCGGTTCGCGACCATATGGTGACTGGGCGATGGTCCCGTCCTCGGCGCGGAACTCCGCGGAAACCAGACGCCACGCGCCAATGAACTTATCCGCCTCCATCATTGCTTGCAGGTCCGTGCAAACCGCCACGGCGAGCAGGCACACGCACAATCGGCCAAATTTCACGCGCACCTTCATGGCTGACCTCCCTTGTTCAGTCTTGCAAAGCTGATCCACTTTTCCGTTCTCGATGCAGGGGCCATCTGTCCTGTCACGGCTCATGGCTCTGGCGTCCCGGTGTCTTGAAGTCCACGGCTCATTTTGCGGCGCTTTCTGCCCGAGTGGCCAGCAGCACCATCACCTCGACGGTGCAGACGATCTCGGAACGCTGATTCAGGAGTTCATTAAAAAGCGTGACCACGCCTTGACCAGATTTGATCCACGGCCGCTTATCCATCACGGTCACTTTCACCCGGAGGATGTCAGCCGGGCGAACCGGCGCGCGGAATCTGAGTTTCCAGTCAAGACCGCCCAGGAATGCCCAGGTTGCTCTCGGAGTGTTGTAGATCTCGATGAGGGAGCGGTACCACAAAGTGACGACGTAACCCCCGCTGGCAATGACACCGCCAAATGGCGAACGTGCGGCTGCGGCTTCGTCGACGTGGAAAGGCCAGGGGTCATTGCGCCGGCCGAAATCCAGCATCTCATCCTTATCGCAGACGCACTCCCCACCGAGATGCACGGACCCAACCTCCAGGTCTTCGAAGTAGACGGTTGCCATTCACTGACTCTACTGCAGAATTTTCCGGGCTGTTTCGAACCGAACTTCTTCCTAGTCTTCGAGGCTTTTGTTCCAGTCCTGGAGAACGTGATCCACGGAAATCGCGCCCGGTCCGGAAATTGCCAACCACAGAAAGATCGCCATATAGGAAACTTCTTCGAGCCCGAGTAGCGATTCCGGCGAATCGACCTGCTCCCAAAGCGCCATGCGAATCGTCACGATCATGATGATCGCGAGCGGCGCTGCGGCGATCCGCGTACAAAGTCCGAGCAACAACAACAGACCGCCACCGAACTCGACCGCCGAGACGAAGGGCGCGAGCAAATCCGCGTTGGGAATGCCCCAGCCGACAAAGCTCTCGATTACCTTGGGCAGATCGTTGAGTTTGCCCCACCCGCTCAGCAGAAATACATATCCCACGGTCACGCGAGCGACCAGTGGGGCAAGCCATCTGAAGGGATGCGCAATCCGCGCCGGCCAGTCAATCAGCAACGTAACTAGGAATTTCATCGGTTACTCCTTTGTCTGCGCCTCTGGGGCCGGTATCCAGTTGCGAATGCACGAAAACATTCGGGGTCAGTGAACAGGGTCGGAGAACAGGGTCCGGTTTGGCATATTGCATTATTTATGCAACATGACAAGCCTGACTTTTTTCATCCGCAGTAACGGCTCAGCCTTGGGGGTATGACCTTATTGTTCCGCGCCGGTCCGACCCGATTCGCGGTAGAGAAGTCATACGAAGTGTACGGCCTCACGGCGGCAATCCCAGCTTCTTGCGGAAGGCGATCCAGCGCGGGTCGGATTGGTAACCGTCATACCAGCGCGAACTGGCAAAGACCAGCCCGACCGACCGCTCTTCGAAGGCTTTATCCAGCCAACGATAGACGTCAGTCAGATAGCGATCGTCGCGCGCCGCCAGTGCCCGATAGACGACCTGAACCTGGTACGCTCGGCCGGGTTTGCCCTTGGCCTTTTTCATAATTTCGTCCAAGAGCTGCAGCGCCCGATCTGCGTCACCGGAGTACGCGTACACGGAGGCAAGACCATAGAGCGACCAGGCATCCTGGCCCGCAGACGTCCACGAGCTTCTGAAACAGCGGCAGGGCCTGCTGGTAGTCCCCTTTGCCCACGTGAGCCCAGGCAAGAGTGTTCAGGGCCCAGGGGTTGCCCGGGTCCAGTTCATCGGATCTGTGCGCCTGCACGATCGCTTCGTTCCATCGGCCCGCATGCTGGAAGCCCCCAGCCAGATCCGTATTCATGATGATCGAAACCGGATCCAGCTCGACCGCACGGCGCAGCTCGGCAATCCCGTGATCCCACTCCCGCAGAAACAAGAGGTACCAGCCATACCAGTTATGAGTCAGAGCGGAGTTCGGGTTGAGCGCCAGCGCGCGCTCGAAGGATTCGCGGGCGCCGCCCCAATCCCACTCGAAGAAGGTCTTTACCACCCCCAGCGCGGTGTGGGCTTCGGCGACCGAATCGTCGAGGTCCAAGGCCTTGAGCGCGGCGGTCCGCGCCTTCGGAAATCGATTTACCGAGTCGCCCTCATAGGACGCGATTTGCTCGTGCACGTCGGCGAGTGCCGCGTAGGCAACCGCGTAGGACGGATCCTGTGAGATCGCCTCCTCGTAGTACTCGACCGCCTTGTGCAGACCCTCCACATCGCCCTTGTTGTAGTGAAAGCGCCCCAGGAGGTAGGCGTTGTAAGCCCCGACATTCGACGTGCCGCCCGCTTCGCGCTGTGCCGTCGCCGAGATACCCAATTGCTGCGCAAGCGCATCGGCAACACGCTGGGCGATGTCGGTCTGGACCGTGAAGACGTCCTTCAGCTCGCGGTCGTAGTCCTCCGACCATAGATGTGCGTCATTGGCCGCGTTGATCAACTGCGCGGTGATCCGCACTTTGCCTCCCGCTGTACGCACACTACCCTCCAGCACGGTGCCGACGTTGAGTTCGCCGGCGATCTGGCCGATGTTCTTCCTGGTGCCCTTGTACGAGGCGATCGAAGTGCGGGCAATCACCTCCAGGCCCTTGACACGCGAGAGCCGGGAGATCAGCTCCTCGGTCATCCCATCGACGAAGTACTCATCGTCAGGGCTCGCGCTCATGCTCACGAACGGCAGCACCGCGATGCGATTGTTGACCAGCTTCTCGGATTCTCGCGCGCGTCGCCAAACCCATGCACCCGTTAGTCCCCCTGCGACCAGCAGGCCACCCGCGCCGATGAGCGTGCGGCGCATCTCTCGCTGGCGCATGCCGAAGGCCAGCCGCTCCGAGCCCGGGAAGTGTTTGCGCTCCCACGGGAGCACCAGGCGGTAGATTTCCACCGGCATCTTGATGTTCTTGAGATCGGCTTTGCCCAGCCTGAGCAGCGGCAGCTCGATCTTGTTCTGGATCTGGCGCGCCACGTCCTCCGACAGGCAGATGCCACCGGGCTCGGCCAGCGGCTCGATGCGGGCGGCGATATTGACGCCGTCGCCGTGAACGCGGACGTCCTGGGCGACGACATCCCCTAGGTGCAGGCCAATGCGCACTTCGATGCGGCGTTCCGGAGGCGCCGAGTTGTTGCGATCGTGCAGAATGCGCTGGATCTCGATGGCACAGTTGGCGCCGGCGAGTGCGCTGGGATACTCGACGAAGAAACCGTCGCCGACGGCGTCGATCTCCCGGCCACCGTTCCGGGCAAACGCTTCGCGCAAGAGCTTACGCTGCTCGTTGAGCAGATCGAGAGCGAGCGTCTCGTTCTCCTGGGTGAGTGCGCTGTAGCCCACCATGTCGGTGAACATGATGGCGGCCAGCCGTCGGTGCTGCTGCAGTTCTTCAGGCATCAAGTTGTCCGCCTAAGCAAATCACCGCCACGCGGGCATCCTTCGTGACGCCCAATGTCCCGGTTCAGGCGCGCGCGGCTTCATGCGCGTCGCCTGCAACCGGCGGTTAGATCTTGCATGTCTCTGGGTTCAATGGAAAAGACTCGGGTTGGGCCGGCGCACTGTCAGCGAATGACTGTTCCGGCCGCAAAATGACCAAACGACCATCTCGCTCTAGCCGAGCTTTCACAACATACGACGTCCAGGGGCCCCAGCCCACAGAGCCATGAAACTCTCTTGGAATGTCACGCCTTTTGCGATAGCACCACGAATTGGCGCCAGTCCGCATGGGCGACAGGGCCATTCTCACTCAGAGGAAATGATGAGCACTCAGGAGTCGAGAAATCATGTTCTGAGTTACGAGGAAATAGTGACGTTGCCCATCTCCGCACCCAGGAAACGATGGGACTCAGTAGCCTTAATGTCGTAGCTCTTTGTTTCGCCAAAGAGCATCACGACAACAGTGATCGGTGAGCCGGAGTTATTGAAAAGATCAAAGGTGGACTCCATCGTGCATGAGGCCAGCGTGGATAATGCTAGCGAGATAAGCCAAAGGCGCCCTTGAGCGAGATAAGCCAAAGGCGCCCGTTGGTCATCTTGCAAGATCTCAAGGAGCTGCGTAGGCTGGGTAAGTAGATGCTGTAACGTCACTGGTATGCCGCCCAACGTGAATTCGACTTCCTAATTGCCGCCTATTCTGGCACTGCATATGCTCAGCCACCAGTAGGCACTTGATTCTCCGACACTAGAGACGCTTGAAAGCGGCGTTATCATCGTGAAGTCAGTCTATTTGCCGGAATCAACAGAAATAGGCTGCACGCGACAAGGAATTCCATTGGGATTCAGAGCATTCCCCCAACCAACCCTGCCCCCCCGCGCCCGGGATAATTTGCATGCCTCTGTCTCGGTACCTTGACGAAAATCTCTCCGCCCTTCATAAACGCCCGCTGAACTCATCAACCGCGCCTTTCATGAAAACCCCGACCCGCTACTCCATCGTTCCCAGCAACCCCGAAGCGCACCTGTTCGAAGTTCACTGCACGGTCGCCGACCCCGATCCGGCCGGGCAAAAGTTCTCGTTGCCGACCTGGATTCCGGGCAGCTATTTGATCCGCGAGTTCGCGAAGAACGTTGTGCGCATCCGCGCTCAGAGCGGCCGGCGGATCGTGCCGATCATCAAACTGAGCAAGAACACCTGGCAGGTCAATCCAACTGAGGGGCAGGTGACGGTGACGATGGAGGTCTACGCCTGGGACCTGTCGGTGCGCGGCGCCCATCTCGACACCACGCACGCATTCTTCAACGGGCCGTCGGTGTTCCTGAAAGTCGAAGGCCGTGAAGACGATCCCTGCGAAATCGAGATCCTGCCGCCCAAAGGCGCGCGCTACCGCAACTGGCGAATCGCCACCGCGATGAGCCGCAAAGGCGCCAAGCCTTATGGCTTCGGCACCTACCAGGCGGCCAACTACGACGAACTGATCGATCACCCGGTGGAGATCGGCACGTTCACCCTCGCCACTTTCAAGGCCTGCGGCGTGCCGCACGATATCGCCATCACCGGCCGGCATCGCGCCGACATGGATCGCCTGTGCCGCGACCTCAAGACACTGTGCGAAACCCAGATCCGTTTTTTCGGCGAACCGGCGCCGATGGGGCGCTACGTGTTCCTGGTCACCGCGGTCGGCGACGGCTACGGCGGGCTGGAGCATCGGGCGTCCACGGCCCTCCTCTGCTCGCGCGACGAGTTACCGCAGAAAGGCGTCGAGGAAGTCACGAAAGGCTACCGCACCTTCCTCGGACTGTGCTCGCACGAGTACTTCCACACCTGGAACGTGAAGCGCATCAAGCCCGCCGTATTCACCCCCTACGACCTCGACAACGAGAACTACACGACGCTGTTGTGGGCATTCGAGGGCATCACCTCTTATTACGATGATCTGTTCCTGGTGCGCTCCGGATTGATCTCACGCGACGCCTATCTGGAATCCGTGGCGAAAAGCATTACGTCGGTGTTGCGCAGCAGCGGACGAAAGAAGCAGACGGTAACGGAATCTTCGTTCGACGCATGGATCAAGTACTACCGCCAGGACGAGAACGCTCCGAACGCCGTGGTGAGCTATTACGTCAAAGGCAGTCTGGTTGCGCTTTGCCTGGACCTGTTGATCCGGCAGGCAACCGGCGGGAAGAAATCGCTCGACCACGTGATGCGCGCGCTGTGGAAACGCCACGGCCTCAAGGGAATTGGCGTCGAGGAGAACGGCATCGAACGGCTGGCCGAAGAAGTGACCGGACTGAAACTCAAACGCTTCTTCGACCAGGCGCTGCGCGGAACCAGAGACCTGCCGTTGGAGAAGCTATTGGCAGGCGTCGGCGTCGTCACGGAGATCCGCCGCGCCGAGTCGTCCGCGGACAAGGGCGGCAAACTGGCGTCGAAGCCTGAGAAGGCGTTAGCGCAGCGCGTTGATCTCGGCATCCGCACCGCCGACAACAGCGGCGAACTGAAGATCACCCACGTCCTCGACGGCGGTGCCGCACAAAAGGCAGGGCTGGCGGCGGGCGATACCATCGTCGCGCTCGACGGATTGCGGGTTACGCCGAAGAGCTTCGAAGGCCGGCTCGGCAGTTACCGCCCCGGCGAAACCGTGCAGGCGCACGCCTTCCGCCGCGACGAACTGCTGGTGCTGAACGTCATGCTTGCCGCTCCGCTCGCCGATACCTGCGTACTTACCGTCAACGACGATCGCTCCGCCGCGACCCTTCGCCGCCGCTGGCTCGGCACGGTCTAAGGCACAACGCGTTCAACGCAAAGGTCGCAAAGGTACGCGAAGGAAGGCAAAAAACGGGACAAGATAAGAATATGCACTCAATGGATTCCAGTTGAAGTATTGCGCGTTCCCATATTCGCGAACTTGTCGGCAGTCCGGCTAATCTCATTGGTCGGACATCTTCGATTCCGCATTTCACCCCAGTACTTTGATTTTCCCTTGCGTACCTTCGCGTTGAACGCGTTTCGATTTCCCAGCGTAGGTCAGGCATCGGGATCGCCGAGACCCATCGGTGCCGGGGTCAGGCGCACGATCCGTGAAAACAGTTCGCGGAATTCGTCTCCTGTATTCTTGCCGAGCATCGGGTCGGCGTTCGCGGCGAACGCAGATTCGACTTCCTTCCAGTCCTGATCGGTGAAAGTCCGCTCGGCCACCGGCAGGATGTGCTTCTCCTCCTTTTCCATATGCCGCCAGTAGAAGTCGGCGAACCGGTTCAGCGCGGCTTCGAATTCCTTCGCCCCATGGGCGGCGCCGGCTTCCCAGTTGCTGAGTGCCACGGTCAGCGCATTCAGCATCTGCCCGCCTTGAGCGTGCTCGTGCTCCAGATCGGCGATCACTGCATCGGCCTCCGAGGTGCGCGCCTTGAGTTTCGCGAACAGCACCTTGTCTTCTTTAGGGTGATGGCGGCGCTCCGGGAACTCACGCACGTAATACAGCATCGCGTGCAGCAGCTTGAAGTCCGGCGCCTTGCTTTCGTGGATGTATTTGCGTACCAGGAACTCGGCCGCCTGAATGACCGCCGCGAGCGAACGATGCTCATCCTGGATCAATCCGATCGCTTCGAACCTCATCACATCCTCCCCTTTGTGTCCTCGATGGCGGGCCTATTCGAGTCGAGTTCCCGCCATGGGGAGAGTTTAAACCTCCCGCACTAGCGGTTGCGCACGACGATACCGACCTTGGTGACATTACGGCCCTGGATTTCGCGCACGACCAGGTTCATCCCGCCGATTCGGATGAAGTCGCCGACCACCGGCCGGCGGTGGAATTGCCGGTCGATGTACCGGGCGAGCGTCTGCGACTTCGCCAGCTCCGGAACCTCGACGCCGTAGATTTCCGCAACCTCGCCGAGCGGCGCATCGCCGTTCAGCGTGAACGTACCGAACACGCGCTGTTGCTCGGATTCCTCTGCGTCATCCGCCGGAACGAACACGTGGTCGAGCAACGTCATGTGCTCGTCCGTGGTGATGACGTAAATCAGGTCGCCGGAAGAGATCTCCATCCGGCTGATCGAATCCAGCGGCTTGCCGTCGCGAAAGGCGGCTACGACGCGCACGCCGGGAGGCAGCGGTAACTGGTTCACCCCGCGGCTGATTGCTTCACTCAGCTCGGTGACCCGGTAGCCGAGCAACCTCAGGCTCGCCTGTCCGGGCACCTCGACAAATTCCGAATAGTAGGGCGCGTGCTCCTGCGGCAATTTCAGACGCAGCGCCTGCGCCAGCGGCGCGACGGTCCAGCCCTGCACCGCCAGCGAAGCCAACACCACGAAGAAGGCGACGTTGAAATAGATCGACGATTCCGGTAGCCCGGCCAGCGCTGGAAACAGCGCCAGCACGATCGGCACCGCACCGCGCAGTCCAACCCAGGCGATGAAGATCTGCTCGCGCTTCGGGAAGCCGAATGGCAGCAACGACAGCCAGACCGCAAGCGGCCTCGCCACCACCATCAGCACGATCGCGACCAACAGCGCATCCACCGCTGTGGGGATCAGCGCGGAAGGCGTGACCAACAGGCCCAGCATCAGGAACAGGCTGATCTGCGAAAGCCACGCCAGGCCGTCGTGCACCTTCAGGATGTTGCCCTGAGACTTCACCCTGGCGTTGCCGAGGATCAGTCCCGCCAGGTAGATCGCCAGGAAGCCGCTGCCACCCCACACGGTGGTGGTGCCGTAGATCACCAGCCCCCCTGCCATTGCCATCAGCGGGTACAGCCCGCTGGTTACGCTGACACGATTGAGCAGCCAGACCAGCACTCGACCGCCGACGATTCCGGCCAGCCCGCCCAGGCCGAACTGCCAGACGAATTCCCACAGCACCGACCAGCCCAGCAAGTGATCGCCGGCGCCCACGACCTCGATGAAAACCAGCGTCAGGAACACCGCCATCGGATCGTTGCAGCCCGATTCGATTTCGAGCGTCGCGCCGACCCGCTGCTTGAGCCGCATGCCTTGCGCACCGAGCACCGTGAATACGGCGGCGGCATCGGTCGAACCGATGATCGCGCCGATCAAAAGGCCCTGCATGAGGTCGAGTTCAAGGAGCCACGCCGCGGCCGCGCCGACAATGCCGGCAGTCAGGATCACCCCGACAGTGGCGAGTGACACCGCCGGCCACAGGCCGACGCGAAAGGTGTCGGTGTGGGTGCGCATGCCGCCGTCGAACAGGATGACGGCAAGCGCCATGGTGCCAACCAGGTAGGCGATCTGGTAATCGCTGAAGAGAATGCGGCCAGGTCCTTCCTCCCCTGCGAGCATGCCCACGGCGAGGAATACCAGCAGCAGCGGCGCGCCGGTACGGGCCGAGAGGCTGCTCACCACGATGCTCGACAACACCAGCAGCGCGCCGATCAGGATGGCGTGATTGGAAAATTCCATTGCGTGTCGTTGTTGTTTACCGAATGACGCCGTTCTAGCACGAACCGTGCCTCTGCCTCAAGACAGCTACCTCACCCCAGCCCTCTCCCCCATAGGCGGAGAGGGAGTTGAGAAGCAAGTTGCCTTAGGTCACGAATGACCGTGTGAGACCGCTCCATTGCAAGTACCGCCGCGGAACTACGCAACCAATCACGACACAAACACAGCTGGTTTACCTCAGCACCCTCTCCGCATCTTGACCTTTCCTCCCACTCCACTTGTGGAGAGGGGCGGGGTGAGGCCAGGGGGGAGAGGGCGGGGCGTGAGGTGGGATCACGAAGCAGCGGAGACGTTACCGGGGCGCCAGCGCAGCAGGCGCCGCTCAGCGAGCGTGACGATTCGGTCGAGCACAAGCGCGCAGGCGGTAAGCACCAGCACGCCGGCGAAAACAGTGTTGATGTCGAACACGCCCTCGGCCTGCAGGATCAGATAGCCGACGCCCTTCGCCGAACCGAGATACTCGCCCACCACCGCGCCGACGAAAGCCATTCCCACCGACGCGTGCAGACTGGAGAACACCCAGGCAGTGGCGCTCGGCAGGTAAACGTGACGGAGTAGTTGCCGGCCCGAGGCGCCCAACATCCGTGCATTGGCCAGAACCGTGGGACTGACTTCGCGCACGCCGTGATACACGCTGAAGAACACGATGAAGAACACCAGCGTCACGCCGAGCAGCACCTTCGACCAGATTCCCAGCCCGAACCATACCGCGAAGATCGGCGCCAGGATCACCCTCGGCATCGAGTTGAGCGCAGTGATGTAGGGATCGAGAAGTTTCGCCGCCAGGTCCGACAGCGCCAGCCACAGACCGAAAACGAGCCCGAGTGCGGTGCCGATCGCAAATGCCAGCATGGTCTCGAGCAGCGTGATGCCGAGATGCGGGAAGATCTTGCCGGTGGCGAACCAGTTCCAGATCCTCTGCAGGACGATCAGCGGCTCGCCGAAAAAAAACGCCGGCAGGACCTCCGTCTTTACGAGCACGTGCCAGAGCGCAAACAGCCCCAGCAACAGGCCCACCTGCATCACCGCGAGTACGCCCTTATTCATGATCAGGACATCGCATTGGCGTAGGCCCTCTGCACTTCGTCCCGGAGAGCGCTCCAGATCAGCGTATGCAATTCGACAAAGTGCGGCGTCAGGCGAATCTCGGCCACATCGCGGGGCCGCGGCAGGTCGATCCAAAACTTCCCGATCGGGCAGCTCTCCGGACCGGCCGACAACACCACCACGCGGTCGGAAAGCGCGATGGCTTCCTCGAGGTCGTGGGTGACGAACACCACCGACTTCCGATCCTGCGACCAGAGCGCCAGCAGCTCGTTTCCCATCAGGCTGCGGGTCTGCACGTCGAGCGCGGAGAAGGGCTCGTCCATCAGCAGGATCTTCGGATCGAGAATAAGCGTCTGCGCCAGTGCCACGCGTTTCTTCATGCCGCCGGAGAGTTCATGCGGATACTTGTGCGCATGCGCGGTCAGGCCAACACGTTTCAACCAGTCCGCCGCCCTGGCCCGCGCCTCTTGCCCGCCGACGCCACGGAACTCGAGTCCCGCCGTCACGTTGTCGAGCGCGCTGCGCCAGGGCATCAGCGCATCGGTCTGGAACAGATAGCCGGACCGGCGGTTGATGCCGGCGAGGGGCTCTCCGAATACGGTAACGGTTCCGCCGGTCGGTTTCAGCAACCCGGCGGCGACGTTGAGCAGCGTGGATTTTCCGCAACCGGTCGGGCCGACGACCGCGACGAACTCGCCTTCGCCGACGCGCAGATCCACACCGGAAATGGCCGTGTATGCGGCAACGCTGCCCGCGCGGGCCGGAAACGTGCAGGTCACGCCATCGAGATCCAGGGCCAGTTTCATCTTTACTTTCCCGGCGCGTTTCGGACAAAGCGGTTGCTGATCGCCACCGCCGCAAGCTGCCTGCCCATCATCGCCTATCCTCGGACAGGGAGGCGCCGGGCAATCGTCATGGCGTGGAAGGCGGTTTGATCGAACCGCTGTAATCGAACGGGAACGGCGTGTCGCCGGAAAAGAAACGGCCGGTCAAGCGGTAGCGCAACCCCGAAGTAGCCGCGCCTTCGATCCCGCGCATCTGCTGGATCAGGCCGGACAGGTCGCTCACCGCCTGCACGGCCACCATGGCTTCGCCGAGCCGCGGAATGGTAACGGACTCGTTGCTGACCCCGCGCGCGAAGGGCTTGCCGTTAATTTCAATCGAGAACGACACGCCGTCCGTGGAAATGTCGATGGGATTCGGATTCTGCACCCTAAGCTTGAGCGCGTAGGTCTGTTCCAGTACGGCAATCTTCGCGGCGCCCAGTTCGGCGATCGAAACATCCAGCTTTGGCCGCTGCGCCGTTTGGGCGCAGGCTCCGGCCAACAACAGCGCAAGCACGAGCGCAATTGTGGAGAACGGTTTGTGTATGAACATAGTCATTACTCCCGATGGCTGGTTCAGCGATAGGGTCGAGGTACGAGGGCCGAGGTACCGAGTATGGTCGAGCGAAGCTGCTTTACTAGAAAGTCACTTCTTCTCGCCCCAATCCCTCGCCCCTCGTACCTCGTCCCTCTTCCCTCGTCCCTCCTACTAGACCGCCCCGGCCCGCCGCAGCAACCCGGCGATTGCTTCCGCCATGCGCCGGTAACCTTTGGCATTGGGGTGGATCGGATCGTCCTTGAATTCGTTGTCGAACAAGATGTCCTTGAGGATGTCGCCCTCCAGGTTCAGATCGTTTTCTTTGGCGATGGTCTGGTAGAACTTCGCGTTGCCGCCGAACAGCGCAGGCTTGGGTACGGCGATCAGCACGACCGCGATGCCGCGATCCCTGGCCATGCGCACCATCGTGCGCACGTTGGATTCGATGGCCACCGGTTCGACTTTGCGCAACATGTCGTTGCCGCCCATGCAAAGCAAAAGGATTTTTGGTTTCACTTCGTCGAGGACTTCCGGCAGGCGCTGCACGCCGTTCGCTGTGACTTCCCCGGGAACGCCGGCGCTGACCACGCGGCGGCCGATTAACTGGGCGAGCACTTCCGGGTAACTCTCTTCGGGACGCGCCCCGGTCCCGTAGGTGATGCTGTCGCCGAAGGCGAGCACAACGTCATCGGCGCCAAGCCGCGGCAGCGGCGGCGCGTCGCTGCAAGCGGTGAGCGCGCCGAGCGAAAGCGCGACCACCAGACTTCGAAGAAGCGCTGCAATTGTTTGAGCTCGACTCTTCATGGCTCCACGCGCGAGGTGCGAGGTCCGAGGTCCGAGGTACGAGGTCCGAGTAGATGCGAAAGCTCTATCTAAAGCACTTTTCTCGTACCTCGCACCTCGGACCTCGGCCCTCGGCCCTATTCTCCTGCCACCGTCATTCCCTCGACCAACACCGAGCCGGTCTGGCGCGAGCCGCGCACCATCACGTCGGTACCTATTGCGACGATGTTCCGAAACATGTCCTTGAGATTTCCGGCGACCGTGACCTCCTGCACAGGGTAGGCTATCTCGCCGTTCTCGACCCAGAATCCGGCCGCGCCGCGTGAGTAGTCTCCGGTCACCATGTTGATCCCCTGCCCCAACATTTCCGTGACCAAAAGACCCGTGCCCATCTTCCTGAGCAGCGCGGCGAAGTCCTCGCCGGTCGAGTCCATTACCAGGTTGTGGTTGCCACCCGCATTTCCGGTGGACTTCATTCCCAACTTGCGCGCCGAGTAACTGCCCAGGAAGTAGCCCTGCAACACGCCACCCTTCACGACGTCACGGGCACGTGTCGTCACGCCCTCGTCGTCGAACGGGCTGCTGGCGAGGCCTTTCCTCACGTTAGGCAGGTCATGGATGCTCACGATCGGCGAGAACACCTGCTTCCCCAGACTGTCGAGCAGGAACGAGGACTTCCGGTAAAGGCTTCCGCCGCTAACCGCAGTGACGAAATGGCCCAGCAGGCTCGATGCGATTGGCGCTTCGAACAGCACCGGCACGCGCGTGGTGGCGACCTTGCGCGCCCCGACGCGGCGCGCGGCACGCTTTCCGGCGCGGCTGCCGACGTCGGTCGCCGGTTCGAGATCGGAGGCCGCGCGCGCGGTCGTGTACCAGTCGTCGCGTTGCATGGTCCCGTCCTTGCCCGCGATCACCGCGCACATGACGCTGTGCCGGGAACTGGGATAGCCGGCCAGAAAACCGTTGGAGTTGCCGTAGGCAAAATGCGACTGCTGGACCGAAATCGAGGCGCCTTCCGAGTTGCTGACCAGCCGATCGGCGGCGAACGCGGCACTCTCGCACGAGCGTGCCAACTCGATTGCCTGCTCCACCGAAATAGACCACGGGTGATACAGGTCGAGATCGGGAAACTCTGTGGCCAGCAGTTCGACATCGGCGAGTCCGGAAAACTCATCTGAAGCGGTGAGCCGGGCGATCGACAGCGCCGCATCGACCGTGTCGCGAAGCGCCTTGGAGGAAAAGTCCGAAGTGCTGGCGTGGCCGCGCTGCTTGCCGATGTAAACGGAGACGCCCACGCCCTTGTCGCGGTTGTACTCGATGGTCTCGACCTCGCCACGGCGGACGGTCACGCCCTGCCCGAAACCCTCGCTCACCTCGGTCTCCGCCGCAGTGGCGCCGCGGTCGCGGGCGTAGTCAAGTACGTCGCGGGCAATCTGTCTAAGGGTATCGGTTGAATGGGTGAATTCGCTGCTCGCCACGGTGTCTTCTAAACCTGAAAATTAAAGCGGCGTGCTGCCGGACAACTCGGACGGCACGCCGCGAAAGGAAATGTTTGGTTATGATACCAGCTTGCCGATCCAGACTCCCCAGGACTCCCCAGTGGAAGAAGAAGTTCAGCCCAGCAGGACAAAACGCAAGCACGACGACCAAGCCCTGCAGGATCTGGGTGAGGAACTTGTGGCTGTGGGCGAGGTAAAACTTGCCGAGCTCGACCTGCCCACGCGACTTCTCGACGCGGTACTGGACGCCAAGCGCATCTCCAAATTCGGCGCGTTGCGACGCCAGATGCAATACATCGGACGTCTGATGCGCGAGGAAGGCGACGCCAATGCCATCCGCTCACAAATCGACGCCTGGAAAGGCACTTCGGTCGTGGAGACCGCGCGCCTGCACTCGATCGAACGTTGGCGAATGCGGCTTATCGGGGACGAACTGGCGCTTGGCGATCTGCTCGGCCAGTTTCCCCGCGCCGATGGGCAGCGCCTGCGCGCGCTGATCCGCAACGTCAAGCGTGAAGCCGCGGCCAAAAAGCCGCCCAAAAGCTTCCGCGAACTGTTCCAGGAGCTTCGCGAGATCATCCGAACACAAGAACGTTGACGCAATGGTCGCGAAGGAAATACAAGAAAGTTCGCAAAGAAAGTTGTGTGGAGATTCTTTGAATTGGCAGATTTCCCTGTAGCCCGTCACGACCCAACGATACATCGTCGTTTCTTTTATCAATTGAACTTCTTTGCGTTCTTTGCGTCTTTGCGTCGAGGTTTAGAAGAAACATGAGTGAGAACGAACAAGTCGTCATCGGACTGGTGTCGATCAGCGACCGGGCGTCGAAAGGCGTGTACAGGGACGAAGGCATTCCGGCGCTCGAGGACTGGCTGGGACGCGTCGTTCTCAATTCGCGCCGGATCGTCACGCGGCTGATCCCGGACGAGCGCCCGGTGATCGAGGAGACGCTGAAGGAACTGTGCGACCAGGAAGGCTGCCATCTGGTGCTCACCACCGGAGGCACCGGGCCGGCACCGCGCGACGTAACGCCGGAGGCCACGCTGGCCGTTGCCGACAAGGAGATGCCGGGGTTCGGTGAGCAGATGCGCCAGATCAGCCTGAGCTTCGTGCCCACTGCAATCCTGTCGCGGCAGGTCGGCGTCATCCGCGGTGGCACGCTTATCATCAACCTGCCAGGCCAGCCGAAATCCATCAAGGAAACGCTGGAAGGCCTGAAGGACGCCGACGGAAAACAGAAGGTGCACGGCATCTTCGCCGCGGTGCCTTACTGCGTCGACCTCATCGGTGGGCCTTACATCGAGACCGACGAGACGGTGGTCAGGGCTTTCCGCCCCAAATCCGCCCTCCGTCCGAAACCGGGAAACGCGTGAAACGCAAAGGGCGCAAAGGTACGCAAAGGAAACCCGATGACGGATGGAATTCAGAATGACAGAACGCGTACTCTGTGGACATTGAATTTTCAGCCGCTGACCCTAGTGTTCGTTCCTATAGTTGTTATCTTTTTTGTCTTTCCTTGCGTGCCTTTGCGTACCCGTCAAGGGGGTATTGAAGTGAATCCATTGCGCTGAACGCTTTTGACCTATGAGTGAAACACTTCCAGCAATAGAGATCGAGACCAAATCGAAGCCGAGCCACGCGGTGATCTGGCTGCACGGCCTGGGCGCGGACGGTAATGACTTTGTTCCAGTGGTGAAAGAGCTGAAGCTACCGCCGCTGGGAATCCGTTTCGTGTTTCCGCACGCGCCGATGCGCCCGGTAACGATCAACGACGGCTTCGTGATGCGCGCCTGGTACGACATCGCCTACCAGGAGCTAGCCTTCAAGGAAGACGAGCGTGGGCTGCGCGAATCGCAGAAGTTGATCGAAGACCTGATCGCGCGCGAGAACGCGCGCGGCATTCCCTCGGGACGCATCTTGCTGGCGGGATTCTCCCAGGGCGGCGTGATGACGCTGCAAGTCGGGCTGCGACAGCCCAAGCGACTGGCCGGCCTGATGGCGCTGTCGTCCTATCTGCCGATGTCGCCGATGGTCGAGGTCGAGCGCAACGCTGCAAGTAACACGGTGCCGATCTTCATGGGCCATGGCATCGCCGACGACATCGTGCCGCTGGCTCTGGGCACGATGTCGCGCGACACTTTGATCAAGCTGGATTACCCGGTGGAATGGCACCAATACCCGATGCCTCACTCGGTCTGCGCCGAGGAACTGGCGCACATCGGCGCCTGGCTCAAGCGCGTTTTGTTGTAACTCGCAAAATGGGAAATCTCACCTCCAAGACACAAAGGCACCAAGGAGAACAAAAGCAAATTAATGAATTTCTTGGCGTCTTGGTGGCTTGGTGGTTAAGGAAATTGTGATCCGTTGTTCCTAGCGGCGAAGGATTTCAGGCGGAGCGCTGCATGACGCGGAAGCGGGCCATGTCGAATTCATCTCCGCGCTCCAACAGCTTCTTAGGCAACAGCGTGTAGCTGCGATCGTAGGCCTGCATCTCGTAGGTCTTTTTTTCCGAAAAGACTCCCGGCCTCAGCAACAGGCTCATTTCGCCGGTGCTACCGCTGTCGCTCGCGCTCGAGGGCAGCAGCATGGCATCCTGCGCAATTGCGCCTTTGCCGGGATTGGCGGGCGCAATCTTGACGGCAGTTGCGCCCTTGCTGAACACCTGTATGCCGACGTAGCGCTGCTTCAGATCATACGCGGCGAGCCGACGCACGATGCCCACGCCCCAGGCTGCGCCGTCTTCGAGTTTCACCCCCAGCAGCGTTCCGACCTTGAGCCAGTCTCCCTTGGTCTGCGGCAGCAGCGCTCCGTAACCGCCTGCGCTTTCGTTCTCCACCGTCCAGGTCTCGGCCGAATTGTCGAACGCGATATCATCGGTGTCAGCGGATATGGTGGCGAGGATTTCTTCGAAGTCGTGAATGACGCTGATGCGCGACACTGAACGGCGCCGTTCCTCGCTGCGCGCCGGTGGTACCGGCGCCCAATAGCGCGTCAAATGCCGCAGCACCTCCAGCACCAGTTCCGGATCAAAAACGCCGCCGAAATTGACGTTGGACGGTATCACGCCATCGGCCTGCAAAACGGTGATCAGTTTTTCCAGCTCCTGCGCGGCGGAGCCCGGACCGAAGAATCTCAGTCCCGGGGTCATCTGCAGACGCGAGACCATCCGTGCCGGTCCCTTGCCGGACGAAATGTCGATGAAGTAGTGACAACCTTTTGCGGGTTGGCGACCGAGTACGAAGAATTCGGAAAATTGCGCTATGACCTTCTCGGCGATCTCCAGTTTGGCAGGCAGCAGGCTATCGGTGGAGGAGATCGCGAGCATGAGTCCCTTGAGGAACTCGCGTTGCACGGTCGAATCGCCGAACTTTCCCGGATACACTTCGATCTTGCCCGCGGCGAAGCCTTTTTCCTCGGCATAGACGAAGAGCTTGCCGTACTCCTCCCACAACCTTGGCGCCACTGGTCCGTAGCGCAGCAACTGCCATTTGAGCTGAACCGAGACAGCCCTCATCGCGCGCGCCACCATCGTAGACACCGGCCCTTTCAGCGCACCCCAGCCCGCGGCGCCGGCCTGGTAGCGCGTCAGCCACAGCTGATAGGCGTCCGCGAGCTGCTTCCAGAAAGTGAACGATGTGTTCCAGATACGAATTTCCTGGAACTTCTGCAGCCGCGCACTGCCGGCAAGATAATCCTGGGAAAGCTTGCGCTGATGGTTCTTTGCGGACTGGTCGATCAGGTCGATGATTTCGAACTGGCGCCCGAGCTTGAGATCTTCCGCGCCCTTGAGCGAATCCAGCCAGAAGGAAAGTTCTTCGAGCGCCTTGAAAGAATCATTGGCCGGCAACTCGGCGATGAGTTCGCGCGCGACCTTGTCCTCGGCAAGCGGATGGTCCGATTGCGTCCCTTTGATCCAGCTCAGCATAACCAGCCCTCGCGCCTTCGGCGTCTGTTTGAATCCTGACTGGGCAGGATTATAACGCGCTGTTTATCTTGGTCTATTGATTCTTGAATCGACCAGCTACGGCAATTGCGACGCGGTCTTCAGGGGACGCGCGGCGCGGTGCCCGCGGCGTGCGTTGACGCCGGCCAGCAGCGCCAGCCCGACGAGGAAGTAGGTTCCGGTTATGAGGATGGCAAGGCGATGATTTCCGGAGGAAATCCAGCTCACAAGGCCGTAGGTTATCGGACCCAGGATCGAAGACAGTTTGACCGCCAGCCCCCACAATCCAAAGAACTCGGCGCGACGATCGGACGGACTAAGATAACCAACCAGCGCGCGTCCGGCGGACTGGCTGGCGCCGAGACAGATCCCGGCGAGGTTTGCTGCCACCCAGAACAGGGCCGGGGTGGTCGCCGATCCGGCCAGCACCACGGTCACGCACCAACCGATCAATGTCAGCGCCAGCGTGCGCACATGGCCAAGCTTGTCTTGCAACTGTCCGAAGGCGATCGCGCCCGCGCTGGCAGTGATGTTGACCACCAGGATCAACATGATGGTTTGCTGCGTCGAGAATTTCATCTCCTGTTCGGAATAGATCGCCGCAAGCGAAATTACCGCCTGCACGCCGGCCTGATAGAAGAGGATGCAGAGCAGGAAGCGCATCAGGTCGCGATAGCGGCTCGCGTGCCTGAGCGTTTCCCAGGTGCGCGCAAACGCACTCGCGTACGCGCCGGTTGGCAGTTGCTGCGGTTGTGCCCGCTCTTTGAGCAGCAGAAAGGTGGGCAGGCACGAGACGGCGAAAATCGCCGCTGTGATCAGCATGGTCACCGGAACGAAATCTGCGGAGGTCTGCCCCTGCGCCTGCGCCCAGGTGACGTAGGCGAGCGATGCGCCGAGGCTGATCAGCCCGCCGATGTACCCCAGACCCCAGCCCCAACCCGATACCTTGCCCAGCGAGCGTCCCCTGGCAAGTTCCGGGAGGAATGCCGCAACCAGGTTCTCGCCGGTGCCGAAGAAAAAATTCGAGACGATCAGCAGCGCGATGCCGAGCGCCAGGTCTCCGGGACCGACCAGCGCCAGCGTCGCGGTGCCCGCGACGCAGCCGATCGTACTGAGCACGAGCAGGCGCTTCTTGGCCGCGTGCGCGTCGGCATAGGCGCCGATCAGCGGGGCGCTGACCACGATCAGCGCATAGGACACCGAAAGTGCCGCGGTCCAGGCGAAGGTGGCCCACACCGCCTGCCCCGCCACCACCGCCACGAAATAGGCGTTGAACACGGCGGTGATGACCACGGTGGTGTAACCGGAGTTGGCGAAGTCGAACATCATCCAGCCCCACACTTCGCGGGGCCGGACGTCGTCGATCAGGTCCTTCTTCGAACTGGGAACCGGCAAGATTTTGCGTGCGACGGTTAAGGTCGGGAAGCCCAGCCGAGACTCTAACCGCGGAACGTACGAAACGCTACTGACTGCCGATCGGTGTGGCCGAGCCGGCGTCCTGCCGCGGCACTTCCTTTGTCTTTGGCGCCTGCGGCAGGAAGCGGCACAACTTGAGAATCAGATTGATCTTGATCTCGTCGAAATGCGCGCCGGGGATCAGCGGGCTGTTGAACAACAGGAGTGCCGGGGGCTTCAGGCTCGCCAGCCCGATATGGCTCATTCCGTAGCGCTCCAGGATGTCCACCAGTTGCTCGAACATTTCGATACTCCCGGAGTCTTGCGATTCGGCTCGCTCGCGCAGCGTGGCAAGGCTCAGAACCCGGCGTTCGGCGCCGAGATACTGGATGATCGCCGCAGAGTCGTATCGCGCGAGGTCTTCCACGTGTAGCAGCACGTTCTCTCGCGTCGGAGGAAGATGGCGCATCGACTGGACGAAGCTTTCCACGCTGGTCATCTTCGCGCGCAGCAGCCACTGCAGGAACGACACTCCCCGGCTTTCAACGGCCACCGCCTTGACCCTATAGAAAATGGTGAACACGAGGACGAACATGAGCGACAGCGGGACGAACTCGAAAAATTCGCGCACCGTGAGATTGTCGGTGATCGCCATGAACGACAACGCCATGATCGAGGCACGCAAAAAGATATTTAGCACCTCGTTGAACACGATGATGCGGGTGTCCACGCGGTAGATCATGCGCACCAGAACGTACACGAATATCAGCGCGCCGGCGGCGCCCAGCCGCCGCGGGATCCACGTCAGCTCCTCGCGGAAATCGGTGACCACCAGGGGCACTGCAAACATCGCCGACACGAATATCGCGTTGTTCAGGCGGATCTCGAGCGTAGTGAGCTTGGTCTGGTCGGCGCGCCATACCATCCACGCCATCGCGATGATGATGGACACCTCGAAGAACAGAAATCCGATCAGCAACGTCTTGCCTGAATGCAGTTGCCCGAGGAGCGCCGTGAGGACGAAGAACACCGTGCCGCTTGCCACGTAGACTTTCATGGGCAGTCCGACGTGCCGGCGCACGATGCTCTCGGCGAAAAGAACCATCGCCAGCGGTAACAACGCCGTCGGGAAAAAGCGCAGGTAGTTTAGCCACGGGTATCCGAACAGCCAGTAGAAGCCGCGCATGGCCATGAGCGCAAACATGCAGTAGAGCAGGAACAGCATTTTGCGCTCGAGCGCACCGCCAGTGCGGTGGTGGTGCACGAAATTGAGGTAGCCCCAAACGCCGGCAGCGCCCAGCCAGGTGATAATGACATCGCTGTAGACGGCTTCGCTGTACTCCATGTTGCTCCTCCCATTGGTACCGGCGGCTGATCTAGTTCCGGGCGCGCAAATCTCCCCACTGCCGGTTGGGCGAGAACCAGTACCACAGCGGCAATAACAGCATTCCAGCCAGCACGAACATCACTCGATACAGCAGACTCGGCAGCGAATCGCGCGGCACCGTTCGCAACAGATAGTCGCAGGCACACGCGAAGTTAATTGCTCCGACCTGCAGGAAGTCGTCGCCGCGCCGATAGTCGAGACGGTCTCGGCACATTTCGTTGACCACTTCGTCGCGATGCTTGGTGGTCTCTTCGTAGGTCTTCTTGAGATTGTCAGAACCCCCAGTGTAGGCGTCGCGGATGATGAAGCTGTCCTGATCGAACTGCGCCTGCGGGCCCACCCCGAACACGTCGCGATGCGACTCGATTACCTGCCTGGCGATGGACAGGTGCGCAAAGCTCCTGCGAGTCTTGCCGGAGGGCGAAGGGTAGATGTCGGCGAAGGCTTCAGCGACCTTTCCGACGATCGCCGGCACCTGGGTCACGCTGGTGATCCACACCGGGCTCATGCCGTTGCGCAGAAAAACCAGCAGGCAAGGTAGCCCTACGACCACCCAAGTGTGACCCTGAGCCTGGAACGCCGGGTCAACCATGATCAGCCCGAGGTGCAGGACGTTGACGCGGTGCCCGCGAACTTCGACATCGAGAAACGAGTAGGCGTTGAAGGCGATGGGCTTGCGGCTCGCCTGGTCGTAGAGGATCGAAAGGATGGCGTTGTCGAGCCGCTGTTTGTCGCCGCTGAGCACGCCGTATACAAGCCCGGAAGGAAGGACCGCGTTCACGACCTGGCGCATGTCGGCGAGAAGCTGGTCGAGCGCGGCACGCCCCATCCATAAGCCGGGCCGCTCGACGATGCGCAGGCGCGCTTCGTTCTTCACCGGGAACTCGAAATCCAGATACTTCCGGCCTAGCTTGTGTAGGTGGATCATGGTCCGCCTCCCCAGACGGTGCTCACTTCATCCCGCCACCGATTAACCGCTTTTCAGTCCTTCTTGAGGCCGCGCAACAGCAGATCGACCAGGAGCGACGAGATGCTGTCGAGACTGCGCCATTCTATCCACGGGTCCCTGCCCTTGGAGATGTACAGAGATACTACCCCGTGCATGCCCGACCACAGGCTTTGCACCAGCAATTCCGCATCGTCCAGTTCCGAGCGCAGCAGCCCCTTACGCATCGCCTCCTCGATAGCAGCCCTGAAGAAGGTGTAGACATCCTGCGCCGGATCACCCTGGATCGCCGCGAGATTGGCCTCCTTCATTTCCGAGGACGGCGGCGACATGAACATGAGCCGGTAATGATTCGGATGCTGCACGCCGAAATCCACGAACACCCGGGCCATCGCCAGGATGCGCGCGATCGGATCGGCGATCTGTGCGCAGCGGCGGAATTCCTGCCCGAAGGACTGGAAATCGTGTGCGACGATTTCCCGGATCAGCGTCTCCTTGTCCGGGAAGTGCTGGTAGATCATGGTGGTCGTGTATTCGATGCGCTCGGCAATCTTGCGCATCGTCACGGCCTCGTAGCCGTGCAACGCGAACAGATCGCGCGCGGCGTCGAGCACCCGCTCGCGCATGCGCTGTTTGTCGCGCTCGCGCCGCAGTCTCGATCGCGACTTTCTGGTTACCGGTGCGGCGCCGTGATCCCCGTCTTCAAGCATCTCGAATCGCTCCTTGTCAATGCATAGCATACCGGCTCGCGGCCACGATTACCGCTTCCGGATAACCGGTCGTACCGGTCAAAAGCCGCCTCCCAGCACCGTCAGCGAAATGCTGAAGGCATCGAAGCTCTCGCCGGCGAACGAATAGCGCTGATAGTCAAACAAGTGGAACCTGACCGCGTCGGAACCGAACACCAGACCCAGGCCGAGCGCAAGCCCCGTCTCGCCGCTACGATCACTTCTAACCACCACCGCTCCTGCGGTACTGTCGTACTCGGCTATCTTGTAATTGGCGTTGACGACCCCGGCCTTGAATTGCAGCCATCGCAAGGATTCGTGCCTGGGACGCGCGGTCAGGTACAAGGCATTGGAGCGGAAGGCCATGCCCTCCTCTTCGCCTACCCTGCTTTCGGAGGTCCATCCCTTGTACCACTGCCACTGCACGCCGAGGCTGAAGTGTTCCATCTCCTTGAATTCGTATCCAACCTGGATATCCCATCCGCCTTCGAATGCTTGCTGATGGCTGATAATTCCAAAACCTGCTCCGATTTCCACGCCTTCGGCCAGCGCCGGAGCCTGGGCCAGCGCATGGCATAACGAGGCAGCCATTGCGGGTTGGACGATCCGCTTCCCCCATGCGCGAGGCGCGCGCGGGCGGCGGCATTTTCCTGATTGGGGGCCGCGATGCGCGAAAACATTCCGCACCGTGCCGAGTATACGTTCGCACCACGATGCCAATTTCAACCTTGCAGTCCCACTCATCCATGTCATTTCTCGGATCCCCCGATTACGGCGCGATCACCTGATTTGTTACAGCACCGATTGTTGCTGCGCCGGTGCGGTCGCGAGACCGGACAGCGCAGAATGGATGGCGTCGTGAGCGCAGCGCGCGATGCGCTTGCGATTCAGCGCCCGAGAAATCGACAGGTCCGACGATCTCTACGCGGGCCACCAGGACCGGTACGCCCGCAAGGCGCCAGAAACCGGCGGCAAAGCCACGTTCCCGGGGGAAGTCGCCTTCTGGGCAGGGTGTGCCGTCGGCGCGCGTCAGGCTCAGCGCGATAAAGTAAAGCGGGACGCCATCGCTTCCCGGTTCCAGCAGCGCCGAGTTGAATGGACGAGGCTCCGCCGTTGCACAGATGGTGGCCTCCGGGAAAAGCGCTACCCGCTCGCCGGCATCGAAGGCTTCGTGCATTGCGGCCAATGCACGCAACACGTCGTCGCGTTTTCGGCGATCGATGAATATCGTGCCGGCCTCGGCGAGCAGCCATCTCCGCCACGCGCGGCTTCCCAGCTCCGCCTTGGCGACGAAACAGGCCGGCTGGATGGCGCAAATCAGGATCGTATCGATCGAGGAAACGTGATTGGCGACGAGCAGCGCCGGCCCCGCGCCGAAAGTCGGGCTCCGGCCGCGGATCAACCTGATGCCGAGCGCACGCAATACCATGCCCGCCCACCAGCGCATGAAGCGCTCGCGCCGCCGCACCGATGCAAACGCGGTGACCGCCGACGTGAACAGCGCGAACAGCACGAACAACGCGGCGATGCGCAGCATGCGACATGCACGCGCCGGCGCAGGCAGCGACGACGGGCGTAGTCGCCGATCATGGCTTCCGATAATTTCATGGTCTGTCCGTCAGGCAACCATTCGCGAAAGCATGAAAATCGCATAACCGAGAGACGCTCCGGTTGGGATGTCCATCAGGTAATGCTGCTTGGTGAACAGGCAGCTCAACCCGATCAGCACCGGAAACGCCAGCACCAGCTCGCCAACCATCGGATACAGGTGCAGCGCCGTCAGTGTTGCGACCGAGGTGTGCATACTGGGAAAACTGTTCGAGCGCATGTCCGCCTTCTGCACCAGGGCGAGCAATTTCTCGGACCAGGTGCGGCGCAAGTTGCGCTTGCGCCAGTCGCGCGGCGTGGCGACCGGAAACGCCAGGAAGAACAGCATCTGCGCAGCCAGCAGCAGCGCGTAACTGGACGCGAGCCGCAGGAAATGGCGCTCCGAGTCTACGATGAAGAACACAGCCACGATCACGGCGTAGTAGAGGATGCTGTAGATCCACACCCATTCCGGCCGGTACGGGATCAGCTCATCGATCGCCGGTCGAAACACCCGCGGCGGCAACAGCGGATAGCGCTGGCACCAGAAGTAGAACTGGTGCCCTGCCAGGAACAGCGCGATTCCAAGCACAAGGTAGATGACGTACTGATCGATAGCCATGGCCGCATTTCAAGTCGTGTAGTCGCACTCAGGACAGCTCGATCATGTCGACCGCCAGAGAACGCACTCCGTCCTTGCCGAATCCGACGGCGCCGAGAAACTCGTACGCTTCGCGCACGCTGTCACCGGCGTCCGTGTCGCAGTCCTGGTCGGTCCCGGGCGCATCGAAGCAATTTTTCTGCGTTGCAATCCGGTTAGTTGACATCGTTGTTTCCATCGGTCTCTCCTCCTTGTGTGTGGCTTGTGGTTGAACGGTTGCGGACTCAGCTGCGGAAAATTCCGGGAAGCCAGGTGGTCAGCGCCGGCAGATAGGTGACCAGCAGCACACCAGCCAGAAGCACCCAGAAGTAAGGCATGACCGCACGGCACACCTCGGACACGGGTTTGCCGAAGCGATAGGAAGCGAAGAACAGGTTCATCCCCACCGGCGGCGTCAGGAATCCCAGTTCCATGTTGGCGAGGAAGATGATCCCCAGGTGCAGCGGGTCGATGCCGAAAGCCAGTCCCACCGGGATCAGCAAAGGCGCAACCACGACGACGGCGGAGAACACGTCCATCAGGCAGCCCACGACCAGCAGGAAACCGTTGAGCGCCAGCAGGAACACCCAGCGCGACTCGATCGTGCCGGTCGCCCACTCGACCAGCCGATCCGGCAACTGCGCGTCCACCAGATAGTTGGTGAAGCCAAGCGCGACTCCGAGTATCAGCAGCACGCCGCCGACCAGCAGACCGCACTCGGCCACCACCCGCGGAACATCGCGCACGATGTGGAGCTCCCGGCGCACCAGCACCGCCACCACGAAGGCGTAGGTTGCGGTTACGGCAGCGGCTTCGACCGGCGTGGCGAAACCACCGAACAGCGCGACGAACGCGACCACCGGCAGGAACAGCTCCCACTTTGCCGCGCCGATCGCGCGCCAGGCCTGTGCCGCATCGAAGCGCGCGGCAGCGGTTCTGACTTCGTGGCGCGCGGCGTAGACCGTCAGACAGCCGGCCATCACCAGCGCCGGCAGCAACGCGGCTAGAAACAGTTCTTCCATCGGCACGCGCCCGACCACGGCGTACAGGATCAGCGGCAGGCTCGGGGGCAACAGCACGCCCAATGATCCGGCGCTGGTGATAATCCCGAGCGCCTTGCCTTCATCTCTTTCGCGTCGCCAGCAGCAATGGCATCAGCAACCCGCCGAGCGCGAGAATGGTCACGCCGGATGCACCGGTAAACGCAGTGAACAGCGTGCTGGTCGCGACCACGACGATCACCGAACCGCCGGGCAATCCACGCACCAGTGCCTTGAACACCGCTACCAAGCGTGCCGGTGCGCCGCTCTCGGCCAGGAAGTAACCGGCCAGCGTGAACAACGGGATCGCGGGCAGCGACGGATTCACGGTGAGCCGGTAGAGATCGATCGGGATCGAGGCGATCGGCAGTCCGTCGCTCCAGAACAGGATGAGCGCCGCACCCGCCAGCGTGGTGAACACCGGCGCGCCAAGGACAGTTGCCACCAGCAGACCGACTAGCGCGGGAAAACGCAATGCTTCCGCGGGCAACGGCCCGTAGGCGGCGAGCACTGCGGCACACAGCGCAACGGCGGCGCATGTGGCGCGAATTCGCCAGCTGTCGCCCGCATGCAGGATCAGGCGTACGGCGATCAGTGCGAATCCCGGCGGCAGGATCGCCTGCACCACCCACACCGGCAGGCCTTCGACCAGCAGATTGCCTGCGAGTTTTTCAGTGATCACGAACTGCGCGCTCGCAACCGCGAGCAGGGCCGACACAATTGCGCCGACGGAGCCGCTCATCGCGCGTGCCGCCGGACGCGTCCATCCACGCAGAATCAAGGGAAGGCTCGACAAGGAAAGCAGCCGGTTCTCGCGCGCGGCGATCGCCGCGCCCAGCATGCCCGCGATAAGAACGAGGTGCTGTGTCAGCGTCGCCGCGCCGGGAATGCCCATGTGGAATACCGCACGCAACAGGATCTCGGCGACCGGTAGCAGCGCCAAAGCCGCCAGCGCAAGCGCGACCAGCAGGTTCTCGCCGGCGACAAACACGCCATTCGCGTTCAGCGCCGGAATCACGGCGGCCGGTTTAGCGTCGAGCGTCATCACGATGCTCATTTGTGCGCCAGTCCGGACGCCCTGAACTCGGCGACCAGGCGCAGGGCTTCGTCGAAAATTGGGGCCGGAACCGCGGCGCCGCGGATGCGTGGATAGACTTCCTCGGCGGTCCGGCGCCACTCGGCTTCGATCTCGGGAGTGATCGTCGCCACCTTCAGTCCGCGCCGCTTCATCGCCTCGATCGACTCGAGGTCCTCTGCCCGCGCACGGCTGCGTATTTCGGCACCGGCTTGCGCTGCCGCCCGCTTGAGTTCCTCGCGCGCGGTCTCTGACATCGCATCCCAGGCCTTCCTGGTCACGACGCACGCGCCGACGATCGGAACCCATTTGACGTCCAGCAAATAGGGCGCTGGGCCGTTGAACTGGCCGGCAAGCGCGAAGAATGGCGTGGCCGGCACGGCGTCGATCAGACCCGTCTGCAGACCCGGAAGAATGTCGGCGGTCTCGATCGACACGGGCAGGTAGTTCATGCTCTTCATGATCTCCACCTGCTGCGGGTCGCCGCTCCAGACGAACATCTTCATGCGCCGGAAATCCGCCGGGCGCAGCGCCGGTGCATTGGAGAAGTAGCGCACCCAGCCGCCATCTCCCCAGAAAAGCACGACGAAACCCTTTTCCAGCAGGCGCGCTTCCAGCATCGGCGCCAGCCGCTCGCGTACGTAATCCACCTCGTCCCAGTTGCGGTAAACCATCGGCATGTATTGCAGCGCCATCACCGAGCGGTCGATCTCCAGGAGCCCGATCACCGACAGCAGTCCGGCGTTGAGCTGTCCCACGCGCATGCGCCGCACCGTGTCCGCTTCGCCGCCCTGCGTCCCGTCCGCGAAAATGGTGAAGGTGGCCCCACCCCCCTGCGCCTTGCGCCATCTCTCTCCCATTTCCTGCAGTGCGCGGTGATAACTCGAGCCCTTCGGTGCCAGCGTGCCGAGGCGGATGCGCACGGCGTCTGCGGCCTGCGCGTGATGTAATGCCAGGGCGGGCAGCGAGGCTGCAATCCCGACCGCCAAACACAGGCGGCGGCGTTGCGTATTGATACGGGCAATGTCGTTCATGGCGGCTCCCTCATTCGGCGAAGAGTTGGTCGGATTGCGCCAGCAGCCAGCGCGCGCGCCGCTGCATCACGGTATTGGCCAGGCGCCACTCGGGCCGCTGGTCAGGTTTGATCGCGAGCGCCTGATTGAGTAGCGCTTGGAATTCACTGCGGTCCTGCCTTGGAACGGCAACGGATTCCGCGAACGACACATAAGGTCCCGCCTGCAATCCGCCGGTCAGACTCACTACACGGTCAAAATGCCGGCGCGCGCGCGCGGCCGGGTCGCCCGTGGCTCCCTGGCGCACCATCTCGTAAGTGATGAGGAAGTTGTGGATTGCGCCGGAGTCGTAGGCCTCATCGAGCGCAGCCGCGCGATCGATGAGCGCTTCCACCACCGGTACGTCGGCGACCAGATCGGGGTCATGCTTCGACAGAGAGATCAACGCGGCCCACGACACCGCCGTCCAGTAAAGCAATGGCACATCGTCCTTGCGCGCGTTGCGCACCGCGGATTTCGGATCCAGGCGAAGCCTGCGGCTGAATTCGGGATGGGCTACTTCGAGGCCGCGCAATCCGTAGTCGCGGGCGCGGCGATACATTCCTTGGGCGCGGCTGCGCTGCTCCGAGGCTGCCGCAAGGTCGTGGTTTTCGAGCCGATCCGCGTCCTGGTGGACGAACGCATAAGCGTATTGGGTGAAGCCGCTGCTGGTGGCGTAGAGCAGACCGCGATGGCGCGGACTTTCAGCGAGCAGGCTTTCCATCAGCTTCAGGCTGAAGGGAACTGCATCGCGGATAAGTTCCGGATCGTCGTCCGACGCGAATGTGGTGCCGCTGGAGGCCAGGGCGTCTCCGGCCTTGTTGATCGCCATTTGGCGCATGGAACAGCCGGGAAGCAGGCCTACCATGAGAACCAGAAGAAGGAGCAATCGGCTCCAGCCACCACCCGAAAAGACCCACTCCCCAAACCAATTGCCAAGCGACGCCACCATGTCCCATCCTCCTCTCAAGTCCTTAATATGTGCGTTACATCAATCTTTTATCTAATTTACTCGATCAACGTTCTATCAAGTGACGTGTAACTATATATAACAGTGTTATTTTGTCAACCAAAAGATAGGGCGCGGTCGTTCGGCGCCCCAATTTGTTACGCAACTCTATGATTCAACGAGACTGTATTTTTGACCTCGACCTGTACGCGTCCACTACGCGGGCACTAACTCGCCTTGGTGGGCTCGGGCCAGTCCCTGATGCACTGCTTCAGCACCTTGTTCTCGAAGTTGACCGCGCGCAGTGCCGTCTTGGCCACAGCGTGGAAAGACAACACCCCGATCAGCGCGCCCTTTTCCTTGACCAGCATCATGTCCGTCCTCCTTGTTCCGGCCCCGTAGCGATGGGCTCCCTCAGATCACGCCACGCATTTTCAAGTCGGCGATCCTCGCCGCATCGTAACCGAGTTGGTCGAGCACTTCACTGGTGTGCTCGCCCAGGCCCGGACCCAGCCAGCGCGTGCCTCCCGGCGTCTGCGCCATCTTCGGCAACCACTCCCGGAACTTTCATCGGCTCGCCGTCGGGAAGCCGTGCCTGTTCGATCATGCCGCGCGCCTGATAGTGCAGGTCCTTCACGATGTCGGCAATGTCGTAGATTTTTCCCGATGGCACCTGCGCGGCCGCAAGCACTTCCAGGACGTGATCGAGGTCGTGCGCCGCGCACCAGTCACCGATCACCTTGTCGAGTTCGGCGGTGCGCGCCACCCGCCCGTCATTGCGCGCGAGCGCCGGATCGTTGCCGAGATCCTCGCGCCCGATCGCCGTCATCATGCGCCTGAAGATCGCATCGCCGTTGGCGCCGATGACGACGTACTTGCCGTCGCGGGTGGTATAGGTATTTGAAGGCACGATGCCCGGAAGCGAAGCGCCGCTGCGTTCGCGGACAAAACCGGTCATGTCGTACTCCGGGCAGCAGGCTCTCCATGAGACTGAATACCGCTTCGTACAGGGCCACGTCCACCATCTGCCCTCGTCCGCCGCTGACCTCGCGATGGCGCAGCGCCATCAACGCGCCGATCACGCCGTAAAGCGACGCGACCGCATCGCCCAGGCTGATGCCCACGCGCACCGGCGCCCGGTCCGGATAACCCGTGACATAGCGTAGCCCCGCCATCGCTTCGCCGATCGCGCCGAAACCTGCGCGGCTGCGGTACGGGCCAGTCTGGCCATAACCCGAGAGGCGCACCATCACCAGCCCCGGGTTCGACTGCGACAGCCGGTCCCACCCCAGCCCCCATTTCTCCAGCGTGCCCGGACGGAAGTTCTCGATCACGATGTCGGCCCCGGCGGCAAGCTTGCGGACAATCTCCTGGCCTTCCGGCTCCCTCATATTGACGGTGACGGACTTCTTGTTGCGCGCCTGCAGGTACCACCACAGTGAGGTACCGTTGTGGAGCTTGCGCCACTGGCGCAGCGGGTCGCCGCCGTCCGGCGACTCGATCTTGATCACCTGCGCGCCGAATTCGGCGAAAATGCGCGAACAAAACGGCCCGGCGATCAATGTGCCGAGTTCCAGTACCTTGATGTCGGATAGCGGGCCCATGAGCAGGTAAATACGTGAATGAGTGAAGGAGTGAGGGGAAGTGACTAAAGGCGTGAAGAGCAACGCATCCGATGCCGGACGCGCTATTATCTGCAAAAATCCGCAAACACGGGAACCGATACGATGAAACGCTTTCCTGCTTTGTTCGCCGCCCTGCTTTCCCTGACCCTGATCAGCGAGGTTTCCATGGCCGCCTGTCCCGATCTGCTCAACCATCAGATGAAGAATCTCGACGGCAAACCGGTGAATTTGTGCGACTACGCCGGAAAAGTCGTGCTCGCGGTGAATACCGCCAGTTACTGCGGCAACACGCCGCAATACAAGGGACTGGAATCGCTTTACCAGAAATATCGGGACAAGGGGTTGGTGGTGGTCGGGTTTCCGGCCAACGACTTCGGCTCACAGGAGCCGGGCACCGCGAAGGAGATCAAGGACTTCTGCGAACTGACCTATGGCGTGAAATTTCCGCTGATGGAGAAGTCCAGCGTGGTTCCCGGCAAGGCCAATCCGGTGTTCGCGGAACTGACCCGGATGACCGGTGCCGCTCCGGAATGGAATTTCCACAAGTACCTGATCGCGCGCGACGGCAAGCGCGCCTTCAGTTTCACCGCGCGCACCCAGCCCGAAAGCGGCGAGGTGGTCAAACGAATCGAAGCGCTGCTCGCCGAATAGCCCAGCTCACCCCGGCCCTCTCCCTCTGACCTCACCCCGCCCCTCTCCACTTATAGAGAGGGAGGAAAGGTCAAGATGCGGAGAGGGAAAATTGAGATGCTAAGTCGCCGTGGGTCCGAGACGAGGGACTCAGACTGCTTCGTCACGAGTAGCGTTGAGGAACGACACAACGAGATGGCCGTCATCGACCGGGTAACAGCGGTGCGGAGCGGCGCTGTTGAACGGTCGGCTGCATGGGCGGGTTACCTGTCTTGTTGAACAACAATTCTGCGGCAATGAGATTCGGCACCCAGCAAAGCCACGCGATTAACGAATACGCGAACTCGAAGTCAATGCCCGCGACCACGGAGGCAGGTAAGTAGAGGCGGAGCGTGACGGCCGCAAAGGTAAGCGCGAAGTTGCGCACCATCCAAATACGATGTGCCGCAACGCTGCCGGCTCGAATGGCAAGATACGCTCGAAGGCCCGAATACAACCACGCGACAGCCAAACAAGCAAAACCCAGCCGGCCCGCGATGCCACCGAAGGCGTGGGATGCCATGTACAAGCCCGACAAGCCACCGATCAGGACTCCCACGCCAAGGTAAATACGTCCCAGCCAACGATGCAACGAGATGCGGCTGTTCCGCATGCGGCGAGAGAACTGGAGCGGTCCGAGCGCCAGCGCTATGACCGACGCAAAGATATGCGAATAGATCCCAATCCGGTGCGCCTCAAAGACGACGCGCATGTCGGGGTGGACAACAGAGCCAAGAGGCATGAAGCCGTAAACGGCGATAGCGTAAGCCGCGACGCCAAATGACAGGACGTAAAGCGCGACGAAGCTAGTCAGACGCATAACGTTCGAGATGAATGGCCCGCGCGGGTTTGCCAGTGCCTGTCCGCTCGATGGAAGGGTTGGGTGTCATCCTTCTGGGATTTGCCATCGAACATTGATCAGGACCGCTTGCACATGGACTCCTCGGTTTGCTTCGGAAAAAGCCCGTTGAGGAGAAACAGAAGCCGGAATGCCGCAGGCGCGACAATCGTACGGGATCCCCTTGCGATGGCCGTCACGATGGCGGAAGCAACCTGCTCCGAGCTGAGGGTAGGCATGCCGGCTGCCCGCTTCGGCAGGCGCTCGCGGCTTCCCGGGTTGTGCTCCCAGTACGATGTCTCCACCGTACCGAACATCGCGAGCGTCACCGACAAGCCGGTGCCGTGGACATCGGCGCGAAGCGCGTTGGTGAGCCCCTCCATCGCGGCGCGCGCGGCGCCGTAGGCCACCGCCCCCGGCCATGCCAGGCGAGCCGCGACCGATGTGACATTGATGATGTGACCTGAACGTCGCGCCAGCATGCCAGGCAGCAACTCTCGCGTGATGTTGAATGCTGCGAGGTACGGCACAGCCATCATCTGCGCAGCCTCGTCGGCTGTGGTTTGAAGTATCGGAAGCCACCGACCCGCGCCAGCGTTGTTGATGAGAATGTGTGGACTCCCGTGAGCTGCGACCAAGCGTTCGACTGTTGCAGCCAGCGCCCGCGAGTCGGCAAGGTCGACCGCATAGCTGTCCGCCTTGCCGCCACGTCTTCGAATGTCGTCCGCAACGGCTTCGAGCCGAGCCGAGTTGCGGGCGAGCAGGAGTACATGACTGCCTCGGGTAGAGAGAAGGCGCGCCGTCGCTTCGCCAATGCCACTTGAGGCGCCAGTCACTACCGAAAGCGAACCAGGGATTGGCAATGCCGGCATTTCGCCTCCCGCTTACTTGATGACGCCCAACATTTAAGCTCAGGGCGCGGGCCGTCAGGCCGTCGACCCTGCAGCGAATTGTCAGCCGCTAATGCCACCGCTTAAGACGTTTAAGCCCACTTGCGAAGAAATTTGCGACGAACTTCGGGAACCCCTTCTCTCGCAACTTTTCCACGACCAACGTCTTCATCTGGTCAACGGTCATGCTGGGATTCACGAAACCCCCGTTAACGTAACAGTAACTACAATACTCTTGGCTCAATGTGCCATCGGCGTTAGTCCCGCCGCCGTTGGGGTCTGCCTTCAATGGCATTCCGCAACTCTGACACTTACCTTTAGTTTCCATTTCGCACCTCTTCCCATAGCGGCCAAAGTGCTCGCCCCGCCGCGCGCGTCAGCGATGACGGCACATGGTGCGGCGCCCCCCCAGCGCGTCACCCTGCGGCGTAAGGTTAGATGGCTCACGCATAGAACGCCAGCGCCAAGACCGGAGAAGCACCGCGCTCAAGGCGCCGCCAGTTGACGCAGCCAGAGCACTCAACGAGAGCCGCAAACTGCTAGCGTTGCTTGAAGTTCGTTGCGTCGTCAATGATCAACGCAAGCACGCCGCCGCGACGAGCACGTCTCTAAAACTTCGCAGCGACCCTTTTTCTCAATCGCTTCTCGTTGTATCAGTGCGTTGCCGTGGTCCGACCCGGATCAGCGCCCCTAAATGGACGGTCAAGCACCGTTCAACACGAGGAGCGCACCGAAACACGGAAAAGCGGCATGCCGTTGTCAGCCGGCCAGCGAACCGAAGAGCATCTTTTCCTTCGCGCGCAACACCGCGAGCTCCTCCGGCGTGTACATCGGCAGCACCGGATCATGGTGTTCATCGAGGATCTCGACGCCGCTCTCGGGCGTGACCACCGACCGAAAGGGCAGGAACGACTTCTGCGTGAACAGGCGTGCGTCGATCAGCGCCTGGCGTGCCTTACGGCTCACCGCGAGCTGGCGGAACCGCAGAATCTTTCCTTCACGGTTGGGTCCGTCTTCCCCAAAGGGCAGATAAGCGAAATCCGCATCGGGGAACGCCTGGGTCCAGTAGCGCGGAATGGTCAGGTATTGCAGGCCCCGCAGCGGTGTGCGCACTTGCGGCATCGGACACAATTCGAGCAGCTTCTGCACGAATTCCCTGTCGGCTCCGCGATCGTCGCGAAGCCAGCACTGATGGAACTGGTACTGGCCGGTATCCAGCGACGATGAGCGCTTCTTCCGATCGTCGCCTACATCTCGGACCCAGCGCCGGCGGTCGAACCAGGGGTGATCCAGTCCGCGGCCCAGGCTCCGATCGGGAAGTGCAGCGAACCATGAGGGCCCTGCCTTGCGCCCCTTGTTAAGGCAGCGAAGGAAAGAGATTCCGGTGAGTCCGGCGCGCTCGACCGTCGCGACGAACGCCTCCGAGACGAACGTCTCGTTCAGCGCATGGCCCTCCGGATGCGTTCCCGGCTTGAAAGACGGATAGTCGTCCCAGAGCGAGAAGCTGTCGTAAGCAGTCTTGGTGACCAGATGGAACCAGTCCCCATCGGTGTCCAGTTTCTCGCGGGCAGTCGCCGAGCCCACGACCACATGCCCCGACCGGCACTCCTCGACCAGCTTTTGAACCACGCCCCAGCCCTTTGCGGATTCCAGGTCGAGCGTTACCCAGGCCTTGCCGCTGTGGGCCTTCAACCCTAGCTGCTTGTAAATCCGTGCACGGACGCGTTGGGATGCTTCCGATAACTCGACGGGGTCATCGTTGCTTTTGGACACAGAGACATCCAGGCGAAGATCAAGCTCGAATCGCTGCATGACTTCTGTTACCTGGCAACGTCGCCGCTCCCCACTTTGCCACTCCGCCTCAGCCTATTGTCCTCTTACCACTGCGCAATTCCTCTATGGCTTAACACGAGACGGCCAGACGGGGCGACCGACTCCTTCGCAGCGAAGATTGTCTCCTGGCACGACACCGTGTATTTACTTCGGCTTGGTCGGGTAGACCACAATGAAATTGTCGCGGTTCGGCATCTTCACCTGCGGCAACGTTTGCGCATCGATCACGTCCTGGGCTCCGATGATGCCGTTGAGGTGCAGGAGGTACGCCGTCACGGCGTATACCTCCTCGTTGGTCAGTGATTTCGACTCGGTGTAGGGCATCGCCCGGCGGACATAGTCAAACACGGTGCTCGCATAGGGCCAGTAGCTGCCAATGGTACGCACGGGACTTGCGCTGGTGAGCGTGCCCTGACCGCCGACCAGCTGGTCGTTCGGCTTTCCGGCGCCTTTCTCGCCGTGACACGACTGGCATTTCTGGGTGTACACGACAGCGCCCTGTGCTGGCGTGCCGCTCCCGGGCGGCAGCCCCGTGCCATCGGGCGGGATGCTGATATCCCACCCGGCGATCTCGGCCGGCGTGGCCGGGCGGCCGAGGTTGGGGGTCTCCTGGGCCACACTCGACGTGGAGGCGGCCAAAGCAAGGATCACCATCACGACAGCGGTCACGTTACGCGTAGACATTTTTCACCTCGCCGGTGGCTCTCTACCTGCCACGCCTGGATGGCATTGTAGTGAAAGATGGCGTTGGTGCCATGCGCGCCGACCAGGGCATCGCGCGTCGGCTGGACTGCTCCAGTGTCGTCGGTGGCACGGCTCTTGAGCACGGCAGGGGCACCGTTCCACTTCCAGGCGATGCGGAAGCGCGTCAATGCCCGTGGCAGTACCGGGTCTGACAGCGCTGCCGCGGCCCAGGTCTGCCCGCCGTCGGCCGACACCTCAACCTGCTTGACAGTCCCATGACCGGACCAGGCAATGCCGGACACCTCGTAGATCCCTGGCCCTTGTAGCGCTACACCGGGTGATGGTCGGCTAATGACGGACTTCACATCCATCGGATAGGTAAACATGAGCGACTTGCCGTCAGCCTGCAGGTCGGTGTACCGGGAGGTCTCGTCCTTGGTCATGATAGGCGTCGGCGTGACCTTGAGGCGCCGCAGCCACTTCACGTTCATGTTGCCTTCATAGCCCGGCAGGAACAGGCGCACGGGGTAGCCGTTCTCCGGACGCAACCTCTCACCGTTCTGATAGAGCGCCAGGAACGCGTCGTCCAGGGCCTTGGCCATCGGCACGCTCCTACTCATCGCGGCGGAGTCAGCGCCTTCGGCGAGCAGCCACGGGGCAGTCAGATCGGCACCGGCTTCTTCCAGCAACAGCCGGAGGGGCACGCCAGTCCACTCACTACACGACACCATGCCATGCACCTGGCCACACGTCAGGGCCGGTGGGGTCGGACCATACATGATTAGGCTATTGCCGGAGCATTCGAGGAAGTGGATACGGGAGACCATCGGGTAGCGCAACAGCGCGTCCACCGTGAAGATCAGGGGGCGCTTCACCAGGCCGTGGATCAACAGACGATGCGTGTCCGGAGCGATGTCAGGGACACCACTGTGGTGGCGCTCGAAATGCAAGCCGTTTGGCGTGATCATGCCGTCCAGAGCTTCGATCGGCGTGCGCGAGGCGCCGCTTCCCGTCGTGCCGGGTTTCGATTGGATGAGGGTGCGGACGACCTTACTCTCGTACTTGGCCGGGCTCCCATAGCCACTCATCCCTGCTCCTGGGGATTGCATCCAGGCGGGCAGGTGCATGGATCAGCCGCATTGCGCCGGGGGAGCGGATACTGCAGCAAGGCCACCGGCACCGAGCAACGCGAAGCCCTGCTTGAGGAAGTAGCGACGGTCGAGTAACCCATTGCCAGCGACCGGCTCCGCGAGGGACTGGTTCTGAGAAGGGGGTTTTCCTCTGGACACCGGCTTTCTCCTTTCCACTCAGGTGGAACTCAGACCTAACATTCAAGGTAACCCGGCTTGCAAACAGCATAGCGAAGCGACGCTTTTTGCAAGTCCGGCTCACGGCTGGGTTTGGCGTCATTCGATGATCCCAACAGTCAGGACACCAGTGAATCATCGTATCACCTCGTCGGCGCGTAGCACGATTGACTCTGGAATCGTGATGCCGAGCATTTTTGCAGTCTTCAAATTGACGACGAGCTCGAACTTGGTCGGTTGTTCAATCGGCAGATCACCCGGTTTGGCGCCTTTCAAGATCTTGTCGACGTACCCAGCCGCCCGGCGCAACTGGTCCGGGTAGTTGACACCGTAGGACATCAGCCCGCCTTCCTCGGCGAAGCCCCTCGTTCCGTAGATTGCCGGTAGCCGCGACTGCAATGCCAGGCGTGCCAATGTGGTTCGTTGAGAATAAAAGAGAGCACTCTCGAACAGGTACACCGCTTGTGCATGGGTTTTGTTGGCGGCCGAGAAGGCTGCACCGAACTCTTGAGGTGTTTGCGCGCTCACGAATGTCAAATCAAGTGACATCGACAGGGCTGCTGCCCTGAGGTCTTGAACCATCCTCGGCTAGGTTAAGGTGAGCGACCCGAGTGAACTCCATACGACTGCGACCCGCTTGAGCCGTGGCAGCGTCTGCTTGAGCAGTTGCAGCCGCTTGGCACTGAGCTCTGGTGACATCGACGAAATGCCCGTGATACTCCCGCCCGGATGGGCGAGGTTGGTGACTAGACCGGCTGCCAGTGGGTCGAACAACGCAGTGACGATGGGAGTGGTTGAACTGGCGCGCTGGATCGCTCGGGCTGCCTGCGGAGTTCCCACGACTATCACGTCGGCTTTAAGCCGGACTAGCTCCTGCGCGAGGTGTGAAATACGGTCGTCATACCCTCGCGCTGTCCGAAACTCCACCCGGATGGTACGTCCTTCCACATACCCGAGCTCTCGGAGCCCTTGCCGCAAGGCCTCAAACACCGGGTCGTCCGAGGTCACGGCGCCCGCCAGGTAGGCCACGGTCGGAACTCTATTCGCCGGCTGCGCAGGCGCAGGTGTCGTTGCGAGAACGAAATTGAAAGCAACGGCAAGCAGAAGCAGACGTGCGATCATCGAATCACCTCATTCGCGCACCAGTATCGGTTTGGTCAACGAAGCCTATGGGCATGAGCCATAGGTACACGACGCGTCGCGCATGTTCATCGGACCGGCCCACGTTGGGAGCACCAAAGTAGAGCCGGCAGCATACCGAAATCAACTGAAAGCTTCGGGAATGCGGGAATCCGAATCGCGGCTCCGCGGTGTCTATGACGCCCAACGAGTCTGTAGAAAAAGTCCCCGAAGTGCGAATCAACTGGTTTTCGGGAGTGCGTTGACTCCTCCCGCGAGTGCTGGCGTCGAACCTGGCGCATTCTGAAAGGTCGATTCTCGCATCAATGATATGAAATCACTCGGTTGGGGCTTTTTCTACAGCCTCAACGTGCTGGATCAGGAGCACGAGCGGCGACGTTGGTTGCGAGCGTCCCTGCGGAGCGCCTTGTTGGGCCGCCACGTGCTCATTCTGCCCTGGCGTCGGCGCCGTGCTCAGACAGCTGGGCGCCAAACCACCGGTGAAGTGCTGTCAACAAGTGCAGATCAGTGGTTTCAAAAGTGATTTCTGCGCCTGCAGGGAGGGACGCGTACGAGACCTTGATATGAGAGGCCCCGCTCTCAAGCTCCTTGAGGCCCGGCATATCCGTGCCGTGCAGCATCGCCGGGTCTGAATAGTCGCCGCGCCGAAAACTCTCTGCCTCGTGCTGGAGGTGCTTCCGTATGAGCGCAATCTGATCCGCAGCGCCCGGGTCTTTCGCAACTACTCGTTGAATGCCTCCGGACTCAGTCATCTTGAAGATGTGCACGGTCTTGGACATATCAAACGGCATCACGCCATGAGCCCTTTGGTGCACGTGCTCCTGCGTGGTTTGTGCAAGGGCGGTAGCGCAGTTGAACAGCAGTAGAAACGCAGTCCATGTTGCCAAGCGGAGAATGTGGCACGAGTTCTCGTTCATACAATTGTCCAATGACGACGACAAGTGGAGCTCATGGGGCCCAACGTTACGCATTACAGGCCGAAGCCGGCGGGCAAAGCCCGCGGGCGAAGGTCCGTACGCATGCGCGGGTTATGCCTCACAACCACCGGCGAACTGTCGATTTGTAGGCGGAGTACTCGGTTCCAAACAAAGCTGAAAGCGCTCGCTCTTCAGGCGCGATTTGAAATCGGTTTATGTAGAGCACGAAAGCCAACGGCCCAAGCAACGCCCAGGCAGACGACAGAAATACTGCCCATGCGACGAGAACAAAAAGAAGACCAAGGTACATTGGATTTCGCGTCAGTCTGCAGATGCCCGAGCAAACCAACGAAGTAGTTGTTCCTGGCTTCATTGGGTTGATAGTCGTTCTCGCAGCTCGAAACGAGACAATACCTGCGATGCTGAAGACCCCACCAGCCAGGGCGATTGGTACCGCCGCAACCGCACGAACGAGCGCGGACGCCTCAATCAACGGGGTAAGCGCAGAGATTCCCCACATGGCGATTGCCAGCAGCGCTGCAACCGCTGGCGGTGGAATCTTCAGTTCAAGTGCTTGCATGCAGATGATGGTGAGGCATAACGACAGCGCTGAGCGGGCGTCGGCGCGCGAAGCGCGACGGGTACCGGGCAGCAACGCTGCTCGGCGCTCCCCTGGAACTGCGGGTTAGACGCTTTGTGCGACAAGGCGAACCATGCCTCTCATTCCAACCTCGCGACGGACGTTGAACCCGTTTGACTGGAGGCTAGCGATCAGATGCTCGGGTGACAGCCGGAGCTTTCGGTAGTGGCTAACTCGAGTTAGCCAACCTTCCGTTGTGCGCTGGTGAAGAATGTCGTGGACCAGGACCGCCTCCGGTTCGTACTCCAGGAAACAGGTGAGGATGCGAGCGTCGTCACTCCTTACGGAGACGAAGCGCTGATCCCCGATCAGAGGCACCGAGTAGTCTCTGAACGAGACCACGAACATTCCACCGGGCCGTAGTTCAACGGACGCCCTTGCTATGAGGCTCTCGACGGCACTGCGCTCTGGCAAATGAGTGATCGTATCTCCCATACACAGGATTGCGGACGGTGCTTCTGTGATGTGGCTTTGAAATGCCAGCAAGTCATCGTTGACCACCTGGATAGGCAGGTTGCCACCAAGCTCTGCAAGCGAACGCAGCAACTCCGCCGAAGTGTCAATTGCCGTTACTCGCGCGCCTCTGCGAGCGAGCGGGATCGAATGCATGCCGAAGCCCGCACCAAGATCGAGTACTACTGCGCCCTGGGCGAGCGGTAGGTTCAACGCTTCAATCTCGGCGGTGCCAGCCCGCATCGCGGCCTCAATACCTCCCGCCATCCAAAGGTAGATCGGGCCTAGGTGTCTTGCGTAGTGTTCTGAGACGGTGGCCATGCGGCTGGTTTGGAAGCGTCTAACGAGGGTGTAGAAAAAGTCCCCGAAGTGCGAATCAACTGGTTTTCGGAAGTGCGTTGACTCCTCCCGCGAGTGCTAGCGTCGAACCTAGCGCATTCTGAAAGGTCGATTCTCGCATCAATGATATGAAATCACTCGGTTGGGGCTTTTTTTTCTACAGCCTCAACGCAAAAAATCACCGGCCGCCGACGCGCTACGCGCGCCGGATACCCAGCGGCGGCGCCGCTGGGCGGTCCGGTGCATTGACGGGTTGGGCGTCATGCCGCTCATTGGATTACCTTGTCAGCTTGGACCAGGATCGACTCCGGGACCTTCAGTCGAAGGGTTATGGCTGTCTTGAGATTGACCACCAGAAGGAACTGCGTTGGCTGTTGGATGGGAAGATCTTTGGGTTTGGCACCCTTCAGAATCTTGTCGACGTACCCCGCAGCGCGTCGGAACATGTCGGTGAAGTTGGCCGAATAGGACAGGAGTGCGCCGCCATCGGCCCACTCGCTACCACCGGCAACGACTGGGAGTTGGGATTGTGCGGCGAGCCGAAGGATTGTTGCTCGTTGTGCACCGAAGAACGCGTTGTCTAAGAGATAGAGGCCCTGGACGTGACTTCGTCTCAGCGCAGAAAAGGCGCGTTCGAAATCGCCCGGTCGGCCAGCGGCCACCATTGTTACCTCAATTCCCATGGGCTTGGCGGCGGCGGCCAGGTCCTCAAAGGCTTTGGAGTGCCAATCTACGGACGGATCGCGCAGGACACCGACCCGCTTCAAGCTAGGCATTACTTCCTTGAGAAGCTGAAGCCGCTTGGTGAGAATATCGGGCGTCATCATCGATAGCCCCGTGATATTGCCACCCGGCCGCGCCAAGCTGTCGACGAAACCTGACCCCACCGGGTCGGCCACCAGCGACATCACAATCGGAATGTTTGAAGTAGCTTGTTTTGCTGCACCCATTGCGATCGTACTCTCGACCACGATGATGTCAGGCTCGGTGCGAACGACATCGACGAGCATAGCGGGCAGCTGCGCGTAGTCGCCTTTCGCGGACCGCCAATCCAGCACCACGTCGCGGCCTTCTGTGTAGCCAGCGTCGCGCAATCCTTCTCGAAACGCTTGCGCCGCGCTGCCTTGCGGAGACTGGGCGACGAGCACCACCGCAATACGGCGAGCCGTTGGCGCTTGTTGAGCGTGTGCGGAGTCGATACACCAGCACTGCACGGCACTCGACAGTAACGCCGTGCTCAGAGCCACAAGACGTACTCGACGTATGCGCTTCAAGCGATCTACCTCGTGGCGCCAGGCTCGCACACTGCAACCCTCACGTTCCATTACGCCCAACGCCCCGCATCACCTGCCGGCGGAAGCGGGCGAAGCCTGCTGTAGCCGGTCAGGTGCATGCGGAAGTTATGCGGCATTTTGGTTGACGCAGCGACTGGTTATCCACTTTCGATCCAGAGCCGACATACTTTGCTTGGGAAAGGCCGCGATGCGCAGATGCGAGTCGACGCCACCGGCATTGGAAGCGGTTGAATAGCCGCGTGGACAGACGGAGCAGCGGGGCAACCGGCGCATCAGTTCCGTTGGGTGATGAACTTTTCCCAAAACCGAACGGCGTCCGCAATCCAGCCTTCGGCGCTGGTCCCGGTTCCTGGCCCGAAGCCATGACCCAGATTTCTATACTTATGGTACTCCACCTCTATCCCTGCGCTTCGCAGGGCCGCAATTCGACTTTCCATCGAAGCCGGCGGCGCGATTGCGTCCAGTTCGCCAACCACGACGAAAGTCGGAGGCTCAGCGGACGAGTGATCTGAATGGGCTGTGTAGGCCATCACGACAGCTGACGGTTTTGGAACCATGTCGCCGCCATGGGCGGCAACGCCGTGCGAACCGATGGCAGCCGCCATCCTTGCGCCGGCCGAGCTTCCCCAAAGGGAGTAGTCCCGGATGCTGACGCCGAGCGCCTTCGCGTTGCGGAAGATGTAGGAGATGGCTGCAGCCAGATCCTCGGTGGCCACTGCACCGCCATAGCCTGCGCGATATCGCAGCACGAAAGCGTTGTAGCCCATGGCGCTGATCTCGGTGGCATAGGGAAACCCTTCGTGGAGGGCTCCAACATAGGAAAAGCCCCCGCCGGGAGATATCACGGCGAAGGGAGCACCGGGTTTTCCGCGGAAGAAGAACAAACCTGTATTTTCGCGTGCGGGTTGCTTCTGCTTCTGTTCTTCGCTGTAGAACGCGAAGAACACGGCGTGACCGCTATTTACGTCGTCGATCATGCGATTGAGGGCGCCCACCACTGTCTTAGGATCCACGTGGCTGTGATACGGCAGGAGCGAGCCGATATCGCTCAGGCGCATGGCTTGATCATAGGTACGGCCATCCCATGGCAAAAGCAGCCTGGCGAAACCGGCGAAGGCTGGGTGGCCGAGGAGATCGCGTATACCGTCATCGGCGTTCAAATGTCGGCCCTTACTTCCGCTGACTGTCCCCTTCCTTATCTCATTGCTCCGGCTGTCGGCGAGAACGATATCCTTCCCGTTCGCCTCCGCGAGCGAGTGTGTCAACAACAACGGCAGCACCAGGCAAGCGGTTTTTATCGCGCCGGACATCCTTTGGTGACCTGGCCGGTCAATCTGCAGTGACGGCCAATGCCGGCTTCTGGCCGTAGCGGTCATCACACAGGATACGCCGCGCGGAGTCGAATGCCGCATAACGCCCCAGTTCAGTGGGCGGCGACAGGCGCCGAAGGCGGCTGTTGACGCTCCGCTGGAACTGGTTGTTGGGCGGCACCGCGACAATGAGGCTGCCCACGATTGTGTTATTTGTGTCCGGACCGAAACGCCCACACGCACAAGCCACCAGAAACGACCACTGCGACCCATGAACCCCACACTGGGACGTCGAAACCTGCGACTTGCACGGGCCATTGACTCAGAGCCCGCACAGCTTGAAGCACCGCTATTGCGCCAAAGAGAACACCTGAAACGACGACATACTTACTCAGCATTTCGATCCTCCTATTCAGTAAGTGACGCCCAACGTTCACAATGAGGGGCGCGCGCTGCTCTTGCGCGCGTCCCTCTCGATTGTGCTGTTAGGTGCCACGGGCTCGGGGCCAAGCTGCTACGCGGTCGCCTGCAGCGCCGGAGCTGGCCGCAGCAACTCAGGCCCTATGAACCGACTCCCGAGGGCCGCGAAGAGGATCGGGGTGAAGCTGAGCACGACGGCATATGCCAAGAGACCCGTGCCGTTGATCACCCCGATCTTCAGAAGCCCGTAGCCGACGCCGAGGAAGATATGGGCGAGAATTCCGGCGCCGAACGCTAGGCCCACGACCTTGCCGCTAAGCGGCCCGCGAATCGCGCAGGCGTAGATCACCCAAACAGACAAGGGGACAAACAGGAACAGGCCACTGAGTAGACCGGTGTTGTAGTCTCGCAATAAGACGGTCCCTGCCACGTGCGCGACTCCGTTGAGGAGGATCATGCCCCAGAAGCTAAGGCCGATGGCGGCGTTGCGCCTGCCTAGATACGCAGCAAGCGGCGCTCCGACCCACATCAGGCCGATGTTCACCACCGGGTAGAAAGAGAAAGGGATGGGACAGTCCGGATACGGCGGATAGCCCATATTTTTGCAGACTGTCTCTTGGATTGAGTAGTCGAACCCCAGCACCGGCAGGCTGTATTCCTCGAACTGATGCAACCAGTAGAGCGGTGCGGCGAGCCATCCCAGCCACACTGGATCACACCAGCGCGATACGGCAGTATTGCCGCGGAACGTGTCGGTCACCAGCATGATGGCGATCATCACGATCGTCCCGCCGAGCCCTACGAACGGCCATCCGATGTCGAACCAGTTCATTTGCATCGTGCGTCTCCCTGTGGTCGCTTCGTTTGTGGCACCTAACTAGAAGTAGACACCTTCCAGGTGCATACAAACGCACCTGAGAGGTGCATAAAACGGCCGGCGTTCATTCAATTGCATGAAATTTCTCATTCCAGGAGTCTTGTGGTCTACCTTTGCTGGTCACTTGTAACTCGTCACGTATATGCGGACACCGTCCGCATGGGTATGAATTCCAGTTCCGGCGTAAACGAAGGTTAGCCTCCACTGAAACACCCGGAATGACCGGGTGTTTTCACGTTCGTTACATCGTCACGGCTTTGACTGTCCCGACGAAATGCCGTTACCCCTCACCCCTCACACCTCACCCCTCACGCCTCTCGCCTCTCGCCTCACCTTAACTTCAATGGTTGTCCCGAAGGACGCGTTTCGCTGGTGAAATCCGCTGATGCTTGACCGTAGGCTTCAGCACCATTCCGTGCAAAAGCCCGTCCACCAATCCGCGCTGGATCTCCTGCCAGGGGGTCTGGCTGCCGAAAAGCTTGAAGCCGCACTGCTTCGCCAGCGCCTAACGCCGCCGATAATTCTCCGCTCCGATGATCATAATTCATGTCAGTGCGCATATTCGGGTTCTTGCGATCGACGATCTTTTTTTCTGTGACAATTATCCGAACGATTGGCAGATAACTCCATAGTCACTTCCAGATCTTTCTGGTGTTCGTTGTCAGATGCACGACTCAGCACAAACGGTTCCGAACGATTCGCGAGTTGCTCTGCGCTAGCGGCCCAGCCAGTTGCGCCTGCCAGCAGGTTGTCCCCTTCATCAAGGTCGCCTATTGACGATTCGCCACCGTCCTTCCAGCCCTGCACCGTCAATACAAGCTGGTCGGAGGGATTCAGACAGAATCTCAAAGGTTCTGGAAACAAAGCGGGTGGAACGCGGTTTCCGGAAATGATCGCAACGCCTGCGGTCTGAGATCGTGCCGAGCGCTGCAGATCCGTCGTAAATCCCGAAAATACGAAATTCAGTTGACCTGGCCCATGGTCCTCCTTACCGTTCTTGACAAGGATGCGCGTGATCCGCGCTACGACTTCGATCCCGCCCGCAGGGGCTGGCGCGCAAACCGTTCCGATTGGATGGGGTGAATGACCAGGATTCACCCACAAACCCATCAATGCGGCGGTGCCTGCAAAGGTATTCCTGGAACGTGTCAGATTGAGAAGCCGGCACCACTCATGTTTAGTCTGTCCGATCGCCATGTTCAACGCATCCGGATACCAACGGCGGGTCTTGTTGTCCTTGTTCAGGTCGTCATGAACTATCATCTTTGCAAGCGGACAGGTATTCCAAGGATTGGGGACCGGACCATGACCGCTGATCAGGAGGCGGAAGCGCCTCCCGCTGGCGTCCGTAACGTACGGTATTCGATCTCCCAGTTTCAGTTGCTTCGCCAGCGCCTCCAGTTCCCTTCGTAGCTCAGGAGAATCTGCATTCGCGCCCGATTCCGGGGGCCACGAAGGGTCTGATAAGGGCAGGAATTCAATCTTCCATTTAGGCGGAAGCCGTTTCTGGGCAGCGACGACGTCATTCCGCACCACGCGCCAATCGGAAGGAACCGCCGCCCAGGATTCCCACCCGCGATCCACCAGATCTCGTGCAGGGTCCGTAAAGCCTAATTCCACCCAATTGGAATGTGCGTAAAGATCTTGTACAGCGTGAAGTACCCAGGCCCACTGCTTGGTCGCCTCGAAAATTCTTGGATAGTCTTCATCGACGAATCCACCCTGAGTTGGTGCACCGCCCTTCAGTCGTTTCCTAGTCGGCGATAACGCCTCGACGATGCCATGAACTTCCTGCCCTTCGCGCAGGTATCGCTCATTTATTCGCGCCGCGCCTCCATCGAAGTTGCAATTGTCGAAATGATCATCGGTAGCGTAATTCATCCGTCTCCACTGATCGACGACAAATTTTGGCTTGTCCCAATCATCCGGATCGTTCACATGAGTGGCGATGGACTGCAAGATACTGGGCCGCAGGAAATCCAGACTTTCCCGCACGATCTGCGGGTGACACTTCGACCCGTCGTCACGATCTCTGCAGAACGCGTGAACGTCGTTTGTCAGTAGCGAAAGAAACGCCGCTAACAACATTACCCACGCCGATCGGGATGCTTGCAAAACAGGCACTGCCGACTCCTTGTCGTCAAGCTGGAAGCATGTCCGCAATGGTAACCCCGCATTACGCCAAGCTCGTATTCGCACACACAAGAGACCGGCGGCACATCTTCGAATGGCCGTATCGAATCAGACAAACGCGAGCATCAGCATCGTCAATCCGGAGACAAACAGCACGATTTCCATCAGCAGAAAGAAGCGCTCCGGGGGAATGCGCAGCACCAGATATTTCGCCGCCCAGGAGCCTGCCATGAGCGAGCTGCCGATGATCAGGCCTTGCACAATGATCTCGTCGGTAAGTGCGCCGAAGCTACGGAAGGCGATGGCTTTGCTCACGTACATGCCCAGGGAGCCCAGCGCCTCGGTGCCGAGGAAAGCGCCTTTGGTCAGCCCGTAAGCGAGGAAGAACGGCGTGTTGACCGGCCCGGTGGACACCACAATTCCAGTGGCGTAGCCCACCGCCGCCCCCGCGAGTGCGAGGTGCCCGAGCCCGATGCGCAAGCCTCGTTCGACCATCCAGCGGCGCGCGGGAATCATCAGGATGAAGAACGCGCCGAGTACTCCGTCCGCCAGCCGTGGCGGGATCGCAAGCAGCGTGCGCGCACCGAGCGCGGCGGCCGGAATTGCGGTTACCGAGTACGCGGCAACTGCGCGCCAGTCGAGTTCGCGCCACCACACCAGGACCCGCGCGAGGTTCGACATCAATGCCGTGACCGCCATGATTGGCACCGCGGCACGAGGCCCGTACATAAGTACCAGCACCGGCATGAGCATGACCGACGAGCCAAACCCGATCACTCCGCCGATTGTGCCGGCGACGAAACCCAACGTGAGCAGCAGGAGCAGATTCACTTTCCGAGTTGCCGTGGTCCGGCCCGGATCAACCTGTTTGCCGACGCCAAATCATTCACCGTTCGAACTCGAATTCGCCTTCGGCGCGGCCCTGTCTGCTGTCTGCGCCCGGGTCGAGAGCCTGCCAGGTACGGATGGTGCCGCGGATGTATTGAAAGGCTCCGGTCCCGCCGGTAAGGTCGATGGCGCCGCGGATATCGTAGTGGCGCGACCCATCCGGCCAGCGCCGGGTTTCGACCCTGCCGTGATAACGTCCAAATACGCGGTTGCCGTCTTCAAGCACGAACATCACATACGCCGACTCGGTTCCATTCTCATCGACAAGGTCGCTCGTTCCCCACTCCCGCATCGTCGTGACCGCGACCGAACCGAAAGCGAAAGACCCAGCTGCGAACTCGCGGCTGAGATCGTAGATACGCAGCACGTGCTTCGGCCTATCGTCCACCAGCAAACGATATTGTTTGTGGTAGTGGATCGCGGGCGAACCGAGGTCGAATGCAACGGATTGCCGGTTATCGGCAGCAGTCACTGTGACCGGCAGCAACCAAGCCAATACTGCGCACCACTTGCAGCAAAATTCGATCACACCGAACGCCTTGCAACGTAGTCCAGGTACAGCGGTCGCGCCATGTGCACACGCCACACTCTGAGATTCAAAAAACAAAACCTACCCCAGTTTTCCCTGACAGAGTCATATCAACGGATCATTTCATTGCGATGGTGCGTCCTAAGGTTACCGTCTCATGCAGATTTCCGATAGGAGGCACTACCGACTGGGCCAGTCCACCGTTCCGTGATGAACCAAGAGGCCGACCCCGGATCGGTTGTCTGCGCTCACGGTGCGGAGTACGCTCGCGCTACTATCGGCGCACTTGCCGGCAGTAGCCGGAAGCCGCGGCGACGGCCCACACAATCGCCAGCAGTAGCAAGAATATCGAAACAGGAGAAGGATCGCGCAATCATGAATTCTGCACGCAGACGGTTTCTTTTTCGCCTGTCCATGCTGGGGATGGCCGCCGCCGGACTATCGCTATCGCGCTGGAGTATCGCTAAGAGCGATGGCGACGGCACACTCGGTGTAAAGGCGCTGATATTCGATGTGTTCGGTACGCTGGTCGATTGGCGCACCGGGGTCGCCCGCGAGTCCCGGAGGCTTCTCGAGCCGCTTGGCAGTCAGCTCGACTGGATCGCGTTCGCCGATGCCTGGCGCGCGGAATATCAACCCGGCATGGAGGAAGTACGCTCAGGTCGCATCCCGTTCTCGCGCCTGGACATCATTCACCGCCGCATGCTCGACCGCATCCGGCCACGGTTCGGCCTGGAGAATGTCGACGAGACAGTGCTGCGCGAGCTGAATATGGCTTGGCACAAGCTCGACGCCTGGCCGGACGTGACAGCCGGGCTGAAACGGCTGCGCCGCCGCTACCTGTTGGCGCCCTGCTCCAACGGCAACATTTCGCTGATGGTCGACCTTGCCCGGCGCAATGATTTTCCGTGGGACGCAATCCTCGGCGCCGAAATCGCCGGCGACTATAAACCGAAGCTACGCGTGTATCAGGCAGCCGCCGAGGCGCTCGGCATTGAACACCACGAATGCATGATGGTCGCTGCGCACAGTGGTGACCTCAAGGCGGCGGCACAGGCCGGATTGCGCACCGCCCATGTTTCACAACCCGACGAATTCGGCCCCGGCACTGGCGAACTGGCACCGAAAGTGCCGGTCGATGTGTCGGCGCGCAACTTCACCGAACTCGCCGACAAGCTGCTGGCGTGACCACGTCAGCCACTCGCAGTTACACGTGACCCGCGTGGCGGTGGCTATTGAGTAAAGGCTGTTTGTGACAGGCGCGGTGTCTCCTGAAGCTTACAGCGCGGCGTTCCTTAGAGCATTCTTTTTCCCGCCAAAAACACGCGTCTAAGCGTCAAAAGCGCCCCTATTTCGGGCCATCTTGTCATTGGTTCAATGCGTTGTCGTGGTCCGACCCGGAGCAGCGGAGCAGGCGAAGCCGCAGGACGGCCTTTTTTGGAGGTTGCGAGTGTTAGCGCTTTTCCTGGATGATATTCACTTCCGTAGCTTTGCGTCCTTTGTCACACTACTCCGAACGGCAAGCTCAGTAAGCGCTTTCCCTGATTGGGGGGCGGGCCGTTGAACGCCTTTATGGCCGGTCATCGGCCGGCCGCATTTTCTGAGCACAGAGCACTGAGAACCGCGCACTGCTGTTTCCTCGCCTCTCATCCCTCACCCCTCGCCCCTCACCCCTCGCCCCTCACCCCTCGCCCCTCGCCTCAGTGATTGTCCCTCGGCACCCCCTTGCTCGTCGAAATCCGCTGATACTTGACCGCAGGCTTGAGCACCATTCCATTGCGAAAGCTCGTCCACCATGCCGCGCTGGATTTCCTGCCAGGGGGTCTGGCTGCCAGGCATCTTGAACCCGCCCTGCTTCGCCAGCGCTTTCTTCCGCCTTTCGTACTCGGCCTTGGTGATCAGGATATTCGCGGTGCGCTTATTGAGATCGATGCGAATCCGGTCACCGGTCTTCAGGATCGCAAGACCGCCGCCGGTCGCCGCTTCCGGTGAGGCGTTCAGGATCGAAGGAGACCCCGACGTACCCGACTGCCTTCCGTCGCCGATGCACGGCAATTCGGTCACGCCGTGCTTGATTAGTTCCGCGGGCGGTTGCATGTTCACCACTTCGGCGGCGCCTGGATAACCGACCGGGCCGGTGCCGCGCACGAACAGCATGCAGTCGTCGTCGATCTTGAGCTTGGCATCGTCGATGCGGTGGTGGTAATCTTCCGGCCCGTCGAACACGATGGCGCGGCCTTCCCATGCATTCGGGTCTTTGGGATCGGACAGGTAACGCTCGCGGAAGTGGTCCGAGATCACGCTGGTCTTCATGATCGCGCTATCGAACAGGTTGCCCTTGAGGTTCAGGAACCCGGCCTTCTCCTTCATCGGCTGCTGGTACGGCCAGATGACCTTCTCGTCCTCGATCTTCGCGTTCTTGCAGTTGTCGTAGAACGTCTTGCCGTTGACGGTCAACGCATTCTTGCGGATCTTGCCGGCCTTGATGAGCTCGCTGACTACCGCAGGCACGCCGCCGGCGTGATGGTAATCCTCGCCCAGGTATTCGCCTGCCGGCTGGAGGTTTACCAGCAGCGGGATGTCGTAGCCGATCTTTTCCCAGTCGTTGTTGTCGAGCTTGACACCGATGTGGCGTGCGATGCCGTTGAAATGAATGGGCGCGTTGGTCGAGCCGCCGATCGCCGAGTTGACGACGATCACGTTCTCGAACGCCTCGCGGGTCATGATCTTCGAAGGACGCAGGTCTTCCCACACCATATCGACGATGCGCTTGCCGGTTTCGTAGGCGTTTACCGCGCGATCCTTGTGCGGCGCCGGAATCGCGGCACTGCCGGGCAGCGACATGCCCAGCGCTTCCGCCAGCGAATTCATGGTCGATGCCGTGCCCATGGTGTTGCAGTGGCCCGTCGACGGCGCCGAGGAGGCGATCAGTTCGATGAATTGCTCGTCGTTGATTTCGCCCGCTGCCAGAAGTTCGCGCGCCTTCCAGACGATGGTGCCCGAGCCGGTGCGCTCGCCGCGGAACCAGCCGTTCAGCATCGGCCCACCGGACAGCACGATGGCCGGGATGTCCACGGTCGCCGCCGCCATCAGTTGCGCAGGCGTGGTCTTGTCGCAGCCGGTGGTGAGCACCACGCCGTCGATGAAGTAGCCGTAAAGGATCTCCACCAGTCCGAGGTAGCAGAGGTTGCGGTCGAGCGCGGCGGTCGGGCGCTTGCCGGTTTCCTGGATCGGGTGCACCGGAAACTCGAAGGCGATGCCGCCGGCCTCGCGTATCCCTTCGCGCACGCGATGGGCAAGCTCGAGGTGATGGCGGTTACAGGGAGAAAGGTCCGAGCCCGATTGGGCGATGCCGATGATCGGCTTGCCGGCCTGCAGTTCCTCGCGCTTCAGGCCGAAGTTCATGTAGCGCTCCAGGTACAGCGCCGTCATGTTGGGATTGTCTGGGATTGGCGAACCACTGGCGGGAGCGAAGTTTCGAAGGGTCTTTCTTGACGGATTTCCTTGCCATGATCTGATTTCTCCTCGGGAGGCCGGGGCTCGAATGACCCCGTACGCGTTTAATAGTTGGTCTGTACGGGAATTTTACCCGACTGTGCGGAGGATCGAGGGCCGAGAGACGAGGGCCGAGGGACGAGGGACGAGAAAAGGCATGGGGAAAGGGGAAAGAAAAATCTAGCTCCCCCATTGCGTCATTTCTCTTCCCTTTGCGGCCTTTGCGTCATTGCTCTTGCGATTTTAGCCTTGTCCCGGCGATAACTGGCAGGTGACAAACCGCGTCAGTTGTTACCCGAACCGCGAATTCGTTTCGGAGAACTGATGCCTGAGGCCGCCGCGTGGTCAATTAGCGGCCAATCCACGCAGTCGGTGGCACAGGGATTGCGACATAAAGGATCCTGTAAACCATTCCCGGACGTTAAAAATGGTCAGAGAACCAGAACTGCAGAAGAGTCTCGCCGATCGCCTGATAGCTTCGCTTCAGAAGGATGAATTCGTCCTTTACGCGCAGAGCATCTTGCCGCTTGCAACGCAAGGCGGCGAGCGGCCATTCCAGGAGATCTTTGTCCGCTTCAAGGAAGAGGACGCCAAGCTGCTCCCGCCGGGGACGTTCTTCCCTGTTCTCGAAGAGGCCAAGTTATTGCCGTATCTCGACCGCTGGGTGGCGAATCGGCTGGCGCGTTGGGTTCGAAGCGCCGTCGGCATCAAGCCGGACTGGGCGATACCCCGCAATAATGTCAATCTGTCGGAGGCAACACTGTCTGATCCGGGCTATGGCCAGTACGTGTGCAGGTATGTTGACGACTCGTATTTGTCCGATGGCGCGCTTGGGTTCGAGATTGCACTTGACAGCGCGGTCGCGCACGAAGCGTCGGTTCGGAAACTGATGGCGGAGGTTCGGCAATATGGCTGCAGCTTGACCCTGTCGGGTTTCGACGGGAGCAAGGCGTCGTTTGCGGAACTGAAAGAATTAGCACCGGACTACATCAAGATCAGTATCGACAATGTAGCCGCGGCCGCGCTGGCCGAAATCAGTCAAAAGTGCCAGGAGGTGGGAATCAAAACCATTGCCGAGCACGTGGAAAGCGGCCAGACGCTGCAGCATCTGCGTGATTCGCGAATCGATTACGCACAGGGATTCGATATCTCGCCGGTGATGCCGCTTTAGCAGGGACGAGGGACGAGGGGCGAGGGACGAGGGACGAGGACGTGACGAGACGTGACGAGGTCGTGACGAGCGTAGAAGACGGAGGCGAGGAAAGTCGTGAATGTCGGAAAGGGCAGGACTCACGAATCGGGACTCGGAAATCGCTGGTTCGTGCTACGCGGTACGTAAAATCCAATTCTTCCTTTGCGTCCTCTCCTTTTCCCTTTGCAACCTTTGCGCCAATGCTCTTGCGATTCTCTCGCAGTTACATCGTCACGTTCGTCACGACCGTTACGCCGTCACGGCAGTTGCCTACCGCGACTTGCGCAGGGCCGGATTGAGCCGGTCTATGTCGGCCTGGACCTGATCGCGGCTGCGTTCGTAGATCAGTTCGCGCCCCATCACGCTGCCCGCGTAACCCATCCCGTTGCGGGTCGGAGTCAGGTCGCACTTGACGTTGTGGACGCCCTCTCCGAGCACTACCACGATCCGTTCGGCGCGCTTGTTCAGAACCACCACGTCGAGGACTTGTCCGGTTTCGGTGACGCGTACCTTGATTTTCTCGTCGATCATGATTTCATCGGTGACGGGTGACAGGTGACAGGTGACAGGTGACAGGTGACAGGTGACAGGTGACAGGTGACAGGTGACAGGTGACAGGTGACAGGTGACGGAAAAGTGTAGTACTTTTCAATGAACATTTATTGCTTTTCTTTGCGTCCTCTCTTTTCCCTTTGCGACCTTTGCGTCAACGCTCTTGATGCTGGCCTCCGGCCAGCTACTCGACCCTCGGCCCTCGCCCCTCGGCCCTGACTTTTCCTGCGTCAACGCTCTTGAATTGGATCAAGTGCCGGATACCCAGCGCTGAAGAGAGAGCGTCAGCACGAACGCAACCACCGCCAACCCGGCCAACAGCGGCGCGCCGTGGCCGGCGAGAATCACCGAATCGAGCAGCGCGATGCCGGCGATGAGACTGACCACCGCGCGAGGCACGTCGCCTTTCGCGCGACGGCGCAGCAGCCAGAGCGCATACAGCGTCCAGCCGATGAAGAGCAGCAGCGGCAGCAACGCAGTCGGCTGCCGCAATGCAAGCCATATTCCGTAGGCGACCGGTACCGCGAGAAACGCGAGCGGCCAGACGGCTCCAAGACGGTCGAGATGCTCCTGTTTGGCGGTGTAGGTCAGCCCGATGAGATAGCACAACAGCACAATTGCCGCGACCATAACCTGTCGCGGCAGGACGCTCGCCACCGCGTACGCCGCGGCAATGTACACCAGCAGCCGACACACGCCCATCACCAGCGGGCTGAGCGGATTGTCCTTGTGGTGCCAGTTGTAGAACGTGATCGCAGCCGCCAGTACCATCCCGGCCACCACCGGCCGCCATTGGGTGAACGGTTCGAACCCGTAACCGGCCCACGCCAGCAGCCCTACTCCGGCCACCAGCATGCCGAATCCGAAGGCGTGTACCTGCGCCACAGTCACTTGCCCCGACGGGATCGGCCGTTCCGGGCGCGAACTGGCATCGAAGGTGCTGTCGAAGGCGTCGTTCAGGAACATGCCGCCGACGTAGAAAAGCGACAGCGATAGCAGCAGGATGGCGAGCCGCGCATCGGCGGCGGCGGCGCCCGCCAGCGCCACGCCGGTAAATACGTTGGTCCAGACCGTCGGGAGGTTGGAGACGCGCCCTAGCCTGAGCGCGACCGACAGTTTCACGAAGCCAACTCTTCTTTCACCCAGTTCAGCTCGCGCGCGATGGCCTGTTCCATGCCGCCGGCCTGCAGATGCGCCGGCAGCACGTTCCAGGTATAGGTCTCGACTTCGAGGTGCGGGGAGATCGGGTTTAGGCGATGCTGTTCGAGTACCTTGCGGATGAAAAAACGCGTCGACGAAAAGGCGCCGAGGTTGTCGAGGAAAATCGGCACGTGGAAGTGCACCCGCCATTCGCGATCCTTGACCTGCCCGTTCACCGTCGCCAGCGCTTCGGGCAGATCGGCGAAGCGGCGCACGCCGTCCGGGCCGTCTTCCACCACCTGGTGGAGGTAGACCGGATCGTCGAACTGGCGCAACGCCTTCAACGCTTCCGGCGAGAGTTCCGCCACCCGCAGTCCCGCGCTGATCTGCATCTTGTGCACGCGGATACCGGCCTTTTCCAGGCGCTGCAGGCAAGTGACCGGGTCCTCGAATTCCACCGCGGCGTGGCAGAGGTCCAGGCACAAGCCCAGGTAATCGTGCAGTGCCACCGAAGCGGCCTGCCGATCCAGGCCGGTAAGATCGCCCAGGCGACGCACGGCTTGCGCGCTGAACAGGTGGCGCTGGAAAAACCCGACGCTCTCGTCCACCGTCTCCAGGTAGCAATGCGGCTCCGGCTCGATCGCCAGCGTGATGCGCTTGCCGGTGCGCTTTTCAAGCTCGATCAGATGCGCGACATGGCGCAGCAGGTTCTCCGCGATTTGTTCGACATCACTGCCGTTTTTGCCGGTCATTGCCGGCTTGTATGCGCCCGGCACCGTGCTGACGCTGCCCTCGACGCCGGCGGGCACCAGCTTGGCGAGCAGGTCCGCCAGTTCGTCGGTATAGCGCAGCCGCTCCGCGTCGCGCCAATCCGGCAGATAGACCTCTTCCTTCACGCGCGTGCCGTGGAAGGTGCCGTAGGGAAATCCGTTGATGGTGAAAACGTAGAGTTTGTTGCGCTGGAGGAAGTCGCGAAACTCTTCCAGCGTCGCCGGTTCCGTCAGCGCCCGCGAGGCCTGCGCTGAGAGGCGCAGGCCAATGCCGAACGGCTGGCCCGGGGCCACGCGGTCGCGCACGGGCGGAAAGAAACGCTCGATGTTGGCCCGTACTTCGGCCCATGTCTCGCCCGGATGGATGTTGCTGCAGTAGGTCAGGTGACTGCCGTACGCCCCGAGCCTCATTGACCGGTCTCCAACCGGCGCAACCACGTCATCGCATGCAGGATCTCGTTGTTGTCCATCTGGTGCACCTCCTCGCCGCGGCCGAAGTCGCGCAACAGCGTGATGGTGAGCTCGCCGCCGAGGTGTTCGCGGAACTCCTCGATCCCGCGCAGGATGAGCAGGCGGCCCTGTTCGTCGCGGGTTTCCATGGCCGGGTGCCAAAGATAAAAGCCCAGACGCTTGAGCAGCTTGTAAACCCGCTCCTCGCCGCCCGGGGCGAGCATGCCGATCTGCACAGAATAGCGCGTGTCAAGCGCCAGGCCGATGGCGACCGCTTCGCCGTGACGCAGTTCGTGCTGCGTGAGCGCCTCCAGTTTGTGCGCGGACCAATGGCCATAGTCGAGCGGGCGCGCGCTGCCGGTCTCGAAGGGATCCCCACCATGCGCGATCTGGCGCATGTGCAGTTCGGCGCAGCGCCGGATCATGCGCGCCATCTCGGCCGGCGCGCATTCCTTGAGCGCGTCGGCGTTGGCTTCCACCCAGTTGAAGAACTGGCCGTCGCGAATCAGGGACACCTTCACGGCTTCGGCGACGCCGGCGATCTTGTCGCGCGGATGCAGCGTGCGCAGGAAAACGAAGTCGTTGAGCACCGCGAACGGCGGTGCGAAAGTGCCGAGCAGGTTCTTCACGCCGAAGGCGTTGATGCCGTTTTTCACGCCGACTCCGGAATCGTTCTGGCCGAGCACCGTGGTCGGCACGCGCACATGGCGAATGCCGCGATGCGTGGTGGCCGCGACGAAACCGATCATGTCCAGAAAGGCGCCACCGCCCACGCCGACCACGAACGCGTGACGGTCGATGCCTTTTTCCACCAGTTTGTGCTGCAGGCTGGTCACAAGGGCGGGGTCGTTCTTCACCTGCTCGCCGCCGCAAACCACTTCGGGATGGCCGACGAGTTCCAGCGAATCTGTATGCGCCGCAGCATACGCGGCGATGTCGTGCACCAGCGTCGGCCAGCTTGCTGCGACGTTGGCATCCACGAACACCACGAAGCGATGACGCTTTCCGGGTTCGCGGCGCACCATCGCCTGCACAAACACCGGATTGTCGCGGGCGAAGAGATGCTCGGTGAAATGCACCGGATAGTCGTATCGGACCGAAAATTCCTGGTTATAGACCGCCTCGGATTCGGCGGATGCCCTGACCAGCTCGATGCTCATGTGGTTTGCCGTCTGCCGTTGCGCCGCGCGCTTATTTGAATACGGTTGCGTCGCTGTGTTGCGGGACCGCCGGCGGCTCGCCGACGCGCGGCGCCTGGCCGCGAAGCACCGAGTTGCCCTCGAACAGCATGCGCTGGTCGATTGGCGCGGGATCGAGCCAATGCTCCTCTTTCATCTGGCCGCTCTGGCCGAATGCCTTGAGCGCGTTGCCATAACAGATCGCTTCGACATCCCTGGCTGCAATGCCGCGTTCCAGCATCAGCCGACCCGTCTTCGGCACCGCCAGCGGATCGGACACGCCCCAGTCCGCGCTCGAATCGATGAAGATGTGGTCCGAGCCGTACTTGCGCGCGATCTCGACCATGCGTTCGTTGCCCATCTTGGTATGCGGATAGATCGTGAATGCCGCCCAAAAGCCGCGGTCGAGCACTTCCTGAACAGTTTCCTCGTTGTTGTGATCGATCACCAGGCGCTCAGGATCAATTCCCATTTCGATGGCAACATCCATGCTTCGGGTGGTACCACTTTTCTTGTCCCGGTGCGGCGTATGCACCTGCACCAGCATGTCGAATTCTTTCGCCAGCGACAACTGCGCGCGGTAGTACTTGTCCTCCACCGGAGTCTGATCGTCGTAACCGATCTCACCCACCGCCACCACGCCTTCCTTCATGAGATAACGCGGCAGCACTTCCAGCACCTGCTCGGCGAGCGCCTCGTTGTTGGCTTCCTTGCTGTTCAGGCCGATGGTGCAATAGTGGCGAATACCGAATTGTGCAGCGCGGAAACGTTCCCAGCCGACCAGGCTGGACATGTAGTCGATATAGCTGCCCACCTGGGTACGCGGCTGGCCCAGCCAGAACGCCGGCTCGACGATGGCGACGATGCCGGCCGCGGCCATGCGCTCGTAATCGTCGGTGGTGCGCGCACTCATGTGGATGTGGGGGTCGATGAATCGCATGATCTTTCTCCAGATGGTCGGTGCCTTCAGGCTGGATTCGCAATCGCCTGCCAGCTGATCTTGTGATCGGACACGGCGGCCGAGAGTTCCGGGTATCTCCATAATAGCCCGGATGCCGCCGGATCGGGCGAACTGGAGAGCGCCAGCGCCGCAGCCGCGCGCTCCGGACCGGTGCCCTTTTCCAGCACGCGACCCAGGTCGGCGAGCATTTCGCCCCGGGCATGCGGTCCGACGCACCGCCACAATTCCGGGCTGACCGGCCGCCCCGCGGCCCAGCGCTCATGCGCGTAATCGCAGAGCATGCGCGCCAGCGCCGGATTGGCGCGGCGGTCCAGCCCGATGATCGGATCCAGGCTGGAGCCGATGAACAAGGCCTTCAGCACCATCTGGTTCCAGGCCGGCTCCGCAAGTTGCTCGGACGGATAGGGATTGCGGTGTGCCACTGCCTGAAATACAGCTTTCATGTTGGTGCGCACGCCCTCCGCGGCACGGAGCACGTGGCGAGGCTGGTCGGGATACAGCGGCAGACCGCGATAAAAGGCGACCAATTCGCCGACGTCCGCGGTCGCGCACAACTGGTCCAGTCGCCGCGAGAACGTCGCGCCATCAGTTGCGGCGGCGAGCAGCAGATACACGCGTGCCGCCTGGTCCAGGCTCCATTCACGCGGATCCCAGCCGGGCCGGGCTGCCATCGCCTGGCCAAGTTCAACGGCGCTCAACGCGAGGTCCGCCTTGCCGATTTTGCGCGGCACCAGGCTCACCGACATGTACAGGTCCTTGTCGCTGCCGCCGCCGCGCAGCCGCTGCGCGCTGCTCTTCAGCCATTCGGCCGCATCGCCCGGCAGCTGGGCCACCAGCCATTTCTCGAGTACCTGTGCGGGGGTCATGCCGCTCGCCTCGCCGAAGCCGAAGAACTGGCGAAAATGTGGTCGAGCAGCAGATGTTTGACGGCGGTGGCGGCCACCGGGCCTTCGCCGAAGAGTTCCGGCGCCGAACTGATGAACAGCGGGCCCTCTTCCGCGCGATCGGTCGGACGGCCGTGTGAACCCTTGACCAGCGTCGCGTCCAGCGAGATGACGTCCATCAGATAGCGCATGCCGATCATCTTCTGCGCCAGACGCATCGCAATGCGCAGTTTTGCGAACGGCAGCGCCGGATCGATGAACAGCTCCACAGGGTCGTAACCCGGCTTGCGGTGAATGTCCACGGTGCGCGCGTAGTCCGGTGCGCGCGCATCGTCGAGAAAATGATAATAGGTGAACCAGCTGTCGGGACGCGCGATCGCGACCAGTTCCCCGGAGCGCGGATGATCCAGGCCCAATTCGCGCTTGCCCGACTCGTCGAGCACGCGCCCCACCCCAGGAAGGGCGCGCAGCAGATCGGCGACCTTGTCCACCAGTTCCGGGCGCGCCACGTACACGTGCGCAATCTGGTGATCCGCGACCGCGAACGCCTCGGAAGCGCCGGCATCGAGTTGGTCGCGCCCGAGTTCATCGCGCACGCGCAGCCACCCGGCCTGACGCAGCGCGCGGTTGATGTGCACCGGCCGGGACACTTCTGTGATCCCGTACTCCGACAGCGCGACCACGTGCGCACCGGCACGCTGTGCCGCATCGATCAGCTCGCCGCACACTTCGTCCACCTGCGCCACGTCGCGCGCAATATCGGGATGGTTCGGCCCGAGCCTCTGCAGGTTGTAGTCGAGGTGCGGCAGGTACACCAATGTCAGCGTCGGCTTGTACTTGCCGAACACGTGCAACGCCGATTTGCCGATCCAGCGCGTCGACGTGATGTCCGCCGCCGGGCCCCAGAATCGGAAAAGCGGGAACTGGCCGAGCGTAGCTTGCAGTTCGTCGCGCAGGGCGGCCGGGTGGGTATGGATGTCGGGCAGCTTGCGGCCGTCGGCCGGATACATCGGCCGCGGGGTAACTGCAAAGTCAGCGGTCGAATACATGTTGTACCACCAGAACAGCTTGGCGCAGGTAAACGACGGATCGCGGCTCCGAGCCGCGTCCCACAACTTTTCGCCGCCCACCAGGCGGTTGGACTGGCGCCAGAGCCAGATCTCGGCGAGTTCGCGGAAATACCAGCCGTTGCCGACGATGCCGTGTTCGCGCGGCAGCGCGCCGGTCACGAACGTGGATTGCACCGTCGTGGTCACCGCCGGCACCACCGTGTCGAGCGGCCGCATGCCGCCCCGCTTCGCCAGCGCACTCAGATTCGGCGCATGCGCGAGCAACGCGGGCGTCAGGCCCACCACGTTCAGTACCAGCGTGTGGTTCATGCCTGCGCCCGCAACGGATCGTGAGAGATCCGCAACCGCTTCACCAGCGACCAACCAGTTGTCACTACCCCTCCTCCGTGCCCGTCAAATGCAGGCTTCGATCGATTGTCCCGCAGTTGCTTGCGCAGCACGTGGCGCTACTACCGGGATTGCTTCCTGTAATTGTAACTCTGTCAAGGTAACGACAGGCGTGAGGCGTGAGGCTAAAGAAGTGTAGCTCTTCGCGTTGAACGCGTTTGTTTCTATTCGTTTGCCCGCGCCGTCTATAATCCCGGCCATGCCCGCTTCCCGACGGATTGCGGCACCATGAGAATGGAGAAGAATCGATAATGACCCCCTCGTCAATTCGAGCGCTGACGTTCGACGTATTCGGCACCGTTGTGGACTGGCGCGGCAGCATTATTCGCGAAGGACGCGCGCTCGGGAAGCAAAAAACCCTGAAGGTGGACTGGGCGGCGGTCGCGGACGCGTGGCGCGACGGTTACAAGCCGGCGATGGAGAGGGTGCGCAAGCGGCAATTGCCGTGGATGAGCATCGATCAACTGCACCGGCTGATTCTCGACGATGTGCTGGCGAAGTTGCGAATAGACGGCCTCACGCCGGGGGACAAGGATCATCTCAACAATGCCTGGCACCGCCTGCGCCCGTGGCCGGATGCACGTCCGGGATTGAAACGCCTGAAGAAACAATACGTGCTTGCCACATTGTCGAACGGAAACGTGTCGCTGCTCGTGGACATGGCCAAAAATGCCGGGCTGCCGTGGGACTGCGTGCTTTCGGCGGAGCTTTTCCGGCATTACAAGCCCGATCCCGAAGCCTATCTCGGCGCCGTCGCGCTGCTCGGCCTCCAGCCCTCCGAAGTGCTGATGGTGGCCGCGCACAAGGGCGACCTCCAGGCGGCGAAACGCTGCGGGTTGCGTACCGCTTTTGTACGCCGGCCGCTGGAAAGGGGACCGGGTGCGAAGGCCGACCTGTCGTCGGACCGCTCGTTCGATTTCAATGTCGACGATTTCAACGATCTCGCCTCGCAACTCAACGCGTAAGACCGTGGGATGAAAGGGCAGGATTCGAGAGACGTACTGGAGACCCGGGCCACGACCATCGTCTGGGACCTGCCGGTGCGCATCTTCCACTGGGTGCTAGTGCTGCTGGTGATCTCGCAGGTCGTCACCGTGACTATCGGCGGCAATGCCATGGAATACCATGCGCTCGGCGGCTGCGCGATCCTCGCGCTGGTGCTGTTCCGCATCCTGTGGGGATTTGCCGGTGGAACGCACGCGCGATTCGGCGACTTCGTGCGCGGGCCGGCCGCGGTGGCGCGCTACGCGCAGGTGCTGGTCAGGGGCACGGCTGACAACAATCGCGGCCATAACCCGCTGGGCGGATGGAGCGTCATGCTGATGCTGGTGTCGCTTCTCGTTCAGGCGGTGACCGGACTGTTCGCCAACGACGACGTGATGATGGAGGGGCCGCTGGCGAAACACGTGTCGGGCGATGCCAGCGCAATGTTCACGGCCATCCACGACATCAACGCCGGCATTCTGGTGACGCTGATATCGCTCCACATCCTGGCGGTGCTTTTCTACCTGTTCCGCAGGAAACAGAACCTGATCGGGCCGATGTTCACTGGCAGGAAACCGATCGAGCTGATGGATGCAAGGCCGCCAAAGACCGGCAACCCCTGGCTCGCCGTGTTGCTGCTCGCGGCATCCTCATGGCTCGTTTACTTCGTCGTCACTTTTTAGCCCGCCGGTAGCGCTGCGCGTGCTCCGGCACGGGGATCCGTGACGCCAGGCGCGGATCGGGCTTCGGCGTGACGGAAAGCGGCGTGAATTCGAGGGTGCCCGCCCAGATCGGCAGGCCGTAGTCCTCCTCCTCGTCCAACGGCGGGCCGGTGCGAGTCTTTGCGGACGCCTCGACGATTTCCATTCTGAGCACGGTGGTAAGGTCGAGCTCTTGCGGCTTGACCGGGCGCAGGCTCTCCCAGCGCCCCGGGATGATGTGATCCGAAATCGTTTTCAGGGCGCGCAGCTTTTCCGCGGCGGGCACCGGCTCGGCGGTGCCGAGGATCACCACCGAACGATAATTCACCGACGAGTGAAACGCCGAGCGTGCCAGCACCAGCCCGTCCACCAGTGTCACCGTCACGCTCAGCGCGATGCCCTTCCCTGCTTCGTTCAGCATGCGGCTGGCCGCCGAACCGTGGATGTAAAGCGTATGGTCGTCGCGCCCGAAGCCGGTGGGAATGACGTAGGGCTGACCGTTGACGACGAAGCCGACGTGACAGAAGAAACCCTCGTCGAGGATCGCCGCAACGGTTGCGAAGTCGTGGCTGCCGCGCGCCGGATAGCGGCCGAGTTTGGTGCGGCTGGACAAAAGGTCAGACATAAATTGAGGGACGAGGGGTGAGGGACGAGGGGAGAGGGGGTGAAAGAGCAACTAGAGATCCGGAGCCTTTGAACTTACTCGGCCCTCGTCCCTCGCCCCTCACCCCTCACTTGTTCCTGTACTTATCGTGGCACGCCTTGCAGGCCTTTCCGGCCTCTCCGAGCTGCGCCTTGCTGGTATTGAGGTCACCGGCCTTCGCGACTTCGGCCAGCTTGGCCACTTCGGCCTGCATTTTTTCCAGCTTGGCCTTGAAGTCGTCCATGTCGAGCCAGATTTCCGGCTTGGCCTTGGTCTCGCCGGTGTCCGATCCGGGAACGAAGCCTTCCAGCGGAAGTTTGCTCATGAAGGCGACGATCTCCGCGTGGCGGGCGAATGCGGCGGCGTCATAGGGTCTCTCGCCCTTCGCCATCGCCGCCATCGGGCCGAAATTCCAGCCCATCGTCCGATACACGCCCTGCCGGTACTTGATGGCGTCCTCGGGCTTCTGCGCGAATGCGGCATTGGCAAACACGGATGCACAGACAGCGAACAGCAGCACAGCGACGAAGCGTTTCATTTTTTTCCCCTCCTGAAATGAAAAGTCGGGGAGATTCTAACATCCACCTCCACCCGCAACCTCACCCCCCGCCCTCTCCCCCGAAGGCGGAGAGGGTGCGCTGCGCGGGCCTAACCCGGTCTTGACCCTCCAGTTCCCTCTCACTTGACTTTTCCTCCCTCTCCACTTGTGGAGAGGGGCGGGGTGAGGTGCGGGAGAGGGGTGGGGAGAGGGGGGTTGTTGTCCCTCTTGCAGCCCAAGAGTAGGCTCATCGTCAAGCAACCATCGCCTAACCCTGCGCCGCAGGCCGACGCCGTGAAGAGCCTCGCCTCCATTGGTACCCGTTTGCGGCGCGGCTAGCCTCGACGTTGGACCAACCGCCGAGAGGTATCGCCATGCTGCCTCGCAATTGCTTTGCCTTCTTGACTGTCTTCGTAGTTACCATGTCAGCCAGTGCGGCGCCATTCTGCGTTTTCACAAACTATGGAGAAACGTGTTCTTACCCCGACATTGACGGTTGCCGGCGCGCTGCTGCATTGGCACATGGAGTGTGTGTAGCGAATCCGGATGAACGGAAAAAACCGTCTGGGGGTGCACCATTCTGTGCCGTCACCCCATCCGCAACTAATTGCTGGTATTACGACATAAACTGTCAAGGTGTCGCAACAAGTTCACATGGCCGATGCATTCCGAACCCGGATCGTTAGTCGGTGAGTCTAACCGCCCGGTGCCCCTCAATCGGGTCGGACCTGCGAATGACGATTCGGGCGTGTAAATTGCCGATTGGGAGGCTTCCTCAAATGGCAACGGTTTATATGTCCGGTAGTTGTGATGCGCGCAGCCATTTTATGCGTCAATTTGACGGAAAATTTCCCGTCAATGGAATTGCTTTTTCTAGTTAGTGGACCGACGCTTGTCTCGCGTTGTTATCGCACTCGCATTGCTCTGCTTCGCGGCACATACGTATGCGCAGACGGCTTCACCCGTGCTGCCGACGGAGATCGACACCCTGCAAGTCGGTCGCACGGTGCTCATTTCGAACATTCGTGGCGACATCTTCAAGAAGGCTGAGGGCGGTGCACTGCTGCCGGTGAAAAGCGGAGAGTCCATTGAGCCAGGCGATGTACTCCTCGTTCGGAAGGGTGCATCCTTTTCGATCGGCCGCACTACGATTGGCCCGGAGAGTCATGGTGACCGCTGGGTTCAGTTTGAATAGTGAGTGCCAAGTGTCATGACACACACGCCACGTCTGGCCAAAATCTCAGTAAACGGCAATAGGTGCCATGCCTCTCGCCGGGATCTGGCTACCTTCTCTACAGTGGGCACCCTAACCACTGAATCCACCCGACCGCCAACGGCGGCTTTCGCCCGCCGTCTCCGTCAGATGATGCTTCCCGTTAGGCGTACGCAATGACAACGAACGACGAAGTAGACGCGCGAATTGCCGAGAAGGAATTGCTCCAGGCGTTTAATCAACTGCGCGCCCTTCGAGGATATCCCCCTTTGAAGGAACATCCCGAGCCGCCCTTTTGTTCATTCTGTGGACGCCCCAAGAACGAAATGGGTGCTCTCGTTGAAGGCGTGGATGCGCATATCTGCATAGATTGTGCCGAAGAAGCACGCAACCTTCTTCTGCGTACCTAGCATTATGAAGCCTCACCATTCGCTGGTTCGGACCGTCCGCTTGCGGCGTCCGGCCGCACAGCTTCCTCGTTAGCTGACTGCAATGAGCACCGCCAAAAACAACAAGTGGAGGAAATGAAATGAAGGCACTGCGAAGCATCGCCTGTGGGTTGGTCCTGGCACTGTCCTCGATCGCCTCGACCTGGGCTGCCGAACTGCCGACGGCCAAACCGGAAAGCCTGGGATTTTCATCGGAGCGTCTTGCGCGCATCGGGCCCGCCATCCAGCGGGAAATCGACAAGGGACAATATCCGGGCGCGGTGATGCTGGTCGCGCGCAAGGGCCGGATCGTCTACTTCGAAAGCTTGGGCCAGCTCGATCCCGCCGGCGGCAAGCCGATGAGGAAGGACGCCATCTTCAGGCTCTATTCGATGACCAAGCCGTATACGTCGGTGGCGATCATGATGCTGATGGAGGAGGGGAAGCTGCGCGTGACCGACCCCGTCTCCCGGTACATTCCTGCTCTCGCCAATCTGCAGGTCAGCGTGGCGACGACGGATCCCTATACCGGCGCCACCAAATACGTGAACGTGCCGCAGGATCGCGAGATCAACATCCAGGATCTGCTGCGCCACACATCGGGATTCGTGTACGGGGGCTTTACGGCTCACCCGAAGGTCAAGGAGCTGTATACCAAGGAAGGAGTTGATTGGAAGGAAGTGACGCCCGCCGAGCAGATCGAGCGGCTTGCAAAGGTGCCGCTCGCCCACCAGCCGGGCACGACATTCGAGTACGGACTGTCGACGGACGTGCTCGGGCGCATAGTCGAAGCGATCTCGGGCATGACGCTGGGCCAGTTCCTGCAGCAGCGCATCTTCACCCCGCTCGGCATGATGGATTCCGCGTTCATCGTGCCGCAGGACAAACTCGGTCGCCTGGCACAGCCTTTCGCGACCGATGCTGCAACCAATACCCCGATCAACCTGCTCGATGTCACCGTGCCGCAGAAGAATGATGCCGGCGGCGCGGGCAGCGTCGGGACGGCGTCGGACTACGCCCGCTTTCTGCAGATGCTGATCAATGGCGGTGAGCTCGATGGCGTCCGCCTGCTGAGTCCGATCACCGTGAGATACATGGCGGCGGACCACCTCGGCCCGGACACAAAATTTTCGGGTGTGACCACCCTCCCCGCAGGCACAGGATTCGGGTTGGGCTTCGCTGTTCGCAAGGAGACAGGCCGCTTCGAAGTCACCGGCAACGCCGGCGAATATTTCTGGGCGGGCGCGGCAGGCACCGGCTTCTATGTGGACCCCAAAGACGACATCATCTGCGTGTGGATGACGCAGGGACAGCCTGGAATGGCGCGGCGCTACGACCGCTACCTGTTCAAGCAAATGGTGTATCAGGCGATTGTGAAGTGACCCCCTCTCCCCACCCCTCTAAGTGGGCACTCCGGGCTACGCCAGGGTGTCCCGCCAGGGGAGAGGGAGCAAATTCAACTGCACAGACAGGTCCCGTTTTCCGCGGGCTTGGAAGACTCATCTACAGCAATCGAAATAGCAACAACGGACGAAACTGGCAGCCTGGTTCTTGATTCAGAACTCCCTCGCCCCTCGCGGGACAAGGGAACACTTGAGGCGGAGCAAAGGGTCGGGAGAGGGGCATGTTGTCCCGCACGCGAGGAAAGGCCACGAAGCCCGTCGCCATCAGCATTGCGGCTTCGGACTCCATACCCCCAACGGCCGATCGGATCGGACCAGCGTATGACGTTGATCTTCTTAAGCACGGTCGTACAGTAAGGCCAAAGCTGACACTTAGAGGCGCATTCTTGCAGTCAAAACGCACGCTTTGACTAGAGCAGCGATTCCCTGCACCAACTGTCACTTTCCTTACGCGCACGTTTTGTGGACAAAAAATGATGTTCTGTGGAGGTGAACGTCGTCGTTCCGTTGGTGCGCAAAGGCTACCGCTTCAAGGCCATTGCCTCTGTTCTCGACTCGGGACCCCTGTACGACAAAGTCATCGCCTTTTGCAAAAAGCGGGGCGTGGCGAGCCCCAACCGCGAGATTGTCATGGTGCGGGTTCAACGGGTGCAGCCGATTGATTCTCAAGCCTACGATCTCGGCCTCACCGAATCCGAAGTTCGCGACCGGAAGACCGCTTCGCTCACTACTGACGCGTAAGACCCCGTTCATGTTCACGTACGCGACAGCCTCGTGTAGGCTTGAGTCTGCGGCCACTAGAAAAATGGGATGTCCAATGCACAAGTACGCCGGGTTCACGCTTCTGTCGTTCGCGGTACTTTGGGGATGCTCCACCACGGAACTCGTGTCCGTGCCGCCGCGCATGGATCTGAAGAGCTACGGGACGCTGGGAATCGTCGAGTTCGCTTCCAATTCCGATTCGACCATCAACACCTATGCCACGCGGCAGTTCCAGGAGCATATCCAGGCGGCGCAGCCGGGAACGCCCTTCGTGGAATTGGGAAGCCGCGAGGCGGTGCTGGCGGCGGTGGGCGGCAAGCAACTGGACGTGGATACGCTGAAAAAGATCGGGAACAAGTACGGCGTGGCCGCGATCTTCCTCGGCGACATCGCCTATTCCGAACCGAAGACCGACGTCAAGCTCACCGATGTCACCAAGCTGGAGGGCGGCGTGCGCACCGAGGTCAGGGGCGACATTTCCAGCCGGCTGGTGGAGACGCGCACGGGCGCCAGCGTGTGGAGCAGCTCGGCTTGGGCACGGAGGCAAATCGGCAGCCTCAGCGTGTCGGCCGAGCAGGGCGTGAGCGGCGGGATGAGCAATTCAAATCCACGCGATGAGATGGTGCCGGCGCTGGTCTTCCATCTCACGCAAGACTTTCGACCGACTTCGGAACGCCGGCGGGTGAAATAGGTAGCGGCAATCAGGCCAGGTCTTGCCCTTTGCCTCCTCCGCCCGCGCAATCGGACAACTGGGAATTGGTGTGGTCCGACCCGTAAAACTGACGGAATCCTGAGGGAGAGGAGATGAACCCAAGAACGGTAATTCTGACAATCGCCACCACGATGCTCACCTCAGGTGCCGCAATCTCCGCTGAAGGTCCGGTGGTCTGGGCCGATACGACTTGCCACTATTTCATCATCCGGCTGCCAGGGGAGAGTCCGGACGAAGGGTTCGGTTTGTTTGGGTCCAAGACCAAGTCGGTGCCCAAGGTCGGTGAGATCATCGAAGGCGACATCCTTGGGGTGTATGAAGTGGAAGTAACCGAGAAAGCAACCGGACAGAAGTATTCCGTGGTTCACTGGGCCAATGGCAAGAGCGAGGAGACGTTGGTGCGCCATTCGCCGGTGCACTGCGCCAGTCGCTATAAGAAGTAAACGTCGGGGGCGAGGGACGAGGAATGAGGGACGAGTGAAAGTCCAAGTCTTGAAATCGCTTTAACCCCCTCGCCCCTCGCCCCTCGTCCCTTATGGTCGAAGGCCGGTATCCCCTGTGGCGCCCCTATTTTTCAAACCACCCTGAAATTCTTGAACTGCCACGGGTCGGATGCATCCACGTCTTCCGGAAAGAGCACTCCGCGGCCTTCCAGAGGCGTCCAGTCGGTATACACACCCACGACCCTGCCGAGGTAGGGCTTGCAGATCTGCATCATGGTCTTGAACGGCAACTCGTCAGGCTCGACGATGCCGGCGTCGGGATTGTTGATGGCCCAGATGATCGCCGATGCATAGCCAATATTGACTTGCAGGCTGGTGGCGTTGTTGTACGGACAGAGCTTGCGCGCCTCATCGATAGTGAGCTGCGAGCCGTACCAGTAAGCACCTTTCTTGTGGCCCATCAGCAGCACGCCGAGTTCGTCCATGCCTTCGGAAATCTCGTCGCGCAGCAGCCGGTAGCGCGGCGGAAACCGGTAGTTGTTGCCGATGTATTCGTGCATCGACAGCACCGCGTCGTCGCACGGATGATACGAATAGTGGCAGGTCGGCCGGTACACCGCCTTGCCCTTCTTGTGTACCGTAAAGTAGTCCGGAATCGTGGTGGACTCGCCGTGGGAGATCAGAAAGCCGAGCATCGGGCCTTCCAGCGGCGTCCAGGTACGCACCCGCGTGGATGCACCGGTGCGTTCCAGATAAACCGCGGCACCGCAGCCGAAATCGAACTTGCGCCCGTCGTGCGGCCAGTTCCTCTCGTGCGTACCCCAGCCCAGTTCCGCCGGCTGCAGCGACTCGCCGGCAAAGGCCTCGCTCGACCATGTATTGACGAACTCGTCGCGCTGCTTGCGGCGCGGGCTCACCTGGCTGTCGCGCTCGGCAATGTGGATGACCTTGATGTTGAGGCGTTGCGCGAGTTGCGCCCATTGCTCGCGGGTTTTCGGCGCCAGTGTCTTCTCCCCGACATCCTTGGCGATGTTGAGCAGCGCCTGTTTGAGCATGTGCGAGACCAGGCCGGGATTGGCGCCGTGCATCAACACGCAGGCCGGGCCCTTGGGGTGTTTCCTGCGCAGGTCCAGCGCCGCCTCGCGGTAGGCGTAGTTGGAGCGCCGGTCGGCAGGGACGCTGGTGTTGTTGTGCCCGCCGGGCCAGGGCTCGATGCAGGCGTCGATGTAGAGAATTCCGCGCCGCCGGCAGTACTCGATGGTGTCGAGGCTGTTCACATCGTAGGAGGCGTTGACCAGGAAATCGCCCGGGCCCAGGTACTTGTCGTACTGGGCGATGTAGGTTTCGCGCTTGATCGGCTCGACGATGAACTTGACGCCAAGGCTGCCGGCAATCTCGCGGCCGAAAGCGTTGGCAGTGATGATAGTGATCTGCTCGGGCTTGATGTCGATATGGCGCAGGATCAGCGGCAGCGAGCCCTGGCCCACGGACCCGAAACCGACGATAAGCATCCGCCCTTCGAAAACCGCATATTTTTTGTAGCCGGCCAATTTAGTTTTCACTCCTTTTAGTTCTGGCGACGCAGGCCATCCCTGCGTGAGGGCAACGTTATAGTCGAAGTTGGCGGCAATCTCAACACCCTCTCCCCTGCCCTCCCCCGTCAAGGGGGAGGGAGAAAACTTCCTATCCTCTTACAAGGGCAGGTTAAGAATTTCCCTCTCCCCTCGCGGGAGAGGGCTAGGGAGAGGGGGAGAGGTGGGCGTGTCTCTTCAATGCCCACGCCACATGGCTTCTCACCAGCGCGGAGGGATGGTCGCGCCGCGCTTCGAGCGCCGCCACCACCGCAGCGGAGGTCGGCGCGTTGCCCAAACCCACCGCCAGATTCCGCAACCAGCGCTCGTGGCCGATCCTGCGAATGGCACTGCCTTCCAGCCGCCGCTCGAATTCTTCTTCGCTCCAGGCAAACAGTTCGGTAAGGGCCGCCGCATCGAGCTGGTTTCGAACCGAGAAGTCTTCGACGTCCGCCTTCTGGGCAAACCGGTTCCACGGACAGACCAGTTGGCAGTCGTCGCAGCCGTAAATGCGGTTGCCCATCAAGGGGCGCAGCTCCTCGGGGATCTCTCCCTTGTGCTCGATGGTGAGGTAGGAGATGCAGCGGCGGGCGTCGAGTTGATACGGCGCCACGATCGCCCCGGTCGGACAGACGTCGATGCAGCGCCGGCAGGTACCGCAGTGATCCGGTTGCGGCTCATCCACCGGCAACGGCAGATTAGTGTAGATCTCGCCGAGGAAAAACCAGGAGCCGGCCTCGCGATTTAGCAGCAGGGTATGTTTACCGCGCCAGCCGATCCCCGCCTTGGCAGCCAGCTCGACTTCCATGACCGGCGCGCTGTCGGTGAAGACGCGGTAGGAAAACGGCCTCGCCGATCGGTGGCTAACGTGTCCGGGAGCTTCAAATCGTCGGCGATGCGGTCGCAAAGTTTCTGCAGGCGGCCGCGCAAGACCTTGTGGTAATCGCGCCCGACCGCATAGCGCGCCACGTAGGCGCTGCTGCCATCGTTGATGACCTCCCAGGAATCGCGCGCCTCCTGCGGGAAGTAGTTCATGCGCACCGAGATCACCCGCAGGGTGCCGGGCACCAGTTCGCGCGGGCGGCTACGCCGCGTGCCGTGTGCCGCCATGTAATCCATGTCGCCGTGCCAGCCGCGCGCCAGCCATTCCATCAGCCGGGTCTCGGCTTCGCCGATTTCGCAGCCGGCAATGCCGACCTGTTGAAAGCCCAGCTCGCTGCCCCATTCACGGATGCGCGCCGTGAGCGCGCCGAGATCGGGCGCGGCGCCCTGCCCCGGTTCAGCGGGCGGACGCCCGTTTGGGCTGTGCGACCTCATTACCGGATTCGGCTAAAAGAAATTCCAGCTCGCGGGTCTCGCCATGCTTCATGAGGAAGAAGCGCTCGGGCGGAATTCCGGCGGCCGACAACGCCTCGGCAAGCTTGCGCGGCGGCTCGTCCAGGCGCTCGTCGGTGAGACGGAAGGTTCCCCAGTGCATGCCGACAGAGTAACGCGCATTCAGGTCGCGGTGTGCGCGCACCGCCTCTTCCGGATTGACGTGCATGATGCTCATGAACCAGCGCGGCTCGTAAGCGCCGATCGGCAAGGCCGCGAGATCGAACGAGCCGAAGCGCCTGCCCAAATCGGCAATGTCCTGCGAGTAGCCAAAATCGCCGCCGAACAACAGGCGCATCTGCGGGTGCTCGATCACCCACGCGCCCCACAAGGTGCGGTCGCGGTCCCACGGCGTACGCTGGCTCCAGTGCTGCACCGGCGCCAGGTGCAACGTCAGCCCCATGTGAACACGGCTCTCCCACCAGTCAAGCTCGGTGACATTGCTTATGCCCTCCTCCAGGAACCAGGCCTTGAGCGCCAGCGGCACGAAAAACATCGGCGGTCCACCGGCCTGCCGGTTCAGGCGCCTGACGGTATCGCGGTCGAGGTGATCGTAGTGATTGTGCGAGATGACCACGACATCCACGTGCGGCAGGCTCTCGAAATCGAGACCCGGTGCAACGTGGCGCCTGGGACCGGCGAAGGACAGCGGCGAGGCACGCTCGCCCAGATGCGGATCGGTGAGTATGTTAACGCCGCCCAACTGCAGCAGAAAAGTGGCGTGGCCGATCCAGGTCAACGTCGGCCGGTTACGGTTCGCCGCCAGAAACGCCGCATCAGGCTTGAGCAACGGGAAGTCGTAGCCCGCTTCCGGATCCTCGGGCACGCCTTTGGTCAAGCGATCCCATTGCCATTTCCAGAAACTCTGTTTCGGTATGTGCGAGTAGTTGTTTCGGAATCCGTTTGGGGTGTGGTGGGTTTTCATCGGATTATAATCAGCGTTGCAGTGACAGGCGGCGATCACCAACGCACACGCGGCAAAGCACAAAATGCTTGATCTCATCATTCCATTCAGGACAAGAGACCCGCTGAAGTTTAACAGCGAAGCAACACATTCGACACACGGGGAGCGAGCAAATGGCAGCCAGGAAGAAACAGGCGGTGGGCGTGATCGGTCTGGGATCGATGGGAATCGGCGTAGCGCGCACGCTGCTCAGGAAGGGCTTCGAAGTGCACGCCTATGATATCCGGCCGGAAGTGTCGAAGGCCTTCGCCAAGGAAGGCGGCGTAGCCGCCGCAAGCCCGGCCGCGGTCGGCCGCCACGCCGAAATGGTCGTCATTCTGGTGGTGAATGCCGACCAGACCAGCGATGTGCTGTTCGGCAGGGACGGCGCGGCAGGCACACTGGCGAGCGGCTCGGTGGTCATCGCCAGCAGCACGGTCGCCCCGGAATTTGCCACCGATCTCGGCGAGCGGCTGCACGCCAAGGACATCCACATGATCGACGCGCCGGTATCCGGCGGCGCCGCACGCGCCGCCAAGGGCGAACTCTCGATCATGGCGTCGGGCACAAAGGAAGCTTTCGGGAAGGCCGATGCCGTTCTCGCCGCGATCGCCGCCAAGGTCTACCGGCTCGGCGACACGCCGGGAATGGGCTCCAAGGTGAAGATGATCAACCAACTGTTAGCCGGCGTGCACATTGCGGCTGCGGCGGAGGCGATGGCGCTCGGCATCCGTGCCGGCGCCGATCCGCAAGTGCTCTACGATGTCATTTCCAACAGCGCCGGTTCTTCATGGATGTTCCAGAACCGCGTGCCGCACATCATCGCCGGCGACTACACACCGCTGTCGGCCGTGAATATTTTCGTAAAGGATCTCGGCATCGTGCTGGATTCTGCGAAGAAGATGGCCTTTCCGCTGCCACTCACCGCCGCTGCGCACCAGATGTTCCTCGGAGCGGCCGGCGCCGGACTTGGCTACGAGGACGACTCCGCGGTGGTGAAGGTGTACCAGGCGCTGTCCGGAATCAAATTGCCGGGAAAGAAAAAGGCGAAGAAGCCGTGAAGACGTGACGAACGTGACCGTGTGACGACGTGACGGTGTGACGACGTGACGATCGTGACGGCGTGACGGTCGTGACGATCGTGACGACGTGACGGAATCGTCAAAGCAAAGAATTCATTTCAAGACCCCAAGGGATTCCACTGGAAAAGGAACTACACGAAGGCGAACCAAAGGAATCGAGGCCGTAAATGCACCGCAATCGTGTTTTCGTCACGTTCGTCACGCCGTCACGTTCGTCACGGACTTCAGATCCTGTCATTCTCCAGTGACTTTTCCAGCCGCTGGAGTATTTCCGCGACGTTCCACAGATTCGGGTTGATTTCCAGCGCCCGTCGGAAATACTCGGCCGCCTTGCGGTAGTTGCTGCGTTCCAGCCAGATCTGGCCGCAACTTTCCAGCGTGCCGAAGTGGTAGGGATTGAGCCGCAAGACGTGTTCGTATTCGGCCAGCGCCCGCTCCTCATCGCCCATAAACTGGTAGGCATCGCCGCGGCGGTTCCACGCTTCGGCGAATTCGGGTTTCAGCGCAATCACCTGACTGAACTTTTCCAGCGCCTGGGCCGGCTCGTCCTCGGTCAGCAGTTGAACTCCGGTCTGAAACATCGGATCGGCGGTTGGATCGTCGGTGCGCATCCAGATTCCCCACACCGCCTGCTCCGCCATGCCGCGGATCAGTTCCTCCTCGTCCCAGAGCGCGGCAAGCAGCACCGGCACGTCATCCGGGGTGCCGACTTCCGCCAGCCGGCCGTATGCCAGGCGGCGCTTGTCGAACTGGCCGCTCTTGGCCTGCTCGAGGGCCTGTGCGCGGGACAGCGGCGCCCAGTCGGCCGCGGCAACACACGGGCAAAACGACGAAGCCAGCAACAGCATCGCGATGACCACCAAATTCTGCAATGGACTTTTCATTTCCTAAATAAGTTTCGGCCGGCGTTCGACCAGGATTTTCTCGATCAGGTCGATTGAGTTGCGCACGCCTTCCATGTTCGGATTGATGGTGAGCGCGCGTCGAAAGTAGTCGACCGCGCGCTCCAGGTCGCCCTTGCGTACGTAGATCTGCCCGTAGCCGGAGAGCACCCCGAAATGCTGCGGATTCCTTTTGAGCACTTCGGCGCAATCCTTCAGCGACAACTCATCCTCGCCAAGCAGGAAGTAGACCGTCGCCCGCTTGTTCCAACCCTCGGCGAAGTCCGGTTTCATGCTGATTACCCGGCTGAACGCTTCAACGGCAGCCGGCAAGTTTCCGCCGTGCATTTGCGCCATCCCGCGCTCGAACACCCGATCGGTGTCCTGGTCTCCCGAGCGGCCCCATACCTGCCAGATCGCCCCTTCCGCGGCTTGACGCACCCTCGCGTCCGGGTCGTACAGTGCAGCCATCAAGAACGGCAAATCACCCGCCGTTCCAATGTCGGCGAGTACGTCACAGGCGTCGGCACGGGTTTGCGCATCCTTATGCTGCAGGTCCGCCCGCGCGCGTTGCCGCAGTTCACCTTCGGGCTTCTGCGCGATTGCCTGACCCGCCGCCAGAAGCGCCGCCAGCAAGATGAAGGTGAATCTGCGCAGCATCGCCAACCTGCTCGAACTGCCGCAACGACCCGACATGGCAATCCCCCGGCCAAAACCATAAAATGGCGCATTCGCATTGCACCCGATGCGCCTGCCGATGAATTCTACCCCCTGACTTCTTCGAGAGCTTCTCCATGTTTAAATTCCTGCTGCTCGGCGTGCTTGCGGTCTCCACCGGCGTCCATGCCGCTTACCCTCTCGGCACCATGACCTGCGACGATATCGCGAGTTTTGCTTCGGAGGCCATGTCCTGGCGCAAGGAGGGACAGACGCGGGAACAGGCGCAGGCGGCGCTGGAAAAGCGCAGTTACAACGACCCGGTGGAGAAGAAGAACCTCACCACAATCGTAGATCTGGTGTTCGGTTCGTATGGAAACAACTGGACCGTGGAATCAGCCGGCAATGTCATGCGCACCGATTGCATGACGGGGCGCTGAGTGACGCGCCTGCCTCCGCCGGCCCGGACCGGAATGCGGCTTGCCGACGTGGACACGCCGGCGCTGCTGCTGGACCTGGACGCATTCGAGAGCAATCTCGACCGCCTCGATCAATCGCTTGCCGGATTCAAGGTGCGTGTGCGCCCGCACTCCAAATCCCACAAATGCCCGGAAATCGCGCTCCGGCAGATGGCGCACGGCGCCGTCGGCGTCTGTTGCCAGAAAGTTTCCGAAGCCGAGGCCATGGTCGAAGGCGGCGTGATGAACGTCATGATCAGCAACGAAGTGGTCGGCGTGGCCAAGATCGCACGCCTGGCGGCATTGGGGAAACGCGCCCGGGCGAGCGTCTGTGTGGACGATGCGCAGAACGTCGCCGACCTCGACGCCGCAGCACGCGCCGCGGGCGCCACCCTCGACGTGCTGGTAGAGGTCAACGTCGGAGCGAACCGCTGCGGCGTCAATCCGGGTCAGCCGGTGGTCGAACTGGCAAAGCGGATCACTGCATCTAAAAACCTGCGTTTCGCCGGCCTGCACGCTTACCAGGGTGCCGCGCAGCACGCGCGTACGCCGGCTGAAAGGCACAACGCGATCGCCAAGGCGGCGCAACAGGTGCGCATGACCCTGGAGATGCTGCACGAGTACGGCATCAAGCCCGAAATCATCACCGGCGCCGGCACCGGAACGTATCTGCACGAAGCCGGCAGCGGCATCTACAACGAAATCCAGCCCGGCTCCTACATCTTCATGGATGCCGATTACAACCGTAACCTCGACGAGGATGGCAAGCCGCTGCGCTATTTCGAGCAAAGCCTGTTCGTCTGGACCACGGTCATGAGCCACGCGGTTGCCGAGCGCGCCGTCGTGGACGCGGGACTGAAGGCGTTGTCAGTTGATTCGGGGATGCCGCTGGTCGCGGACCTGCCGGGTGTGGAATTCCTGAAGGCTTCGGATGAGCATGGTGTGCTGCGCCTGCCGGCGGAGACGAAAGTAAAGGTTGGCGACAAAATTCGTTTGATTCCCGGCCACTGCGACCCGACGGTGAATCTCTACGACTGGATCGTGGGCGTGCGCGGCGACAAGGTCGAGTCCGTCTGGCCCATAACCGCCCGCGGCGCTTTTTATTAATCTATCGACGTCACGCTCGTCACGCGTCACGTCCGTCACGGAACTCATATGCCGGGACCGAAGACCTATCAGTTCGACACGCTGAGCCTGCACGCGGGGCAGCAGCCCGACCCGCAATTCGGGGCCCGAGCCCAGCCGGTGTACTTCACCACGTCCTACGTGTTCAAGGACACCGACCAGGCGGCGTCGCTGTTCAACATGGAGCGCGCCGGGCACGTTTACTCGCGCATCTCCAATCCCACCAACGCGGTGCTGGAAGAACGCATATCAGCGCTGGAGGGCGGCGTCGGCGCAATCGCGACCGCCAGCGGCCAGGCGGCCATGCATCTCGCCATCGCCACACTGATGGGCACCGGTTCGCACATCGTCGCCTCGCGCTCGCTCTACGGCGGCTCGCACAACTTGTTGCAGTACACGCTGCCGCGTTTCGGAATCGACACCACGTTCGTGAGCGCGCGGGACGTAAACGGTTTTCGCAAGGCGGTCCGGCCGAACACCCGGTTGATATTCGGGGAGACCCTGGGTAATCCGGGGTTAGACGTTCTCGACATTCCGAAGATTTCGGAAGTCGCGCACCAGGCCGGCCTGCCGCTGCTGGTGGATTCCACGTTTACCACGCCCTACCTGATGCGCCCGTTCGACCTGGGCGCGGATCTGATTTTCCATTCCGCGACCAAGTTTCTCGGCGGTCACGGCGTGGCGATCGGCGGGGTACTTGTTGACGGCGGCAAATTCGACTGGGAGAAGTCCGGCAAGTTTCCGACGCTCACTGAACCGTACGAAGGCTTCCACGGCATGGTGTTCACCGAGGAATCCACCACGACGGCGTTTTCGCTGCGCGCGCGCCGCGAAGGCCTGCGCGATTTCGGCGCGTGCATGAGCCCGATGAACGCCTTCCAGATCCTGCAAGGCGTCGAAACGCTGAGCCTGCGCATGCAGAAGCACATCGAGAACACCCGCAAGATCGTCGCTTTCCTCGACAGTCACGAAGCAATCGAATCGGTCTCCTACCCGGAGTTGCCGTCGCACCCCGATCACGAACTGGCGAAGAGACTGCTTCCGCTCGGCTGCGGCGCGGTTTTCAGCTTCAGCCTCAAGGGCGGCCGCGCCGCCGGCAGGCGCTTCATCGAATCGCTAAAGGTGTTTTCGCACCTTGCCAACGTCGGCGACGCCAAGTCACTGGTGATCCACCCAGCGACCACCACGCACTACCGCATGGACGAGGCGGCGCTGCGCGCGGCGGGCATCGCCGAGGGTACCGTGCGGCTTTCCATCGGCCTGGAAGATGCGGGCGATTTGATCGAGGACCTGGGTCGGGCGCTGTACGCTTCGCGGAAAAGTTGAAGCGCACGCCGGATGGGATGCCGAGGACACCGAGGAAGACCGAAAAGCATTCGAACCAGCCCGGACACCAAGGAATGCGGGAGATTGGAAGGTGTTCCTGTGTTCTGGATGCCGCTCTCTTGCGTCCCACGGATGATTGACTGCCAGCCGATGATGTCCGCTGACCCGAGTTGTATTCATTTATCCAATTTCGGACACCGCTTCGGACTTGCGCTGCTCGCGGCTGCCCTCTTCGTTGCGTGTGGCGCAGGCATGGCCTTGGCCGCGGAGCAGTCCGTCTCAACCCGAAAGCAGCCCACCAACAGGCTGATCGTTTCGAACGACCCGTATCTGCTGCTGCACGCCCGCAATCCGGTGGACTGGTACCCGTGGGGGCCGGAAGCGCTGGCAAAAGCAAAGCGTGAAAACAAATTGATCTTCCTTTCCGTCGGTTACAGCACCTGCTACTGGTGCCATGTCGCGGAGGAGACCATCTACAGCAAACAGGAATTTGCCGATCTGATGAATGCCTGGTTCGTGAATATCAAGGTCGATCGCGAGCAGCGACCCGACATCGACAGGCTGTATATGGCAGCCACCCAGGCAATGACCGGACGCGGCGGCTGGCCGAATAACGTCTTCCTCACGCCCGATCTCAAGCCCTTCTTCGCCGGCAGCTATTTTCCGCCGCACGACGACGCTTTCGGACGGCCGGGATTCGACAGCATCATCAAGTCGATCCACAAGAACTGGACGCAGGACCCGAAGCGCGTGCGGGAGAACGCGGAGAAGACGACCGCCGCGCTGCGCGAGCAGCAGCGGGCGCCGGAGGCAAGCGAGCCGATCGATCCACGTGCGTCCCTCGAGCAGGCGGTCGCCGTGTGGGTGAAACGCGCCGACAAGGAGCGTGGCGGGTTCGGTCCCGCCAAGGGGCCGCGTTTTCCGCAGGCGCCGGTGCTGGCGCTGCTGCTCGGCACGCGAGGGCTCGATGCCGGCATGGCCGATATCGGCGTGCTCACCCGCACGCTCGACGCGATGGCGGCGGGCGGAATTTTCGATCATCTGGCCGGGGGCTTTCACCGCTACGCCACCGATACAACCTGGTCGATTCCGCATTTCGAGAAAATGCTTTACGACAACGCCCAACTCCTCGCGATTTACTCGGAGGCATACCGTCTCACCGGCGAGCCGCGCTACCGCGCGATCGCAATCGGAGTGGCAGACTATCTGATCAGGCAGATGATGGCGCCCGAGGGCGGCTTCTACACGGCCGAAGACGCTGCCGTGGATGGCAAGGAGGGCTTGAGTTACCTCTGGAGCCGGCGGGAAATCGTCGCGGTCCTCGGGGATGAGACAGCGAAGCGCTTCTTCGATGCCTACCAACTGGCGCCGATGCCCGATCAGGAAAGTCTGCAAACCTCGGAGCAGATCCTCAGCGGCAAAATCCTGGGAGTGCTGCGCCTGCGGCTGCCGATCGAGGAGACGCTGAAACGCACCGGGCACCGGGACCAAGCGCAACTGATTGCCGCGTACGCGCCCGAGCGCAAACGGCTCCTGGAAGTTCGAAACCGCCGGCACCAGCCGGAGCGCGACGCGAAGCTGGTGGTGGCGCTCAATGGTCTTGCGATCCGGGCCTTCGTGCGCGCCGCTCAGTCGCTCGACATGCCGCAGTACGTCGTGGTGGCCCGCGCAAGCGGCGAGCGCATTTGGGGTCTAGCCTACGACCAGACCAACGGGCTGCGGCACGAGATGTTCAACGGCCGCGCACAGATCGACGCCTTCCTGGACGACTACGCGCTACTCGGGCTGGGCTACCTCACGCTGTACGACGCGACCAAAGACACACGTTGGTTAGAGCGCGCGCGCCGGCTCGCCGACGCTCTTCTCGCGCGCTTTCTGCGATCCGATGGTCGCCTCGCAACCACGACTGCCGAAGACTACTTGCTGATGGCCCCGCCGGAGGACGGCGACAATGCCTATCCGTGCGGAAGCTCGGCCGCAGTCGATTTGCTGTTGCGCCTGGCGCGATCCACGGGAACGGCGAGCTATCGCGACGCCGCCCGGCAGGTCGTCGACCGTCTCGGCCATCGACTCGAAGGCACGCCGGAATCCTGGCCTGCACTGCTCCTGGCACTTAGCGAGAACGACTTCAGGCCTTCCGCACCCGCTTCGCAAAGTCCCATCACGACCGAAGCGGTTGTCCGTGCCTCGGCGGTCGCGAAAACCAGTGCCGAAGAGGATGAAGTCGTGGTGACACTGCGAATAGTCGATGGCTACCACGTCAATGCCAACCCGGCGACATACGACTACCTGATCGCGACCAGCGTCGGCTTCGATGGGCTTACGCCGACGCAGGTGCGCTATCCGGTGGCGATCCTGTTCAAGCCTTCCTTTGCTCCGGCGGGGTTGAAGGTTTACGAAGGCGAAGTCACGCTCTCCGCTTTTTTCCCCAAGGGAACGATCGGAAAGGATCCCGAGATTCGCGCGATCGTTTCGACCCAGGCGTGCACCAGCGAAATCTGCCTGCCGCCGGCGAAACTGCCCGTGGCAGTAAAGCGCGACGGGGCGCCCTGACAGGCGGCACGCCGCGGCGCGGAACAGGACTCTAACGAGCCGCCCAGGCCATCCCGCGCTGCAGGATAGTACGCATTTGTGGAACCTCGAACTCGGATGCGACGTGGCCGAGCGAGCTGTAGAACACGCGTCCCTCCCCGTGACGGCGCTTCCAGACCACCGGCATGACAACGCCATCGATCCAGGCCGCGTGCTCGCCGGAAAACGTGGTGGTCGCGAGCACCTGGTTCGAGGGATCCACGTGCATGTAGTACTGTTCCGAGCGGTAATCGAAATCTTCAATGCCCTCCATGACAGGGTCATCGCGCCGCAGGATGGTCACGCGGTAATCGATGATGTTGCCCGGGTGGGCGACCCACTGTCCTCCGCACATGAACTGATATTCCACTGCGTCGCGGAAGGCATCGCACATGCCGCCGTGGAAACCCGCCAATCCGACGCCGCCGCGCACGGCCTTGGTCAGATTTTCGACCTCCTTCTTCTCTATCTTCGCCATGGTGAAGATCGGCACGACGAGGCTCATGTTGGCGAGTTCCGGAGCAGCGAAGGCCCCGGTGGTATTGTCGACGTGGACCCTGAAGCCTTCCTCCTCGAGCAATCCGGCGACAATGCCGGCACAACGCTCCGGTTCGTGGCCGCTCCACCCGCCCCAGACGATCAGTGCTTCGCGCATTGATTTGCCCTCCCCATCAGTCCAGTTCGCCAGGCGCGAGATTAGCCGGCAGAATCGCCGGCCGCTCGGGTCGGCTCTCGATCGTAATGTGTATTCCGCGCTCGGACGACGTCTGGAACGCCTCCATAACCTCGAGTACGTGGTAAGCCAGCTCCCCGGAAGCGCGGTGGGGCCGGCCCGACCGGATCGCGTGGGCAAGGTCGGCCACCCCGATGATCCGGTAGTTGCCGTCCGCGTAGAGGTGTTCGACACTCCGCTCGGACCAGGTCTTGTTCCGCCCGATCTCGATCGCGCCACCGAACCGGTTCGGATCGGGTACCAGAAGCGTCGCCTCAGTGCCGTAGAGTTCAATCGGAGCATGCCGATGCTGGGGCACGTCAAAGCTCATCGCGATTGTTGCCACGACGCCGGAGACGAACCGGAGTGTGCCCGCAACATGGGTTGCAACCTCGACCTGGATCGTGTGCCCGGCGAGCGGCTGGCTGGTAATCTCGCGCCGGTCCCGTGGGCGGGCGGTCATCCCCGCCACTTGTTCGACGGGCCCGAGCAGATTCACCAGATCAGTAATGTAGTAAGGGCCCATGTCGAGCATCGGCCCGCCCCCGGCCGTATAGAAGAAGGCCGGATTCGGATGCCAGCGCTCGTGACCCGGGCACATGAAGAAAGCGGTTGCGGCGACGGGGCGTCCAATTGCGCCCGTGTCGACCAGCTTGCGGCAAGTCTGGTGCGCTCCACCCAGAAAGGTGTCAGGAGCGCATCCGACGCGCAGGCCGCGATCAGCCGCGCAATCCAGCAGGGTGCGGGCTTCCTTCGTCCCAAGGCCGAGAGGCTTCTCCGAATGGACGTGCTTGCCGGCTTCGATGGCGCGAAGCCCGACATCGACATGAGCCGCCGGGACCGTCAGGTTGACGACAATATCGATCGACGGGTCGGCGAGGAGTTCATCGACCGTCGCGGCGGTGACACCGAATGCGTCGGCGCGAGCGCGGGCAGCTTCGGGGCGCAGGTCGGCGACGCTGCGGATATCGAGTATCGGGAACGTTGCAGCGGCTTTCAGATAGGCTTCGCTGATGTTTCCGCAGCCGATGATGCCAACGCCGACGCGTTCCATGCATTAAACCTGTGAAATTGGAGTTCTTGTGTGTGTCGAACGATTTCGTCAACGTCGCGAAATTGCGCTTGAGCTTCATTGGCCGCAAGGGCGATCCTTGACAGTCAGCTTGCGTCACGGGCACATTCTATCCGCAACGCGGAGAACGCCTCAGCGACCAACGCCCCAGCAAGCCACTGACCTGCGCGCCATGAACTTTAAAGCAATCATCGTAACGGCATTCGCTCTTGTCACAGGCATTTCGGCCGCGGGCGCCGCCGACGTCAATGTGAAGCTCCTCCACGTCGAGCAGAACCCGCAGGCTAGCGGCTTCCTGAAAGAGGTTGCCCGCCGCTATACGGCGCAACACCCGGGCGTCAACATCGACGTTCAGTACCTTGAAAACGAGGCCTACAAGAAGAAGTTGACGACGCTGCTGCAGTCTCCGGATCGCCCGAACATCATCTACAGTTGGGGCGGCGGGGTCCTGCGGGAACAGGTCAAGGCCGGCGTGATCGAGGATCTGTCCCAGGCAATGTCGGGCAGTTGGCGGGAACGGTTCAGCCCGGCGGCGATCGGGGCCTTCACCTTGAACGGCAAAGTCTACGGTGTGCCGATGCAGGTCTCTCAGGTCGGCTTCTTCTACAACCGGGAATTGTTCGCGAAGGCCGGTGTCGACGCGGCTGCGATCAAGACCTGGGACGACCTGCTCGCAGCGGTGAAGAAACTGAAAGCTGCGGGCGTGACGCCGATCATCGCGGGCGGCGGTGACAAGTGGCCGATCCACTTTTACTGGACGCATCTCGCAATAAGAAACGGCGGCAAGGGTGCGTTCGAGGCGGCGTTTCGCGGCGAGGGCGAAGGCTTTGCCGCCGCGCCCTTCGTCAAGGCCGGCGAACAACTCAAGCAACTGGTCGACCTCGAACCCTTCCAGCCGGGCTTCCTCGGCGTCACCTTTCCGCAATCATCCGGCCAGTTCGGCGATGGCAAAGGCGCAATGGTGCTGCAGGGCAACTTCATGCTGAACAGCATGCGCGCGAACTCGGCCGACAAGAAAGGCATACCGGACGAAAAACTCGGCTGGTTCCCTTTCCCGACTACGGCCGGCGGCAAAGGGGACGCCTCCGACACGCTCGGCGGCCTCAACGGATGGCTGGTGACCAAGGGCTCGCCGATACAGGCCGTCGACTTCCTGAAGTACTTCTCCAGTCCCGAGTTTCAACGCGAGGCGGCCGCCCGGGGCTTTTATATTCCGGTCGCCAAAGGCACACAGGACGCCATCACCAATCCGATCCTGCGCCGCATCGCCGAGAACATCGGACGCTCCAGATACCACCAGATCTTCTATGATCAGATGCTCGGGCCGTCCGTCGGCGCTGTCGTCAATGACGTCTCGGCGGATATCGCAGCAAAGGTCATGACGCCGAAGGAAGCAGCGCAGGCGGTGCAGCAGGCCTGGCAGCTCGCCAACTAGTGTCCTGTTCCGCTAATTCGTGGAATAACTCTCGAACCGTGGAAACCAGTCCAGCAATGTATTTGACAGAATTCCATCATCGATCGGAAAACCCGCGAAATCGGTGTCAGGCAAGGCGCGAGTCCTTGACAGTGGAAGGGGCCGGTGGAACGTGGAGCAGGGATCGCCGCAGAGCGGAAGAGGGGCCCCGAACGTTTTCCGTTCGGGGATCTGACCTCGGAGGCGATCGAGGGCGGCGGGCGCTCCCTTGTGCGTCTGCTCTCAGGTCGCATCCCCAACTGAAGTTGTGGCCCCTGCTCCGCCTCGACAGCCGCCCCGCTCGCGGGGATGCGACCGTACAACCGGCCAATAGCGTGTCGACCACCGGCCTTACGCGTGTCTCCGCGGTCAGATCCCCAGAGGGGCCCCTCTTCCGCGCTCCGACACGCACGGCGAGGACTCGCAACACAGCATGGCGCCGATTCTCGCCGGGTTTTCAGCCACGAATTAACGGAACAGAACACTAGGGGTTTCCTTTTGAACGGGAAGTTCGCAGTCGTCCTTCTCTTCCTGCCGCCGGCGCTGTTCCTGTTCACGCTGTTCGTCGCTCTGCCCATGGGCGAAGCGGCCTGGTACAGCGTCTATAACTGGAACGGCTACGGCACACCGGAAAATTTCGTCGGCCTGAAGAACTACGAGCTCCTGTTTCAGGACCGTGCATTCCGAACCGCGCTCGTCAACAATCTGCTGATCATCGTCGTGTCACTGGCGATACAGCTGCCGCTTGCGCTCGCGATGGCGATCCTGCTTGCAGACCGGTTCCGCGGTGCCGTGATGTTCCGGATGATCTTCTTCGTTCCCTATATTCTTGCCGACGTCGCCGCCGGCCTGATCTGGCGCTTCGTTTACGACGGGGACTACGGGCTGGTTGCGAAAATTGCGACGACCCTCGGATTCGCGACACCCTATGTGCTCGCGGATACTGATCTGGCGATGCATGCCATCCTGGTGGTGATCGTCTGGAAGTACTTCGGCTTCCACATGATGATCTATATCGCGGGCCTCCAGCAGATCGACCCGAACCTCTACGAGGCGGCCCACATCGATGGCGCCACGGGCCGGCAGATACTCTGGCGAGTGACGCTGCCGCTACTCCGTCCAACGATCATGCTTTCGGTGTTCTTCGCAGTGCTGGGGTCCATCCAGTTCTTCGACCTGATCATGCCGCTGACCAAAGGCGGCCCTTCGGACAGCACGCAAACGATGGTGACCTACCTCTACAGCTACGGCGTTACGCGCATGCGCATCGGCTTCGGCAGCGCAGTCGGCGTTGTCCTGTTCGTCATCTGCGTCGCTTTTGCGTTTGGGTATAACCGCCTCAAGACGCGCTATGAGTAGCCCCGTCGGTTACGACGCTCCCGTTACCATCGCGCCATTCCTGCGCTATGCAATCCTGTTCGTGGTCGCGGGTCTGGTGTTGATCCCGTTGCTGGCAACGGTCCTCGGCGGCTTCAAGTCGCTCGGAGATCTGCGGGTCAATCCGTTCGGGCTACCGGCGCAATGGGATTGGGGCAACTACTGGTCCATTCTTTCGGGACCGCGCTATTGGCAGCTGCTCCTGAACTCCCTTGTTATCTCGGTTCTGACAGTGGTCCTGACGCTCGTGGCCGCGTCGATGGCCGCGTTCGTATTCGCGCACGTTCACTTCTTCGGATCGAGGTTTCTTCTCCAGTATCTGCTCCTCGGACTCATGTTCCCCGCGGCCACGGCGATTCTTCCGCTGTTCATCAAGGTCCGCGACCTCGGACTTCTGGACACCTACTGGGGCGTGGTGCTGCCCCAGGTCGCGTTCGGGCTCGGCATGAGCATCCTGCTGTTTCGCAATTTCTTCCGGCAACTGCCCAGTGAGCTCTTCGACGCGGCCCTGGTCGACGGCTGCGGCTACATACGGTTCTTCCGTTACGTCACGTTGCCGTTGTCACGCCCGATCCTCGCCGTCGTGGGTGTCATCGTTTTCGTGCATAGCTGGAATAGTTATCTGCTGCCGCTGGTCGTCCTCAACCGCGACAGCATCTACCCCTGGCCGCTTGGCATGATGGCCTACCAGGGCGAATACTCGACGGACTGGCAACTGGTCCTGGCATTCGTGACGCTCACGATCCTGCCTGCGGTGGTCATGTTCATTGTGGCGCAGAAGTATCTGGTGGCCGGCCTGACAGCGGGGTCGGTCAAAGGTTGAAAATGCACGGACTGGTATTGGCATCCCTTGCGGTCTTCGTGATAACGTCCTGCGCGATGACGCATCCGGTCTCTTCATCAGTGCGATCCGAACTGGCTCCGACGGCAAGATTGCGTGTCGGCATCAACACCGGAAATTTTCTTCTGGTGACAAACTATGTGCCGGGCGCCGAGCCGCGCGGCGTCGCGCCCGATCTCGGGCGCGAGCTGGGACGGCGGCTCGGAATGCCCATCGAGTTCGTCGTGTTCGACTCCGCCGGAAAACTGGCCGATGCGGGAAAGGCCGGGGCCTGGGACGTGGCGTTCCTCGGCAATGAGCCCCAACGCGCGCACGAGATTTCCTTTACCGCCGCCTATCTGGAGATTCCCGTCACCTATCTCGTTCCCGCGGGATCGTTTATCCGCACGATTGCCGACGTGGACCGCGAAGGCGTGCGCGTCGCGGTGGCGGAAAAAAGCGCTTACGATCTATTCCTGACCCGCAACCTCAAGCATGCGCAGCTCGTGCGCGCCGAGGGAATCGAAGGCTCGTACCAGATTTTCGTCAATGAGAAGCTTGAAGCCCTCGCCGGGCTCAAGCCGCGCCTCGTGACCGACGCCGAAAAACTGCCGGGGTCGCGTGTACTCGAAGGCCAGTGCACCTCGGTCAAGCAGTCGATTGGCACGCCCAAAGGCCGCGACGCCGGCGCGAAATATCTGCGCAAGTTCGTGGAAGACGTAAAAGCATCGGGCTTCGTCGCCCGATCGATCGCCGAATATGGCGTTCGCGGCGTTTCGGTCGCGCCGCCAACGCCCCTGGAGTAAGGCCCCACCCAATCCCGCTTGCCTTTCGGAGAGGACGACGCAATGGACCTGCAACTGAAGAATCGCCACGCCCTGGTTATCGGTTCGACAGCAGGCATCGGCTTCGCGATCGCCCGCGGGCTTGCCGCCGAGGGCACGCAGGTGACGATTACCGGCCGCACGCAGGCCAATGTCGATGCCGCGCTCGCACGCCTGCGCAGCTCGGATTGCGGCGCCAGGGCCGACGGCGTGGCGGCGGACTGCGCGAGCGCGGCAGGCGCCGAAAAAGTATTCGCCCGCGTTCCCGAAGCCGACATTCTCGTCAACAACCTGGGCATCTACGAGCGCAAGCCGTTTTTCGAGATACCGGACGCCGACTGGCTGCGCCTGTTCGAAGTGAACGTGCTGAGCGGCGTGCGCTTCGCGCGCCGCTACGGCCAAGGCATGGCCAAGCGTGCCTGGGGGCGGATTATTTTCGTCTCCAGCGAATCCGCGCTGAACGTGCCGCGCGAAATGATCCACTACGGCATGACCAAGACGGCGCAGCTCACAATCGCGCGAGGGCTCGCGATGGAACTGGCAGGTACCGGCGTGACGGTGAATTCCCTGTTGCCCGGTCCGACCCGCACTGAGAACACCGAGCGCCTGCGCGCGGAGCGTGCCAAGGCCGCAAACATGACGGTACCCGAGCTGGAAAAGGATTTCTTCGCCTCGTTCCGGCCCACCTCGTTGCTCAAGCGATTCACTTCGGCGGAAGAAGTCGCGAACCTCGCCGTCTACCTGTGCAGCCCGCTTGCCTCCGCCACGAACGGCGCGGCCATGCGCGCAGACGGCGGTGTGGTGAATCAGATCATGTAGGATGTTGTGCAAGACCAGATCAAAATAAGCGGGGAGGCACACCATGAAACTGAAACCCATCGCGATCATTGCTTTCGCCGTCACGGCGTCATGCGCGGCTGCGCAAATGCAGGCGCAAGGATTGCCGGCCGCTTCGCCGGGATCAGTGGGTATGTCCGCGCAGCGGCTCGGCCGCATCAGCGAGGCGTTCAAGCAGGAGATCGACAAAGGCAACCTGCCCGGTGTGGTCGTCCTGGTCGCCCGCAAAGGCCGCCTGGTGTACGCCGACGCGGTCGGCTTCCAGAACAAGGAAACCGGCAAGCCGATGCCGAAGGACGCGATCTTTCGCATCTACTCGATGACCAAGCCGCTGGTGTCTGTGGCAGCGATGATGCTGGTCGAGGACGGCAAGATCGAGTTGACCGATGCAGTGTCAAAGTTCCTGCCGGCCATGAAAGGATTGCAGGTCAGCGTCGCGAGAGCGGATGCGGAATTCGCCAGGATGACCTACTACGCTCGTGTCGGCGGAGCGTGAGATGACCGTGCAGGACCTGCTGCGGCATACCGCGGGACTGGCCTACGCCAACCTCACGCAGAACACCGCCGGTAAAGGAAGCCTATGCGAAGGCGCGGTATCGACGAGGACGTACGAGAGGCCTGTCGCCGGCCGAGGAACGTCGAGCGGTTATCCAAGGCACCGCTCGCGCACCAGCCCGGGCACGGTGTGGGAATACAGCCTCGCGACCGACATGCTGGGCCGCGTGGTCGAGGCGGCGTCGGGCAAGCGGCTTGCCGACTTTCTCGACGAGCGTCTGTTCAAGCCGCTCGCGCATGAACGACACCGCATTCTTGGTCCCGAAGGACAAGCTCGGGCGCCTCGCCGAGGCGCTGCCGGTGGACGCATCGACCGGCAAGCCCAACAAGCTCTACGACGTGACGGCAGTACCGAACAACGATTCGGGCGGCGCAGGCGGCGTGTCGACTGCCGCCGACTATCTGCGCTTCGCACAGATGATGGCGAACGGCGGCCAGCTCGACGGCAAGCGGTACCTGAGCCGGTCGTACGTCGCGCTGATGACCTCCGATCACCTGGGCACGCGCATCCAGGCGCAGTCGCCGGTGACGCCGGGCGAGATCCTGCTCGGCACGCCGGGCTACACGTTCGGCCTCGGGTTCGCCGTGCGCCAAGGCCGCGGGCGTGGCCGGTGTACCCGGCTCCGCGGGCGAGTTCATGTGGGGCGGCTACGCCGGCACCTACTTCTGGATCGATCCGAAGGAACAGATCGTCGCGCGTGTACATGACGCCAGGCGCCGAGCCCGATTCGCGCCTACTATCGGAAGCTGTTCAAGCAGCTGGTTTACGCAGCGATTGCCGACTAGAACCTGTCTCAAAAGCAACGTTACGTTGCCGGCTTCAGACATTTGATCAGGAAGTAACGGATACCCTACGTGCGTAGCACGTCGGAATACCCTCTTAGGGAGCAGAGAGACAGAAATAGATATCTCCGTTATCTCTGTTGTCTCCTGTTCAAATCCCCTTGTGTTTCAATTCGCTGCCGCGCCTGCCCAGGTCCCGCTCCTGCAAAAGGAGATGACGGAGGTTGCATCCCGTTTCGCTTTTTCGCATATGGTCTGATTTGTTGCTGTTCTCTGCGTTCTCTGTGTACCCCTCAATGGGGTATTGTGAAGAATCCTCCGCGGCTAAACAAATTCAGATACTGTGAGTACGATGGAACGAATTCTCGAACCCGAAATAATGGAGGACGCGGAACAGGCGTTCGCCTACGCGAAGGCGGACTTTTCCACGTCCAACCAGTGGTACGTGGATCATTTGTTGGCCGATTTTCCGAAGAACCTGGGCAATGTTCTCGACATTGGCTGCGGGCCGGCCGATGTCCCGGTTCGGCTCGCACGTGCCTTTGCCACGATACGCATTACGGCCATAGACGGCTCCGCGGCCATGCTCGCGCATGCGCAGAAAGCGGTCGAGGCTGCCGGCCTGCAGAAGCGCATTGCCACCGTGCAAGGCTACATTCCCGGATTGCCATTCGACGAACACAGCTTCGACGCCGTGCTGTCCAAGGACCTGTTGCATCACCTTCCGGACCCGATGGTGTTGTGGAGCGAAGCCAGGCGCCTGGGCCGGCGTGGCGCTGCGGTCTACGTGATGGACCTGTTCAGACCCGCCTCGCCGGATGACGCCCGCACGATCGTCGAAACCGTTGCAGGCAACGAGCATCCGATTCTCAAGGAAGACTTCTACAATTCGCTATGCGCGGCGTTCACCGTCGAAGAGGTGCGCTCGCAAATCAGGCAGTCCGGCCTTGGTTTAGACATCATCCAGATCAGCGACCGGCACATGCTGATCCGCGGGCTGCTCCCGTAGGAAAGGCCTTGAAGGCCGTGACGGCGTGGCGATCGTGACGACGTGACGAAGCATCATTGTCTGGCTTTTCTTTGCTTCATTTGTCTGCACTTGCGTTGAGCGCGTTTGGGTTTCAGAAATGTACCTGACAGTCGATAACAAAAAGGCCTACGCGTACACGGCGAATCATCCGTTCGACGCGGCGAAGCCGACGGTGGCCTTCATTCACGGCGCGGCCCACGACCACAGCGTCTGGATATTGCAGAGCCGCTATTTCGCCTATCACGGATGGAATGCGCTTGCAGTGGATCTTCCCGGTCACGGAAAATCGGAAGGCAAGGCGTTCGACCGCATCGGCGATATCGCCGACTGGGTGGCACGCGTGCTGGACGCGGCCGGCGCAACTACTGCTTCACTGGTGGGACACAGCATGGGATCGCTGGTTGCACTCGAAACCGCGGCGCGCCATCCCGCCCGGATCGCGAAGCTGGCCCTGGTCGGTACCGCCGTGCCGATGCCCGTCTCCGAACCTTTGCTCAATGCCTCCAAGGCGAACGATCACGTTGCCTACGAGATGATCAACGTGTTCTCGCACAGCAACGCTGCACAGATCGGCGGCAATCGCGTGCCGGGAATCTGGATGATGGGTTCCGCGATGCGGCTGATGGAGCGGTCAGGTTCGGGCGTGCTCCACGCCGACTTTTCCGCGTGTAACGCGTATGACGGCGGGCTGGAGTCAGCAGCGCAAGTCAAATGCCCGGCCCTGCTGATCCTGGGCAAGCGCGACCAGATGGCGCCGATGAAGTCGGCGCAGGCTCTCGCGGCAAAAATTCCGAACGTGCGCACGGTGACATTGGAAGACGCCGGGCACGCGCTGATGAGCGAGCAACCCGACGCGGTGCTCGACGCGCTGATCAAGTTCCTGGACCCCACCAACCCACCCACCCCTCCACCTCACCCCGGCCCTCTCCCCCTCCCCAAGGGAGGCGGAGAGGGTGCATGAATTGCGGCGGGCGATCATTTGGTCGCCCGCTTCTTTTTCTCACTCCTTCTCCGCCCGCTTGGGGGGAGAAGGCGGGGATGAGGTGGGTGGGGTGGGTGGAGGGTGAGACTTGGTTCTTATGGAATGTACTGAATGTGCTTCTCGGCCTGCTTGAGCAGGGTCTCGGCGTCGCTGACTTCGAATTTGCCCGGCTGCTCGACGTTGAGCGACTTCACAACGCCGTCCACCACCAGCATCGAGAAGCGCTGCGAGCGCACGCCCATGCCGCGCTGGGTCAAGTCCATTTCCAGTCCCAGCGCCTTGGTATAGAGCCCGCTGCCGTCGGCAAGCATGCGCACCTTGTCCTTGGCGCCCTGCTGCTTGCCCCACGCGCCCATTACGAACGCGTCGTTGACGGAGAGGCACCAGATTTCGTCGATCTTCTTCTGATTGAACTGGTCTGCCAGTTTCACGAAACCCGGAAGGTGCTTGGCCGAGCAGGTTGGGGTGAATGCGCCCGGCAACCCGAAAATCGCAATGCGTTTTTTCCCGGCGATTTCCTCGACCTTGAATGCGTTCGGCCCGATGGTGCAGCCCGGTGTTTCTTCTTCGATGAGTTCCCACAGGGTGCCGCCGGGTAGTTTGTCCCCCACCTTGATTGCCATGTAAATTACCTCCGAATTTTGATTGAAGTGAGACAATTCGATTGTACAACCCCGTCGGGGAACATTCGATTGCGATGAGCAAGGCATTCACCAAGGAATCCGACCAGGACGACGAGGACCAGGACACCGGCGCGCCGGCACTGCCTGCGGGAGTCAAGAACTACATCACGCCGGCCGGTTACCAACGCCTCAAGGACGAGGCGCTGAACCTGCTGGACAAGGAACGCCCCGAGCTGGTGAAAGTCGTCCAGTGGGCGGCGTCGAACGGTGATCGTTCTGAGAACGCCGATTACATTTACGGCAAGCGACGCCTGCGCGAGATCGACCGGCGCATCCGCTTCCTGACCAAGCGGCTCGACGCGGCGGCTGTCGTCGATCCGGCGAGCCGCGAGGCCAGCGATCAGGTGTTTTTTGGCGCTACCGTCACCGTGGCCAACGGCGCAGGTGAAGAAAAAACTTACAGCATCGTCGGCATTGACGAGGCGGACGTGTCGCGCGGACGGATTTCATGGATTTCCCCGCTTGCCAAGGCTCTCATCAAGGCACGCGAGGGCGACAGGGTTACCGTCAAGACACCCGCTGGCGACGAAACGCTGGACATCGTCTCGGTGGAGTACAAATCAATAGATTGACGGCGACCCAGCCACCTCATCCCCCGCCCTTTCCCCCCTTGAAGGGCGGAGAGGGAGCGTGAAAACCAGCAGTGCCTTAAGCCCGCGCAGCGCACCTTCTCCGCTCAGGGGAGGAACTCCGTCGACACGGCGAACGGGGTTTGACGTTGGGGCGGGAGACGGAGCTTGACGCGCTACCCGCAAACGGGTGATTTCATCACTAACGTGTCCGCGCGTCCGGGGGATGAGGTGTTGTGGGTGCTGCCGCAAGAACGTACCAGAACACAGCAAGAATCTCCCGCCCTCCGCAACAAACGCCAAAAACTCCGCAATAGCTTCCAAGAATGATCCCCTGCTGCTGCGTCATGCTTCGCTCCGCAGCTCGGGCAATAGTTCACGCGAAGGTGAACAGGTAACTTGCCCGAACGAACGTTACATAAGTCAACTTTTCGTCAGGAGGGAGTCATGAAAGCAGTTACCACGTTCTTGCTCGGCGGCGCGGTCATCTCGGTGTTTTTCGCCGCGGGCGCAATGGCAGAAGGTGCCATTCATACGCGCAGCGCGGACGCCGCGCATGCCGACCTGGTTCGCGACTGGAACTACCGCGCTACCGGCGCAAACACCGGTCTTGTGCGCCAGCGCACCGCCGCAGAAATGCAGGCCGATCTGGTTCGCGACTGGAATGGCCCGGCCAAGGCAGACGTCGCGGCACAGGAAAAGCGCGCACTGCAAAGCCGCACCGCGGAGCAGGCGTACGACGACCTGGTTCGCAACTGGGGCGGATAACTCCTCACGCCCACCCACCTCACCCCTGCCCTCTCCCCCCGAAGGGCGGAGAGGGAGTTTTAAGAATGAAAGGGCGACCGAATGGTCGCCCTTCCTATTTCTTGGCCCCCTCTCTACGCGCTTCCCGTGTGGAGAGGGCGGGGGGGTGAGGTGACCGTCGCGGCACTCTGCCCGAACAGGATGGCGCGGGACTTCTCGTCAACTACGGGCTGGCTGCTGATTGCCTTGCCCTTCTCGTAGGCACGCACCACCGCGGGCCTGGAACGGATGCTTTCGAACCAGCGCTTCAGGTTGGGAAAGTCGTCCAGGTTCTGTTGTTGCCGTTGATGCGGCACCACCCAGGGATAGGCGGCCATGTCGGCGATCGAATAGCCCTCGGCAAGAAACTCCCGATCCGAAAGCTGCTTGTCCATTACCGCGTACAGGCGCGAAGTCTCCCTGACATAGCGATCGATCGCGTACGGAAGTTTCTCCGGCGCGTACTGGGTGAAATGATGGTTCTGCCCCGCCATCGGCCCCAGTCCCGCCATCTGCCAGAACAGCCACTGCAGCACCTCGAAGCGGCCGCGAACGTCCTTTGGAAGGAACCGGCCGGCCTTCTCGGCGAGGTACAACAGGATTGCCCCCGACTCGAATACCGGTATGGCCGGGCCGGAATCCGCAGGCGCATGATCGATGATCGCCGGCATCCGGTTGTTGGGGGAGATCCTCAGGAATTCCGGCCGGAACTGATCGCCGGCGCCGATGTTGACCGGAATGATGTTGTAAGGCGTGCCGGTCTCTTCCAGGAAGATGGTAATTTTGTGACCGTTGGGTGTGGGCCAGTAGTAGAGGTCGATCATTTGGAATATCGTGAAGGGTGAAGGGTGAAGAGTGAAGGGTGAAGGGTGAAGGGTGAATGAGTGAAGGGTGAAGGGTGAAGGGTGAAGGGTGAAGGGTGAAGGGTGAAGGGGATCAGGGAATGATCTTCTCCCGCCGGAATTCGGCGAACAGACGCAGGAACATATCCTCGCTATCCAGCGCCTCGCACCAGCCGGCACGACGCGCCTTGCCCATATCGGAGATGACGTCCCACTCGGCGGAGAAGACGAAGTCGCCGAACTTCCAGGCGGCGATTTCTTCGAACTTGTTGGGCTTGAGACCGTATTGTTTCACGATCCGGTCCCATACCGGCCCTTTGTCCGCCATGAACTGCTGCAGGTTGATGTTCTTCTGCGGCCCCACTTCCATGTCGAAGAATTGCGCGATCTTCGGCCACAGGCTGTCCCAGCGGAACAGATCGCCGTTTGTGATGTTGAACGCCTGGTTGGCGCACTGTGGCGTGGTCGCCATCCACGCCATCGCCCGCGCCACCAACGCCGAATCGGTCGCTTGATAGAGAATGCGGTAGTTGAGAGGCTTGCCGGGGTGCGACAGCGGCAGGCCCAGTGCCTTGCAGATTACCGCATACACCGCGATCACCGTGGTCAGATTCATCGGGCTGCCGAGTGAAAAACCGCTAACCGTGTGTGGGCGAATCGCTGACCAGTTCCAGCGCTTGCCCTTCTGGCGCGCTTCGAGAAAGTCTTGCTGATCGTAGTAGAACAGGGTCTGCGCCAATCGGGGATCCGATTCTTTTGCCGGAGTCTTGAATGGCCCGAGATGGCTGCCGTACCACTTGGTGCCCTCCACCAGATTGACGTGTTCGAGATTCTTCGCGACCGGCTCGATCGCGTTCACCAGATTCGTAAGCATACCGAGATTGGTCACCACCGATTCGGGCTGGGTGGGTTTCTCCAGATACGCTGCGTAGAACACGTGCGTCAAGTCATCGAGATGCGCGAACTTCGCCCTGCATTCCGCCGGATTGGTAAGGTCTGCGGCGATGTGCGCGTAGCCGCCGACGATGTCGGGCCTGCGCCGCGATACCGCCACGATGTCCCAACCGCCGGTTTCGGCCAGGTGCTTCAGCAGATAGCGCCCGACGACTCCGGTGGCCCCCGTAACCAGTGCTTTTCTCGATGCCATGACCCGTTGATGGTGTCCGTTATACTCGCCGGTAGTTTTCCCCCGGATCAACACGCATTCTCACACAATGACCAGACATTTTGACCTCCTTACAATCGGCGGCGGCAGCGGCGGCGTCGCGGTTTCCAATCGCGCAGCCAGTTACGGCGCAAAGTGCGCGCTGATCGAGGCCGGCCGGCTCGGCGGCACCTGCGTCAACGTCGGCTGCGTGCCCAAGAAGATCATGTGGAACGGTGCCAGCCTCGCCCATGCGATCGACGATGCTGCCGATTACGGATTTACGATCTCCAGGACCGAGTTCGACTGGGCCCACCTGAAGCGCAACCGCGATCAGCATGTACTCGACCTGAACGGCCACTACGAGCGCACCCTGCTCAAGAACGGCGTGGACATCATCCGCGGCTCTGCCCGCTTCGCCGGGCCCAAGGCCGTCGAGGTGAACGGCGAGACGCTCACCGCGGAGCATATCGTCATCGCAGTCGGCGGTCGGCCGATCATGCCGGACATCCCCGGATCGGAACTGGGCATCTCCTCGGACGGATTCTTCGAGCTGGAGGCGCGACCGAATAAGGTTGCAATCGTCGGCGCCGGCTACGTCTCGGTGGAATTCGCCGGCGTGTTGCGGGCACTGGGTGCCGACGTGACCATGATTCTGCGCCGCGATTACTTCCTGCACAGCTTCGATGCGATGCTGCGCGAAAGCCTGATGGCGCAGATGAAAGCCGATGGGGTACGAATGGTCACACGGGCGCGCGTAACCCGGGTCGGGAAGACCTCCGACGCGATTCGTATCGAATGCGACAACGGCCAGGCTGTGGATGGCGTGGACACGCTGATCTGGGCTGTAGGTCGACGCTCCAATGCCGACAAACTCAATCTGGACAAGGCGGAGGTAAAGGTCAACGACTCGGGTGACATAGGTACCGACGCGTACCAGAACACCAATGTTGCTGGCACCTATGCAATCGGCGACATTACCGGTCGGTTCGAGCTGACCCCGGTCGCTATCGCAGCCGGCCGCAGACTCGCGGACCGCGTTTTCGGCGGAATGACGGAGCGCAAGCTCGTTTACGAGAATATTCCCACGGTGCTCTTCACCCATCCACCGATCGGCACCGTCGGACTAACTGAGGAAGGAGCGACGCAGAAGTTCGGGGCCGCGGCGGTCAAGGTATACGACGCAAGTTTCACCCCGATGTATAACGCCTTCACCCATCGCAAGGCGAAGTGCGCGCTGAAACTGGTGGTCACCGGCCCCGAGGAAAAGGTCGTCGGCCTGCATGTCTTCGGTTCCGGCGCCGACGAAATACTTCAGGGCTTCGCGGTGGCAGTGCGAATGGGGGCGACAAAGCGCGACCTGGACGATACTGTCGCAATCCATCCCACGGTGGCCGAAGAGTTGGTGACATTGCGCGGATCGCGTCCCGCAACCGCTTAGGCGCGAGGTCCGAGGTACGAGGGCCGAGTAAAAACGAAAGAGCATAAAACCTTTTTCTATTACCTCGTCCCTCGCCCCTCGTCCCTCGAACCTCAGTTCCGGCGGCTTCCTTGCGCCGCCGGAATAGGTTACCTTACGCCCGGTTGGCCGGCATGACCGGGGCGCCCGTCCCGAAATGCATAGCGTCCACAGAGACGCCATAAGAATCATAGATACCGGAGGAGACGAACATGACCACGGCGTCCACACCGATCGACAAGGCTGTCGAGAAGGGCCTATTCGATCCCTATGCACTGAATCCCAAAGACGTACTCGAACCGCCCACGACCCTGGGCAAGATATTGAGAAAAATCGGCCCGGGGATCGTGCTTTCCGCGTCGATCGTCGGCTCGGGCGAACTCATAGCCACCACCACGCTGGGCGCAAAGGTCGGCTACACGGTGATGTGGTTGATCGTCCTGAGCTGTCTGATCAAGGCCGTGGTGCAGGCCTTCCTCGGCCGCTACACCATCGCGCTTGGCGAAACCGGCCTGGAAGCTTTCAACCGCATTCCCGGAAAAATCGGCAAGGTGAATTGGGTGCTGTGGGCCTGGATCGCGATGGTTTTCACGACGCTGTTCCAGATCAGCGCAATGTTCATCGGCGTTTCCCAGGTGATGAAACTCGCCACCGACATCCAGGTGATGTGGTGGGTGCTCGCCTTCTTCGTGCTCACGCTGATCCTGCTGCTCGGGGGTGCTTACGAGCGTATCGAGCGGCTGGCGATGATCAAGGTCGGCTTGTTCACGCTGATCACGCTGCTCGCGGCCGTCGTGCTCACACGCATGCCGCAGTACTTCTCCTGGGCCGACGTGGCGCAGGGCTTCACCTTCCAACTGCCGGCCGCGGGAGTCGCCATTGCGCTTGCCACGTTCGGCATCACCGGTGTGGGCGCGACCGAACTCTACATGTACACCTACTGGTGCGTGGAAAAAGGCTACGCGCGCTACACCGGCCCGCACGAGAACTCGGAAGCGTGGCGCCGGCGCGCCAGGGGCTGGGTGCACGTGATGAATGTGGACGTTATTTTCTCGATGATCATCTACACCGTCGCCACCATCGCGTTCTATCTGCTCGGCGCGGGGATTCTGCATGGCATGGGGCTTGTGCCTGCCACCAGCGACATGATCCCGATTCTGTCCAATATCTATACCCAGACCCTCGGCCCGTGGGCCAAGTACGTGTTCTACGTGGGCGCGATCGTCATCCTCTACGGCACGATTTTCGCCGCCACCGCAGGCCACTCGCGCATGCTTTCCGATTTCATGCGGCTGCAGGGCGTCTTCGCGCACGACGACTACAAGGCACGCAAGCGTTGGCGCGATATCTTCATCGTGGTGCTGACTGTCATCCCGGTGATCATGTTTTTCATCTTCGGCGAGCAACCGGTCGCGATGGTGACCTGGGGCGGCTTGTCGCAGGCGTGGACGCTTCCCATCATTTCATTCGGCACGGTTTACCTGATTCAGCGCTATTTGCCAAAGGAGCTGAACGCGCCGGCATGGATGACCGCCCTGCTCTGGCTTGGCGCCACTGTAATCACGGCATTCGTGCTGATAAGCGAATTCCGCAGATGGTTCATGTAACCGCACAGACTTACCGATGAGGAGCGACGCACAATGGCCATCCAGCGCCTGCACGTCGGACCGCGCCTTTCGCAGGTCGCCGTCCATGGGGACACGGTCTACACCGCCGGCATTGTCGCCGACGACGCCAACGTGGACGTGGCCGGCCAGACCGGCCAGATTCTCGACAAGATAGACCGGTACCTGAAGGAAGCCGGCACCGACAAGACCCGTATCCTGACCGCGACCATCTGGCTGGCGAACATGAAGGATTTTGCCGAAATGAATTCCGTGTGGGACATGTGGGTGCCGAAAGGAAATACCCCCTGCCGCGCCTGTGTGGAATCGAAACTCGCGAACCCTCAGTACAAGGTGGAAATAAGAGTCATAGCGGCCAAGTAACAATGCCGCCTCACCCCGCCCCTCTCCACAAGTGGAGAGGGAGGAAAGGTCAAGATGTGGAAAGAGAACTTGGGAGGCAACAACTCAGGAGGAATTGGTTATCTGCCTGAAAAGCGTAGAGGAACTCAAAAATTTAAGAAGCAACATGAGCCCGCGCAGCGCACCTTCTCCGCCCGGGGAATCGGTTCAGTACCCCCTTGAGGGGGAGAAGGCAGGGGATGAGGCGACAGGAGGAATCCATGACCACAACAACCGCTGCCACGCGACCAGCGATTACCGGCGACGAGCACTTCGACCCCTACAAGCTCGATCCGCGCAACGTCGTGGAGCCGCCGCAAGGAAAGGGAAACATCCTGCGCCGGATCGGTCCCGGACTGGTGTTGTCGGCCTCGATCGTCGGTTCCGGGGAACTGATCGCCACCACCACATTGGGCGCAAAGCTCGGCTACACCATGATGTGGCTGATCATCGTGAGTTGCCTGATCAAAACGGTGGTGCAGGCCGCCATGGGCCGCTACGTCATCACCACCGGTGAGACGACGCTGACTTTCTTTTCCCGGGTACCCGGCCCGAAACTTCTGGTCAACTGGGTGGTGTGGGCCTGGTTCGCGGCCACCGTGATGGTCCTGTTCGCGCTGACCGGCATGTACATCGGCGTATCGCAGGTGATGTTCTCCCTGTTGCCCTCGGTGCCCGTCACCGGCTGGGTGCTGATCGTGCTCGCGATCACGCTGGCGCTGCTACTTGGCGGCGCCTATTCGAGGGTGGAAAAAATCGCCATGTTCAAGGTCGCGCTATTCACCATGATCACGGTGCTCTCGGCCATCCTGCTCACGAACATGCCCGAATACTTCTCCTGGGACAAAGTTGCCGGCGGACTGGTGCCCAGTTTTCCCCCTGGCGACGGCCTGGCGGTGGCCATCGCCGTGTTCGGGATCACCGGCGTAGCGTCGGGGGAACTGTGCATCTATCCTTACTGGTGCATCGAGAAGGGCTATGCGCGCTTCACCGGCCCGCGCGAGGACAGCGAGGCGTGGCGCCGGCGCGCCAACGGCTGGATTCGCGTCATGCACGTGGACGTGGTGGTGTCGATGATCGTGTACACGCTGGCCACGATCGCGTTTTATCTGCTGGGCGCGGGCGTCCTGCACGGCATGGGCCAGGTTCCCGCAGGCAAGGAGATGATCGCGGCGCTCTCGAACATCTACACCCAGACGCTGGGTCCATGGTCGCTGTGGCTGTTCTACCTCGGCGCGGTGATGATCCTGTACGGCACCGTGTTCGCGGTCACCGCCGGCAACGCCCGCATGCTGGCCGACTTCTCGCAACTGCTGAAGGCTTTCGAGCGCGACGACTACGGCAAACGCACCCGTTACCGTGACCGGTACATACTGGTCATCAGCCTGCTGGCCGTAACCTTATATTTCATCTTTGGCCAGGCGCCGGTGAAGCTGGTCGTGTGGACCGGACTCGGGCAGGCCGCCCTGCTTCCCATCGTTTCGTTTTCGACGATTTTCCTGATGTATCGCCACCTGCCTCAGGAACTCCGATTGTCCGGACGGATGATGGGTTTGCTGTGGCTGGCGACGATCGTCATCACGATTTTCATCGTGCCTTCTCTGTACCTCGAATTCGTGAAGTTGTTCTAGGCTAGCTGGGCGCACGGCAGGGCTGCGCACTGCCGTAGAATTCCAGTATCGCTTGCCCGGTCCCATGACAATTCTCGCCGAAACCGCCGTTTTTCTCGCCGCCGCAGTGGTGGCGGTGCCGCTGTTCCGACGCTTTCGGCTGGGCGCTGTGCTGGGCTACCTCACGGCCGGCGTCATAATCGGCCCCTGGTGCCTGAAATTCGTCACTGAGGTCGAGAACATCCTGCATTTCGCCGAGCTGGGTGTGGCGCTGCTGCTGTTCGTCATCGGGCTGGAGCTGCAACCTTCGAGGCTGTGGGTGCTGCGCCGCTCGGTATTCGGACTGGGTGCCGCCCAGGTTCTGATTACCGGCGCAGTGCTGGGTGCGATCGCACTCGCGTTCGGAATGACGGTCCAGAGCGCGGTCGTGGTCGGGCTGGGCCTGGCGATGTCGTCCACCGCATTCGTGCTGCAAATCCTTGCCGAGAAGGGCCAGCTCACGGCGCGGCATGGACGCTCGTCGTTCGCCGTCCTGCTGTTCCAGGATCTTGCGGTCATTCCGCTGCTGGCGGTGATTCCCCTGCTCGGCGCCGGCGCCATGAATCCCGCCGGCCGCAGCACATGGCTGGCCGCGCTGACCGCGATCGGCGTAATCCTTGCAGTCGTCGTCGGCGGGCGTTACCTGCTGCGACCGATTCTGCATGCGATTGCGGTCAGCGGCATCCGCGAGATCTTCACCGCGGCCACGCTGCTGGTGGTGATCGGCACCTCGCTGCTCATGACTTCGGTGGGACTGTCGATGTCGCTTGGCGCCTTTCTTGCCGGCGTGCTGCTCGCCGACTCGGAGTATCGCCACGAGCTGGAAGCCGACATCGAGCCGTTCAAGGGTTTGCTGCTCGGGCTGTTTTTCATTTCAGTGGGAATGTCCGCGGATCTCGGCCTGATCGTTTCCCATCCGTTCGCCATCGCTGGCGCCACCGCCGCACTCATGGCGGTCAAGGCGGCGATCCTGCTCGGCATCGGCCGGCTCTCCGGGCACAGCTGGAAGTCCTCGCGCGGACTCGCTGTCGCCTTGTGCCAAGGCGGCGAATTCGCCTTCGTGCTGTTCGGCCTGGCGGCGGACAGCGGCATCATGGGCCGCACGCTGACCGACTCGCTTGTGATCGTGGTAACCCTGTCGATGGCGCTGACGCCGCTGGCCTTCGTCCTGAATGATGTCGTGATTGCCGGATGGCTGAGAAAACCGGTCGAGGAGAAGTTCGACGAAATCGATGCCGGCGAAAACAGGGTCATCATCGCCGGCTTCGGACGCGTCGGCCAGATCGTCGGGCGGCTGCTGCGGGCGAAGAGGATTCCCTTTACGGCGCTCGATAAGAGCGCGGAGCAGGTCGAATCGGTGCGCCGCTTCGGCAGCCGCGCCTACTACGGCGACGCCTCGCGGCTCGACATGTTGCTTGCCGCTAAGGCGGACAAGGCGGAAATTCTGGTGTTGGCGATCGATGAGATTGAATCCTCGGTGCGCACCGCGGAAACGGCGAAGAAAAATTTCCCGAATCTCCGCATCTACGCCCGGGCACGCAACCGTTTCCATGCGCACCGGCTGATGGACATCGGCGTGGACTATCTGATACGCGAGACCTACGGGTCATCCCTCGAGCTTACGCAACAAGTGTTGCGCGGGCTGGACCTGACGGAGTGGCAGGCGCAGGACGCGATCGCCACCTTCCGCAGTCATGACGAGCAATTCCTGGTGCGCCAGCACGCCGTTTACCACGACGAGACCCGGCTGATTCAAAGCAGCAAGGAAGCGGTGCAGGAACTCGAAAGCCTGCTTCAGTCCGACAGCGAAAGCGACGACGGCATTCCCTCGCGCAAGGGCGCGCCGGTGTTCAGTCCGAGCGATGTGAGATAAGACAGGGGCGAGGGACGAGGGGCGAGGGACGAGGGGCGAGGGACGAGGGATGAGGGATGAGGGATGAGGGAAGAACGTTCGCAACAGATCTGACGACCAGTGTCCGGTTTTGGCAAGCGCCACCGGCGGCTTACGACTGCGGATTCAATCGGTGGATGCAACACACTAGATGCTGCGTAAGCAGAAGGAGTGTTGCAGATGAAGCAAAGACCGCGGATTTATTACACGGAAAGCCAGAAAGCGCTGATGTGGGAGCGCTGGCAGAAAGGTGAGTCTCTCCAGCAGATCGCCCAGTTGTTTGATCGGAACCACTCATCGATACAACGCATTCTGGCAGAGACAGGCGGGATACGTCCGGCGCAACGATGTCGTTCCAGATTGGCGCTGACTTTGGCCGAACGCGAAGAGATATCGCGTGCTGTGGTTGCGGGTCACTCGATCCGTTCGATTGCAACGTCACTCGGGCGAGCACCCTCCACGCATCAGCCGTGAGATCAAGCGCAACGGTGGTCAAGAATGCTATCGGGCGAGTCAGGCCGACCAGGCCGCCTGGGATCGGGCACGTCGCCCCAAGACCTGTAAACTGGCTGAGAACCGAACGTTGGCGCACATCGTGGCAGACAAGCTCCAAGTGCAGTGGTCACCGGAGCAGATTGCCGGGTGGCTGCAAGCGTACTTACCCGGACGACGCGAACTATCAGGTGTCACACGAGACCATCTATCGCAGCCTCTTCATTCAGGCCCGTGGCGCCCTGAAGAAGGAACTGCTGGAGCATTTGCGGCGCACGCGAGTCATGCGCCGTTCGCGCCATCACACGCAGAAGACAGACAATCACGGCAGAATCACGGACACGGTGTCGATCAGCGAGCGTCCGGCCACGGTTGAAGACCGGGCGGTACCCGGTCACTGGGAAGGTGACCTGCTGTTCGGAAGCAAGAACAGCCAGATTGCGACCCTCGTCGAGCGTCATACACGCTATGTGATGCTGGTGAAGGTCGCCAGCAAAGATACCGAGACGGTCATCAACGCGCTGATCAAGAACGCTCGCAAGTTACCGCAGGAACTCTACAAATCGCTGACTTGGGATCGGGGCAAAGAGATGGCCGACCACAAGCGCTTCACCTTGGCGACGGACATAAAGGTCTACTTCTGTGATCCTCAGAATCCTTGGCAGCGCGGGACCAATGAGAATACGAACGGGCTATTGAGGCAGTATTTCCCCAAGGGAACTGACCTTTCCGCCTACTCGCAAGCCAAGCTCAATGCGGTGGCGAGGAAATTAAATGAGCGCCCAAGGAAAACACTAAACTACGAAACACCCGCCGAACGATTCGACCAAATCTGTTGCGTCGATCGGTTGAATCCACAACCCAAAGCTGACATTCATCGTTTGAGTTCTGCGGCTGCCGAAGGCAGTGCGATGGAACGAAGGTTCAGGCCGCCTATTGCTCGGAGACCGGATGCTCATGCCGCAATTTCGGCCTTGATCAGGTTAAATGGAGCGACTACCGCCCGAACACGAATCTCGCCGCAATTTCGACTTCGTCGTCGACCCTGCCTTTGGAGTGGGTCATGCCCCACTGGGTGCGATCGATCTTGAACTCGGATTTCACTTGGAGGCTGCCGTCAGTCACTTCGATGTTGCAGGGAATGGCGATCTCCACGGCCTTGCCGAGCATCGTCAGCTTGCCGGTTACGACGGCTTCCTTGGCGCTCGCAAGCTCGATCCTAGTCGTCTCGAACGTGATGTTGGGATACCGGGAAACGTCGAAGAAGTCCGAATTTTTCAAGTGGCCAGTCAGCCCGTTGTTGTCGGACCAGAGACTGGTGGCATCGATGTCGATCTTGAAGCTGCTCTTCGAGAGGTCGCCCCAGTCCGCGGCTGCATCGGCTGTGAACAGCTTGAATCCCCCGCGATGCGACCCACCGGGTTTGGTGCCGACGAATTCGATCTGGGATCTCTCCTTGACCAAAGTCAACATGTCGGCCGCGTACACAGCGACCCAGAGCCCGAAAACAAAAAGACCTGCGAAAAATAACCGTCTTGAAACCACGTTCATATCTACCCTCTTTGAAAAAGAATCTTGATAGCCGGATCATCCCTGGATCAGCACGATGTCCCATACGACCAGCTTCGCGTCGGGTTCTTCGTTCGCCGTTGGCGGCAGGATTTTCGCAATCAGGCTTTCTTTTGCCCATGATTGTTGCAACAGCGGATCCTTCGCGTTGAGCGGTTCATCCGGGAAGTACATTTGGGTGACCAACCGGTTGACCTTGCCGGTAATGTCGAAATGGATGTGCGGCGGCCTCCAATAGTCGGCCACGACCGGATAAGCACCGGGCTTGACCGTCCTATATCGGTAGCGGCCTTGCGCATCGGTGACTACAGTCGCGTACCCGTCGAAGTTCGGATCAAGCGGGGCAGGGTTGCGATCATGGGGGTGCGTATAGCGGCCCGCACCGTTGGCTTGCCAGATTTCCAGCTTCACTCCCGGACATGGGTCACCGCGTATGCTCCTTATATTCCCGGTGACATAGATGATCTGACCCTGCGCCTGCGCCGCACGCCCCTTGAGCCGTGCCAAGTCGGCGCCGCCATCGACGGGTTTCTGCACCGGGTAAAAAGGGCCCAGAATTTGATCCGGCGTCGGCATGGGTCCCTTGAAGTCCAGGCCGGCACTTTCCCCCTCAGCAGCGCCGGCAGGCGCAAGGAAGCCTGCCGCACCTATGGCAAGGGCCATCTTCAACACTTCCCGCCGCGACACCTTGTTTGCGGGGCACGTGGGCAACAGCGCAAAGGGGACGGTCGGTACCAAAATGCGGTTGTTCGCGTTCATGCTTTACTCTCCATTGATATAGGTGTGACATCGTCACTGTACGAGGCTGGGGCATAATGATTAGAGGGAAAATTGGGTTTCACTGTGCACAACTATGGACAATGACGTCGACTTGAATGCGGTGGCGGTGTTCGTCCGCATCGTGGAGACGGGCAGCCTGTCTTCAGCAGCGCATAGCTTGAAGATGCCGAAGACGACCGTCAGTAAGCGGTTGGCTTCACTAGAGGAAGCACTCGGCGTCGCGTTGATTACACGCACCACGCGAAAACTGCACGTTACGGAAGCGGGAAGGATCTACTTCGGACACTGCCAGGAATCGGTACGCCGACTGGAGCAGGCTCGCGTCGAGGTGACCTCCGTCAGCGAGCACCCGTCCGGGCTGCTCAAGATCACTGCACCGGTAGACATCGCGCACACGTTGTTACCCAAAGTGATCCATGCTTTTGTCGCGCGTTACCCCAGCGTCAAGGTCGAACTGCTGGTTTCAAACCGAATCGTGGACTTTCTCGCGGAGGGAATTGACTTGGCAGTTCGTGCTGGCGCGATGCGCGACTCCAGCTTTGTGGGCCGACGGTTAATTGAGCTGACCGCTAACGTCTACGCGTCCCCGGAATATCTTCATAGACACAAGGCACCCTTGCAGCCGAAGGATCTTTCCTCCATCGACTTCATCGGCTACAGAGGAACGCAGCGCTCGTTCTATATGGTAAAGGGACGCTCGTCCGTCAAGATCAATGTCAACCCGAAGGTGGTGGTGGACGACTTCGAGACCATCAAGGAACTTGTGGCACTCGGGACCGGCGTGAGTTGGCTGCCCGACTTCCTGGCGCAGACCGACGCCGGACGAATGGTGCCCGCTGTCCCCGGGTGGCGCGCAAGGTCCGTTGGGCAGGTGCACTTCCTCTACGCCAACCCAAAGCACCCATCCACTAATGTCAAGGCCTTCGTGGCGGTAACGATGGAACTGTTGCCGTTGCTCTTGCACGGTGGCGAGAAAATTAAATGACCGCCCAAGGAAAACTCTAAACTACGAAACACCCGCCGAACGATATCGAAAATCTGTTGCGTCGATCGGTTGAATCCACAGCCGTGAGCCGACATTCGCGATCCGGCCAGGACCATGTCGCCTCGCGCAGGGAGCGTCTTGGCCTCCCGCGGATGCGTGATCCCTTGCGGGCAATCGGTGGGACGTCAGGCCGACGCTCCGCGATAGATCTGGAATGGCGAGAACGACTGGTTAACCGGCATGAGTTCGATGCGGTTGATGTTCATGTGCGGCGGCAGGCTGGCGATCCAGAATAGCGTTTCGGCGATGTCCTCTTCCGTCATCGGTCGATCCCCCAAGGCGTGTACCGCACCGCGATGACCGACGCGAAGCCATAGGCCGCCATACCGAGCGCGACAAGCGCGAAGATCGTCCACGACGGCGCTTGCGCGGCGGCGAGAATCCAGCCGCCGACGGCAATCAGTACCAGCCTCAGCGTGCCGGCAAGTACCGGCCCGCCGACCTTGCCAGCACCGAGCGACGAGAAATAGAGACAGAGCCCCAGACCGAACAGCGCATAGCTAGGCCCTGCCCAGAGAAAGTAGACGGCGGCCGAAGCGAGCACCTCCGGGTCTTGCGTGAACTGACGGGTCCACATGTCGGGGACGATGGCCACCACGATCCCAATCGCACCGAGTAGCGCGGTTGCGAGTGCCGCCGCGACCCAGGTCGCGCGCCGGGCGCGCGCGATCTTGCCGGCGCCCATTGCCATGCCCACGAGCGGCACCGATGCCACGCCAATGGCGAATGCGATGGGGATCAGCAGGAATTCGAGCCGGGTGCCGATTCCGTAGCCGGCGAGCGCAGTGGTGCCGAATTGCGCGACCAGCCAGGTGAGGATCAGTATCGTAAGCACCGTCTGCAACGGCGAGATGCTAGCGAGCGCACCCACTTTCAGGATGTCGCGCAGCGGCTCCCACCGCAGCGGCGTCGCGCGTACCGACAGCCGGACCCGCGAGCGGCTCGATGTCAGATAGGCGTACAGGTAGATCGTGCCGATTGCGTACGCAATCACCTGTCCGGCCGCGACGCCAGCCATGCCCAGCCGGGGAAACGGTCCCCAGCCAAGCCCAAGCGCGCCGCCAACCAGGACCTGCAGCACAGAGACCGCGAGGAAGGTCGCCGAGGGCACCGGCATGTTCCCGGAGCCGCGGATCACCGATGCGAAGGTGTTCATGAGCCAGACCCCGATCGACCCGGTGAACGCAACGTTCGAGTATGCGATTGCCTGCGCCAGCGCCTCATCGCGGCCCCCAAGCGTCGCAAACACGGTGGGGCCGAAGGCGAGCATCAGCGTGGTGTACAGCGCTCCCGCCGACAACCCGATCCACATTGCGTGCACGGCAAGCGCGTTCGCGCGCGCTCCATCCCCGGCGCCGAGCGCGCGGCTCACGGCGGACGACACGCCGCCGCCCATCGAGCCGCCCGACAGCATCAATTGCAGCATTACCATCGGAAATACGAGCGCCATCCCGGCCAGCGAGGCCACGCCGAGCTTGCCGACATAGGTCGTCTCGGCGATTGCGGCCAGCGCCGTCGCCAGCATCGCGCCCATGTTTGGCAGCGCAAATCGCACGAGCGTCGGCAGGATCGGCACCGTGAGCAGTGGGTGCGGCGACGCGGTCCGCTACGGGCTGTGCCATTTAATCCTGGAAGCGAGACGGCGTCATCTTACTTTGACGACGACCTTGCCTTTCGCGCGGCCTGCCTCGACGTAGGCCATGGCCTCGTTGGTCGATTCGAATGGAAAGACCCGATCCACAACTGGCCGAATAATCCCGGCATCGATGAGGCGACCGATCTCGCGTAACTGGTCTCCGCTTGCTCTCATGGAAAGAAATGAATAGTTCACGCGATGACGTTTTGCTTTCTTCCTGATTCGATAACTCAACAGGCGTATGACCTGTCTCAAGATCCAGAACGCTCCAAGGTCTTTCGCAAAACCGGGATCAGGTGGACCGGAGATCGATTGGCGCCCGTGACGAGAACAACGGCGCTTTCAATCTTCATAGGAAACTCCAAGGGTTGGGGAAACCAGGCTCATTTGATCTTGACGACGACCTTGCCCTTCGAACGCCCCTGGGCGAGGTATGCAAGCGCATCCTTTGCTTGCTCGAACGGAAACACCTTGTCGATCACTGGCCGGATGCGCTGCGTCTTGAGGAGCTCGCCGATTTCGGTGAGTTGATCGCCATCGGGGCGCGCAAAGAGAAATGAGTAGGCGACTTCGCGCTTTCTCGCAAGGCGCATGATCTTGCGGCTCATCAGGCCGAACACGAACGTCAGGAAGAAGTTCAGCCGTCGAGCGCGAGCGAACGCTGCGTCCAGCGGCCCGACGAGAGAGACAATCGTGCTCCCCGGCTTGAGGATGCCGATGGATTTCTCGATCGCGTCACCCCTGACGGTGCCGAGCACCGCGTCGTAGCCGCGCAGCACTTTCTCGAATTCTTGCTTCTTGTAGTCGACCACCTCGTCTGCGCCAAGGCTGCGCACCAGTTCGACATTACCCGTGCTGGTGGTCGTTCCCACCTTGGCGCCAAGGTGCTTTGCCAGCTGGATCGCGAACGTGCCAATACCGCCGGACCCTGCGGGGATGAACACCTTCTGACCGGGCCGAAGATTGGCGCGCTCCTTCAGCGCTTGCCACGAGGTGATCCCGACCATCGGAATCGATGCCGCCTGCACGAAGTCCAGATTGGCTGGTTTCAGCGCGGCAACGCTCTCCGGCACCACCGCGAACTCGGCGATCGAGCCCGTACCCAGGTCGAAGATGTTGGCGAAGACGGCATCGCCCGGCTTGAAGCGAGTCACCCGGCTGCCGACCTCGGTCACCACACCGGCCAGATCGCTGCCCAGCGTGGCCGGAAGCTGGAATTGCACGACGGCTTTGAAGAGCCCGGTCGGGATCATGTTGTCGATCGGGTTCACGCTCGCAGCGTGGACCTGAACGAGCAGTTCATCGGCCTTCGGCGTGGGGCGGGGAACGTCGGCGAACCCGATCTCGGGCGACTTGCCATAGCGTTTGAAGGTGAGTGCTTTCATTTTTTGACTTTTCATATCAGTCAGCGAGGAAGTCCAGAACCGCAGGCACAAAGGCCCGGTGGTGCTGAAAAACGCCACCATGTCCGGAATCCGGATAGATCGTGAGCTTGGCATTCGGCAGACGGCGAGCCATGTCGGCCGAATGGCTGCTGTCGACCATGAGGTCACGGTCGCCATTCGCGACGAAAACGGGTTGAGTAATGACCGAGAGGTCGTCGGGTGCACTCAGCCCGGCAGTTCGAATGGCGTTCAGTTGGGCACGCCGAGCCTGCAGCGAGATGGGCTTGTCACGGTCCGTGGTGCGTTCTTTTAGCCGTGCGAAATAGTCCTTCGCGGCACGCTTGCCTTCCGGGGTACGGGGAAAGAACAGGAAGTTCCTCGGATCGCTCAGGGTAAGCGCCGCCTTGATGTAGGCGATGACGGCGATCCTGGTGACCTCGTCGATGCCGCCGCCGCCCCTGGGCCCCGTTCCGGCAAGGATCATCCGGCGCACAAGGTCTGGGGCCTGGAGAACGACCATCTGCGCCACGCCGCCGCCCAACGAGAACCCGAGAAGGTCGACCTTCTTGAGTCCCAACGCGCGAATGAAGGCGATGGCGTCCCGCCCCATCTCCTCGATGGTGTGCGGTACCGACCCTCCCGACGCACCGACCCCGCGGTTGTCGAACGCGATCACCCGACGATGCGCGGCGATGCCGTCGATGACACGCGGGTCCCAGTCATCGAGCACTGCCATCAGGTGGTGCAGGAAGATCACCGGCACGCCGGAATCGGGGCCGAGTTCCCGATATGCGAAAGGCACCCCGCCAACGTCAATCGTGCGGGTCGGCACATTCTTCCACTTCATCATATTCATTTGTCGCTCCTAAAAGTCGCTGGTGTTTTCGTCATGTCCTTATTCCTTTCTTATCGATGGCAGGGAGCGCGCATTCGCCAAGTTCTGCAGAACCGGTTTGTCCGCATTCCTGGCCGCGATAGCGACATGCATGCCGTCTTTCGCGAACAGCTTGGCGCAACTCGAACTGATACCGGGGCCACCGCCAACGACGAGGGCAACATCTTGTACGGATGCGTGAGTGTCGGATTGGGTCATGTTTTGTGCTTTCATCGGTGGTTAAGAAATGGTGCCATTCTTGAGTTTGTCGAGGATGAAAGCTCTCATGATGATCTGTTCTCCAATCTCGTTGCCTCACGGCTAGTGGCTCGGACGTAAGTCAGCGGCGATGAAGTGCCCGGTTGCTTCGGCAAACGCGTCGGGAATTTGAGAATGCAAGCCATGCTCGAATTAGGCATACGGCGGATCGGGCATCGGCTTGCCCCCACGGACAACAAACTTTCCCTGCAATTCCTGGATCGCGACCTCAATCTCTTTTTCGTCCTGACCAGTCATTTCGTGCCACGTATCGCTAATGCGCTGCGAAAGTGTCTTGACTGCATTGTCAGACCGCCCTACGCGGATATTGCACACGATGATCGTGTCACTGCCGGGTTTGCCGGCCACATAGCTGCTTTCAGACGCGAGGTCGTTGAACAGCACACTGATGTGGTAATAGTCTGACTTGATCGTCTCGTGTACGACCTCGGTGATTGCGGAAGCCACCTTGGCTTTCAGCGCGCAATCCATGCCTGCGCGAGTATTGCAGATGATGAGTGGCACGAAATCTCCTTGGCGAACGTCAAGACGTCGCTAAAAAATATTCAATGTGAGCTGCAACCTCAACCGGGTGCTGTTGATGTGGCGCGTGGCCGGCGAGTGGATAAACGGCTACCTGCGCATCCGCGAGCTCTCGATAGAGCAACCAGGTGTTCTTCAGTGGAAAGAAGGGGTCCCTGTCGCCCGAAATGATGAGAAACGGCTGCTTCAATTGCTTCAGGCGCGAGTAGTGGTCAGTCTGTCCGCCCATGAACCCGGAGACCGATTCCACCATCGCGGCGATGACGGGCGGCCCAACGACGGGTTCGCGATCCTTGCGGATGGCCCAGCGGTCGATATAGGCCTGCGTCTCCCGCTCGCGGCCCTCGGCGAAGAACAGATAGCGGACGTCTTCGAAGGCGTACGTTTCTTTCAGGGCGATGCCAAACACAATGTCGGTCGGAGGCGCCGTCTCGGGGTTCCCTGCGGGACCTGTGCCGATCGCGATCGCCTTGCGGATGAGCGTGGGTTCCTGCATTGCAATGGTCTGACAGACAAAGCCGCCCATCGAGAACCCCAGGACATCGATCTGCTGGTGGCCGAGTTTTCGAGCGAAGGCTGCGGCGTTGCGACCCTTCTCGTCGAAGTCCTTGGCGGGGGTGCCAGTGGAGGAACCGACCGCGGCGTCGCTGAACAGGATGACGTGGCGCGTCTTGGCGAGTTCGTCGACGAACGCAGGATCCCAATCGTCCAGCGTGCCGCGGAAGCGGTGCAGGAAGATCACGGGCGTGGGATCCGCCAGCGTGGTGGGGCGTAGCTCACGATACGCGTAGCTTACGTCTCCCACCTTGAGGTGCTTGGTTTCTACATTTATCGCGTTACTCATGGGCTGTCCTTCGTCGTTGATTGAGGTACGGTGCCTCACGGGCACTGGCTCAGATGTCAGATGTCAGTCAGCGGCGAGGAAGCGGGCAGCCGCTTCGGCAAATTCCTCTGGAAACTGGAAATGCGCGCCGTGTCCGGAATCCGGGAAGAGCATGAGCCGGGCGTTGGGAAGCTTCTGCTGAAGAATGAACGAATTCACGGTCGGGACCATGATGTCGTCGTGACCGTTCACCACGAGGGTCCGGTGCGGGATGTTCTTCAGAGAGCCGTAGCGCTCGCCAGTCACTTGACCCCACTTTGCCAATGCGGCCAACTGCGCTGCGCTAACCTGCGGAGACGCGGGAGGTTCCCGATCTTCCTGCCGCGCGGTGATGCGCCCAAGCCAAGCCTTGCCCGCTGTTTGGCTTGTGGCGGTGGGTGAAAAGAACAGCGCCAGCCCCCGTTCGGCCGGCGTGCTGTTCGGCCGACTCATGATCTCCTGGACCTGCGGCGAGAATGCCGCCATGCCCTCGCCACCCGATGGACCGGTGCCTGCGAGAATGAGTCGCCTGACAAGCTCGGGTGCATCCAGGGCGATCTGCTGAGCAACCATTCCGCCGATCGAGAACCCGAAGATATCCGCTTGCTTGGCACCAAGCGCACGGATGAAATCGATGATGTCGCGGCCCATGCCCTGCATCGAGTCCGGTGTCTCGCCACTCGAGCGGCCTACGCCCCTATAGTCCACGAGCACCACGGGGCGGTCTTGGGCGAGCCGGTTGGTGTGGACGGGATCCCAGTTGTCCATCCTGCCGGTGAAGTGCTGGAGGCAGACCAGGAGCGGCGCGCCCTCCTTCCCGAACCGGCGATAGGCGAGACGGACATCGCCAACCTCTCGGAACTGAGTTGGGGCGGAGTCATGCAAATTGTTTTGCGACACGGTCGCTGATTGGGCGAGGGCTTCACGCTCGGTGAGCAGAGCGATTGCGGCGCCCGATAGGACCGCGGTGCCGCTGTTGCGGAGAAACAGACGCCGGCTGGGAACAGCGAGGCTGGATTGGCTCATGATTTTCCTCCAAGGAAGTTGCGCTTCAACGAGAGTCCCACCGGTACCAAGGCCGAGGCATCCGGCGGCCTCTGGGATCTCCGCTGGAGATTTACAGTTACGCCCCGGTTTGGTGTCATTGGGTGGAAGGATCGCAGCGGGGCTACGCATTGACGTCGACGACTGTGCGGCCCCGGACTTTCCCTTCGAGCATCCGGCCTGCGACAGCGGGTACGTCGGCGAGGCCGACCACTTGCGTCGTGCGGGCGAGCTTGCTCAGTTCCAGATCACCCGCCAGACGCGACCAGGCCTCGATACGGGCCTCTTGTGGTGCATTTACCGAGTCGATACCGGCAAGAGTGACGTTGCGCAGGATGAAGGGCAGGACCGATCCGGGAAGATCCAGGCCCTGAGCCAGGCCGCAGGCCGTGACCACGCCGCGATACTGAGTCTGCGCCAACACGTTCGCCAGCGTATGACTGCCAACTGAGTCCACTGCGCCAGCCCACCTTTCGCTCGCGATCGGTGCTCCCGGCTCCGAAAGCGTCCGGCGGTCGATGATTTCCACCGCGCCGAGGCTGCGCAGATAGTTGCCTTCCTCGAGACGTCCGGTCGACGCGACGACGCGATAGCCGAGATTGGACAGGATCGCGATCGCGATGGAGCCGACGCCGCCATTGGCTCCGGTGACGAGGATGTCACCACGCCGTGGCGTAAGCCCGCCATGTTCGAGGGCCAGCACCGACAGCATCGCCGTGTACCCGGCCGTGCCGATGGCCATTGCGTCCTTTGTTGAAAAGGGCGCCGGAATCTTGACAAGCCACTCACCTTTCACCCGCGCCTTCTGCGCGTATCCGCCGTGATGGGTCTGGCTCAGCCCCCAGCTGTTGGCGACAACGCGGTCCCCGACGGCGATGCCGGGATACGAGGACGCCACAACCGTGCCGGCGAAATCAATGCCCGGAATCAAGGGGAATTGACGAATGATATCCGCGCGCCCGGTAATGGCCATCGCGTCCTTGTAGTTCACTGTCGAGTAGTCGACCGCGATGGTGACGTCTCCGGGCATGAGATCCTGCTCATTCATTTCGACCACGCGGGTCGAAATCGCTTTACCTGTCTTTTCTGCAAGCAGTGCCTTGAATGTCATCGGCTTCTCCTAGTCATAATTTGCACATCCTGATGGTGGGATTCCGCCACATCCGCTCATTCTCCTTTCAATTGCGGACGGGCATCGTGCAGCGGGGATAGAGCCGCGGCCAATTCTGGGCAATAAGTGCCGAAGGCAGCTGTCCTTGCGTCGCGGTCCCACAACTCGTTGTAGTCGGCGATCTTTCCGTCTCCTACAGTAACGCGCGCGATGTGGCGCGACGCGTAGATGCGCTGAGTCGTAGGTACATAGGCCTTGGCCGTGTACTCAACGAAGAAAATGTGCGGATACAGCGTCTGGTACAGCTTCAAGTCGGCGAACGTCCAATTGCTCGCCATCACTGGGAGCTTGCCCAATGCTTGCCCGATCGCCTTCCGGCCTTCGATGCGCCGGAACGCCTCTTCGGCATACGGGTACTCGAACACCGCATCTTCAGTCACGAACTGCTCGAATGCTTGGCGGCTGGGGTCTTCAGCCGACCAAAGTCCCAGATATGCAGCCATGAGCGTCATGACCTCGTCCTGCTGCTGTTTGGTCGCGACGCCCGAGATACCGGGTTCCGCCGGTGGCATATAGGTGCCTGGGGCGGATTGCGCGTGAATGTTGGCGGAAGCAGTCAGGGCGACTACGACGGCCAGCGAAGCGGTCATGCTGCGAATCGCGTTCATGGAGAGTCTCCTTTCAATGGGTTTATTGCTGATCAAATTCGTTAATAAATCGACTCATACTTGTGCGAAGCCGCCGTCGACAAAGAGCTCGGCGCCGGTGACGTAGCTCGCATCGTCGGAGGCGAGAAACACCACCGCTTTGGCGATCTCGTCCGGCGTGCCGAACCTGCCGAGCGGAACGGCGCTAGTGATGGCTTTGCGCCGTTGTTCGCCCACCTCCGACGAAGCAAGGAGATCGTTCAGTCCGGGCGTGTCGATCGAGCCCGGGCTCACCGCGTTCACGCGGATCCGTCGGCTCTTCAGATCGGTGGTCCAGGTGCGCGCGAAGGACCGCACGGCGGCTTTCGTCGCGGAATAGACGCTGTTCGCGGGCAGTCCTTTGCTGGCAACCACTGAGGCATTCACGATGATCGACCCGCCCTCCGGCATGAGCGGCAGCGCCTTCTGCACGGTGAAGAGCACGCCCTTGACGTTGACGTCGAAGATCGAGTCGTAGAACTCTTCGGTGATCGTGCCCAGCGGCGCGAACTTCGCGACGCCGGCATTCGCGAAGACGATGTCCAGCTGGCCTTTTTCGCGCTGGATCTGCGCAAAGAGACGATCGAGATCGGCGGGCTTCGATACGTCGCCCGGCACGGCGGTGACGTTTCTTGCGATCGCCGCCGCCGCACGGGCGAGCTCGGAGTCACGCCGCCCGGTGATGTAGACATAGGCGCCTTCTGCCACGAAGCTCTTCGCCGTCGCGAGGCCGATGCCGCTGTTCGCGCCCGTGACGAGCGCGATCTTTCCTTCAAGCTTTCCCATAGGGGTCTTCCTCAGGTTGCGAATGCCGGGCGCAGCTTCGGCGCTTGACAGCCGCCGCGATGCTGATGGAAGTTCCAGTCTTCATGTCGCTACCTTCGCCTTTATGACGCATATCATATTATCGTCCAAAAAAATCAGCCTGCCGCGCTGCGGATGAGCTCGCGGGCGGCCTTGCGAATGCTTTTGGAAAGCTGCGGATCGCCCGCCGCGCGCGCAAGCAGCAGCGCGCCGACCATGCTCGCGACGATCGCCATGGCCTTCTCGTGCGCGGCGTTCTTTCCCCAGTCGGGAAACTGGCGCTCGACGAGCCCGATGAGCTCCTTGATGCGGCGGCTGACGGCGCGCCGCACTTCGTCATTTTGGCGCGGCACTTCGCTGCCCGCAGCGGCGAGCGCGCACCCCAGGCCCTGCTCGGGCGCCTCGACATGCCGGTCGGCGAGATACGAGTCCACCAGGGCCATCAGCTCCTCCCCCGGCTTGGCGCGGGCGACAGCGCGCGACAGGTTCTCGACCGACTCTACGCCCGCCTGCTCGGCGGCCTGCGCAAGCAGCGCGTCGCGCGACGCGAAGTGCGCATAGAAGCCCCCGTGCGTGAGTCCCGCCTCCCTCATCACGTCGGCGACGCCGACACCCTCGTAGCCGTGCTTGCGGATGGCGCGCGCGGCGGCGCGCACGATGCGCTCGCGCGTCTGCTCCTTCTTGGAACCTGCCTTGACTTCTCTCATATGATTTGCATCATATTATATCTTGCAACTTCTGTCAAGTGAATGGGACCGTGCCTAGGATCACCCGCTCTTCACCGCGACGGTCAATGATCGACCGCTATTGGCAGTGAGCCCACGTTCGCGATCCGGCCAGGAACACATCGTGTCGCGCAAGGAGCGTCTTGGCCTCCCGCGGATGCATGTTCCCATGCGGTCATCGGTGGGACGTCAGGCCGACGCGCCGCGATAGATCTGGAATGGCGAGAACGACTGGTTAACCGGCATGAGTTCGATGCGGTTGATGTTCATGTGCGGCGGCAGGCTGGCGATCCAGAACAGCGTTTCGGCGATGTCGTCTGCCGTCATCGGATTGGCCCCCTTGTACATCTTGTCGGATGCTTCCTGGTTGCCGCTGGTGCGCACCAGCGTGAATTCGGTTTCCGCCATGCCCGGCTCGACCGAGGTCACCCGCACGCCGGTGCCATGCAGGTCCGAGCGAAGCCCGAGCGAGAATTGCGAGACGAACGCTTTGGTCCCACCGTATACATTGCCGCCCGGATACGGATAGGAGGCGGCCACGGAACTGATGTTGATGATTGCCCCCTTGCGGGCGATCAGCGTCGAGACCAGCTTGTGCGTCAGGGTCACCAGGCCGGTGATGTTGGTTTCGATCATCTGGTTCCATTGATCGAGGCTCGCGTTCTGCGCAGGCGCTGTGCCGAGGGCCAGGCCGGCGTTGTTGATCAACAGGTCGATGTCGCGGAACGGCACCGGCAGCGCAGCCAGGGCCGCTTCAATCGCTTCAGGCTTTCGCATGTCGAAGGAGGCGACATGCACGTTGTGGGGACCGAGCTCCTTCGCCAGCGACCCCAGGCGGTCTGCGCGACGTCCGGTGGCGATGACGCGCCAGCCGGCTTTCACGAATCGACGTACGGATGCTGCTCCGAAACCCGACGTCGCACCGGTGATTATTGCAGTCTTGGCCATGATGCATTTCTCCCACAGGGTTAAGGAAGCTCTGATCAATTTCCACATGCGCGACCGAGGCGATTCGGGTGGAGGGCAAGATGGCGAGGACGCCGTGTAGCCGGACGGCTGTGACTCGTTAGCGGTACGCCCGTTTGCGGGAGCAGCCGTATAAGCGCTCCGTTTACAATGACTGACACACAGCCTCCATGCGCTCCTGCCCGCCCCGAAGCTACGCTCGCCGAGTCCGGAGCCGCACATAAGGAGGAGCCGACGCTGGCATCGGCCCGAATCGCCCGGTCCCTCGAAAGAGTCGAAATGTCATTGGGTTGTGCCAGGTGCGGCGCCTGCGTTGTTACGCTCCTTGCTGGGGCTTCAGCCGCATCTGCGGAGCGCGAGCGCGCAGGCGGAGCAGGTTCCGCCGGCCTTGGCCGGGGGATGCGACCCGGAGTCGCTCGCATTGCACGCCGATCATGTGCGCTCGTTGGGACGCCTACGCGGTCAGATCCCCAGAGGGGCCCCTCTTCCGCGCTCCGGCGTCCCTAGCAGTCATTCGCACCTGGCGCAACGCGCGTCGCGGAACCTGATCAGAGCTTCCTTAATCCAGTCCTTCACCTACAGTGCCTGTGCCACGCTGGATGTTGGTCAGGCAACCGAGACGGAGCGAGGGGATGGAAATGACTCACTGCCACTCATATTCGTGAACATAACGCAGTGGGGCTGATGTTGTGCATGCGATAGTAGCCTTTTGGACGGCGCCGTTTTTTTGCGCGGGCACACCTCGGACTTGGAAGTGGTCAAGTAAGCGTCGGCTAACGACCGAGGCTGCGATCATTGAATGATGTGATCCGCCTGCAGCAGTAGCGACTGCGGGACCTTGAGGCCGAGCGCCTTCGCTGTTTTGACGTTGATCACGAGTTCGAACTTGGTTGGCTGTTCGACCGGCAACGCGCCGGGCTTGGCGCCCTTCAGGATCTTATCCACGTAACCCGCAGCGCGCCGCGACATATCCGCCGCGTCTGGAGCGTAAGACATCAGACCACCAACTTCGACGAACTCCTTGAGGTGGTATGTCGACGGTAGGTGGTGCATGGCTGCGAGTTCCGCAAGGCGGGTCCGCTGAGCGACAAACATTGGATGTGGGAGGACCAGGAGCGCTTCTGCTCGCCAGGCAGTCATGCGCTCGAAGGCGCTACTTAACTCAATGGCTTCCCGGACTTCGATCTCATGAAGCGTCAACCCAAGGGTGCGGCTTGCGCTCTCGACCTCCCGCAGCACGCGAGCCGAGAACGGGTACGGACCCCAGAGGACGGCCACACGGGTGACCCTCGGTGACAACTCCTTGAGAAGCGCCAGGCGCTTCGCGGTGAGTTCGGCCATCAGGCCCGTCAAGCCGGTGATGTTCCCGCCCGGTTTCGCAACGCTGGCTACAAGGCCCAGTTCCACCGGCTCATCGGCTAACGCGAAGACGATGGGGATCGTGGTGGTGGCTCGCTGCGCGGCCTGGGTGGCCGCTGTGGTTGCGGTGACGATCACGTCTACGCGAAGTCGGACTAGATCGGCCGCCAGGTCTTGCAGGCGTTCGGGTTTTCCCTCCGCCGACCGGCGTTCAATCGCGATGCTGCGGCCCTCGACGTAGCCGAGTTCTCGAAGCCCCTCGCGAAACGCTTCGAAGGGGTACCCGGGACCGGGGGAAAGATAGCCTACGTGGCGCATCGTGCCACCCGGCTGTTGCGCATCGGCGGCGCTGGTTAGACCCAACGACCCGAGGCAGGCGGCCAAGGCAACCAGGGCGAATGCGAAAGCGCGACGGCTCACCGGATCACCTCGTCCGCCTGCAACAGGATCGACTGCGGAATCGTGATCCCGAGGGACTTGGCGGTTTTCAGGTTGACCACCAGTTCGAACTTGGTCGGCTGCTGGACCGGAAGATCGGCCGGCTTCGCGCCATTCAGGATCTTCGTCGACAGACCCGGCCGATCTGTCGGAACATGCGCACGAACATCCGCGCCGTAGGATATCAGGCCACCCGCATCGGCGAAGGTCTCGGTGGCATAGATTCCCGGTAGCCGGTTCTTGAGCGCGTGCTCGGCAATACGTCCTTCGATGTGCAAGCAGAGACCTGGTCGGTAACGATCATGAACGTGTCCACACGCTTGACCGGTTTAGTGTCGCAAGGCGCCGAACGTCAAGGTCTTCGCCCGCGACCGGACATTCAAGTTTATCGGCAGCTTGAACCGCCAGGTTGTGCGCAGCTCGATCTCGATCGAGCGCAACTGGCGCTCATGGGATTCTCAGGGTTGGCGAGTCCGCGAGTGCAGCGGTAGGAACGCTTCCTTAAGCAACTCCAGGCGCTTGATACCCAGGTCGGACGCCAGACTGCGCGACCCCGGTAGCGTTCCCTCCCGGACGTGCCAGACTCGCGACCAGTCCACCGGCGACCGGATCTGCTGAAAGGAACAGGATCGGAACAGTCTGGCTTACCCGCTTGGCAGCGAGCGCAGCCGGCGTTCCGGGCGCCACTATGAGGTCCACCCTGGAGCGAACCATGTCCCGCGCTGCTTGTTCAAGATCCGAAGCAGCGGCAAGCCTGTAGTCGTACGCGATGTTCTTGCCCTCCGTGTATCCCTGCGCAGCAAGCCCCTGCCGGACGTATCGATCTGGGACACGAACAACCTGTCCTGGTAGAAGTCGATCGCTGAGAAAAATATAAAATAAATATGAATGCCAGATTCGCAGACCGGATTCCACCGGGGCACCGGATCCGAACACCACTGGAATTGTTGACGTCGCCGCTAACACGGCACGGGTAGCGGGCGTGCGATCGACCACGATTACTTGCACTTTGGAGCGTGCTAGATCGGCCGCGAGCTTGCGCAGTTCTTCGTCCGGTCCTGCCGAGCGCCGCCACTCAATGACGATCGTCTTGCCTTCGATATATCCGAACTCGCGCAGTCCTTCGCGTAGCCCTTCGTCAAACGGCGAGGTAGCCAACGGCAGGACGAGCGCTCCGATTCGAGGGATTTGCAACTCATCGGCACGTAGTTGTGCGAAGAGCACCATAGCGACGACTGTCCACGCTATCACTAGCAGGCTCGGGTCGCTGAGGGCTTGCTCACCGGATCACCTCATCCGGCTTGCGAGCAGGATCGACTCGGGAATCGTGATGCCCGAGCGAGCGCTTGGCGGTCTTGAGATTCACGACGCAGCTCGAACTTGGTCGGCTGCTCGATCGGCAGGTCACCTGGCTTGGCACCCTTGAGGATCTTGTCGACATACCCGGCCGATCGGCGAAGCAAGTCGCCGAGGTTCGTCCCATAGGATATCAGCCCACCTGCATCGGTGAAGGGCTTCTCCCCGGAGATGACTGGTAGCCGGGCCTTTGCCGCCAGCTTGAGAAGCGTCATTCGATGAGTGATGAAGAGCGGGTCATCGATCACGTACAAGGCCTGTGCGTGCGCTCGGCTGACGGCCGAGAATGCTGGACCGAACTCCTCGGGCGCCCGCGCGTCCACAAAGTTCACTTCGATCGACAGCGAGGGCGCCACCGCTTTGAGGTCCTCGACTACCTTGGTGTGGAATGGCGTGGCTGGATTCCACAGGACTGCGACCCGCGTGACGCCGGGGACAGCTTCCTTGAGCAGTTGCAGCCGCTTGGCGCTGAGCTCGCTTGTCATCGTCGAGAGCCCAGTGACGTTTCCGCCAGGGTGCGCGAGGTTCGCGACCAGGCCGGATCCGACCGGATCGGCGACGACGGCCATGACGATTGGGATAGCGGACGTGGCGCGCTTGGCCGCTTGGGCTGCAACCGTACTGATCACGACGATCACCTCGACTTTGCGTTGGACCAAGTCCGCGACCAACGCCGGTACCCGCGCGTAATCGCCGCCGGCGGATCGCCATTCGATCACCACCTCGTGTCCCTCGGCGTAGCCCGCGTCCCGTAGCCCCTGCCGGAACGCCTCTGCCTCCTTGCTTTCGGTTGACAAGAGCACGAGGAGAACCCCGATGCGCCGTGGCGATGTCGGCTGCTGAGCGTGGGCACTCTGCGGTCTAAATACAATTGCGGGGCTGGCGGCCAGAGCGACAAGACTGCTCACAAACGCTCGGCGAGAAAGGCGTCGGATCACCCTGTCACCTCATCGGTGTCCAGTACGCCCAGATGATTCAGCTCCACGACCGCCTCCTTCGTGATGCGCAACAGCCATTCACCAGATTTGCGCGTCAGGGATATTAAAATTCTCAGAACGTGCCGAAATCCCAAGGACGTCGGTCCGCAAAGGTAATGATAGTGCGGATCGAGTGGCTGTTATGGAGGGAATTCTCGACGGTCCGGTTTTGATAGGTTCTTGCCTGTCGCTCGTCGGTCCAAAATTCCCAGGAAGCGGAAATTTTTTTAGCAGATGGAGTCGCAACTACTACACCTTGGAGCTCTTTCGTTCTTCCCTCGCCCCTCGCCCCTCTTCCCTCGCCCCTCGTCCCTCACCCCTCGCCTCCCCTACTCTATCGCCGTCTCCGGCTCTTCCCGCGGCTTGAATCGATGACCGAGCGCCACGTATAGCCCGCTGCCGACGACGATGGCCATGCCGATCAGCGAAAGCGCATCCGGCAGGTCGCCGAAGGCGAGGAAGCCGAACAGGATCACCCACAGCAACTGGATATACCCGAGCGGCGACAGGAATGATGCGTTCTCCAGTTCCAGCGCCTTGATCAGCATGAAGTGACCGAAGCCTGCCACCAGGCCCAGCAATATCAGAAGCGGCACATGACGAATGTTCGGGCGTTTTCCAGAACAGGGGCACGACAAGACTCATCAGCACGCAGCCCACGAGCGCGGTGTAGAAAAGCGTGGTGAACACATTTTCGGTCTCGCTGAACTTGCGGGTCATGATCTGGTAGAGGCTGTAGCAAAACGCAGCGCCCACCGCCAGCAGCGCCGGCCACTGGAGCATGGCACTGCCCGGCCGGACGATGAACAGCACACCGAGGAACCCGGCCACCACCGCAAGCCAGCGCGCTGCGGCTCACCTGCTCGCGCAGCCACCAGACCGCCAGCACCGTCACCAGCAACGGGGAAATGAAACTGACGGCCTTGACTTCCGCCATCGGCAGGAAGCTCAGCGCACCGAAATAACAGGCGGTCGAACCCATCAACAGCGCGGCCCGCAAGACCTGCCCGGCCGGTTGCGTTGTCCTCAACAAACCGGCGCCGAACCTCGGCGCAAACAACAGCAGCATCAGCACCGTATGCACGGTGTACCTGGACCACACCAGCATCGGCACCGGATAGAACCGGCTGAGATATTTGGCGGTGGTCTCCAGCACTGAGAAGCACAGCACCATCACCATCATGTAGAGAACGGCGCGAGTGGAAGGCCGGAATGCGCGAAAGCGTGTAACGAAAGCGGCGGTCAATGACGGCGCGGGCGGGGCTTGGGGACGCCGCGAATTCTAGCCGAACTCACGACGGCCGGGGCAACGCATCTGACGGTCCGGCAGGCGCTTACCGGGATGCCCTCTCGACAGGGTTTCGTGGCATCAGGCAAAAGCCGTATGATACGGGGCCAGCCCCGATTGATTCAGTTCCAGGAGTCTGCAGCAATGCGCATGGAAGCCCACGTACATGGAACCGTCCTGTTGAGAGCCGGCACCACCGCTTCGCAGATCGAGGAAGCGCTGCGCCCGTGGCTTGAGTACATCGACGAGGACAATCTGGCCGACGCCAAGAGCGTGCATCCGGATGAGCCCGGCGTGGTGTTCGACAAGCGCAGGCGCGTTCTCGAAGTCTGCTGGACCGGAGACGTGGGGCGCAGCTTCCACCAGATCGTTTCCGGGGCGCTGGCCTCGCTCAATCCCTTCAGCGAAGAAGCGGCGGCCTTCGAAGTGAGCTACTACCTGGAGGACGGCCAGGACGAATTCAGCATGGTTTTCGTCGGCCCGACGCCCGAAACGATCTACGAGGCGCAGCGCCGGCGAATGATCGAGGATGTGCAGAACCTGCTTGTCGCGCCAGTTCACCGAACCCGAAGTCGCGCAGGTCTCGGCGTTGATCAACCAGCTTGTTCGAACGCAACTGGAAAGGCGGCACGACCGCGGCGCAGGCCGGCAGCGGCTCTTCCGAAGTCGTGCCGATGCCGCCGGGAAGAAAGCATCTGCATTGAAAAATCCGTGACGGTCGTGAAAACACGCCGCGCCCTTCGGCGTGTTTCAGTGAAGGCTAACGTTTGCGTAGCCAACGTTACGCCGGAACTACAATTCCACCGTATGCGGCTTTAGCCGCATATTCGTGACGACGTGACGGTCGTGACGGCGTGAGTACCTAAGATCACAGCGTCGTCCACTGGCACGCCCGGGCAGTTTCCCGGGCGTGTCTTTTGTAAGAATCAGTAATCTTCTCTCGATGAATTCCGCGACAGAATCCGTCGCCTCGCTGCGCCGACTGCCCGCAGTCAGGCTCGACGCCGAACGGCAATCGCAAGGTCGACCTGCGAGCCGTGGTGGCGCTGGCGGTCCCGCTGTTCGTCAACAGCAGCATTCAGGCGCTGCTCAACCTCACCGACACCTGGTTCATCGGCCGACTGTCCACGGACGCCACCGCCGCGGTCGGCGCATCGTACTGGTTTCTGATCGTTGCAATCCTGCTCTTCGGTGGCGCGGGACTGGCGGTGCAGACCCTGACCGCGCAGGCCTATGGTGCGGGCGACAACCGTGCGGCCGCGCGCGCAGTGTGGGCGGGAATGTGGGGCATGCTGCTGGTGGCGCCGGCTTTCGTGGCGATTGCATTCTGCGGTCCGACCATCATCGGCTGGCTCAGGCTCGAGCCCAACGTGGCGCAACTTGCCGGGGAGTACTGGTTTCCGCGCATGCTCGGCGGCATGCTCGCAGTCGGCATCTGGGGCACGACCGGCTTCTTCAACGGCATCGGCCGCACCGGCGTGACGCTGGCGATCATGACCTTCGTGGCCGTGCTCAACGCCGTCCTGAATCAGATTTTCATATTCGAGTTGGGCTGGGGGATATCAGGCTCGGCGTGGGCCACCACGGCGGCGATGTTCGCCGGATTGATGCTCGCTCTGGCATTGTTCGCCAGTCGCGCCATTGACGGTGAGTATCACTCGCGCCGGACCTGGCGTCCGAACCCGGCCGAGTTGGCCAGGCTGTTCCGCGTCGGCATCCCGATTGGCTTGTTTCCGGCGATCGACGTGGGCGGCCTGGCGATGTTCCAGGCCATGCAGGTAGCCGCCGGCGCAGTAGGCGGGGCCGCCACCCAGATCGTGATGATGCTCACATCGCTCGCCTACCTGCCGACAATGGGATTCGCGCTCGCCGGGACTACGCTGGTCGGCCAAAGCATCGGCGCCGGCGACAAGGACTGGGCTACCCGGGTGGGGAATGCGACCATCAAGCTTGCAGTGGCATACATGGGACTGGTGACAGTGTTCCTGGCGGTGATCGGACCGTGGCTGATTCCACTGTTCGTCAACCCTTCCGATCCGAACGCTGCCGTTGTCATATCGCTGGGCCGCACCCTGCTGTGGTTCGCGGCCGGCTACCAGATCTTCGACGGCCTCAACCTTGGCGCCGGCTTCTGCCTGCGTGGCGCGGGCGACATGCGCGTGCCGACGGTAGCAATCATCTTCCTGTCCTGGTTCGGGTTTCGTACCCTTCACCCACATGTTCACGTTCGCGCCCGGACAGGGTTGGGTGGATTTCCTGCCGCAATTCGGTTACGGCACCGTCGGCGGCTGGGCGGTTGCGCTGGTCTACACCTGCATTCTCGGCAGCCTGATCTACCTGCGCTGGCGCTCCGGGGCGTGGCGCAAGATCAACCTGCGCTAAGATGCGCATGCAAACAACAACGGGCGCGATCCCATCGCGGCCCAACACGTTCGGGAGAAGTTCCATGAGAAGGCTCATTCGTTCGGCCGCCGCATGCGTTTTGGCCGGCGCTGCATTGACCTCGCAGGCTGCCGCGCTGCCGGAAGCAAAACCGGAAGAAGTCGGCCTGTCCTCGCAGCGTCTCGCCCGGCTCGACGCCACCATGCAGAAAGCGGTGGATTCGGGCGAACTTGCCCGGCGTTGTCATCCTGATCGCGCGCAACGGCCGGCTCGCCTATGCCAGGAGCTTCGGCTGGCAGGATCGCGAAAAGAAAATACCGATGCGCAACGACTCGATTTTCCGCATCTATTCGATGACCAAGCCCATCGTGAGCGTCGCGGCGATGATGCTGGTCGAGGAAGGCAGGCTCGGGTTGCACGAACCGGTGTCCAAGTTCATACCCGAGTTCAAGGACATGAAAGTCGGCGTCGAGGTCAAGGACGCGGCGACCGGCGCATCCACGTTGTCTCTGGTGAACGCAAAGCGCCAGATCACGGTACAGGACCTGTTGCGCCATACCTCGGGCCTCACCTACGGCGCTCTCGGACAGGACACGCCGGTCAAGAAGATGTACCGCGACGCCGGAATTTTTTCGCAGAAGTGGGTGCTGGCGGACTTCGTCAAAGCGCTCGCCAAATTGCCGCTTGCCTTCGAACCCGGCACCACCTGGGAATACGGGCATTCCACTGACGTGCTCGGGCGCGTCGTGGAAGTCGTCTCCGGCCAGACGCTGGACGTGTTCCTCGCCGAGCGCATTCTCAAGCCGCTCAAAATGGTTGACACCGGCTTTCACGTGCCTGCCGACAAGCTCAATCGCCTCGCGCAACCGGCGCCCGACGTGTACACCGGCAAGACTCCGGAACTGATCGACGTCGCTCAGCCCGCGACCTTCTTCGCCGGTGGCCACGGGCTGGTGTCCACCGCCGGTGACTACCTGCGCTTTGCGCAGATGCTCGAGAACGGCGGTGAACTCGAAGGTGTGCGCATCCTTGGTCCGAAGACAGTGAAGTACATGAGCGCCAACCATGTAAACCCGAACATCAGCCCCGGCCCGACCTTTCTGCCCGGGCCCGGTCACGGCTTCGGACTCGGCTTCGGCACGCGCCTCGAGACGGGACAGTCGGAATGGCCCGGCACGCCCGGCGATTATTATTGGGGAGGTTACGCCGGTACCTATTTCTGGGTGGATCCTGTCGAAGAACTGGTGCCGGTAATGATGTCGCAGGAACCTGTGCGCCGCCCGCACTATCGCACGCTGCTGCGCAATCTGGTGTATCAGGCAATCATGAAGTAGCCCCTCACCCCGACGCGTGCGCATGTTGATGACGACATCATCCGTTGGCGGAGCGGCCGTGACACGTTAGTCGTAGTCCCGCTCGCGGAAGCAGCCGCATAAACTCCCGATCTACGCCGTGCAATACAACCTTGTGCGCCCCTGCCTGCAAACTGGGCTACGCCTAACGAGTCCGACACGCGTGTCCAGGCATCGCTTCCCGCCCCCACCTCACCCCCCATTTACCGAGTCAGCGACGCCCTCTCCCCGAAACCATCGATAGGGTGTAAAACTACGCAGATGCAAAGATCCGTCGGCGTTCTGCTTTCTCTTACCGCCGTTTTGTCGCTCGCGCCTGCGCCAGCGCTGGCGCAGGCAGAGACGGCGCGCACTTTTTTGCTGGTCGCACAGCCGGACATGCTCGATCCGAATTTCTCGCGCACGGTGGTGCTGGTCATGAGCCCTGAAGACGGTGGGCCCCTCGGCGTCATCCTCAACCGCCCCACCCCCGTCCAGTTGCGCGAGCTGTATCCAGAGCGCACGGAATTGGCTGGCCGCAATGATCTGGTGTTCTTCGGCGGGCCGGTGCAAACCGATGCGCTGCTGTTCGCCTTCCGCTCCGCGGTGAAACCGCCGAGAGGCCTCGCCGTGACCGGCGACATTTACATCAGCGGCTTCAGCGAAGTTCTCGACGAATTGCTCAAGCATCCGGAGAACGCCAGTGAACAGCGATTCTTTACCGGCTACGCCGGCTGGGCGCAAGGGCAGCTGGAGTTCGAAATCGAGCGGGGCGGCTGGTACACACTACCGCTGGACGTCGACGCCATCTTCAAGATGAACCCGCTGACGATTTATGAAGACCTGTTGAAGCGTGCGACCGTGCCGCGCATCGAGACGAAACGCGCAATTCGCATCAGGACGGCAGCCGCTGCAGGCCGGTACTGACCGAACTGCGGTTGGTTCGAAGCATGCTGTCCAATCTCCGCCTGATTCCAATGGGAGACCGCGCACTGGTCATCGAATTCGGCGACCGGCCCAGTCCCGAACTAAGCGCCCGCATTGCCGCCGTCGCGCAGCAATTGCGTGCATCGCCGCCGCCGGGCGTACTCGACATTGTGCCTGCCTACACCACGCTGGCGCTGTACTACGACCCGGTGCTCATCGGCGTCGGCACCACTCCCTACGAGGCACTGATCCAAAAGATCGAGATGTGGCTGCACGCGCAGACCGACGCAAAGATGCCGCAAGGACGCCTGGTGGAGATTCCGGTCTGCTACGGTGGCGGCTTTGGCGAAGACCTGGACGAAGTCGCCCGCCAGCACGGGCTCACGCCCGAGGCAGTCGCGACGATTCATGCCGGCACGGAATACCGCGTGTACATGCTGGGTTTCGTGCCGGGCTTCGCCTATCTCGGCGACCTGGATGCACGCATTGCCACGCCACGCCGGGATACGCCGCGCCCGCGCGTACCTGCCGGCAGTGTGGCCATCGGCGGCGCCCAGACCGGCGTGTATCCACTGGAAACGCCGGGGGGCTGGCAACTCATCGGCCGCACGCCGCTCGAATTGTTCACCCCGGATTCCGAGCCACCATGCCTGCTTCGGGCCGGCGACACGGTGCGCTTCGTGGCGATTTCGCGCGCCGAGTTCGACAACTTGTCGGAAGTCCGCGCTTGAGAATCCGAGTCCTCAAGCCCGGCATGCTCACCACGTTGCAGGACAGTGGCCGCAACGGCTATCAACACCATGGCGTGCCGGTCTCAGGCGCGATGGATCTGTTCTCGCACCGGGTAGCCAACATCCTGGTCGGCAACCGCGGGGACGAAGCCACGCTCGAAATGACGCTGCAGGGACCATGCCTCGAATTCGATCAGGATACGCTGATCGCGATTTGCGGAGGCTGACCTGTCTCCCGCGATCGGAGGCACCGAGGTACCGCAAGGCAAGGCGGTGCGGGTGCGCGCCGGCAGTGTGCTCGACTTCGGCGCCTGCCGTGCCGGCTGCCGCGCCTATCTCGCGGTGCGCGGTGGCTTCGACGTGCCGCGTGTGATGGGCAGCCGCAGTACCTACGAAATCGCGCAACTCGGCGGCATGCAAGGACGGGCACTCAGAAAGGACGACCGGCTTCTCATCGGCGAAGCCGCCGGGGACATATACCCCGCTCTCGACGCGGAATTGACCCGTTCCGGGCTCGCGTGTGCCTTTCCAAATTGGGCAGTCAATCAGCACAACGAGAAACTCGACCGCATGCCGCAGATGGTGCGAATCATCCGCGGGCGTCACTGGGAGGCGTTCCCGGCAAATTCACGCGAAGCGCTCACCTGGACCGAATTCCGCATCGCCGCGGATTCAAACCGAGTCGGCTTTCGTCTTGATGGAGCGACAATCGATCCGGAAAGACCGCTTGAAGTCCTTTCGGAAGCCGTGACCTTTGGCACAATCCAGATTCCTCACGGAGGAAAACCGATCGTGCTTATGGCGGACCGGCAAACGGTCGGCGGGTATCCCAAGATCGCCGAGGTAGCGAGCGCGGACTTGCACCTGCTTGCGCAACTCAAGCCCGGCGACCGGCTGACCTTCAAACTGGTGTCCCTGGCACGGGCGCACGCCCTGTGGCTCGCACGCGAGCGGGAAATCATGACCATCCGCGAAGCGGTCGAAAAACATCTGACCGAATGAATACATTCACCTCACCCCTCGCCCTCTCCAGCAAGCTGGAGAGGGTGCCGAAGAAATGCGCGAGCGTGGACAGTCTTTTTTGCGTCACCCTCTCCGCCCGCTTTTGGGGGGAGAGGTTTCGTCGACACGGCGAAGGGGGGTTGACCTTGGGGCGGGAGACGAAACAATGACGCGCTACCCGCAAACGGGTGATTTCATCACTAACGTGTCCGCGCGTCGGGGTGAGGGGGGAATGAAAACACTCGATCTGAATTGCGACATGGGCGAAGGCTTCGGCGCCTGGGAACTGGGCGACGATGCCGCGTTGCTGGACCACGTCACCTCGGCCAACATAGCCTGCGGCTTCCATGCAGGCGACCCTGGCACCATCCATCGCACCGTGAAACTGGCGATCGAAAAAGGGGTGGCCGTCGGCGCGCATCCGTCCCTGCCCGACCTGCAGGGATTCGGCCGACGTACCATGGCGGTCACCCCCATCGAAGCCTACGACATGGTTCTGTACCAGATCGGCGCAGTGGCCGGATTCGCCCGCTCGCTGGGCGGCCGACTCTCCCATGTGAAACCGCATGGCGCGCTGTACAACATGGCGGCAAGGGATGGCAGCCTGGCGCGTGCCATCGCCAAGGCGGTAAAGGACTTCGATTCGAGGCTGGTGCTGTTCGGGCTGGCCGGCAGCGAACTGGTCCGCGCCGGTCACGAGACTGGGCTCAAGGTTGCCAACGAAGTATTCGCCGACCGCACCTATCAATCGGACGGCAGCCTGACGCCGCGCAGCCAGCCGAATGCGGTGATCCACGATGTCGAAGCTTCGATCGCGCAGGTCAGGCGCATGGTCGGCGAAGGCAAGGTCAAGAGCGTTCAGGGCGTGGATGTCGAGGTCATCGCCGACACGCTCTGCATCCATGGCGATGAACCGAACGCGGTCGAATTCGCCCGCCGCATCCGGCGTGCGCTCGCCGACAGCGGTGTCCGCGTCGCACCTGTTGCCCATTAGGGCCGAAAACCACGACAACCGCGCTCAACGCAAAGGACGCAAAGGTACGCAATGGAAAGACTAGATTGTGAAGCGGTGATTGGGCTGCAGGGACCACTGGTTGATTTTGCCGGGGTCTCGTTGTTGTCGACTAATTTCACCGCGTAAAAAGGTATCCCAAGAAGGTGGACAGCCGCATCGTTCGGAACAAAACATTGAATAACTCCCTCTTTTTCTTGTTCTTCCTTTGCGTACCTTTGCGTCCTTTGCGTTGAGCGCGTTTACTAGGTTTTTGTGTTGAAAAAATTCAAAGTAACGGGAGAGGAAGAAAATGCAGGACAAGCTATTCAACGTTGCAGATCAGGTGGTGCTGGTATCCGGCGGAAGCCGCGGCATTGGACGGGCACTGGCGGAAGGATTCGCCGAGCGCGACGCGCAGGTTATCATCGCCGGCCGGGAAGCGGGCACCTTGAAGCAAACCGCGAAGGAAATCTCCAGGGGCAAGCACGCGGTCGCCTTCGAGGTGTGCGACGTTGCCAAGCCGGAAGACGTGGACAAGCTGGTTGCGAGCGTCCTGAAGAAATTCGTCCGCATCGACACGCTGCTCAGCGTGGCAGGCGTTAACAAGCGCATGAAGGCGGAAGACTACACGCTCGAGGAGTACGACCGCATCGTTAACATCAACTTGCGCGGCGCCTTCGCCATCGCCCAGGCGGTCGGCCGGCACATGATCGGCCGCAAGGCCGGCAGCATCATCAACATCGATTCGCTCAATACCTACGCCCCGCTGGCGGGCGTCACGCCTTACGCGATCAGCAAGGCCGGTGTGCTGATGATGACCCGCGCGCTGGCGAACGAGTGGGGCAGGCACGGGGTCCGCGTCAATTCCATTGCGCCGGGTTTTTTCCCCACCGATCTGTCGAAGAAGCTGTGGGCACAGGAGAAGATGAGCGCCTGGGGCAGGATGGTTACCCCGCTGGGCAGGCTCGGCGACGTGAAGGAACTGGTCGGCGCGGCGATTTTCCTGGCATCACCCGCCGCCGTGTTCGTCACCGGGCAAACGATCCGCGTGGACGGTGGCGTGACGGCGGGGATTAGCTGGCCGATTGATCTGTAACGCGCCAGTTTACCGGGCCGCTTCAGCGGCTCCGTTGCAACTTGAAGTTGGGCCTCGTAAACGGTGACGTTGCGCGATTCATTCCACATCCGGCTTACAGTGCGCGGCTTATGTGCGGCGCCAACTGCACTACTTGATTACTTCATCCGCTTGTATCAGCACCGATGCCGGAATCTGAAGCTGGAGAGCCTTCGCGGTCTGCAGGTTAACCACAAGGCGGAAGCGGATGCTGTAATCCACGGGAATGTCCGCCGGCTTGGCGCCGTGGAGGATCTTCGCTACGACCCCACCGGCAAGGCGATACCGGTCTGCGATCGAGCCGCCATACGAAATCAGACCTCCTTCGTTTGCAAACACCTCCTCCCAGTACGCCGTCGGTAAGCGATGCTTGGATGCGAAGGCGATGATGCGACTTCGAGTTGCCAGGGAGACTGCACTGGGTGGAATAATCATCGCGTCCACCCGTCTCCGACTGACTTCGGACAGGGTGCGCTCAAGCCCATCACGCCCATGTATGTCGATCGAGTCGACTCGAATGCCGACTCTTTGCCCTGCCTTCTCCAGGGCTGCCTTTGTCTGCGAGCTAACCTCCTTATACCAAGTTGTGTCAACCAAAGAGGCAACTCGCTTCGCCCGCGGAAGTATCTCCTTGAGTAGCTGCAGATGCTTTGTCATGAAGTCCCCGGGATCGGGCAGAAGAGCCACGCCGGTGATGTTCCCGCCCGGATGCGCCGCGCGCGCTACCAGCCCCTCAGAGACTGGATCTTGCGTCACAACGACGATCGGGATCACCTTCCCGGCCTTTAGCTCGGCTTCCACGACATTCTTTGCGAGCGCGGCCGGAATCGCCACGATAACATCAGGATTCAGCGCGACGAGCTCTTCAGCCAACTTAGGCGCTGATTCAAAGGCCTCGGCTGTTACGCGGATATCGATTACCGCCGTCACACCATGGACATAGCCGTTCTCACGGAGGCCGTCAAGGAAGGCTTGGTTCCACCCATCCACAAGCGCGGGCCATAGCACCCCAATGTGTGGAAGGCGACCAGGCTGCTCGGCCGCGATCAGAGGCGCGCAGACGAGCATCCCCATACCGACGAGTAAGACGACGCGGAATGCCTTGGCAATCATCGGGACAGCTCTCCATACCCACCGCTTCTGATCATAGGCGCCTGGTGTTCGTAAGTGATTAAAGAGCCCAAGGTGAATTCGACTGCTTAAATGAAGCGCATTAGAGCACCTCGGGCCTCGGCCTTCCACCACGATTCTTGTTTGAGTATGTTTTTTGATGACCGATTTTCAGCGCAGCTCTCGTCAAGCGGCATCATTGACGGCAATCATTGGATATAGGCTGCGTGGGAACGGGTAACTTATGCGAATCAGTAAATTGCTCGGAGAGGCCGGTTTACCCTCGTCATCTGGAAAGGCTGCGTGATCGGCTACGGTGCGCGCATTGCGGCGGCCGAATGAGATTCAAGTCGACCCGGCGATACCGCTCGTTGCCACAATGGCAAACGCTCTTATTCCTCTGTCCCGTACCTCCTATGCGTAAGCTCATTTTGTTTATCGCCGCCAGCCTGGACGGCAGCATCGCCGGACCGAATGGCGAAATCGACTGGCTGTTCACGGACCAGGATTACGGCTACTCGGAGTTCTACGCGACGATCGATGCGGTCGTCATGGACCGGAAGACCTATGAGGTGTCGCTGTCGTTCGGCGAGTACCCTTAGCCGGGAGCACAGGCTTTCGTATTTTCGAGAACGCGCGACGGCGAATGCGACGATCGCGCCACTTTCGTATCGGGTGACATTTCCCGTTTCGTCAGGACGCTGAAGTTTTAACCCGGCAGGAATATCTGGCTGGTCGGCGGCGGCAAGATCATCCGCCCGTTGCTGCAGGACAACCTCATCGACGAGTTCCGGATCTTCGTCCACCCGATCATGCTGGGCGCGGGCGTTCCGCTTTTTCCTGCGCCGCTATCGATGAAGAGGCTGAACTTCAGGGAGTGCCATGCATTCGGCACCGGACTGGTGCGATTGACCTACGAACGTTGAACTGTTTACGACGCATCGCGGTCCCTGCCGAGGTGTAGACTGCCGGCTCCGAATATTGCACCAGGACGCCATTCATGACAAAACTGCTGACCACGCTGCTGCTTGCTTCGTTGACGCTTGGCGCGCAGGCGGCCGACGACAAGATGCTGTTCGCCGAGTATCGGGTAGTCTCGGCCGATCTCCCTGCTTCAAGTCCAGAGACGCAATCGAGAAAGATTTGGCGACTGGGAAAGAAGTTCCTGCGTTTCGATGACGTTCGGAACCCGGAGACCAAAGCGCACGTTTTGCTTATCGTGGCTGAACCGGATATCTGGATCATCGACCGCAACAAGGGCCAGGGACAACATGCGATCGATCCGGGCCCGAAATACGCTGTCCACTTTCCGATCTTTCCACGGGAGCAGTCGGAGAAGTTGAAACAACTCGAATTCGGCTCGGAACTCGAGTTTTTCCGGGACAATGGCGCAAAGGACCTTGCGTCGCAGACCGTGGACGGGGTCAAGTGCAAGATCTACCGCCTGGAACTCGACGACCGGGAAGTGACTCTGTTCATGAAACCCGACAATGTGCCGCTGCAGATCGAAGTGCAAAACGCCAATGTGAAGTACGCGGTACGCTTTCTCAAGTACGATCCCGACCAGAAACCGGACATGAGCCTGTTCAAGGTACCTCCCGGGATCAAGATCATCGAGCCGTAATACTGCAACGACGCGGACGGGCCGAAAGGGGGCGCTATACTTCTGGCACGACAGGAACAGAAAATGGACGCGTCGCTTTTCTGGAAATCCGTCTCCATCGGACTCGCGGTTGCCGCTCCGGTCGGCCCGATGAGTTTGCTGTGCATCCATCGCACGCTGGACCACGGACAGCCCGCCGGCCTGACGTTCGGGGCCGGCATTGCGGCCGCTGACCTCACCTATGCGGCGATCGCGGCATTCGGCATTACTGCGGTATCTTCGCTGTTGCTGGCCGGTACCTACTGGATCAAATTGATCGGATCGCTGCTGCTGATTGTGCTGGGCGTCAAAATTGCCCTTGCACGGCCGGCTACCGACTCGCGCAAGTCCGTCGCCGGGTCCGGGTTGCGTGCATTTTCGACTGCTTACGGCCTGACGCTTGCCAATCCACCGACCGTACTGTTCTTCGCCGGCATTTTTGCCTCGGTCGCGTCGCTGGCCACGGCCTCACAGTCCGTCATTTTTTCCGCCGGCGTATTTGCGGGCTCGATGCTGTGGTGGATCATCGTGACCACGCTGGTCACCAAGTCGGCTGCGCTGATGAAGCCGCCTGTGATGGCGTGGATCAACCGCTTGTCCGGACTGGTACTGATCGGTTTTGCCGCTTACGGACTGGCAACACTGTCGTGAACGACGGTTACGAGTTTCCGTGCCCAACCGCCAGACTCCTCCAGTCTCGCTGACGGAATTGCAAACGAGGCAGATGTGCGCTGTCCCCTGTTCCTGTTTCTGATCGCCTGTTCGGCGGCGGGTGTCGCCCGCGCCGATTTTCTGCTCGCACCCGAAAGCACGACGGTCGCACCCGGTAGCCAGATCCGCGTGACGTTGTTTCTTCCGAACGATTCTGCGGAGGATCGCAGTTTCGACTTGCCGGCGCGGCTCACGCTGCGTCCCCGCGGAAGAACAGACACGCCGCCGGTGGTGCTCGAGGCGATCGAGCCCGCACAGGCTCAAGTGCGGCTCGCGCCCGGAGCGTTCCATCGCGCGCGCTATGCCGGGACGCTGCCCGAGGGTCTGGTCGGCGAGATCGTGCTGGAGCCGGTGGACTTCAAAGGCCCGCCACTGGTGTTCACCGCCAGTGCGCCCGAAGTATCGCCTTCAGGGGAACCGCCGCAATCCGCGGCACAAGCCGCGTCCGCGCCGGACACCCCAGACCCGGACGCGGTACTCGATCCGGACGCCGCCAGGTTTGCCTCCGCGTTTTCGCCTTATGAGCCGAACTACTTCGCGGCAGGTTCGAGCGGGCCGACCAATGCGCGTTTTCAGGTCAGCGTCAAGTTCCGCTTCTTCAACCCGGAAACCAAGACGCCGTTCCTGGAGAAGATCTTCATCGGTTACACCCAGAACTCAATCTGGGATCTCAATTCTGACTCCAAGGCATTTCGCGATTCGAGCTATCGGCCGAGCGTGTTCTTCCTCGACGACACGATATCGCAATGGACATTCAGGGGAACAAAGCTGGGAGTCCAGGGCGGATTCGAGCACGAATCGAACGGCAACGACGGCACCGCCTCGCGTTCGCTCAACATCGTCTTCGTGCGACCGACGCTTACCTTTCCGCTCGAGAGCAACCATTTCATCTCGGTGTCGCCAAAGATATACGACTATCTCGAAAAAGAGGAGAACCCGGATATTGCCGAGTACCGTGGGTACGTGGATCTGCTGTTGAAGATCGGTGAAAGGGACGGATGGCAGCTCGCCACGACGCTTCGCAAGGGTACCAGGCCCGATGCGTACAGCGTCCAGTTGGATGCGTCCTACCCGCTGAAGAGGGCGACATTCGGCAACCTGGGTGGATACCTTTATTTGCAGTACTTTTACGGTTACGGCGAAACCCTGCTCGACTACAACCAGCGCGTGTCCCCCCCGCAGGTCCGCATCGGCCTGATGATGACGCGCTGACGTCGAAACGCACCGGCATCGGGCGCTATACTCGTGCATCATCGGAACGAAACCATGAGGAGGAGGGCAAACATGAGCAACGGACGCCGGGATTTTCTAAAGACCGCAGGTGTGGGCGGAGCGCTTGCCGCCGCGCCGGTGCTGCTCGCGGCGAACCGGGCGCACGCCGGGAATGACGACCCCAAAGGGGGGCGCGCCCACGAAGAAATGGATCTGCCCAAGGAATCGTCGCTCTGCACCCTGCAGCGCGGCGGCGAGTGGGGCCTGGGGGTGAAAACGGAGCGCGGCATCATCGATATCGAAGCCGCGTCCGACCACTTCGACATCGACGACGTGCCCGAGACCATTGACGAACTGCTGCGCGAAGGCGGCGGCAAGCAAGTCGAGGAAGTCGTGGAAAAGTCGCTATCGGCCAAGGGCACCCAGCGGCTGTTCCTGAAAGAGGACGAGATCATCTTCGGACCGGCCATCACTGAACCGGAAAAGATCATCATGGTCGGACTCAACTACCGGCGCCATGCCGCCGAAATGAAAGCCAAGATTCCCGAACTGCCGATCCTGTTCAACAAGTACAACAACGCGCTCCTGGGCCACGGCCGAACGGTGCGCCTGCCCACCAGGGTCGCGAAGGAGTTCGACTACGAAGTGGAACTGGTGATCGTCATCGGCAGGACCGCCCGTGAAGTCAGCGAATCCAGCGCGCTGTCCTACGTCGCGGGTTACTGCAGCGGCAACGATGTCACGGCACGCGACCTGCAGCGCAAGTCCAGCCAGTTCATGCTCGGCAAAACGCCCGACGACTTCGCGCCGCTCGGACCGTGGCTGGTGACCGCCGACCAGATTCCGAATCCGAACAGTCTCGACATCTGGTGCGACGTGAACGGCGAGCGCCGCCAGTCGTCGAACACCGCCGACATGGTGTTCAACTGTGCGCAACTGGTGAGCTACTGCTCGCAGCACATGACGCTCGAGCCCGGCGACATCATCTACACCGGCACGCCCGAGGGCGTAATCGCGGGCATGCCGGAGGGCAAGCGCGCTTGGCTCAAGCCGGGAGATCGCATCAGTTGCGGGATCGAAAAGTTAGGCGAGTTGAAATTCACATTCGCGTAGAAGCCGCGACACGAGTACATGCCTGTTTCCCCCCGCTCCATTGGCATCGTCGGCGCTGCGGTCCTGGCCGCAGCCGGTTGGCTCGCTGCGGCAGGGGACTTTCAATCGGCGGCGCTGTCGGGTGGGGCATTCACGGTGCAGGACCAATCCGAGCTCGCCTACTCGGCTCCCGGGCCGACGCTCAGCCCCGAGCAGCTTCAACAATTCGCCAACGGCAAGTCGGAATTTCACCAACGCTGGGTGGTGCCGATCGTCATCGGCGGCAACTGGGGCCGCGGCCCGACATCGAACGGCGAAGTTTGCAGCGACTGCCATGCCGGCAACGGTCGCGGCCGGCCACCGGAACACGAAGACGATGAATCGGTCTCGATGCTGGTCAGGCTGTCGCTGCCCGGTGAAGACGAACACGGCGGTCCGAGGCCGCATCCGCATTACGGCGACCAGCTCCAGCAACAGGGCGTACTCGGCAAGGTGCCGCCGGAAGGCAAGGTCACGGTAACCTGGCGTGAGCACGAGGTCGAACTTGCGGACGGCGAAAGAACACCACTTCGTTTCCCCGACGTGCGTATTACCCGGCTCGCCTTCGGTCCGCTCGATGCCGACATCCAGATCTCGCCGCGCGTGGCGCCGCCGGTCTTCGGAATGGGATTGCTGGAGGCGATCCCGCAGGAAACACTGCTCGATATTTCGCGCCGGCAGGTGGCGCTCGGCTTCAACGGGCGTCCGAACTTTGTGTGGGACGCCGACAAACAGATAGTGGCGCTGGGGCGCTTCGGCTGGAAAGCCGGGCAGCCGACCCTCAGACAGCAGAACGCCGCGGCATTCCTGAACGACATGGGCGTCACCACGCGCGTGTTCCCGCAGACCAACTGCCCGCCGGTGCAGCAAGCCTGCACCAACAGTCCGGGAGTCGGAATTCCGGAGCAGACCGACCGGCCGTTCGAGTCGCTGAATTTCTACATGCGCGCGCTCGCAGTGCCGGCGCGGCGCAATATCGACGATGACCGGGTGGTGCGCGGCGAGAAACTGTTCGAGCGAGCGCAGTGCGTGGTGTGCCATGTCCCGGAAGTTCATACCGGCGACTACCCGGCATTGCCGCAGATTGCCCGGCAGGCGATCCGCCCCTACTCCGACCTGCTGCTGCACGACATGGGCGAGGGTCTCGCCGACGGCCGGCCCGACTATCGCGCCGGGCCGCGCGACTGGCGCACTCCTCCGCTGTGGGGAATCGGCCTCAGCGTGAAAGTGAACGGCAACGCGACGCTGTTGCACGACGGCCGCGCGCGCAATTTTGCCGAAGCGATTCTCTGGCACGGCGGCGAAGCCACAACAGCGCGCGACGCCTTCCGCAGCATGCCGAAGCTGGAGCGCGAGGCGCTGCTCGCCTTTCTGGAATCACTTTGAAGACCGAAGGAACCGCCATGCGCCTCGTTCTTGCCGCTGCAGCCGCTCTCCTCGCACTGAACGCCCGTGCCGAGGTGAACTGTCCCGATTCGCTCGAGGTGGAGCAGAAGGCCGTCACCCCCTCCGGGGACTGGACCGCAACCTATACCGACCCGCCACTGCGGCTCACTGGCGTGACCGTCTACGACGGCCCGCCCTCGCAGAACCACAAGGTCAAGCCTTATTCGACCAGGAGCGAGCAAGGCGATCTGCGCATTGTCTGGCGCCTGGCGGAAAGTCGCCGTAACTTTCATCTCATGTGCACCTACGAGCGCACCTCGGCCAGCCTGGTGACGGTGTTGCCACCGGGTGTGACCGTCTGCACCGCCGTGTTCGACCGTCGCGTCTCGTATGGGCGTCACGGCCAGGCGGTGAAGAGAATGGTGTGCAACTGACCCCCCCTCTCCCCACCCTCTCCCGCAGGGGGAGAGGGAGATCTAATATCCGACAACGAGGTATTGCAAACATGCATCGGAACAGATACAAGTTTTACTGCCTGAACAAGGAATTTACAAGTCTTAGGGCTCCCTCTCCCCTGGCGGGAGAGGGCCGGGGAGAGGGGGAAGGTGGTGTCTATGCAAATTGACGTAATTTCCGATGTGGTCTGCCCGTGGTGCTTCATCGGCAAGCGCAATCTCGAATCCGCGCTCGCGGCATGGCGCAGGGATCATCCTGGAGAAGTAGCAACCTGTGGTGCGCTGGCACCCGTTCCAGCTCAATCCGCAACTGCCCGACAGCGGCATGCCGCGCGCCGAATACATCGCCAACAAGTTCGGCGGCCCGCAGCGTGCCAAGGAAATCTACGCCAGGGTGTCGAATGCAGGCGCCCGCGCCGGCATCGCCTTCGCCTTCGACAGGATAACGGTACAGCCGAACACGCTTGAATGCGCATCGGCTGATCCACCATGCCGGCGCCGGCGGCAAGCAGGATGCAATGGCAGAGGCATTGTTCCGCGCCTATTTCATCGAGGGCGCGGATCTGTCGAGCGACGACACGCTCGCCGACATCGCCGTGCGCGCCGGCTTCGACCGCGACGAGATCAGTGCCTACCTCGCCGCGACGAGGACAAGGCGCTCATCGATGACCAGGATCAGCATGCGCGGTCGATCGGCGTCGAAGGTGTGCCTTTCTTCATATATCAACCGGCGCTATGCCGTTTCCGGCGCGCAACCGCCCGAGGCTATCCTCGACGTGATGGCGAAAGCTGAAGAGGAGCTTGTTGCGGCGCCGCAATGAACGCGCAGATTGCGGTTGATTCGGCTGCGCGATGGCGCTAGCATTCGGCCAAGAACAAAAGCATCAGAAACTGCGTGACTCTCAACTCCGACGAAGGAGGTGCACCATGTGCTTTGAGTTCGAAGCCCTGTACTGGGCAAAACTTGCGGAAGAGGAAAGGCAAAAAAAAGAGGCCGAAAAACAGGCAAAACCGGTGAAGCCGGCGCAAACAAAACCGCAAGGCCGGCCGGAATACGAGGAAGACCCGCTTCCGGTCTGAATCTCTGCGGACCCGTGGTCAATTGCAAAACCCCGCGCAAGCGGGGTTTTTGTTTTTTCTCCCCGTGTTCCCGCGCGTTCGCCCGATGCGATAATCCGCCGGGGCAGGAACCATGAAACTCATTACCTGGAACATCCAGTGGGGCCGCGGCATCGACCTCAAGGTAGACTTGGCCAGGATTGCGCGCACCGCACTCGGGATCGCCGACTTCGACGTACTGTGCCTGCAGGAAGTGGCGGTAAATTTTCCCGGCCTGGGCGGCAGCCGCGGCGAAAATCAGTGCGATGAGTTGCTGCGTGCGCTACCCGGTTACACCGCGCAATTTGGCGTCGCCACCGACGTGGATGACGGCAAGGGCGACCGCAGCCAGTTTGGAAATCTGATTCTCTCCCGGCTTCCGGTCATTCAGGTTTACCGGCATCTGCTTCCATGGCCCGCAGATCCTGATATGCCCAGTATGCAGCGCGTTGCGGTGGAAGCGGTGGTCCAGGCACCGTGGGGTCCGCTGAGGGTGATGACAACCCATCTGGAGTATTACTCGACGAAGCAGCGGACGACGCAGGTCGAGGCATTGCGGGAGTTGCATTACGAGGCTTGCACCCACGCCATTTCGCCACGACCTTCGGGAGACCCCGGCGAGCCCTTCGCGGCCCTGCCCCGTCCGGCATCCGCGATCCTCACCGGGGATTTCAACTTCAAGGCGGAAGGCCCGGAGCACCGGCGCATCACTGCGTCGTTCGAGGCAGGCGTGCCGCGCTTCCTGGATGCCTGGTCCGTCGCCCATCCGAGCGAGTCGCACACGCATACCGTGGGATTGCACGAACGCAGTTGGGCCGAACAACCCTACTGCTGCGATTTCATTTTCGTGACCGACGATATCGCATCACGCGTTCGCGCGGTCACCGTGAATGTGCAGACTCAGGCCTCAGACCATCAACCAATCCTCATCGAGTTGGCGGACTGAGGTTTCAGCCCTGAAGTCTCTAATTGGGTGGATTCAATATCTAACTGCACCACTTGAGCATCATCGCCAAGGAGTTCGGCCTCTCGGTCTCCCGCGTCAGTCGTCTGATTTCGCGGGTGGAGGAGGCAAAAGGCAAGACCTGATTTGACCCCTTGCTCTTGCTCAATAACCTTGCGCAAACAGGTGCGGTCCCGGTTTCCTGATTACGGCGTCCATGCGCGCGTCGATTTCATCGAGGGTCGGTCCATTCTGTTCGATCCACTGCAGGACGGGCTGGACCTCTGCCGGTGTCGCTGCCGGCTTCCACGCAAGTGACGCCGCTGCCGCGTGGCAGGAACGATAACAGCTCGAGCCGCTCTGCTCCCACCGCCAACCGCCGGCGTAGACGACCGCGTACAGCGCTTTGGCCTCGTTTTCGCTCAGGCCCCCTACGACGCTCGCATGGTAGAACATCCGGTGCACCTGCCGCCACGGTTCGGACCTGACACGGCAGAAATAATCGTGTACGACCGCGGCTTTTCGATACTCGGAGAGGAAAGGCAAACCGCCCATGGAGTGCAATTGGCGCGGGACAGATTCGCCGTCGAGAATGCCGCCTTTGCGGGCGAGCCACACTTTGCCGCTGGCGTCCGTGAACGCGAAATCATCCAACAGGCGCAGCTTGTGGGCGAACTCGATTTCGTCCAGCAGTTCGACCGCGACCTTGCCCGAAAACCGCGCCTGGTCGGCCGACACAGCAACGGTGCCCAGGCAGGTCACCACGATCGTGAGCAGCAGACCGGTCCTCCGATTTTGCGTTTTGAAACGCTGGTGCAGCATCGCATTATTCTGTCGCAATCGGCGGCCGACGTCACCGGAAAAGGGCGCTGGCCGCGGTGGGCACGTAGCTGCTCCAAGGCCAGCTTTTCGTGTGAGGCGACCGTCGAAGGCTCGGCTATAGGCCCCGTTTAACCGACGCACACCGCGCACCAGATTCGGCTCCGGGTTTTCCGCCAACAGAGGGTGGTAATTGTCCATCAGGCAAAACGCATAGAGCAGCGAGCCCTATTGGCGGCCCTCTTAGTACGCCTAAAACGACACAATGTGTAACCTATGTCCTCAGACTATTTTGTTACCTATCTCCCCGGCCGCTCAACCAGCAGAAGCTGTGGATGAACGCACCAAACGCAGATTCCCCGGTTCGACCCAGATGAAATGTATGGTACCCGCGGCGTCCCGGAACTGAAGCTCAAGATCGCCGTATGCACTGCGCCCCCGAACACGGTAAATGCCGCCGACCGCGGCGCGAATGGCCCGCTTGTCTGATGTCGCAAGGCCGCGGAGCAACCCGGCAGAAGCTTGGAGGAAGCGCACCCGGACGCCGAATCGTAGTACGCGACCGTTTACGTCCCGGAGTACTGCTGCTGGTGACGTTGCCATCTAACGTTCACGCCAACCGGCGCGCGCCGCTCTTGCGCGCGGGTCCGTGTCGAAGCGGGGGTTGCGCGTCACTTCCCTGCTCACTTGATGACCTGGTCAGCGCGGACCAAGACCGACTCGGGGAAGATGATACCGATCGCCTTTGCCGTCCTCAGGTTGATTGTCAGATTGAAGCGCGAAACCTGTTCGATAGGAAGCTCGCTCGGCTTGGCACCCTTGAGCAGACGGTCGATATAATATGCGGCGCGCCCCCAATAGTCCGCCAACGTCGGTCCGTACGACATCAGCCCACCGGACTCAACATTGGGCTTGTCACTGAACATCGTGGGGACCCGCGTGTTGAGCGCGGCCTTGGCAAGCCGTACTCGTTGGATATAGAAGCCAGGGGAGAAGAGCACAAAGACCGCTTCCGCTTTTTGTTTCTTCGCGATACGGAAAGCGCTATCAAAGTCGTACAGCGCCCCCACCTCAATCGGCCGGATTGCGAGGCCCAGCGAGCGCGCCGCGGCCTCGATGTCTGGCACTCCACTTCGATTGACGGGGTCCCAAAACACGGCCACACGCGCAAGTCCCGGGATCGTATCTCTTAACAGTTCCAGACGTTTGACGGCGAGCTCGGATTGCAGCGAAAAGATTCCTGTCACGTTCCCTCCGGGGTGGCTTAAGCTCTTCACGAGGCCAGTGGCCACGGGGTCCCGGTCGACACTCAGCATGACAATCGGAATCGTCGTAGTGGCTTTGGTCACAATGCTCAGGGCCGGCTCGGCGCCGACGACGATGATGTCCACCCGCAGGCGTACCAGTTCCTCGGCCAGCCGTGGAAGCTGGTCCACTCGACCGCCGGCGCTTCGGTGATCTATCTTGATGTTCTCGCCGTCAATGTAGCCGAACTGCTTGAGGCCATCTCGAAAGCTGGTCGCCACGGGGTCGGAGGGGCCTGCGGTGACGGTAAGAACGCCAACCACAGGGACTCTGTTGGGCGATTGCGCCGAACCGGCCGAATACCAGAGCTGAACAGCGGCAACAAAGAACAGCAGCGCAAGAGTACGGGTCATCTGGATACCTCAATGCAGCACTCCGCACGAATTATCCTACATGTGCTCTGTGATGCCCAAGGATGCGGTTGAGGGGGCACCGGCGCGCAGCGCGACGGTAACCCAAAAGCGCAGCTCTTGGGCGCTCCGGTCGAACCAGGGGGTTGGACGTCAACTTCGTCATCTACCGGACGTTCCTTCATTCCTCGAGGTGCAGGTTGATGGCCTTGACTACCTTGGTGATGGACACGACGTCAGCTTGCACGCGCCGTGTGAACGGCACCGGAGATTCGCCCAGCACAAAGATTCCTTGCTCTTCCAATGAGCGGCCAACTTCTGGGGCTTTCACGACGGCGGCAAAGACAAGTGTGCCCGTGCTGCAGAAGAGTAAGGTGTGCCCGTCCGGCTTGGCGCGTGCGACAAGCGCGGCGGCAATATGGCCACCTGCCCCAGGCCGGTTCTCCACTACCACTGGTCTTCCCAGCCGTTCAGACAGGCCCTTCGCCACCAGACGCGCCTGGACGTCATTACCTCCGGCGGCAGCAAAGGGAACGATGATCGATATTGTCCGTGCCGGAAACTCGGCGACGATCGTTTCGGACGCGAACATGCACGCTCCGGCAAGGAGCATGATGCACAGCGCCCGGAATCCCTCAACTCACGTGCGGTGAATCATCGTGCGGCTGATCTTCATCCGATTTAGGGGTTAGACCGCAATTGCTTTGTCATATAAAGCGTATGCCGAGATCACGATTCCCGAGGTCATGAATCCTCCCAGAGCGCTCAGCCATCCTATTTCCGCAAAGGGCTCCGGATTGGGAAACATTTCCGCATGGCCCACGGGCGGAGGCGACAATGCTCGGACCTTGGCCAATGTGATGCCCACCAGGAGCGGAATCTGAAGTCCAACCGATATCATTCCCAAAGCAAACCACGGCCAAAAGTTAAACAGCCGCGCAAGCACCAAGCTTCCCGCCAAAATGCCGGCAAATGCATATGAAGCATAAACGGACGAGATGTCAGGATTCCCGGGGATTGCCAGCTCGTGTACCCACCGTGTCGACATGTTGCGGTCTAACGTCTGAGACGACTGGCGCGAGCCGCTCTTGCGCGCGTCCATGTCGAACGATAAGTTAGCTGGCTAGTCGCCATCGGCACCATTCCCAAACGAGGTGGATTCGAGCGTTTCAGTGCGTCCCCCGCTACGCCAGCCGGTTGAGTTGTGGATGTCACTCGGAACGGCATGTCCTTGACTTCCTCCGCCCGAATGTTCCCTCGCGAGACGTTCCTCCCGTTTCATAACACGCGCGGTATATAAGAGCGCTCCGCCAACACCGATCAGTGCAGCTGAGGCAATCAATATCTTGTGGCTCACGATCCAACCAAGCGGCGTTACTGCGGTGCCTGCAGTGATCAGTATCAGGCCGACGATTTCTCGAATGCTCATAACCACCCAACGTTTGAGCTCAGGCCGCGGCCCGTCAGGGCCGTCGCGCCTGCAGCGAATCGTTGAGCGCCAACGCTGAGTGTCAACTTTCCGCCAACGCACGCTAGACCCTTAGTGATCCGCGGAAGCCCCTAGCGGCATAGTATGACTGTGCTCCGTTGTGATACACGAAAACATTGTCATAGCGGCGATCACAAAAGAGAGCTCCACCAAGCTTTCTAATATCCGAAGGCGTCTTTACCCAGCTCGACGTTTTGGTATCGAAGTATCCAAGTTTCTGAAGATCTCGATACTGTTCTTCGGTTAACAGTTCAATGCCTATGCTGGCAGCCATATCTATGGCGCAATTTTCTGGCCTATTTTCCTTTCTTGACTCCAGCCCGTCACGGTCGTAACAAACACTCCTGCGCCCCGCAGGACTCTCTGGAGAACAGTCAATAAAAATGAACTCTCCCGATTTCTTATCATGACCAACAACATCGGGTTCACCGCCAGTTCTTTCCATTTCATTGAGCGACCGCAGCTTTTCGGGACTAGACTCCAGTCTAGATTGCACATTAGACCACTCAATACCTTTGTGCCGGTTCATGTTTTTCTCAAAACGGGCCTTCAATGTCTTGAGTAGTTCTTCACGTTGTTGTGCTTTCATGCCCATAGTTCTTCGTCGTATTTAGCTACCCTGCATTCACTCGACCTTCCTACGATTCTTTCTTTGGCGCCCAACGCAGAGCTAACCAGGCGCCGACGCGTGGCACGCGCGGCGGGAACCGAAAAAACGCGTCACGCGCCCAATTTATGAAGCATCGGTCTTTCAGCTTGAATTCACCTTCCAACCATCGGCCCGCGCACTGGTTTCCCAATTCCTGCCGTCGAATTGCGTTACCGGCAGCGAACCGATATCGAGGTCGCTGAGACAGCGGGCATTGGCGCTCCAAAGCTGCGGATTCATTCGTGGACGGTGGAACGTGTGTATGCCGCAGTGCTTGCAAAAATAATGTGTCGCCGTTCGGGTATTGAATTGGTACGGAGTGAGCTCAGAACTTCCGGAAATGATCCTCAGTTCGCTGATTTCAGCGACCGGGACATACAGCGCGCCCTTCGCCGAGCAGATCGAGCAATTGCATTGAGACAATCTGGTGGGTTGCGCATCAATCTCGAACCGCACTCGCCCGCAATGACAGGAACCATGAAAGGTCGGCATGACGAGCCTCCGAAGCGTTGACGGAAAGCGGACTTTCTGAATTCAACTTGTCCGAACCCGGCGTTTGCGCAAAGCTTCTCGCGAATCAGGCGGCCGCCTCGTTCGCCTCGGTTGACGGCGCGCGCACGATGTAGCCGCCGGACTTCTCGTCGTGCTCGAGGTTGAGGTGGCCCCGTGATCGCGGCTTCTTCGAGCAGGCTGTTGAAGCTCTTGAATCCGTGATAAGCCTCGTTGAACCCGGGGTTGCGGCGCTTCGAGCGCCTGCTTGACCATCGAGCCCCAGATCTTGTCGTCCCCGCCCCGTTCCGAAACCAGCGCCTCGAAGGTGTTGACCACCAGGTCGATCGCCTTTTGCGTCTTGTCATCCGACGCGGTTTCTTCGCCCTCGGCCGGTTCGGCGGCGGGCGCCTTCGGTGCCGCGGCGGGCCTGGCCGCGGCTGCCGGCTTCTTGCGCCCGCCTCCGCTTCGGCGCGTTTGCGCCTGGCTTTTTTCCCGCTGCAGATCGTCGTAGAAGATGAATTCGTCGCAGTTGGCGATCAAAAGATCGGAGGTCGAATGCTTCACGCCCACGCCGATCACTTCCTTGTTGTTCTCGCGCAGCTTGGATACCAGGGGAGAAAAGTCGGAATCGCCGCTGACGATCACGAAGGTGTCCACATGCGATTTGGTGTAGCACAGGTCCAGGGCATCGACGACCATGCGGATGTCGGCGGAGTTCTTGCCGGACTGGCGCACATGCGGAATCTCGATCATCTCGAAGGCGGCCTCGTGCATCGGCGCCTTGAACTCCTTGTAGCGTTCCCAGTCGCAGTAGGCTTTCTTGACGACGATGCTGCCCTTGACCAGCAGGCGTTCGAGCACTTTCTTCATGTCGAACTTGTCGTACTTCGCTTCGCGCACGCCGAGCGCGATGTTCTCGAAATCGCAGAACACCGCCATGTTGCGTTCGTCATTCTGTGTGCTCATAGATGAACCAGTGATGGGTGATGAGTGAAGGGTGAAGGGTGAAGGGTGAAGGGTGAAGGGTAAGGGTCAAGGGTCAAGGGTCAAGGGTGAAGGGTGAAGGGTGAAGGGTGAAGGGGCGACTGTGAAAGTATGGTGTTACCTCGTCACGTCGTCACGTCGTCACGGCATTTTACGCCGCCTTGGCAAAGAATTCCTTGACCGTCCTGACGAAACGGTCGATGTCCGGCCGGTCCACGTCCAGATGCGTCACCAGCCGGATGTTGCCCTGCCCGCTGATCAGCATGCCGCGTTCCTTCAGGAACTCGCGCATTGCCACCGAGCGTTGCGGCTCGACGGAGACGTACACCATGTTGGTTTGCGCTCCGCCGGGCGCGACTTTCACGTCGTCTATCCGCGAAAGCCCCTCGGCAAGATTGCGCGCGTTCTCGTGGTCGCGCGCCAGTCCTTCGACGTTGTGTTGCAGCGCATAGATGCCCGCGGCCGCAAGGAGCCCGGCCTGGCGCATGCCGCCGCCGACCACTTTGCGCCAGCGCCGTGCCTTGGTGATCAGTTCTTTCGATGCGCACAAGACGGATCCCACCGGCGCGCCCAGGCCCTTGGAAAGGCATACCGACACGGAGTCGAACTGTTTGCTGATTTCCATCACCGGCACACCGAGATGCACCGCTGCGTTGAAGATGCGCGCGCCATCCAGGTGCAGGCCCAGTCCGCGGCTGCGGGTGAACTCGCGCGCGCGCCTGAGGTAGTCGAGCGACAGCACCTTGCCGCCCTGGGTATTTTCCAGGCACAGCAATCGCGTCCTGGCGAAATGTGAATCGTCGGGCTTGATCGCCGCCTCGACACGGCCCAGGTCGAGTGAGCCATCGGGCTCGTAGTCGAGCGGCTGTGGCTGGATGCTGCCCAGCACTGCCGCGCCGCCGCCCTCGTATTTGTAGGTATGGCCCTGCTGGCCGACTATGTACTCGTCGCCACGCTCGCAATGCGACAGTAGTGCCAGCAGGTTGCTCTGGGTGCCGCTGCATACGAAGATCGCGGATTCCTTGCCGAGCAGCGCGGCAGCCATCGCCTCCAGGCGATTGACCGTTGGATCTTCTCCGTAAACGTCGTCGCCGACGTCGGCCGCGGCCATGGCGGCCCGCATTTCCGGGGTGGGCTTGGTAACGGTATCGCTGCGCAGGTCGATGACTTTCATGGGAGTGCTCCTGGACTTCGAACGGCGCCCGGAATCGTCGCGCGGGCGGTTTCTTGTGCGAAACAGGATGTTACACCAGCGGATGTGCCTTTGTTTGCCCGCGCCGAAGCCTGCGGGTTATCATTGCCTTGGAATTCCCGCCCCGGCGCGCTGTGGCGTGTCCGCGCGCGGTTCGGGTCAATCATCACATCTCGCAAGGATTTCCGATGTTGCGCAAGTCTATTCAGGCACTGGCGCTGTGCCTGCTCTGTGTCGGCCAGCTGGCGGCGCAGACCGAAAACCCGCAAGACACCCAGAGGGGCGAGTTGATCTGGCGCGATCCGACCTGCTTTTTCTTCGTGCTCAAGGTGGACAAGCACTACGCGCTGTTCGAATTTCTCGGCGGGCCGAGCCCGATGGTGGGACACTTCTTCGAGGGCAAGCTCACCGGGTTCGGATCGCGACGGATCGAGAATGCGACAGAGGGCAAGCCGACCATGGTGTACTCGGAAGTCTATGACCTGTCGAAAGCGGAGATGGAGAAAAAGATTCCGAAGTTCTGCAAGAAGCGCAAGGAGTTCGAGGCTCTGGACGGATGAACCCAGGCAAGACGGCCGGCTTGCTCGCGCGCGGCGCAACGTGCCGCCGCGCCGGGAGGCAAGCGGCCGCTGCAATTGTCCTTTCGGCCTTGTTCGGATCCCCCGCGCTTGCGGATCAGGGCATGGTGATCTGGAAGAACCACGAATGCGGCCACTTCATCCTGCAGATGAAGTCGGGCTACGGCATTTTCGAATGGATGGACGGACCGCAGCCGAATGACGGCGATGTGCTCGAAGGCGATTTCAAATCCGCCGGCGAACGCCTGGTCAACAACAAGACCGCCGATCTGCCGACCACGATCCTGCTGAATGCGTTTGCGCTTAGTCGCAGCGCGATCGCCGCCCGCATGCCGTCGAAGTGCAAGGCATTGCCGGGCTACATTCCTTTCGAAGGCCGGTAACACCCCCTCACCTGACGGCCGGCAGGCGGTCCAGCAAGTTCGACAAAGTGGCGGCACGCATGCTCTGCGGATAGCTTCTGAGGAATTCCCCGGCAAGCGCGCGTGCCTTGTTCGCAAAAGCAGCCCGCTCGTTGGCGTCCCTGCCGGAGCGCGCCGCCTGCACGTAATGGATCGCGAGGATGAAAGACGTCTCCTCGCGCTCGTCATGCTGCGGATGCATCCTCAAGAGTCCTTCGCCCAGCCTGATCTGCTCGGCCAGTTGCGCGCGGGTCTGCGCGCCGGGTTGAAGCGGATCACTGGTAAAGCTGTCGTAGAAATTCCCCTGCAACAGCCGGAATGCCGACTCGGCAGCAACCGGGCCTGATGGTTCGAGCTTCAACGCCTCGCGGTATTGCTGCACGTTGGCCAGAAAGCGATTCGTCTCCGGAGCGAACGTCAGTTCGGCGCCGCGTACCTTGAGCTCGTTCATCAGGAAATTGGAAGGCAGTCCCTGCACCCGCCCATGCGCGGCCAGGTCGCGGTTGAGCAGATCGCGGATATCGTCCAGGGTTTTTCCCAGATGGAGATGCGCCCGGGCGCGCTTTGCCGCCGGCTCCTTCGATGCAATCGTCTCTTGCGACTCCGCCACGGCGGCAAGGTAGGCCTGCGCCGACTCGGCGGTGATGAGTTCGTGCGCCATTGCATCCACGGACAGGCCCGCCACTACCAAGGCAACGAGAGCTCGCATCATCGATTTACGGTTCGCGTCGAAGACCTGCGCAGGCAGCGCAGGGGCGGCGCGACGAGATTATTGCGCGTCGCGCAGATCGAGTGGCCGTCCTTCTGCGAAAGCCAATGCGCCCACGTGCGGAGGAATATCGCCGGCGTCAACCGCGTCACGTTCGGGGATGGACAGGCCAAGGTCCCTGCCGTTCTCCATCAGGGCCTCAGCGAGAAGAAAACCATGCTGCGGCAGGAAGTCGTCGCGGCACACCAGTCGATACGTCTCATTCTGGACCAGGATACGCAGCGGTATGGCGCCGTACTGGCGGAAGGGTTCCTCGCCATGAAACATCGCCAGCGCATTTGGCCGCGACACCACCCCGACCTGCGCCTGCCCGGTTGAGATCAGGCTGGCAATGCGCTGCACGCGCGGCCCACGCCCGACCGCCGCCTTGCTGTCGGGCAGCGCCCCGCGCACGATGGCGGCGAACTTTTCACCCAGATCGTCGGCGCCGAGATCGTCGCGGCTGGTGAGGATGATCAGGTGTGTCTCCCGGTAAACCATCCACTGCCGGTAAGGCGAGTGACCGGAAAGCAGAACCCAGCCGGCGGACGCGGCTGCAAGAGAGAGTAATTGTCGGCGATTCATGATGCCCTCACCTCACCCACCTTCATCACCCCGCCTTCTAGCGGGAGCATAGTCAAAATCAATCCGCCGCGAGGCACCTTCTCCGCCCCACTCACCCAGCCCTCTCCCCCAAGGGCGGAGAGGGAGTGGGAAAATCGGTAGTGCCTTAAGCCCGCGCAGCGCACCTTCTCCGCTCCGGGGACTCGGTTCAGTACCCTGAGGGGTAGAAGGCGGGGGATGAGGTGCTTCATTACTTGCGAATATGCTCCAGCGGGCAGATCGTGGAGACGGCGTAGTTGGGCACGTCCACCACGTTGCCAATGCGCAAGTCGCAAGCGACGCTGGCATACACGTAGGCCTGAACGGGCGTCCAGCCGTAGGTCTTGATCAGCCAGTCGATCATCTCGTTGAGCGAGCCACGCGCAGCGACGGTGAGATCCTCGGACAGGTTGATCAGCGGCCCGATCTTGTCGCCATTGAGGTACTTGTGCTGCGGCGGAATCTCTCCGGCCTTCTTGATCGGGTAGGCCACGGTCGCATGGAAGCGGTCCGGTTCCAGTTTCTTCAACTGCGAGCCGCCTTCGAAATGCGGGCCCGACTTCATCAGCGAAGCCATGCCTTTGCGGATTTCGGTGCGGACCGTGACCGTGGCGCCCATCTCGATCGCGGTGCCGGCCACTTCTCCGTCACCCTGGGCATAGTGCACGTCCCCGACGAACAGGCCGCAGCCGTCCACATAGCATGGCAACAGCAGCGTGGTGCCGACCACCATCTGCTTGATGTCCATGTTGCCGCCGTTCTCGCGCGGCGGAATGGTGCGCAGGCACTTGTCCTTGTGGCTGCCGTTGGGGCCGCACACGGCCGCCGGCAGCGCACCGGTAGGCTGCGGCGGCAGCGCGACACCCCCGGCTTTGCCCAGTTGCGTCTCGCGCGCCTCCCAGGCGTCCACTTCGGGCAAGCCGGGCAGCACGCCCACGGTGCCCATGAACCCATTGAACGGAATGCGCACCCCGGGAAGCTGATCCGACACCGCTTCGAGGCTGTTCAACTTCCAGTTGGCTATGTATGCTTCGGTGAAGCGATCGCGCAGGAAGCCAAATCCCGGCACCACGGTGGTGTAGCCGTATTCGTCCGGCTCGATGTCGATCAAGCGTGATCGCCAGCACGTCACCGCGCTTGGCGCCCTCGATGTTCACCGGGACCGGTCAGCGGATGCACCAGATTCAGGTCGACCGCGCCGACATCCTTCGGCAGCGAGTTGACATTGAGATCGGAGTCGAGCGCATCGCGGGTCTCGAACGTGATCAACTGGCCGGTTTTGGCGGTCATCACCGGCTTGATGGCCGGGTGATAGCGGTTGAAGCAATTGGCGTCGTCCACGCAATGGGTGCCCATCTTTTTCACCAGCACCCGGGACTGCGTCTTGACGTCGGTGGTATCGGCGTATTGCGGTGACTGCGAAGAAGCCGGCAGCGGACGCCACCAGCAGTTTGACTGACGATTTCATCTCACCCTCCCAAGAAGAGACTTCACGACACTGCGTCGCACAAACTATCTGCCTCTCCCGAGGCCATGTCAACATCGTCCATGATTACAGGGCTGTCACCGTATGATATTCAACGTTCCCAGTATGAAAGCATAGGTGAACGAGACCTCCCTGAGGAATTCGTAACGCCCGGAGGCACCCCCGTGCCCGGCGTCCATATTTGTCCGCAGCAGCAGCGGATTGCCGTCGGTCTTGAGCCGCCGCAGTCTGGCCACGTACTTTGCAGGTTCCCAGTACATCACCTGGCTGTCGTTGAGCGAAGTCTCGACCAGCATCGCCGGATAGTTTTTGGCGGCCAGGTTGTCGCAGGGTGAATACGACTTCATGTAGTCATAGTAAACCTTGTCCTTCGGATTGCCCCACTCCTCGTATTCGCCTGTGGTGAGCGGCAGCCGGTCGTCGAGCATGGTGTTGATCACGTCCACGAAGGGCACTTCGGCCACCACCGCGTGAAAAAGATCGGGGCGCAGGTTGGTTACGGCGCCCATCAACAGCCCGCCCGCGCTACCTCCCTGGATCACCAGTTTGCCCGGATCGGTGTAGTGTTCGCCGATCAGATGCTCGGCGCAGGCGACGAAATCGCCGAATGTGTTCTTCTTGTTGAGCATCCGCCCCTCGTCGTGCCAGCGCTTGCCCATTTCGCCGCCGCCGCGCACGTGCGCGACCGCATAGATCACGCCGCGATCGAGCAGAGACAGGCGCGCTGAACTGAAATCCACATCCAGCGGATAGCCGTAGGCGCCATAACCGTAGAGCAGCAGCGGTTGTGCGGCGCCCGCGCGCCGGTCGATTCGATACACGATTGAAATCGGCACGCGCGTGCCGTCAGGCGCGACCGAGTAATGCAACTCCGAGCGATACTTCGCGGCTTCGTAGCCGCGAACTTCGCGTTGCTTGAGCAATTTGCGTTCGCGGCGGTCGAGGTGATAGTCGTACTCGGTATCGGGAGTGACGTACGAATCGTAGTGAAAACGGAATACGTCGGTATCGAACTCGAAATTGGCTCCGCCGCCAACCGAATAAACCGGCTCGGACATGGCAATCTCGTGGGATTCGTCGTCCGCGAGGCGCATCACGCGCAACCTCGGAAAGCCACCGGCGCGTTCGTGCGCAACCAGATGACGGGCGAATACGTCCACGCCTTCCAGCATCACGTCCACGCGGTGCGGAAACTTTTCCTTCCAGTTTTCCGGGGAGGGAGTTTCCGCGGGCGCAGTGACCAGGCGGAAGTTGCGCCCCTTGTCGTTGGTGACGATGTAGAACAGTCCGTGTCCATGGTCCACGTAATATTCGTGGTCCGCCCGCCGGGCCGCCACCAGTTTCCAGGCCGACGCGGGCGCATCGGCCGGCAGATAGCGCACTTCGGAGGTCGTGGCGCTGTGGGAAGTCAGATACAGGTACGCGCGGCTGCGTGAACGTGCCACCGAAATCGAGAAACGCGCATCGGCTTCCTCGTAGATGAGTTGGTCATCCTTGCTCCCCACCAGGTGACGATAAAGGCGGTAGGCGCGCTTGGTGCCGTCCTCCCGGACGTAGAACAGCGTGCGATTGTCACTCGCCCACGCGACCGAGCGCACTTTCTCGATGCGGTCAGAAAGCACCTTGCCACTGCGCAGGTCCTTCAGATGCAATGTGTATTCGCGGAAGCCGCTGGTATCCGACGAAAAGGCGAGCAGGTTGCCGTCGGGACTGATTTCGACCGCTCCCACGGAATAGAACTTGTGTCCCTTCGCCAGCCGGTTGACGTCAAGGATCACGGCCTCGGCCGCGTCCGGGCTGCCTTGCCTGCGGCAGAAAATGCGGTACTGCTTGCCTTTCTCGGTGCGGGAGTAATAGTAGTACGCACCTTCGCGGTACGGGACATCGGTGTCGGTTTCCTTGATGCGCGCCAGCATCTCCTTGTACAACTTCTTCTGCAGGCCCTCCGAGGGCTTCATCATCACCGCGGTGTAGGCGTTCTCGGCGCGCAGGTAGGCGCGTACCGAAGGGCTGGCCTTGTTGCGCAGCCAGTGATAGTCGTCTACGCGGCGCTCGCCGTGCACGACAGTCACGTGGGGTACGCGCTTGGCTGAAGGTGGGACGCGAATGGGACTTCGTGACACTTGAACGCTCCTGGGATGACACGACCGAATGACAGCTCCCGGCCGAAATCCATAGGACCCCTGCCAGGCAGCGATTACAATTGCGGCTCGATCAACAAAACGGAAAGCAGTATGAAGGGCTACGAGTCGGACGTCACCCGCTTCATCCGCGAATTTCTTGCGAGGAACCCCGACGTGGTCGCGAAACAGGAGAAAGCCCGCGCAACCTGGTGGGACCGGCCGCAGGACTTCAAGGAAAACGCGGCGCGGGAAGCCACTGAGGTTCCCAGGAAACCCTACGAGTATTATTGACAGGCCCGCCAACTGACCCCAACCACCTCATCCCCCGCCTTCTCCCCTAAGCGGAGAAGGTGCGCTGCGCGGGCTTGAAGCATCACTGATTTTCACACTCCCTCTCCGCATCTTGACCTTTCCTCCCTCTCCACTTGTGGAGAGGGGCGGGGTGAGGTGGGGCGGGGGATGAGGTGGGGCCTTTCTGGCAGAATGACGCCCACCGCGCGATCCGCGTCTCCAACCACACATCTTCAGCCGGAGGAAATCATGTTGCGTCGCTGCCTGACTGCGCTTGCGCTCGTCGCCGCCTTCGTCCCCATCGCCCGCGCCGCCGACGAGCCGGTGCCGATCGAGCAGGAGCCGCGCCACCGATTGAAGTTCGAGAATGCGCACGTGCGTTTCTTCGACGTGCAGCTCGAACCCGATTACCAGTCGCTCTATCACTGGCACCACAACGACGGCGTGTTCGTGAACATCGCTTCCTCCCCGACCATTTCCCAGGACTGGGGAGCCGAGCCGGTGAAGCGCGGGGACCGCGCCATCGGCGAGACTTACTTCATCGCTTACGCAGCCAAACCGAAGGCGCACCGGGTTGCCAATCCCGGTCCGGGCACCTACCGCGTTACCGATACCGAGATCATGAGCACCTGCGGCCCGATGGACGCGGCGCACGAAGGGCCGAATCAGACGCTGGTCGTTGAAAATGAACGCGTGTTCGTCACCCGCGTGATCCTGCATCCCGGCGAAACCACCGAACTCTACGCACCTTGCGGCATGCTGGTTTCGGTATCGGGCGGCAGCGTCGTGTTCGACACGCCTGATGGCACGGAGACGGTCGTCATGGACCGCGCCGCATTCAAGTGGCGCAAGCTGCCGCAGGCCGTGAAACTCACCAATGTCGGAGCCAACGTGTTCCACGGGGTGGACATCCGTATCAAGTAGCGGTGTAACCCGCATGGACACAAGCCGGAAGAACGTGTTCGCGCTGGCGGCGTGCCAGGCGCTGCTCGTCACCAACAACGTGATGATGATCTCCATCGGCACGCTGGCAGCGGATACGCTTGCGCGGAACAAGCTGTTCGTCACGGTGCCCGCCACCGCATACATCATCGGCGGCGGATTGGCGACGCTGCCCGTTTCCCTGCTGATGAAGCGCTACGGCCGCCGTGCCGGGTTCATCCTGGGCTGCGTGTTCGGCATGGTGGGCGGGGCTATGGCCTCGGCCGCCATGGCGCTCCACAGTTTCGGACTGTTGTGCGTGGCAGCGCTGGTCGCGGGCGTGTATACCGGCTCCGGCGGCTTCTACCGCTTCGCGGCAGCCGATGCCACGAACGCGGATTTTCGCAGCAAGGCGATTTCTCTGGTGCTCGCCGGGGGCATCGTCGGCGGGGTATTCGGTCCAGAGAGCAGCAAGATTACCAAGGACCTGCTGGACGTCACCTTTCTCGGCTCGTTCCTGTCTCTGATCGTGCTTGCCTTTCTGACGATCCTGATCCTGCTGCGCCTTGATCTGCCGATGCCGTCGCACGAGGAGCGGCACGGTTCGACTCGCCCCCTTGCATCGATCATGCGCCAGCCGGCATTCATCGTCGCGGTGCTCGGCAGCATTACCGCCTATGGGGTGATGAACCTGCTGATGGCGGCGGCGCCGCTGGCGATGCAGATGTGCGCGCATCCCTACAACGCCGCAGTGCTGGTGATCGAGTGGCACATCATCGCGATGTTCGCGCCGGCATTCGTTACCGGCTGGCTGATCGCGCGGTTCGGCGTGCTTCCGGTCATGTTCCTCGGCGTGGTGCTGATGCTCGCCGCGGTCGCGGTGGCGGTGTCGAGCATCTCGGTTGCCGCCTTCTGGATGTCGATGGTGCTGGTGGGTGTCGCGTGGTGCTTCCTGTTCGTCGGTGGCACCACGCTGCTGACCGAGTGCTACACGCCGGCCGAGAAAGCCAGGACCCAGGGCATCAACGACCTGATGATCTACGCCACCATGGGTACCACCTCGGTAAGTTCCGGCGCCATCCTATACAAACACGGCTGGAATACGCTCAATTACAGCGCGCTGCCCCTTTTGACCGTCACGGCCATTGCCATCCTCTGGCTCGCTACCCTGCGCCGCCCCCACCTCACCCCCGCCCTCTCCCCCAAAGGCGGAGAGGGGACAAAAAAATACCAGCGGCAGTGATCGCCTCTTGCTCTTAACTCCTTCTCCGCATAGGACAGAATGCGCGGATGAGGTGGTTGCGATGAGGTGGAGCGGTAGGGAGCTGCTTTAAGGGCCTTGTAGTAAGTCGTTGCCATCACAATGTTGTCTCGTCCTCGTAGAGAGCGGAAGCACGAATTCAATTTGCCGTTATGAGACGACCACATGAGCCAGGAAACAAATTGACCCGTTCAGTTGCAGGACATCCAAAAAACAATCTCCCTTTCGGCCCCTCGGGTGGAGAGGGCCGGGGAGAGGTGGGCGAACGGACGCTCGTCTTGGTGCTCGCCGCCATCCAGTTCACCAACATCATGGACTTCATGATCATGATGCCGCTCGGCCCGCAACTGATGCGGGTAATGCTGATTTCGCCGCAGCAATTCGGGCTCCTGGTCTCGGCCTACACGCTTACGGCAGCAGTCGCAGCGCTCGCCGTGGCTTTCTACACCGACCGCTTCGATCGCAGGAAAGCGCTACTTTTTTTCTATGGCGGCTTCGTGATATCGACGCTGCTGTGCGGCATCGCGCCGGGTTACGGTCGCTGCTGGCCGCACGCGCGATCGCCGGCGCCTTCGGCGGCGTCGCGGGGGCGACCGTACATTCCATCATCGGCGACGCGATTCCCGAACAACGCCGGGGTGCGGCGACCGGCATGATCATGTCCGCGTTCGCGCTGTCTTCGATCGTTGGCGTTCCGATCGGATTGCTTCTTGCCGCCCATTTCTCCTGGCGCGCACCTTTCCTGTTTCTCGTCGTCGTCTCGACTCTGGTTCTGATTCTTACCTGGAAGACTTCTTCCTCCGATGCGCGGCCATATCGTCGAAGGCGAGTCCCACCGGCCTGCTGGATCAGATGATGGCGGTGTTCGGGACCGCCAATCACCTGCGTGCCTTCGTATTCATGTTTGCGCTGATGTTCGCGGGGTTTTCGGTGATTCCGTTCATCGCGCCGTACATGGTGGCCAATGTCGGCCTGAAGGAAACCGACCTGCCCTACCTCTATTTCTTCGGCGGGCTCGCCACCGTGTTCACTTCCCGCTACATCGGCAAGCTGGCAGACCGGCACGGCAAGCGGCAGATGTTCACGCTCATCGGCCTGATCTCGATCGCACCGCTGCTGATCACCACCAACCTGCCGCCGGTCCCGGTACGGGTCGCGATCTGCGCGTCGGTTATCTTCATGGTTTTCGTGTCGGGACGTTTCGTTCCGGCGATGGCCTGGTCATTTCCAGCGTGGAACCGCGGCTGCGCGGCGGCTTCATGAGCATCAACTCCGCGATCCAGCAGCTTGGCATGGGCGCTGCCTCGCTGCTCGCGGGAACGATCATTGGCCATGGCGCCGGCGGCTCGCTGACGCGTTTCTGGCTGGCGGGGCTCATCGCGGTCGGCGCGACGTTGCTCGCCATCGCGCTTGCCTGGCGAGTCAAGCCGGTGTCGTAGGCAGGCGCACGAAGGCCTTGTCCGGTGGCGATCTCAGCGGCGCGCCTCACGCGTTGCGTGGCGTCAGCATCAGCAGACTGCCAAGCGCAAGCAGCGCGAATGCCGCCATGATCGTCGCCATCGCGCGCGGCGTGCCGTCGTGCAACCAGTTGAGCGCGAGCCCGGAAACATATCCGGCGCCGAACTGAAGGCAGCCGGTCAGCGCGGATGCGGCCCCTGCGCGTTCCGGGTGATCCGCCATGGCTCCGGCCACGGCATTCGCGCCCACCAGCCCGCGCACGGACATGAAGCAGAACAGCAACACGATTACCGGCACGATCCCGTATTCGAACCGGTACTGCTGAACGGCGAACAGCAGTGCAATCGCGACGCAGGAGAACACACCGATGGTCAGCATCCTGTCGTGGCCCTGCTTGAGCACGACGCGAGAATTGACCAGGGTAAGCGCGGACATGCCGACGATGTTCAGGGCGAACAACATTCCGTATGCGACCGGATCGATGCCGAAGTAGCCGATATACACAAAGGGCGTACCGGTTATGTACGCAAAGGCCGCGCCGGATATCGCCGCACCGCTTAAGGCGTACCGAAGGTAGGATGGATCGCGCAACAGCATCCAGTAGCCGTGCGCAATATGCTGGCGTCGCGACGCATTGCCGGAATTCGGTCGGGCGCGTTTCCGGCATCCATCGCAGAAAAACGAGCGCCGCAATCCCGTATCCTCCCAGCACGCAGAAAATCGCCTTCCAGCCAGCTATAGCGAGGACATTTGCACCGATCAACGGCGCAAGCGCCGGCGCCAGCGCCATCACCAGCATCATGATTGATAGCGCCCGCGCGCTGCCTTCCCGGCCGAAGTAATCCCTCGCCATGGCCTGGGCGATCACGGGCATGGCACAGCCGCCGAACGCCTGCACAAATCGAAAGGACATCATCTGCTGAATGTCGCCGGAGAGCGCACAGCCGACTGTGCCCGCGATGTAGAGCACGATACCGGCGGCCAGGGGCCGACGGCGTCCGAAACGATCGCTTAGCGCCCCCCAGACCAGTTGCCCGAGCGCAAACCCGAGGAAAAAATACGACAGCGTGAGCTGCGCTTGACCCGGCGTGGCGTTCAGTTCGCGAGAAAGGGTCATCAGAGCGGGGAGGATCATGTCGGTCGATATCGGGGCCGCCATCATGAAAAGTCCCAGCACCGGCAGCATGAGAAACTCAGTCCTGCGCTCGGCGCGTACCCCCTCGCTCCTCACCCTCTCGCCCCTAGTTCTTGTTGTCCGGCTCGAAGAAAATCCATTGCACCATCGGAAAGGCAGTGCGCAGATCGGCCTCCACCCGGTTGATCGCATCGATCAGCGCGGCGGCGCTGGCGGTTTGCGCCATCCTCGCCTTGACCGCCAGCATGATGCCCTCCCCGAGCTGCAGGGTCAGCAGCTTGTAAACCTCGGCAACTTCGGGCCTCGCCGCGAGAAAGGCACGGATCGCGTGTTCGGTTTCCGCTTCCGCGCTCTCGCCGATGATCATCGCCTTGATTTCCACCGACAGCAGGACCGCAACCACCACCAGCAACACGCCGACGGCCATGCTTCCGATCGCATCGTAGACCGGGTTGCCACTGGCAAACGCGACCACGACCGCAATCAGCGCGAGAACCAGGCCGGCCAGCGCGGCAATGTCTTCCCCGAGGATGACAATGAGTTCGCTGTTGCGGGAGGTACGGAAGAACCGCCAGAGCGTCCTGGTTCCCGACACCTTGCGTATTTCACGAATGCATCCGGCAAGCGAGAAAGCCTCGAGCACAATGGCGATCAGCAGAACGCCGATGGCGATGCCGGGGTTCGTGATCGGTTCCGTCTGATGCAGCTTGTGCCAGCCCTCGTAGATCGAAAACATGCCGCCGAGGGTGAACAGCAGCACCGCCACCAGGAACGCCCAGAAGTACACGGCCCTGCCGTAACCCAGCGGATGCGTGGCGTCGGGCGCGCGCCGGGCGTCCTTCATTCCGAACAGCAACAGCACCTGGTTGCCGCAATCGGCAGCCGAGTGGATCGCTTCCGCCAGCAGCGCACTCGAACCGGTCACCGCGGCTGCCGCGCCCTTGGCAATCAGGATTCCGCTGTTGGCGCCGAGCGCGTACAGCACCGCACGCAACGATGAAGCTTGCGACATGAGATTCTCCTCCACCTCAACCACCTCATCCCCCGCCTTCTCCCCGAAGCGGAGAAGGTGCGCTGCGCGGGCCTAAGGCACTAGTGATTTTCACACTCCCTCTCCGCCCTGAAGGGGGGAGAGGGTGCGGGGTGAGGTGGGTGGGTGTGTAGTTGGTTTACAAAATTTTCAAAGATGGAGTGCCGGCGCGGATTTCGCCAATCATTGCAGCGCGACCGAAGCCTTCGCTGCGGAATACATCGAGCACCCGCTCCACCGCATTCAGGCGCGCAGGTCACCAGCAGCCCGCCGCTGGTTTGCGGATCGGTGAGCAGGGTCTTCTCGATGTCGCCATGGCCGCCCAGGTCCACGCTCTTGCCGTAGCCGTGCCAGTTGCGGGTCGAGGCGCCAGTCTTGAATCCCGGCTTTCACCAGATCGAGCACACCTGGGAGTAGCGGCACCTGATCCCAGTGCAAGCGTCGCCGCCACGCCGGAGCCCTTGCAGACCTCGAACAAATGTCCGGCCAGCCCGAAACCGGTGACGTCGGTCAACGCATGGACGCCTTCCAGTTCCGCAAGCCTGAGGCCGGGCGTGTTGAGCTGGGTGGTGCTCGCAAGCATTGCCGCGTAGCCTGAGGCATTGAGCTTCTCGTTCTTGATCGCGGCGCTGTAGATGCCGACACCGAGCGCCTTGCCGAGGATGATCCTGTCTCCGGGTTTGGCATCGGAATTGCGTTTTACTTTCCCCGGATCCACCAGGCCGATCACCACCAGGCCATAGATCGGCTCCACGGAGTCGATGCTGTGGCCGCCCGCTATGGGAATACCCGCTTTCGCGCATACCGACTCGCCGCCCTCGAGGATCTTGCGGATGGTTTCCACCGGCAACTGATTGATCGGCATGCCGACCACGGCAAGCGCGAACAGCGGCCGGCCACCCATCGCGTACACGTCGGAGATTGCGTTGGTCGCCGCGATTGCGCCAAAGTCGAAGGGGTCGTCCACCACCGGCATGAAGAAGTCCGTGGTGGCAACGATCGCCTGCGATTCGTTGATCTGATAGACCGCGGCGTCGTCGCTGGTCTCGATGCCGACCAGGAGCTGCTTCGGTAACAGTCCCACGCCCGACCTGGCGATGATGCTCTCCAGCACCGCCGGCGCGAGCTTGCAGCCGCAGCCGCCGCCGTGCGCAAGTTCCGTGAGTCGGATGGGTTTGATATTTGGCGCGTCCATTGTTGTCGTGTCGTTCTCTTGCATGACCCAGATTGTAACGTTTGCCGTTGCAGGAGAGCGCGCAGGCAGTGACATTGGCAGTGCTGGCGGCGGCCTATGATACGATGACCGTCGACTTCGAGAAGTACCAGCCGGCGCGACACGCGCCGGCTGGTACAGCACTCGGGTCCCTTCCATCTACGCAATGTCCGACCACGAGATCCTGCTTCGTTGGCTTGCGACGGCGGCCGCGCGCATGGGCTGGAACCGGCGCATACGAGAGCTGGGCCGGTTCGCCTGTGCGCTTGTCGCGCTGCTTTTGCTTGCCGAAGTCCTTGAGATTTTCGGCGTCCCCGCGCCTGTCCTGTCCGCGGTCGCTCTCCTGCTCGTCATCGCCGCGCTGGCCGTCGTGGCGCTGTTCGCGTGGCGGCTCGCCCGCGCTACGACGCTGGCCCAGGCGGCGGGAGCCGCCGACACCCGCGCCGGCTTGAAGGACGAACTCAAAAGCGCCCATTGGTTCGCGCAGCGTACCGCGCGAGACGCGTTCGTCGAGCTCCTGCTTGCACGTGCCGCGCAGACTGCACAGACGCTGGATGCTCGCCGACTGTTCCCGTTCGCCGTGCCGCGCAGCGTGCTGGCTGCCCTTGCGCTGGCGGTCTTCACGGCTCTCTGGCCTGGTTCTCGCCACGCATTGCCTTGCCTGTCACGCAGGAACCGATGTCGGGCGCGGCTTCGCCCGCGAGCCGGGAGAACGCGTGCGGCCGCGGTCGGCGACAACGAGGTCGAGAAGATTGCGGCGCAACTGGCGTCGTCCGGACGCGCGCGAAGAAAGACGACCTGAGTGCCGTCTGGGCGCAGCTCGAACGCTGGCGCAGGGAGCTTGCCGGCCGGCGCCGAACAAGGGGCGATCGAAGCGCGCTGTCGCCGCGCGCGACGCGCGGCTCGCCGCGCAGCTCCTGCAGGCCTCGGAGCGCAAGCGGACGGCGGCGGCGCCGCAGGATCCTGCCGCACGCACAGCGTGAGATGAAGACGGCAGACGCGGCGCAACGCCTTCTCGAAGCCCTGCAGGCGATATCGAACAACGAGAACAATGCGCCGCCCGAGCCGCCGACGAAGGCGGAGGTCACGCCGACCATACGCACGGCAACGCGACTGCGCGAGCAGGTCCAGGGAAGAGCGGCGCAAGATTACCGGGACGCCCGCGCAAGGCCAGGTCACGCTCAACAGCCGGCTGCGTGCCGTCTCGCGCGCCGGCGCCGGCATGCGCGAGGTCGCGTACGGCGAGGGTGAGGCGGCAGAGGCGGGCTCCCAGACCAGCGTGTCGGGTGCCGCGTCAGGCGACCGCACCGGCAGGAGCCAGGCGGGCGGCAGCGAAGGCGAGCATCCCAACAGCAGCCCGACCGGCGCCGGAGACGACCAGCCGGTGCTGGGCGAGCGGACCGAGCGTCTGATCGCGCAGTTGGAGAAGATGAGCGCCGGCGCGGCGAGGATTCGAAGCAGCAGGAAACCGAGGAAGAGTTCTACGCCGCGACCCAACGCCAGGCCTCGCGAGGTCGAGTACGAGAGCATCACGGCGCAGTGGCGGGCCCAGCGCGAAGCGGTCGTCGCGCCGGAGCGGGACGCCCCTGTCGTATCGAGAGGCGGTGAAGCAGTACTTCCTGAGCCAGCATGCCAAGGAAGAGTAAGCGGCCGATGGCGGCCCGCGGGGGCGTCGCGCCGTGAGATTTCTCGCGCTTTCTCCGCTGCGTCGCCTACGCTCTGCTCGCCGGTGTCGCGCTGGTCATCCTGCTCCTGCACCTGCTCAGGCCACCGCCGCCGGCGGGTCATCGTTCCGTCCCTGCTGCTGTGGGCGCGGGTCATCCGCGACCGGAAGCGCCCGATCCGCGCGCCGGCTGCTGTCGCTGTTGCTCGCGCTCGGAGCCGGACTCAGCCTGGCTCTGGCCCTCACCCGCCCGGAAATTCGCGGCGCTCGGCGCGAGCGCGACATCGCCTGGCGCTGGTGCTCGACAACTCGCCGTCCATGGCCGCGCGGACGAGCGATGGGCGCAGTCGTTGGGAGCACGCGATCGAGCAGGCGCGCGCCCTGCTCGAACAGTCGAGCGCAGCAACCGAAGTGAGGTTGCTGGACACGGTCGGGCGGCTTGGCGTGCATGGTTTCGTCGATCGCGATGCCGCGATCGCAGCGCTCGGCGCGGCTGCCGGCCGCCGCGTGGGGGCAGGCGCACATGCCGACTGCCTCGCTCCTCGCCGGCGCGCAAGTGCATCTGTTCACCGATGGCGTCGCAGCAGGTCGACGCGCCGGAAGGGCGCGATCGTGCACTCGGTGTTCGAAGCCGGCGGACAACGTGGCCGTGACCGCCTTCGAGGCCCGTCCGCTGGCGCAGGATCCGACCCGCTACGAAGCCTTGGTGCAGGTGCTGAACGCTCTCGCCCGGCGATCAGCGCGTGCGGCTGCTGATCACGGGCGGCGATCACTTCTCCATTGCGCAGGATCTCGACCTGCGCGCGGGCGAGACTGTCAACGCGACCTTCGACGTCTCCGACTTCGAAGGCGGCGTGCTCGGCGCGGCGGTCGTGTGCGAGACCGACGCCTTCGCCCTCGACGACTTCGCCTACGCGGTCGTCCCGCCGCACCGGCCGAAGCGCGTGCTGCTCGTGACGACGGGCAATCCGCCCCTCGAGGACGCGCTGCGCAGCCTGCCCGGCGTGCGGCTCGTCGTGGTCCCACCCGACGGCTACCCGCGGGCGCGGGCAGCACGATGCTGTGGTGTTCGACCGGTTCGCTCCGGCCGAGCCGCCGGCGGCCGGCGCGCTCCTGCTGCGGCCGCCTGCGCGCAACTGGCTGGCAGGGCAGTCCACCGCGCTCACCGCGCCCGCGCATCACCGACTGGAACGAAGGCCATGCGGTCACGGGCGGGATCGCGTGGCGCAACCTGAGGCTCGCCCGCGCATCGCTCAGCGACGCCATCGACGTCACCTCCGACGCGCTGGTGCTGGCAAGCGGGTCCGCATCCGGCGCGCTGGTGACTGCCGGTGATTCGCAGGCGCGGTGGATCAAGGTCGGGTTCGCGCTGCAAGACTCCAACTTTCCGTTGCAGCCGGATTTCCCGGTGTTTCTCGGCAATGCCTTGAACTGGGTCACCGCACCGATGCCCGGTGCTCACGCGCGGGCTGGGCAGCATCGAGGTCGCGCTGCCCGGTGCCCAGGTGCGCGACGGCAGCGGCAAGCTCCGTGGCGGCCTCGGCCACTGCGCAGGGCGTCGTCTTCGAGGCGCCGCGACGCGGACGTTTACACGGTGAGCGCCCCGAGCGGGGAGGTGCTGGGTGGTGGCCAACGTGGCCGATCCGCGCTACGCGCTGATCAATCGCAGCCGCTTTAGCGGCGGCGGCGCGACCGGCGCTCCAAGGCCGCGCATCGGCCCGGATCCTGGAACGCGGAATTGTGGATGTTGCTGCTTCTGCTCGCAGGCGCGCTGCTGCTCGTCGAGTGGGCCGTGTTCACCCGCCGCGCGCGGTCTAGTGTCCTGTTCCGTTGATTCGTGGGATAACCCGAGACATTGGCAACCATTCACATGATCTATTTGGCAGCAATCCGTCGTCGATCGGAAAACCCGCGAAATCGGCGTCAGGCAAGGCGCGAGTCCTTGACAGTGGAAGGCCCCACGGCGAGGACTCGTACCGCATGCGATTCTCGCCGGGTTTTCAGCCGCGAATCAGCGGAACAGGACACTAACCCCGTGCCAACCGTGACCGTGGCCACCCGTGGCCGCTCGCACTGCTGGCGACGTTGCCGCTCGTCTGGCTGCTCGCCTGGCGCAATCGCGCGAGTGTCGCGCGCGCCCGCGTGGCCGGCGCGACGGTCCTGCGCTCCCTCGCGCTGGCCGCGATCGTCGCGGCACTGCTGCAGCCCATGCTCCACCGGACCAGCGAGGAAGTGTCGGTGGTCTACGTTCTGGACGTCTCCAGCAGCGTCTCGCCGCGCTTCCTGGACGAAGCGCTGGACTGGATCGCGCAGGTCAACGAACGTCACCAGCCGGCGCAGTCGCGCGTGGTGGTGTTCGCCGACCGTGCCGAGCTGGTCGACTCGGTTGACGCCGTGCGCGCCCTCGCCCTGACCGCCGAGGATGGAGCCGCGCGCGCGACGGCGCGATCGACCAGGGCGCCACCGACCTGGAGGAAGGTCTGCTGGCCGACGCTGCCTGGTTTCGCGCCTGGCCTGGCCAAGCGCATCGTGCTGCTGAGCGACGGCAATCAGACCGAGGGAGACGTCTGGCGCGCGATGCTGCGCCTGCAGGCCGAGGGCGCGCGGGTGTTCGCCGTTCCCGCGACTGTCGCGGCCGACAACGACGCCTGGGTCGAGCGGATCGTCGTCCCGACGGCGCGCGCGAGCGGGCGGCGGTGGAGGTCGAGGCCCGGGTGTTCTCGCGCCGGTCTGTCGCCGCGCGGGTCGAGCTTGCCATCGGCGAACGCACGGCTGCCGCGCGCAGCGTGACGCTCTCGCCGGGGGACAACCGCGTTTCCTTCACCGTGCGCTTCCCGCGGGCCGGTGCCCAGAACGTCACGGCGCGGGTGAGCGCCGAAGGCGACGAGCTGCCGCGCAACGACGCGCTCACCGAGGACGCTCGTCGTGCAGCCGCGCCCGCACGCGCTGTATGTCGAGGGCGGCGAGCGCAGCGCCCGCTACCTCGCCGACGCGCTCACCGCGCAGGGCATTCGCGTGTCGGTCGCCACCGCGCAGAACCTGTCGGACGATGCCGCGGCTGCTCGACGGCAAGGACGTCGTCATCCTCAGCGACGTGCGCGCGGACAGCCTGGGGACGGATGCCGTGCAGCGCCTGCGGGCGTTCGTTCGCGACCGTGGCGGCGGCCTGATCTTCGCGGCGGGGCAGAACACCTACGGCCAGGAAGGCTTCGCCAAGAGCGAGGTCGAGCAGTTGCTGCCGGTCACGTTCGAGGCCAAGCGCAAGCACGAGGACCTGGACCTGGTCCTGCTCGTCGACCGCTCTTCGAGCATGCGCGGCCAGAAGATCGAGGTGTCGAAGTCCGCCGCGCTCGCCACGCTCGATCTGCTCGACCGCGGAGCACCGGCTGGCGGTCGTGGCGTTCGATGCGCAGCCGCACGACGTCGTCCCGCTGATGACGGTGGGAGACAAGCGCGAGGCCGAGGATCTGATCTCGCGCATGACCTCGAGCGGCCAGACCAACATCTACAACGCGCTGCTGCGAGCGCAGGCGCTGCTCGCGGATTCGAAGGCCAAGACCAAGCACATCATCCTGCTCTCCGACGGGCTGACCGCACCGCCGCCGGGCGATGCTCCCGCCGCCTTCTACCGCCACCGAGATCGAGGAACGGCTGCGCGAGGTGCAGGCAGCGGAGGCACGCCAGCGCGGCGGGGCGGTCGAGCCGCCGCAGGCGCCGCAAGCGACGGCATCGCCGCGCGGTTTCCCGGGCATCATGGAAGAGCTCGCAGCCGCGAAGATCACGCATGTCCACCGTGGCGATCGGCGAGAAGCCCGATGTCGAGCTGATGGCGAACCTGGCCAAGTGGGGCGGCGGCAGGAGCTACGTCACCAGGAGCGATGCCGAGGTCCCCACCTTGTTCGCGGCGGAGACGCGCCGGCTGCTGAACGATTCGATCGTCGAGGAGCCGTTTCGCCCGCGGGTGAAGGCCTGGAGCCCGACGCTCGCCGGCGTGGACTTCGCCGGCGGCCCCGAGCTCAAGGGCTATGTGACGACCAAGCCGAAGCGCTTCTCGGACGTGCTGCTGGAGGCCAAGAAGGATCTGCCGCTGCTGGCCGAGACGCACTACGGTCTGGGCAAGACCGTTGGCGTTCCTGTCGGACGTGAAGAACCGCTGGGCGGCGGACTGGCTCGAGCTGGCCCGGCTACGCCAGGCTGTGGGCGCAGGTCGTGCGCGACAGCGCGCGGCGCGACACCGGAGCAGGGCGTGCGCTGGCGTGTGGCGCGCGAAGGGCGCGAGGCGCTCATTCGAGCTCACCGCGCTCGGCCATGACGGCAGCTTCCGCAACGGCCTCTGGCCGCGAGGTTCGCATCACGCACGCCAGGCGGGCAAAGCTCGGTGGCTGCGTTGCGTCAAATCGCGCCCGGCCACTATCGCGCGCAAGTCCCGCTCGCGGCCGCGGGCAGCGTGCCCTGGCGCTTCGAGCTGCTGCCCGGCCCGGGCATCGAGCGCGGCCGAGATCGCGCGAGTCGGCAGCCGCAGGCTGTTCTATTCCTACCCGGACGAGTATCGCCTGCTGCCGGCGAACCTGCCGCTGCTGCGCACCCTGAGCGAGCAGACCGGCGGGGTGTTCGCGCCCCGGGCGGAGGAGATCTTCACGCCGCGCGGGGACGGCGGCGTCACGCACCACGCCCGCTGTGGCCGTATTGCGCTGGCGCTCGCCCTGCTGCTGTTCCTGCTGGACATCCTGGTGCGGCGCGCGCCCTGGCGCTTGCGCCGCGCGCTTGATCAGGCGCTGGGGCTCGCCGCGCGGAATCACTTGGACGATCTGACGACGGCCAAAGACGGCACGCGCACATCGCGGCCTGCCGGGGAGCGGCGAGTAAGCCGTTTGGACGGCCCAATGACCTTCGCCGACGACTCTCACCTTGACACCCGTTCAGCGCCGCAATTAGCATGCAATGCGCTGGGACTTTTTCCCGGCCCACGCCTTAAGCACGCTGGTCAATGTCCGAGGGAGGGAGCAGCTTCCAAATCGGGTTTGCGCCACAGGTCAAGCTACAGGTTCAGGCTGTGCACCCGCTGTTGCCGTGTGCCAGGAGGCTGTGCCGCGGAGGCGTCTCCCGAGTTCCCGTTTACCCCTCACGGATTCAACAGCTTGTCGACGGCGTCCAATCTTCAAACCAAAAGAGGAGGAGGACCAGATGAGAACGTCATTACGGCAGTTCGTGTCCTTGGCGCTACCGCTCGCCGTCGCAGCGGCGTGGGCGCCGGGCGCGCAGGCAGCCGGATCGTCGGCAAGCGAGATCCGCAACTGCTCGCCCGAGAACTGGTGCTTCTATCACCGCACCGTCGATACGTCGTGGCGGCACAGCCCGTTGACCCAGATCAACGCCGGCAACGTCAAGAACCTGCGTCCGGCGTGGATCTTCCAGCCCGGCAACGTGCGCATGGGCATGCACAGCACGCCGCTGGCGATCGACGGGAACGTTGTACGTATCGGTGAACCCGTCGACCGTCTGGAAGCTGAACGGCAAGACCGGCGAGCGCTTGTGGGTTCATGAGCCGAAGATGGACGAGGCGGTGGTTGCGCGTTCGTTCTTCGCGCATACCCGCGGCCTGGCGATCGGCGACGGCAGGGTCTACATGGGCCAGGCCGACGGCAAGATCGTTGCCCTCGAACGAGACAGGACGGCAGCGTGATCTGGGAGAAGCAGATCATCGACTCCAAGAAGGACACGGTCGGATTCAGCGGTGCTGCGACTTTCGTGAGCTCCGATCTGATGGTCATCGGCCAGAACGGCGGTGAATACCCGATCGAAGGCAAGATCTTCGGGATCAACCCGAAGACCGGCGACATCAAGTGGACCTTCTATACCACGGGACGGGACGATCCCAGAGCGCTGGCAGACCTGGCGCGGGGATTCGTGGCAGTACGGCGGCGGGGGATCGTGGCAACCGGGCACGGTGGACTACGCCAACAATCAGATCATCATGGGCACCGGCAACCCGAACCCCGACTACGACTACTGCGGCAGCAACTGCCGCGATCCGAATGCCGACGGCTGGCGCTCGGGTGACAACCTGTATACGTCGTCGACGGTCGCGCTGGATCTGAACACCGGGAAGCTGAACTGGTACTTCCAGGAAGCGCCACGCCGATCCGTACGACTACGACGCCGCACCCGGCGAGTACGTCATTCTGGGAGACAAGGTGCTGCATCCGGGCAAGAACGGCTTCAACCATGTGCACCAGACCAAGGGCGGCAAGGTCCTGGCGGTCTATCCCGACATGAAGAGCTTCAACTGGACGACGGGCTACAACATCGCCAAGGGCGAGTGGGAGAACATGCTGTGGCCGCAGCCGGGCGAGAAGACCCTGGTTTGCCCGGCGATCGACGGTGGGCACAGCTGGCAAGCGGGGACCTACAGCCCGCAGACCAAGCTGTTCTATCGCGTCGCGCAGGAATGGTGCATGTACCTGACCGTGCAACCGAAGAGCGGCGGGACCACGATCTCGGCGGGCGCCGAGACCCGGGTTCTGCAGCCTTTCGTCCAGGCGTTCATGAGCGCCGAGTGGATCGGTACCGACCCGCCGGGCGACAAGAGTCATGGTCGCCTGACCGCGCGTGACCCGGTCACCGGCAAGCTCGCCTGGGAGAAGCGCTATGACCTCATCCCGCACTCGACCCTGCTGTCCACCGGCAGCGACCTGCTGTTCCTCGGCACGTCCGATGGCTACGTCGAGGCGCTGGATGCCAAGAACGGCAACGTGCTGTGGCGGTTCAACGTCGGCTCGGGCGTGCATGGCGGCATCATCTCCTACGCGGTCGACGGCAAGCAGTACATCGCGGTTGCGACCGGGCACGGCACGTACGTGGGCGGGGCGATCAAGGCCCTGAACAAGGACAAGCTCGGCAACATGAACGAGAGCATGGCAGTGGTGGTGTTCGCACTTCCGTAGTTCTCTCCCCTGCCGGGGACGGACGGGGGTGTTACCTCCTGCCGGCCCCGGCGTTTTTTGCTCTGCCCGCGCCCTCGAAGCCCGGCGGAAGAATGTGGTAGTGTGCTTCACGTCATTCGCGGCCGCGGTCAGGATGGCCGAAGGCGAAAATCATTGATCGACTATGAAACCCAAAATGCGCATTTGCGTCTATTCGTTGTCGTTGCATGCGTCGCCGCCCTCGGCATCGCCCACTCGGGGCTGCTCGCGGCAATGGAACAGGGAAAGACTCGAGCCCAAGATCCGCCCACGGCCGAGACGGCCGAGGCGCAGGCACCCGGGCGCAAGGTCGCCCTCCTCCAATCCGTTGTCGGGAGATCCCGAAGCCATCGACCTGGGCAAGCGGCTGTACTTCACCTGGTGCGTCCAGTGCCACGGCCCAAAGGCCAACGGCGAGTCGCGCGTTTCGGCAAGTACGCCGGCGATCTGACGAAGTTCTGGCGCGGCTACCCGGAGTTCGTGATCATCGTCAAGAACGGCCGCCCGGGAAAGCAGATGCCGCCCTGGAAGGAAGTCCTGGACGACGACAACATCGCCAAGATCGGCGCCTACCTGGAAACGCTGGCCGTGGAAGGAGCGAACTGGCAATGAGCCGAATGAAGAAGCGCCTGGCTTTCTGGCGGCAGCGCTGGCTGGGCATGGCAGTGGTTGCACCGGCGCAGGCGGGCGAGACGTTCACCACGCTGAAGGAGAACATCTTCGTGTGCATCTCGCCACAGGCCTACGACGAAGCGATGGCGCGCGTGCGCGAGCTCAACGGCCGGGACCTCGAGCCGCTGAAGAAGGAGCTGAGCGAGAAGCAGCAATGCATGTTCGTCGACCCCGAGCTGGCCGACAACATCATGGCGCCCTTCGCCATCGTGCTGCAGCGGGACGGCACCAAGGTGCAAGTCCAGTTCATCGTCACGTTTCGCGAGAGAGTCGAGTTCCTGCACCGGCTGATCAACCGCTACGTCCTGGTCGGCTGGACGGACGAGTCGAATCTGGAGCCGAAGCAGATCCTTTAGCGCGGCTCGCCCGTGCGGCGTGGAGGGCTCGCACATCCCGACAACGAGTTTCCTTCGCGCCCCTCACGCCTCACCCTCACTTCACGCCTCTCGCCTCACTCGGCTGGCGATCGCCAGTACTCTGTACATCGAACGCACCACCGGCAGTTCGATCAGCTCACCGTCCACCACCACCAGGCCGGTCTTGTCCTGTTCGAAAGCGGCGCAGACCTTGCGCGCCTTCGCGATGGTCTTCTCATCCGGGGTGAAAGCCTCGTGGATGATCGGGATTTGTTTGGGGTGAATCGAGGCCTTGCCGGTAAAACCCAGCCGGGCGCAGGCCTGCGCCTCCTGGCGCAACCCTTCCGGATCCTCGAGGTTCAGGAACGGCACATCCAGAAGATCGATGCCGGCAGAGGCCGCCGCATGCACCAGCCGCGAGCGGGTGTAGAGCAGCGGTTCCCAGGATTTCTCGCATCGCAGGTCGGCGGACATGTCCACCGCGCCGAGGATCACCGAGTCGATGCGCGAGGAGGCCTCGGGTGATCTCGAGGGCGCGCTCCAGTCCCTGATTGGTCTCGATGATCACGCAGAAGCGGATGTTGCGCGCAGGGCCCGGCGGACAACAGCGTCTCGATCAGTTGTACCTCCTCGGCCGACTTGATCTTCGGGATCATGATGGCGGGCGGTGGCGCTTCGCTTTGGATGATCGCGGTCAGGTCCTTGAGCCCGTCCGGCGTAGAGAGGCCGTTGATACGCACCATCTGCTCGACGTGGGGATGGGTGTCTTTCCCGAACAGCGGCAGGGTCAGCGCGCGCCCTTCGTCCTTGCGGCCGCGTGCGACCGCATCCTCCATGTCCACGCAGACGATGTCGGCTCCACTGTCGAGCGCCTTGGCGAAGCGATCAGGCCGCAGCCCCGGCACAAAAAGCAGGCTGCGGCGCGGACGGATTGATCGCTCGGTCGGATTCGTCAAGTGACTTCCAGTGTTTGCTGCTGAAAAGTGCGCATGCTAGCGGTAAACTCCCCTCTCTGCCAGCCGCAAACACGGCTGCACAACCATAAAAATGCCGGAGGGGCCAGTCGCATGAAGATTACCGCCATCGAGACTATCGGTCTCGAGGAATTCCCCAACATTCTCTGGGTGCACATCCACACCGACGAAGGCATCGTCGGGCTGGGCGAAACCTTCTATGCGGTCGCGCCGGTGGCCGAGCACATCCATCAGACCTGCGCTCCCTATCTTTTGGGGAAGAACCCGCTCGAGATCGATCGGCACAGCCGCCAGTTCCTCAACACCTATCTCGGTTTCAACAGCGTCGGCGTGGAGATGCGCGCGGCTTCCGCGGTCGACATTGCGTTGTGGGATCTGTTCGGCCAGTTTACCGGCCAGCCGATCTACCAACTCCTCGGCGGCGCTTCGCGCGACAAAGTGCGCGTCTACAACACCTGCGCCGGCTACCAGTATGTGCGCGCCAAGCCCACTCAGGGCACCGAAAACTTCGGCCTCCCGGCGAAAGCCGACAAGAAGAACCGCCCATACGAAGACCTGATGGCCTTCAAGACCGATGCCGGCGAACTTGCCAGATCGCTGCTGGAAATGGGTATCACCGGAATGAAGATATGGCCGTTCGACGAAGCCGCCGAAGCCTCGAACGGCAGCTACATCTCGAATGCCGACCTGAAGAAGGCGATGAGGCCCTTCGAGCAGATCCGAAAGGCGGTAGGCGACAAGATGGACATCCACGTCGAGTTCCATTCGATGTGGCAACTGCCGGCTGCGATCCGCATCGCCGAAGCGCTCGAGCAGTTCGATCCGTTCTGGTACGAAGACCCGATCAAGATGAACAATATCGATGCGGTCGCCGATTACGCGCACCGCACCAACGTGTGGGTCACCGCTTCGGAGACGCTGGGCACGCGCTGGGGCTTCCGGGAGTTGTTCGAGAAACAAGCCGTCTCGGTATGCATGCTGGACGTGGGCTGGACCGGGGGCTTGTCCGAATCGAAGAAGATTGCAACCATGGCGGAAGCCTACGCGTTGCCGGTCGCTCCGCACGACTGCACCGGGCCGATCCTGCTTACGGCGTCGGTGCACCTTTCGCTCAACTGCCCAAACACGCTGGTACAGGAAATGGTGCGCGCGTTCTATTATGACTGGTACGGCAATCTGGTCACCCAGTTGCCGCCGGTGAAGGACGGCTACATCAGCGCGCCCAAGGGGCCTGGGCTGGGCACCAAGCTGCAGGCTTCGGTGCTGAAACGCAAGGACGTCATTCGCAGGGTAAGCATACTCGGAAAAACGTGAGGGGTGAGGCGTGAGGAGTGAGGGGAAAGACCTGAAAACCGACGCACGAGTCATGGTTTTGGCGCCGGGCGACAACGTGGCCATCGCCAAGTCGGACATCGCTTCGGGCACTACCCTGACGGTGATGGGCCAGTCGGTGACGCTCAAGATTCGCGTTGAAGTCGGCCACAAGTTCGCATTCAAGAAGGTCGCGAATGGCGAAAAGCTGATGAAGTACGGCGCGCCGATCGGCGTGGCGACCCAGGACATCGCGCCCGGTGATTACATGCACATCCACAACGTCACCAGCGATTACATCCCTACTTACACCCTCGACGAGGGCCACGAATTCTTCAAGGAGGCGCATTAATCATGATCAACGCCTATCTTCGCCCCGACGGCCGCAAGGGCATCCGCAACACCATCGTGGTGGCCTACCTGGTCGAATGCGCGCACCACGTCTCGCGCGAGATCGTGTTCCCCTATCGCGAGCAGGGCGTGCACCTGATCGGCTTCCCGGGCTGCTTTCCCAACGTGTATTCGCACAAGATGATGGAGCGCCTTTGCGCCCACCCGAACGTGGGCGCCGCGCTGCTGGTGTCGCTGGGATGCGAAGGCTTCAACAAGGGCAAGCTGCAGGAAACCATCCGCAAGTCCGGCCGTCCGGTGAAACTGGTCGAGATCCAGGGCACCGGCGGCACGCGCAAGACCATCGCTGAGGGCAAGGCCTGGATCGAACAGACGCTGAAACAACTCGAAGACTCTCCGCGCACGCCGATGAGCATCGATGAACTGGTCGTCGGCACCATCTGCGGCGGCTCGGACGCCACCAGCGGCCTGACCGCAAACCCGGCGATGGGCCGGGCGTTCGATTTTCTGGTTGAGAAGAACGCCACTTGTATATTCGAGGAGACCGGCGAACTGATCGGCATGGAGCACTGGATGGCGAAGCGCGCCGAGAATCCTGAGCTGGGCCAGGAGATCGTGAAAACTGTCGCCAAGGCCGCGAATTACTACGCCGCTTACGGGCACGCCAGCATCGGCCCGGGCAACGCCGACGGCGGGCTCACCACCATCGAGGAAAAATCACTGGGCGCTTACGCGAAATCCGGACAATCGGTCATCTCGGGAATCATCAAGCCGGGAGACGTGCCGATCCGCGGCGGGCTTTATCTTCTGGACGTGGTCCCGGACGGCGAACCGCGCTTCGGCTTCCCGAACATCAGCGACAACGCCGAGATCGCCGAACTGATCGCCTGCGGCAGCCACGTGATCCTGTTTTCCACCGGGCGCGGCTCGGTAGTGGGCTCGGCAATTTCACCGGTAATCAAAGTGTGCGCCAACCCGCACACCTTCAAGCGCATGTCCGACGACATGGACGTCGACGCCGGGCGGATACTCGAGGGCCGCGCCACGCTCGATGAGGTCGGCCGGGAAATCTACGACCTGATCATGCGCGTTTCCAACGGCGAACAGACCAAATCGGAAGATCTCGGCCACCAGGAATTCATCTTGACCTACAAGAGCTTCGAACCTATCGGCCCCGCCTGCTTTCCCTCCGCCGCTTAAGAATCTCTTTTGCTACAGAGCACACAGAGGACGGAGAGTAAAGATCCAAAGAACCGCGTCAACACGAAGGATCACGAAGTGAAACACGAAGGTGCACGAAGAAATACAAGAAAAGGCCCTGCAGCGAAAGACGGGGGTTCCGACACGTCGCCACACGTTACGGCGTTTTCGGCACGGAGTTCACAAGATGCATTCCACAAGAGGGAGACCATGGAAACAATGTGGCGTGTGATGGCAGCAATCGTACTGCTGGCAGTGGTATGGATTGGGGCTCCGCAAGTCTCGCTGGCAGAAGACGTCCCTTCTTTCCGCGTCGATCCGTTCTGGCCCAAGCCGCTGCCGAACAACTGGATTTTCGGAGAGATTGGTGGCATCGCAGTGGACCGGCAGGATCATGTTTGGGTGTTGCAGCGTCCTAGATCCCTGAAGGACGACGAGCAAGGCGCCGCGCTCACGCCGCCGATATCGAAATGCTGCCTGCCGGCCCCGCCGGTACTCGAATTCGACCAATCCGGAAACCTGCTGCAGGCCTGGGGAGGGCCGGGAAGCGGATTCGAATGGCCGCTAAGGGAACACGGCATTTTCGTCGATGCGCGCAATCATGTCTGGATCGGTGGCAACGAGAAAGACGATCACCAGATTCTGGAATTCACCCCTGATGGAAAATTCATCAAGCAAATCGGTGAATCCGGCAAGTCCGAAGGCAGCAACAGCACGCGTTACCTCGGCCGACCTGCCCTCGCAATTGTGGATGAAGCAGCGCACGAGTTGTACGTCGCCGACGGTTACGGCAACAAGCGTATCGTCGTGTTCGACGCGCGCACCGGGGAGTACAAGCGTCACTGGGGTGCATACGGTAAAGCGCCGGACGATGCCGACGCCGGCAAGTACGATCCCGGCGCGCCGCGCGCGCAGCAGTTCCGCAATCCGGTGCACTGCGTAAGGATCGCGCGCGACGGGATGGTCTACGTCTGCGACCGGGTCAACGACCGCTTCCAGGTGTTCCGCAAGGACGGCACGTTCGTGACCGAATACGCGCTGGAGCCAAACACCCGCTTCGTCGGTTCGGTGTGGGACATCGCGCTGTCGGAAGACCCGGAACAGAAATACCTGTACGTCGCTGACGGCACCAACAACGAGATTCACATCCTGTTGCGCGAGACCGGAAAGGAGCTGGGTTCGTTCGGCCGGCAAGGGCGATACGCGGGCGAATTCCACTGGGTGCACGCGGTCGCCATCGATTCGCGCGGCAACCTGTTCAGTGGCGAAGTCGATACCGGCAAGCGCGTACAGAAATTCACGCGCCAACGCTGAGCACTGCGTTTTCGTCCGGCCGTATGCGCCATCGGCGCATCCGGGCGCCGTTGCTACCTCAATAAACCGAAGAACACCCAGCACACGAGCGCGCCGACGACGCACATCGACAGGCCCCATGCCAGCATCTGGTTGAACAGCCTCTTGCGGTCGACGTCGGGCGCGGCGTTGGAAATACACAGTGCGCCGAGCGTTGATAGCGGAGAGACATCGACCAGGTGCGCACCGACGTTGATCGAGGACGCGATGGCGAGCGCATCGCCCCCACCCAGCTTCTCGATCAACCCTGGAATGGTCGGCAGGAAAGCCGGCAGGACTACGCCGGAAGAACTGCTATAAACCGAAATCACGCCGGTCACGAGCGCAATCACTGCGGTGATGCTTTGCTGGGTCGAGAACGAAGAGAGCATCGAAGTCAGCAAATTCATCCCGCCGGTCTTGTCCGCAACCCCGATCAACACCGTGACGCCGCAGACCATCAGCACCACGCTCCAGGGCATGCTTCTCAGGGCCTCCTTCTCATCAGCGGCACGCGCCAGCGACAGCACGGCCGCACCGACGAACGCGCCGATGGTGATATCCACCTTGAAGGCGAGTACCGCGACGATCAGCGCGGCGATCACCGCCAGCGTAAGTTTCTGTTGCCAGTCCAGGGGCTGGTCGCCTGAGCCACGCTCCTCCAGCACAACCGTTCCGGTTCCCTCTCGCAGCAGCCGGGTTCCGCCGAGCAGGAAATAGCCGGAGAATCCGACGAAGGACTGCGACACCAGCAGGCTCAGGTAGTTGCTCCACTGCGCGCCCTCGATGCCAATCTTGCCCATCAGGCCGTTGGCGATGATGCCGGTCGGCGCGAACGGTGAGAGCGCGCCGGCATTGGCGCCGCAGCAGACCATCATGGCCATCAGGAATGCCGGGACGCCTGCGCGTCCAGCCGCCGCCATCGCCACCGGTGCCAGCAATGCGGTCGAAGCGATGTTGCCGGGACCGATCGAGGCGAATACGAGCGCAAGCAAAAAGAAAATGATCGGGATAACACCGGTCCGCCCACGCGCGTGCCTCACGGCGAGAGCCGAAATCCGGTCGAGCGTACCGTTCACCCGCGCCTGGGAGAACAACAGCGTGACGCCGACCAGGGTGAGGAACAGGCCCGCAGGGAATCCGGCGACGATGGCGGGCATCTTCAGGCCAGCCAAAGGAACGCCCACCAGGAAGGCCGCGGCAATGGCCAGTACGCCGACATTGACGGGCAGAAAGCTGCCTGCGATGACGACGGCGAGCAAGGCGAGCAGCGATATGACAGGGAGATCCATGTTGTGTTTTCTTTTGTGGCGGACCGGACCGGAATTCCGGCGATGTTAGACTCTCGCGGGTCTTCAATCCACTCCCCTGCGCAAATCCGACATGAAAGCTGTCGATTACTACTTCTCCCCGATGTCACCCTGGACCTACCTCGGTCATGCACGCTTCACCGATATTGCAAAGCGGCATGACGCCCGCATCAACGTCAAGCCGGTGGATTACGGAAAGATTTTCCCGCTATCTGGCGGCCTGCCGGTCGCCAAGCGTGCACCGCAGCGCCAGGCCTATCGTTTCGTCGAACTGAAGCGCTGGCAGAAATTCCTGGACGTGCCGCTCACCCTGGAGCCGAAGCATTTCCCTTTCGACACCAACCTGGCCGCAAGGCTGATCATCGCCGCGGATGGCAAAGGCGCCGGCAGTGCGATGCGCCTCGCGGGCGCCATCCTCAAGGCCTGCTGGACGGAGAACCGGAACATGGCCGACGAAGCGGAATTGGCGAAAGTCAACGAGGAACAGGGACTGGAGCCGCGCGGACTGATTGCCGCTGCAAAGGCGGACGAAACGCAGACACGCTACGACGCACTCACCGCAGAAGCGATCGAACTTCAGGTGTTCGGCGCTCCTACGTATGTCTACAACAAGGAATTATTCTGGGGCCAGGACAGGCTGGATTTTCTTGAGCGGGCGCTGGCGAGCGGCTGACGCCGCGACGCGAGGGAAGAGGGGCGAGGGAAGAGGGAAGAGGGAGTTAAGAGCTCTAACATTTGAGACTGGAAAGTTCGCTCATTACAACCAGAATTCCTTCTTGCCTCGGATGGCGTCTCGTACTTCGTGCTTCTCCCCTCGCCCCTCGCCCCTCGCCCCTCGCCTCACCCGTCGTTGTGCAATTTCGCCTTGAACCCCGCTTTCTCGAGTACCGCGATGATCTGCTGGACATGGTCATGACCGCGCGTTTCCAGGACGAAGTCCACTTCCGCAGACTGCACGGGTAGCCGGGTGAACGCGCGCTCGTGATGCACTTCCTCGATGTTGGCATTGGCCTCAGCCAGGCAGGCAGTCACTTTGGCGAGCGACCCGGGAAGGTCTCGAAGTTGTACCCGCAGCCGCGTCAGCCGTCCGCTACGCACCATGCCGCGTTCGATGATGTCGGCGAGCGTGAGCGGATCGATATTGCCGCCGCACAGGACCAGGCCGACTTTCTTGCCGGCAAAACGGTCGCGGTTCTTCAATAGTCCCGCGAGTCCCACGGCGCCGGCGCCTTCGACGACGGTCTTTTCGATTTCCAGCAGCAGCAGCATTGCTTCCTCGATGTCACCCTCATCGACCAGGATCAAATCGTGCACCTGGTTGCGCACGATCTCCAGGGTAAGTTTCCCCGGCTCCTTTACCGCAATGCCCTCGGCAATGGTATTCGTGCCGAACTCGGGTTTCAGGCCCTTCAAGGCGCAATACATGGAGGGAAAGCGCAGGGTCTGCACGCCCACAACCTCGATGTCGGGCCTGATCGACCTGGCGGCAATGGCCATTCCGGAGATCATGCCGCCACCACCGACCGGAACAAGCAGCGCATCGAGCTCCGGCTCCGCAGCAAGCATTTCCAGCGCGATCGTCCCTTGTCCCGCGATTACCTTCTCGTCGTCATAAGGATGGATCAGCGTCAGATGCCGTTGCACCATGAGATCCAGCGCAAAGGTCTTGGCCTCGTCGAAGTCCTCGCCGTGCAGGATGATTTCCGCGCCGAATGCCCGGGTGTGCTCGACTTTCACGTGCGGGGTGAAGCGCGGCATGACGATCACAGCCGGGATGCCCAGCCGCATGGCGTGGTAGGCGACGCCTTGCGCATGATTGCCGGCCGACACGGCGATCACACCGGCTGCGCGCAGCGCTGCGGTCAGGGAAAGCAGCTTTGCCAGTGCGCCGCGTTCCTTGAACGAAGCGGTGAACTGGTGGTTCTCGAACTTCAGGAAGACGTGCGCACCTGCAATGCCGGAAAGCGTGCGTGAATGCAGGCAAGGCGTGGCGACCACGGCTCCGGCGATAGCCGTGGCGGCATTGCGCACGTCCTGAATGGTGACCGGCATTCTAGGGAGAACTCGAGGCGGGATCGATGACAACTCTAATCGAGGCGTTTCCTGCGGGCAACAAAAAACCCGCCGCAGCGGGTTCTTTGTTCTGAGCCGAAGCAGCTCAGGCGTTCTGGATGTTCGATGCCTGCTTCCCCTTCGGGCCTGTGGTGACTTCGAAGCTGACCTTCTGGCCTTCCTTGAGGGTCTTGAAGCCCTGCATGTTGATCGCGGAGAAGTGCGCGAATAAATCGTCTCCGCCGTCATCCGGAGTAATGAAGCCGTAGCCCTTAGAGTCGTTGAACCACTTAACGGTACCAGTCGCCATGATGTTTCCTCAAATAAAGTTTGTAAAACGGGGTACACCCGATGTTGGAGTTACAGGTGAACCGCGTATGGCAGAACCGATACCGAACACTTTCACTCAAGGCTGCGCCGCAAGCAAATCGGGGCGCAATGCCACGCAACACGCGCGCATGATACGCCAAAGACCGCGGAAGGTGCGGTTTTTTTCAAGGGGTACGGTCACCTATCGCAGCCGTTTCCCGAGTTTGGTTAGAATGTGGCCGAAGTGAAGACGAAACTTACTCCTGCCGCCCTGCTTGGCCGCCTGGTTCAGATCCGGCAAGGCGAGGCCACGGCCATGCTGTGGTCATTTGCCTATTTCTTCTGCCTGCTGTGCGGCTATTACATCCTCCGCCCGGTTCGCGATGAAATGGGCATTCAGGGCGGCGTGGAAAATTTGCAATGGCTGTTTACCGGCACTTTCGTGACCATGCTTGCCGCGGTACCGCTGTTCGGCTGGGTTTCCTCCCGCTATCCGCGACGCAAGCTCTTGCCGATCGTCTACCTGTTCTTCGTCGCCAACCTGCTCGTCTTCTACGTCCTGCTCCAATTCCGAATCGCTCCGACCTTCACCGCGCAGGCTTTTTTCATCTGGGTCAGCGTGTTCAACCTGTTCGTCGTGTCGGTATTCTGGAGCTTCATGGCCGACCTGTACCGCAACGAGCAGGCGCGGCGGCTCTTCGGATTCATTTCCGCTGGCGGCAGTCTTGGCGCCCTGGCCGGGCCGACAGTCACGGCAATGCTTGCCCCTGCCACCGGTCCCGCAAATTTGCTGCCACTGTCCGCATGCTTGCTGCTGATGGCCGTGATTTGCATTTTTCGCCTGGCCGGCCGCGTTGCGCGCAATCCCGGCGATCTGGTCAAAATCGGCGGCCGAGCGGCCGAGCAACCGATCGCCGGCAGCATCTTTGCCGGCGTCACGCTCACGTTGAAGTCTCCCTATCTGCTCGGGATCGGCGTGTACGTCGTGCTCGGCACGGTACTCGGCACGTTCCTGTACTTTCATCAGGCCTATATCGTTTCCATGGCGATCGCCGATTCGGGCGGCCGTACCGCCCTGTTCGCGCAAATCGATCTTGCCGTCAACGTGTTGACCCTAGTCTGCCAGATTTTCATCGTCAACCGGCTGATCGCGCGTTTCGGGATCGGCACCACACTGATGGTGCTTCCGGTACTTGCGGTCGTGGGCTTCGTCCTGATCGGACTCGCGCCGACGCTGGCAGTCCTGATCGCGTTCCAGGTGCTGCGCCGCGCCGGCGAGTACGCGATCGCAAAGCCGGCGCGCGAGATTCTTTTCACGGTTCTGAACCGCGAAGAAAAGTACAAATCCAAGAATTTCATCGACACCGTCGTGTTCCGCGGCGGCGATGCCGTGAGCGGCTGGCTGTTCGAGGGCCTGCGCATCCTCGGCCTGGGTTTCTCGGGAATCGCGTTTGTCGGCGTACCGATCGCACTGCTCTGGGCGGGCACCGGGTGGATGCTCGGCCGCACCCAGGAGGAAATGCGCAAGACACAAGAGTGGAGGAGGCGAACCGATGCGCCCGAAACCGACCAGGCTGCCGCGCCGCGGAACTCTGCAGGCCCTGGCGGGATTGGGCGCGTGGATGGCGGTGGGCAACCCGACGCTCGTTGACGCGGGCACGTTCACCGTGACCAAACGGCCGATTCCCCGGACGGGCGAACTGTTGCCGGTGACCGGCCTGGGTACCTACCAAAGCTTCGACGTCGGCAATGGCGCCGGCGAACGCGAATCGCTGAAGGAAGTGCTGCGCCTGTTCGCGCAGCACGGCGGTGCGCTGGTGGACAGCTCGCCGATGTACGGCTCTTCGGAGTCCGTGGTCGGCGACCTCGCGGCAGACCTGGGAATCACCGGACGGCTGTTCATGGCGACCAAGGTATGGACCAGCGGGCGAGACGCCGGCATCCGCCAGATGGAAGAATCGATGCGGCGCATGAAAGTAACGCGAATGGACCTTATGCAGATCCACAACCTGCAGGACTGGCGCACGCACCTGATAACGTTGCAGGAGTGGAAGGCGTCGGGGCGGATCCGCTACACGGGCATCACGCACTACCACGCCGGCGCATACGGCGACCTTGAGCGACTCATGAGGACCAGGGAATTCGACTTCGTGCAATTCAACTACTCGATGGCGGAGCGCGACGCCGAGGAGCGCATCCTCCCGCTGGCCCAGGAAACCGGCACTGCGGTGATCGTCAACCGGCCATTCGCTCAGGCCAGCCTGTTCTCGCGCGTGCGCGGCAAGGAATTGCCGTCGTGGTCGGCAGAGTTCGACTGCAAATCGTGGGGCCAGTTCTTCCTGAAGTACATCCTCGGCCATCCGACGGTGACCTGCGTCATCCCCGCCACCGGCAAGCCACACCACTTGGTGGACAACATGATGTCGGGTATCGGGCGTTTGCCCGATACAGCAATGCGCAAACGGATGGCGGAATTCATGAACGGCCTATAGCGCATTGCAGGCACGGCGTCGCTCCGCCATCCTGTTGCGGCGCAGGCTAACCTGAACGCAGTGCGGTCAGGTTGAGCGAAGCGGCCGGAGTCACAATATGGGCGCGGGTATCGGGCGTCTGCCCGATACAGCAATGCGCAAACGGATGGCGGAATTCATGAACGGCCTATAGCGCATTGCAGGCACGGCGTCGCTCCGCCATCCTGTTTCGGCGCAGGCTAACCTGAACGCAGTGCGGTCAGGTTGAGCGAAGCGGCCGGAGTCACAATATGGGCGCGGGTATCGGGCGTTTGCCCGATGCGGCGATGCGCGAATGCATGGCGCAATACCTGGACGCTCTCTGATACATCGCAAGTTGTGGGCGCGGGCATCGGCCGCAAAATCTTCTGCACCCGCCAGTCCAAAAAAATGCCGCCCCGAAGGGCGGCGGCGAAGACTAACAAGGGAGGGAGTTAATCTTCCAGTTCAACTTGATGGACCGTGACGCCTCCATCGTCAAAAGTCACCTTCACCAAAGTGCCGGCTACCGCTGGCGGACCCGGGTCCGCGGGGGTAACTGCCGCGAGGAATTGCGATTGGGTTAACGGATTACCGTTGAGATCTTCGTATGGCGGAACATCGGTTGGGCTGCCAACGTTTATCGGGAACCCAAGTAGCGTCAAATTCGTTCCGGACTCCGCCTCAACGGGTGCCTGTAACACCGGCCTGTCACTATTACCACAACCGTCGACACGGATCTCTCCCGCCGTGACCACAACTGGGCCTCCCGCCTTGCGTTGACCTCTAACCTGCACGCAGGTAGCCGAACCGTTCGCCGGCAGCGGTGCATCGGCATCAGTAAAATCATCGGTTTCGACGTTCACCAGCCTGCCTGCGATGTCTAAGGTGAATGTGTTCGCAGCTTGTGTCGTGACAAACCCTTGCAGGCGGACTACCGAGCGTTTGAACTCGATCTTGTTCGCGACCAGTGTCGTTCCGTTCCACGTGCCCTCGGCTTCCACCTTCGCATCGTTGCCAAGATCCGTCGAGATGCCGCCTTCGAATCGGGTAGAGCCGGAAGTACTAACGGGGACTCCAGCGACCAAAAAGTCCCCCGGATGCGCGGTGAACCCCGATACCAACCCTTCGACTTCGAAGCGCTCGTTCATTCCGGGCTGGAAGGCCGAATCTTCAGCGTCCTCAACTTCGATCCTCGACGCGACAAACTGTCCCGAACCGTTCACGCAAGGTCGGGCAGTGCAATGCACTTCGACCACGCTGCCGTTGGTAAACGTCGCCCCGGAAGGGACGATCACTGCCGCCGCATCAATCAGGACCGCCTGCGTACCAAGGTTGAAAGTATTGCCGGACAGGTTGCTGACAATTCCGCGGATCTCGTCCACAGTACTATCGCCCATCTGCACGGCATTGGCTTCGACCCGGCTCGCGCGAATGTTGCCCGCTGCATCCCTCAAACCGTGGACTTCCACAACGGTAACGCCCACATTGATAGCGCCAATGCCCGCCAGGTCGGAGAACAATGTCTGGTCGTCAACGATAACGGTTTGTCCGAGGACGACGAACCGTTGCGGGTTCACACTCGTATCGACCGAAGTGACGATGCCCCGCACTTCGATCTGCGCCTCGACTTGCTGCGCGGTTCCGTTGCTCCCGCCACCGTCAATGGTCCCACGCACCTGAACCACCATGCCGTCCCGCAGATCGGCGGCCGTCTTCGGCGTGTCGTCGATCAGGATATTGGCGGTCGTGTCCTCGAACCGCACGCCGTTGAGTATCACGCTGCCCTTGGTCATGACGCCGGAGGACGTCACCCCAGTGCCGCCTATGCCGCCACTATCGGCACTACCGCCGCCGCCTCCGCCGCAGCCGAACAGGAACGCCAGCGCCGTCAGTGCGATTGTCTTTCTGATGATCGAATTCATGGTCATTGTTCCTCTCCATTCGCTTCAAGGTTTTCTTCGAAATAAAAAACGCCAAGTCCCGCGCGTACGCGGCCGGTCCCCTCCGCCGCGGGATTCACGTCGCGGTCATGCTGCGAGAGCCAACTGTCGAGATACTCCATGAAACCTTGCGCACGAGCGGCGCTCAGTTCGCGGAATTTAGCGGCCGCTTCGCGGGACAGGTTGTCGTACATCAACTTTCGCTGGAATCTCGGTTCATCGGCCCGATGCAGGTTGTGATCGATGGTGTCGATCAGATCGGAGACGTCGGAACCGAGGATCGCGAGCTTGTCGCGGTCGCTGGTGCGCGGGATATACGCGCGCGCCACTAGCCGAATATGTCCATCGGGGAGTTTCTCGACGGTGCCAACGCGCAGCAACTCGTCGAGCACGGCCCGAGGCGGGATGTCCCCGCTGTAGCGGCGGACCAGGTCCGCGAAGGTGGTTTTGGCGCCGTCCAGGGGCAAAGCCACCGGTTGTCCGTCGGCGTCGCCGAAGTCCTTGTCGTGCACCCAGCCGGTGACGACGCGCGCGGCCCGGTTGTATCGTTCGGCCGCCTCGGTGTCCGGTGCGGTTGCGGAGTCGATGAGCCTCTGAATTTCCTTGCGCGTGAGCCCGGTTAGCACTGCAATACGAGAGGTAGAGGGCTTGCGGCCCGGAATGCCGAAGTCCCCTCGCGCCGCTTCGACGTACGCGCGCTTGGCCAGATCAGCAAAGGCATGAAAGGACACGCCATGCCTGAGAAGAAGGCGTGCCAGCATCCTCAAAATCTTGGAGGTCGCCAGTGCCAACGCCCGATCGATAGAGGCATCCGAGCTTCGGGCATCTTTACTTTGGTCTATTTGGCCCAATTTATGATCCATTTATGCAAATTACGCAGAATATTGACCTATTTTTGGGATATCTTTCCCATTTAATGGGTTCGTGTCAAGTCCTTTTTTAAGTCAGGGTTTTTTGTGTGTTGCGGGAAGCCTTGGTGTCCGCGCCTTCGGAATCACCTAACTGGCTGATATTTCTGGACTGACACCCCGCCGCCGGTGATGGGGTTGGGGACGCCGACCGCACAAAGTGACCTGCGCTGGTTGCCTTGCCGAAGCGCGCCTCGCACAGGCGTGTCTGAGGTATGCCCGGAAACGACATGGAGCGGCGATTCACGCGCCACGACAATGACGCGCGATAGAGGAACGATGAGGTTTGAAGTGTCCGTCCGCGCAGGCACGCAGGCGCGTGCCTGCTTCCGCGGCCCGGCACTCTTCCCTACAGGAGCCCGCGTTGCGCCAGGTTGCGCATCAGGTCGCCGACCCCGTAAGTCCAGGGCACGACCTTGTCGCAGTGATTAACGCGGTTCACCAGCATGCCGAGCGCGTCCGCCCGTATGCTCACGATATCGCCGAGCTTGTGGGTGAATCCCTTGCCCTTCTCGCCGCGGTCCTTGGTCGGCGCGAACTGGGTGCCGAGGAACAGCATCGTGCCGTCCGGGTACTGATGCGTCCGGTTCACCGCCTGCGACGCCAAGTCCAGCGGATCGCGGCTGATGTTGGCAAGGTTACTTTCACCGCTGAGCCGGTAGCCCTCAGGACCCGCTACCTCGATATGAATGCGGGTCTTGCGCAGGTCGTCGATTCCATAGCGCTCGTCGAACAGGCGAATGAACGGTCCGATGGCGCAACTGGCGTTGTTGTCCTTGGCCTTGCCGAGCAGCAGGGCACTGCGCCCCTCGAAGTCGCGTAGGTTAACGTCATTGCCGAGCGCGGCCCCGACTATCGTGCCGGCGCGGTTGATCGCCAGCACCACTTCAGGCTCGGGATTGTTCCAGAACGAGTCGGCCCGGATGCCGATCTCTGCGCCAACGCCGACGGCCGACAGGGGCTGTGACTTGTTGAACACTTCGGCGTCTGGGCCGATGCCGACCTCGAGGTACTGCGACCACAGGTTGCGCCTGATCAGCGATTCCTTGAGGCGCATCGCTTCCGCGGAGCCGGGCTTGACCGCTTGCAGTTCGGTGCCGATTTCCGCGCCGATGCTGCCGCGTATCTCATCGGCCTTCAGCGGGTCGCCCTTGGCGTGCTCTTCGATTACGCGTTCGAGCATGCTGGCGATGAAGGTCACGCCGCAGGCGCGCAACGCCTGCAGATCGCAGGGCACAAGCAGGTAGGGCTTCTTCGGATCGCGCCGGTCGGCATGCGAATTGGAAATCAGATCGGCAACCTCGCCGATTGCACGGGCCCATCCCAATTTCACCGCTTCCCGTGCCATTTTCATCGGGTCGCGGCTGTTGAGCAGTTCGCTCACGGTCGGGACGACGCGCGCAAGATCGTATGCCCTGCCCCCGGCGATGACGACCGGGCTTGGCCCTCCCACGCGTCCCGGCACCCAGGCGCGGCCGATCAGCGTCGCCCGCTCTGCATCCGTTGGCAGTATCTTCGTTACCGGGAGATCCATGTGTATGCCTCTCCTCTAGTCAATCTTCTTCATCAGGAACAGGTACTCAGGCGCGCATTCGGGCGCGCACAACACCACCCAGCCTTCGCCATCGGAGCGAAACCCGAAGTAGGCGTCCAACTCGTGCCCTAGATCGTTATGCGCCACCAGCTTCACGAGGCGCATCGGCGGCGCCGTTTCCCGGTAAGTCGGCAGATCCTTCGCGAACGTTTCGTGGCGTTTCCTGGCATCGGCCGCCGTGAGTTCGGTCGCCCTGAATTCGGTGAAATAACGCGGGCCTCCGCTGTGGCGGGAATCCATGGGGGCATAGGCGGGAATGATCGGGCGGTCGAAGTAACTGCCGGGGTAACGCCAGTTCCAGCCATCGCGGGCCACGATGGTCTGGGCCGAGGGGTTGCACTCGATGCTTGCCACTTTCGCTACTTGTACCGGCAACGTCTTCGTCAGAGATTGCGGGGGATGTTCGCAGTCCAGCAATGCTGGGCCGCTGGCCTCGTCTTCGGAATGCGCCAGAGGCTGGGCGGCGGCGAACCACAGAAAGAACAAGACAACACGAAACGACACGTTCTCCTCCCTCATTGTGCCGGGGATTATACCGTTCGAAACATTTCCTCCAGCCGCAAAAGAAGCGCCGAAAGGGGACTTGCCGGGGCTGGAAACGGGGGCCGCGCGAGCGCGGCCCCCGGAATCAAGTTGGTTGTTGCCGCGGTATTATTTCGGCAGCACCACCGTGTCGATGACGTGGATCACGCCGTTCGATGCCACGATGTCGGTCTGCACCACCTTGGCGGAATTGATCTTGACGCCATAGGAACCGGTGGTGATGTTGAGCGATTGGCCTTGCACGGTCTTCACCTTGCCGGGTTTGACGTTGGCCGCCATGCCCTTGCCGGCCAGCACGTGGTGGGTAAGCACCTTGGTCAATGTTTCCTTGTCCTTCAGCAGGCCCTCAACGGTACTGGCAGGCAGCTTGGCAAAAGCCTCGTCGGTCGGTGCAAACACTGTGAAGGGACCATCGCCTTTGAGCGTGTCCACCAATCCTGCGGCCTGTATCGCCGTTACCAAGGTCTTGAAGGAACCCGCGGCAACTGCGGTATCCACGATGTCGGCACCACCCTGCCTGGTGTCGGCGAACGCCGTGACGGCAGCAATTGCAAAAGCCAAACCCAAAAACAGCGAACGGAAAGTCGAAGCGAGATTCATGAACACTCCGTAAGATTGATATGACTCGAATGAAACATTTGCCCCTCCCCGGGCGCTGTCATTGACTGAGTGTCCAACCTACGAGTTCCACAATCGATTGAATTACCTGAATCCCAAATTTTTCAATGGCTTGCTCCTCGCCCGAGTGGTTGAACATGCTTGACCGCCCGCTGGTATTCCTCGATCTGGAAACCACGGGAGCGACGGCGCACCACGATCGCATCACCGAAATCGGTCTGGTGGAAGTCGATTGCGGGCGCCATGTCGGCGAGTGGAGTTCGCTGGTCAATCCGGAGATGCGGATTCCTCCCTCGATTCAGACGCTCACCGGCATCACCGAAGCGATGGTGGCAAACGCTCCCACCTTCGCCGATCTCGCCGAGTCACTCTATGACCGGCTTGAGGGAAAGGTGCTGGTGGCGCACAACGCCCGCTTCGACTATGGTTTCCTCAAGAACGAGTTCCGCCGCCTCGGGTTGCGCTATCAACCGAAGGTGTTGTGCACGGTCAGGCTGTCGCGCCGGCTCTATCCACAGCATCGCCGCCACAACCTCGACAGCCTGATAGAACGGCATGGTCTGTCCTGCGACAGTCGCCACCGCGCGCTCGCCGATGCGCGCGTGTTGTGGGATTTCACCCGCCAGATCCATCTCGACCTCGGGCCCGAGGTGATCCGCGCCGCCGTGGAGGATTTGTTGAAGAAGCCTGCGCTGCCTCCGGGCCTGCCGGCCAACGTGCTCGACGACATTCCCGAAGGGCCGGGCGTGTACGTGTTTTACGGGGACAACGACATTCCGCTGTACGTGGGCAAGAGCATCGACCTGCGTTCGCGGGTGATGTCACACTTCAACAGCGATCATCGCGTCGCAAAGGACATGCGCATCACACAGGAAATCACCCGCGTCGAGTGGATGGAAACCGCGGGGGAACTGGGTGCGTTGATAAAGGAAGCACAGCTTGTCAAAAGGCTCGCGCCCATCCACAACCGGCGGCTGCGGCGCAACAACGACTTGTGCGCCCTCCGCTGGGAGCCGGTGAACGGACCGAAGACGCCGCAGCTGGTGAGCGCCGCGGACGTCAATTTCTCCGGACTGGAAAGCCTCTATGGCATGTTCCGCTCGCGCCGCGTGGCGCTGAACGCGTTGCGTGAAATCGCCGATGAACACGGTCTATGTCACATCGGAATGGGACTGGAGAAGGGCAAGGGCCCCTGTTTTGCCTACCAGCTCAAGCGTTGCCGCGGTGCCTGCATCGGCAAGGAAAGCGCAATTTCACATTCGATGCGCGTAACGCAAGCGCTGCATTCGCTGCGAATGCAGGTCTGGCCGTTTCCGGGGAGGGTCGGCATACGCGAGCACGATCCGCGCAGCCGGCACACCGAAATCCATGTTCTCGACCGCTGGTGTTACCTGGGCACGTTCAACTCGCAGATGGATTTGTTCGACGTGCTGCAGACCAGGGCGGAGCCCTCGTTCGACCTCGACACGTACAAGATCCTCATCCGTTACTTCAAGTCCAGGCCACGCAATGTGGAAATCATGCACTTGCCGGAAAGCGTGAGGGGTGAGGCGTGAGGGGTGAGGCGCGATCGCAGAAGCAGATTCTGGATGTTGCTCTGCTCCCAACCGTGCACACAGTAATTCTTGTTCAGACGCTAACCGTGCTTCGAAAGAAAACCGAGCAGTGCTTTATTGAATTTTGCAGGCTGTTCCAGGTTTGACAGGTGTGAGGCAGAAGGGATGATCACCAGCTCCGATCCGGGGATCGCATCGTGGATGTCGCGCGACATCGCCACCGGCGTGCCGACGTCCTGTTCGCCAACGATAATCTGCACCGGACAGGAGATTGCGCCAAGGCGGTCGGTCAGGTTGATCTTCGGGATGGCGTGGCAGCAGCCGATATAACCTGTCGGCCTAGTCGTGCGAATCATCTGTCCCACCCGATTCATCATCGCCTTGCTGCTCTTGTAGAAGGCTTCCGTGAACCAGCGCTGCAGCGTCGGTTCAACCAGCGGCTCCATCCCTTGCGCCGCGGCGGTTTTGATGCGTCCCTCCCAAACCGGGGCGGAGTCGGATGGAATCCTGCTCGAGGTATCGCACAGCACCAGGCTGCGAAAACGACCGGGATGCGCGAGCGCGAATGTCATGCCGATCATGCCGCCCATCGAGAGCCCGACAAAATGCGTATCATCGATTCCGAGGCCGTCCAAGATGCCCAGCAGGTCTTCGGCCAGCATGTCCAGGCTGTAGGCGCCGTCCGGCGCGTCACTGCCTCCATGCCCGCGTGTGTCGAAACGCAATACGCGATAGTGCCGCTCCAACGCAACCGTCTGTTCGTCCCACATCGAGTAGTTGCACGCGAGCGAGTGGCTGAGTACGACCCACGGCCCCTTGCCTTCGACGGTGTAATTGATCCCGATGTCGTTGCTGTTGACCTTCATGTCGCCTCCCGTATGTCGGATTCAGTATAGGTCGGCGTGCGCGGCCGTTCAACGACGCGCGCACGCGGCAGCCGCGGATTCGTCGTAACATTCGCATCGCAGGCAAGGCAATCACAAAAAACAAGCCAATGAGGAGGCAACTTGAGACTCGTCCAATTCAAAGACCGTTCCGGTGCCCGCAAGGTCGCCGTGGTGTCGGACGACAGCAGAACGTTGCGCGTGCTCGCCGGCGTGACACGCACCTACGACCTGGCACTTGCGGCCGCGCGCAGCAAGACCACACTCGAAGCCGCAACGAAAGACAAGATCGGAGCCGAAACGGCGAGCTACGACGAAGTGGTCAACGATCACCGGTTGCTGCCGCCGCTCGACCACCCGGATCCCTACCATTGCCTGATCTCCGGTACCGGGCTGTCGCACCTTGGCAGCGCGGCGGCGCGCGACTCAATGCACGTCAAACTCAAGCAGGCGGAAACCGATATGACCGACTCGATGAAGATGTTCAAGTGGGGCGTGGACGGCGGCAAACCTTCGCCCGGACAGATCGGCGTTGCCCCGGAGTGGTTCTTCAAGGGCGACGGCCGCTGCGTGGTCGCGCCGGAAGAACCGCTGGAGCTGCCGTCGTATGCGCTCGATGGTGGCGAGGAAGTGGAGGTCGTCGGCCTGTACGTCGTCGGTGACAAAGGCGGGGTGCTGAGGGTCGGGTTTGCGCTCGGCAACGAATATGCGGATCACGTGATGGAGCGCCAGAACTATCTTTATCTTGCGCACTCGAAATTGCGCCAGTGCAGCTACGGGCCGGAGTTGCTGATCGGCGAGTTGCCAAAATCCGTCTCCGGCCGCGCGCGGCTGATGCGCGACGGCCGGGAAATATGGGCAGAGGACTGGCTCTCGGGCGAAGACAACATGTGCCATTCGATCGCCAATCTCCAACATCATCATTTCAAGTACCGCGACTTTCGTCAGGCTGGCGACGTGCACGTGCATTTCTTCGGTGCCGCCACCGGCAGCTTCACCAAGAAAATCGAGACCAGGATTGGCGACGTCTTCGAGATCAGCTCGCCGCAGTTCGGCAGACCGCTGCGCAATCCGCTCGGTCCGGCGCAGGAGGCCGGCAAGCTGGTAGCCGTCCGCATACTGTGAACGAACTGCACGTCGTCTTCGGCACCGGGCCTCTGGGTCTGGCAGTGATGCGCGAACTGCGCCGGCGCAGCCGGCGCGTGCGCATGATCAACCGCTCGAGCCGGGTCAAGTTCGCGAAGGACCCACAGACCGAAGTCGGCGGCGCGAACGCCGCCGATCCGGCGCAGGCCCGCGAAGTGTGCGAAGGCGCGGCAGTGGTCTATCACTGCGTGGGCCTGCCCTACCCGCGCTGGCCGGAGTTTCCGGCGATCGCCGCCGGGATCGTCGAGGGTGCCGCTACTGCAGGCGCGAAACTCGTATACGGCGACAATCTCTACATGTACGGCGCAGTCGACGGCGCAATGACCGAGGAGCGGCCTTACGCTGCGACGACGAAGAAAGGGCGCATTCGTGCAGCGATCGCGCGTTCGCTGCTCGATGCGCACCAGGCAGGCAAGGTGAGGGTGGCGATCGGACGCGGATCGGATTTTTTCGGGCCGTTCGCCACCGACGCGGCGATGATGGGCAGTCGCGTCTTCGGCCGCGCATTGGCCGGAAAATCAGCCCAGGTTGTCGGCGACCCGGACCGGCTGCATTCCTACACTTTCATTGACGATTTCGGCAAAGCCCTGGTGACGCTGGGAGAACGCGAAGAGTCACTCGGCAGGGCATGGCACGTGCCGAGCCTGCCGGCGACGACGACCCGCCAGTTTGTCGAAGCGGTTTATCGCACGCTGGGAAAGCCGGTCAAAATCAGCACAGTGCCACGACTTGCATTCGCTCTCGCGGGGCTGTTCGACGCAAACGCGAGGGAGCTGAAGGAAATGCTTTACCAGTTCGAAACGGATTTCGTAATGGATTCGAGCCGCTTCGCGAAAGCTTTTGGCGTGCAGGCAACGAATTTGGACGAGGCAATCCGGGCGACGCTGGACTGGTATCGCCGCCCGAATTCCTGAGCAAGTGGCGGCAAACGCCAGGATTACTTGATGCGGCCGCCGATGCTGTACTCGACGATCACCGGCAACGAGTAGTCCGGGTACGCGTCTTTCAGTTTGGCCATCGCGTCTTCCCTGGTGGCCGGAGCCGCGGTGACAGTGATGAAGGCCTGGATGTATTCGCGGTCGGCATCCAGCAACTCGGGCCCGCCCTTCGGGCCGTGTCCGGGATATACGGTCGCCGGCTTCAACTTCTCAAGGCGGTCCAGTATTGCCAACCAGCCCTCGGGGCGGTTCTCCCGCAACCACAGGTGCACGTTGTTATAGGCCAGGTCGCCGGCAATCAGTGCCCGCGAGCCGGGAATCCACACGGCCGTGGCGTGGGAGCTTTCGCCGTCCTTGAGCGACAGTAACTGGATTTCCTGCCCCTCAAGGAACAACGAAGTGGAGTTCATCGGCTTTGGCGTAACGAAGCTGTCCGGTATTTCATGCTTGAGGACCGGCTTCCACATCGCGATCGCCCTGGGGCCGTAGGACTCGATGTCGGCAATCACGGCGTTGGCGGCGACGATGCGCGTGTCCGGAAACGCACTCTGAAAGTCCTCCAGCCAGAAGAAATGATCGGGATGGCCATGGGTCACCAGGATGTATTTGAGGTTCTTCCCGGACTCTTTGACCATCTGGATCGCCTTGGCAGCTTCGCTGCGGATGAATTGCGCATCCACCAGAATGGCATCGCGCTCCCCCGCGATCAGATGGGAATTGACCATGAACCCCGCCGCCGATGCGCTATGAGTCGTGACGGTGAGATCCGCCGCGGATGCGGATTGGAGCAGGTTGGCTGCTAGCCAGAAGGCAGCGAAAAAAAAGGGTCGGATATGAATCATGTGTTTCTCCTGTTTTTCGAATTGACGGGTTGGCGCCGCATTCACGGAGGGGATTCTCGTTGCCACATAAAGTAATGGAGTCACCAGCGGCTGTAGCGCACAATAGGAAGATTGGTTACTTTCGGCAAGTAAGCACCCAAAGGTTATATAGTTACCATTTGGTAACCACGTTTGGTAACCAACGGAAGTCCAGGGAGAATCGATGGCCGGCAGGACCGCACCGCAGTGGAATATATACAACGACAAGTGCCCGACCCGCATGGCGCTCAACCGCATCGCCGACAAATGGACGGTGATGATCGTGGGACGGCTCGCCAGGGGCACGATGCGCTTTGGCGAACTGCGCCGTGAGATCCTCGGAATTTCGCAGAAAATGCTGACGCAGACTCTGCGCGGGCTGGAGCGCGACGGGCTGGTATCGCGGCAGGTTTTCGCGACCATTCCGCCGAAAGTGGAGTATTCGCTGACTCCGCTCGGGCGGACGCTGATCAAGGTGCTGGAACAGATCCGCGGCTGGGCGGAGGGCAACATCGAAGCCGTGCTTGCCGCGCAGAAAGCCTTCGACAGCGTGGAGCCGGACACCGGAAACCAAATCGCCGCCGGCAAAATCGTTCGCCTCTCCAGCCGCCGCAACTGAGCGCAGTTTCCCGATTTTCGGTTCCTGAAGGCAAAAAAACGGGCCGCGTTGCGGCCCGATTCGTCTTCGCGGTCGATCGATCACGGCTTCGCGACCTTGTCGTTGTCGATCAGCGCATGGGCCGAATGACAACACGCTCGCAACGCGCGCTTGTTGCGGTGAAGACTAACCTTCAGAAAACCGCAGGTTTCAGTGGAGACTATCCTTCAGGTTACGTCGTAACTAATATGTCGGAGCCAACATGGATTGATTCAAAGTCTTAGTTGCGGCCGCTGCGTTCAACCGGACCACACACATGTGGTCCGGTTAGCCTGCACTGAAATTTCGAGTCCGGAAGCTCAGCTCTTCGTCGCAGGCTTGGTCTTGTCCCTTTCGATGAGCGCGTATGCAGAGTGATTGTGGATGGACTCGAAATTTTCACTCTCCACTACGTAAGCATCGATTCGCTTGTCCTGGTTCAGCGCCGTCGCGATATCGCGCACCATGTCCTCGACGAACTTGGGATTGTCGTAGGCGCGCTCGGTGACGTACTTTTCGTCCGGACGCTTGAGCAGCCCGTAGAGTTCGCAGGACGCCTGGTCCTCGGCGATTCGGACAAGATCCTCTATCCAGACGTGCGTGTTGGTGCGCGCGCTGATGGTCACGTGCGAGCGCTGATTGTGCGCACCGTATTCGGAAATCTTCTTCGAGCACGGGCACAGGCTGGTGACCGGAACGACCACTTTCATGGTGAAGACGTACTGGTCCCTGGAAAGTTCGCCGACAAAGGTCACCTCGTAGTCCATCAGGCTCTTGACCCCAGAAACCGGCGCCGCCTTGTTGATGAAGTACGGAAAGGTCATTTCGATATGGCCAAACTCGGCCTCCAGGCGCTTGACCATGTCGCGCAACATCGCCTCAAACGACTCCACCGAGATTTCACGTTCATGCGAGTTCAGGATCTCGACGAAGCGCGACATGTGGGTGCCCTTGAAATTGTGCGGGAGCGCCACGTACATGTTGAAGGTCGCGATGGTGTGCTGGACGCCGTCGCTACGGTCTGCCACGCGCACCGGATGGCGAATGGCCTTGATTCCGACCTTGTCGATGGCGAGCCGGCGGGTGTCCGCCGAACTCTGTACGTCGGGAATCGAGAAGCCTTCGGGGGAATTCATGACTGGGTCCCTGGTTTGGAGTACACACGGCCGATTATAGACGCCGTCAATAGTTGAGTAAACTACTCGGCTAATTTTGCTTCAATCGATGCGTGGATGCCTTCCGAATCCAGCCCGCATTCCTTGAGCAATCGCGCCGGGTCGCCATGATCGACAAAGCGATCCGGTAACCCAAGCTGCAGAACTTTCTTCTGAAACCCTTGTTTTTCAAGGGTTTCCAATACCGCGCTGCCGGCGCCACCAAGGATGGTGTTCTCTTCCACGGTGACCAGCCATTCGTGTGAGATCGCCAGTTCTCGGACCAGTTCTTCGTCCAGTGGTTTCACAAAACGCATGTTGGCAACCGTGGCGTCGAGTTCCTCTGCGGCTTGCAGGCAAGGCTTGAGGAGAGCGCCGAAAGACAGGATTGCCACCCTCTGGCCGCGGCGCCGCACCTCGCCCTTGCCGATCGGCAGCGCGGTCAGGTCCTTCTGCACCGGCACGCCCGGGCCGCTGCCGCGCGGGTAGCGCACCGCCGCCGGGCCATCGATCTGGAAGCCGGTAAACAGCATTTGGCGGCATTCGTTCTCGTCGCCCGGGGCCATCACCACCATGTTGGGGAGGCAGCGCAGGTAGCTTAAGTCGAAGCTGCCTGCGTGCGTTGGCCCATCGGCGCCGACCAGCCCGGCACGATCAATTCCGAACAGGACCGGCAGGTTCTGGATGCAGATGTCGTGGATCAACTGGTCGTAGGCGCGTTGCAAGAAGGTCGAATAGATCGCCACCACAGGCTTCAGTCCCTCGCACGCCAATCCGGCGGCAAAAGTGAGCGCGTGCTGTTCGGCGATACCGACGTCAAAGTACCGGTCCGCATAGTCCTGTGAGAATCGTACCAATCCCGAGCCTTCGCGCATCGCCGGAGTGATTCCGATCAGGCGCGAATCCAGAGCCGCCATGTCGCAGAGCCAGTCGCCGAATATCTGGGTGTAGGTCGGCTTTCCGCCGGACTTGGGCGTGATGCCCGCGTCCGAGTCGAATTTGGTGACCCCGTGGTACAGGATCGGGTCCTTTTCCGCCGGCTCGTACCCTTTGCCTTTGCGGGTGACAATGTGCAAGAACTGCGGTCCCTCGAGTTTTTTCAGATTGCCAAGGGTCGACACCAGAACGTCGAGGTTGTGGCCGTCTATCGGGCCGATGTAGTTGAAACCGAACTCCTCGAATAGCGTGCCGGGCGTGACCATGCCCTTCACGTGTTCTTCGGCGCGCTTGGCCAGTTCCAGCATCGGCGGCACCACACCGAGAACTTTCTCGCTGGTTTTCCATGCGGCCGCGTAGAAGCGTCCGGACATCAGTTTCGCCAGGTAGTTGTTGAGAGCACCGACGTTCTCCGAGATCGACATGTCATTGTCGTTCAGTACGACCAAAAGGTTGGCGTCCATGGCTCCCGCGTTGTTCAGCGCCTCGAACGCCATGCCGGCGGTCATCGCACCGTCGCCGATGATCGCCACCACCCGCCTGTCCTCGCCCTTCATGCGCGTCGCCACCGCCATTCCGAGCGCGGCGCTTATCGAAGTGCTGGAATGCGCGGTGCCGAAAGTGTCGTATTCACTCTCGATACGGCGCGGAAAGCCGGCCACGCCTCCGTATTGGCGCAGGGTCGACATCCCCGCCCGCCGCCCCGTGAGGATCTTGTGGGCGTATGTCTGATGGCCGACATCCCAAACCAGACGATCATGGGGCGTGTTGAATACATAGTGCAGCGCCACCGTGAGTTCGACGGTGCCGAGATTAGATGACAGGTGACCGCCGGTGTTCGCGACTGAATGAAGCAGATAGTCACGCAATTCCCTGGCGAGCTCCGCGAGCTGCTTGCGCTCGAGTGCGCGCAGGTCGGACGGATAGCTGATCTTCTCGAGGAGTTCGTACATGTCTGTGCCTGAATTCAAAACCGCCGCAATACGATGAAATCGGCGAGTTGGCGAAGTCGTTCGCCGTTTCCGGGAAGGGCATTCAGCGCGCGCAACGCGTCGTCGCGCAATTCCGCGGCGAACTTGCGCGCCCCGTCGAGACCGAGCGCGCTCACGTAAGTCGGTTTGTTGTTCTTTGCATCCTTGCCCGCGGTCTTGCCCAACGTCGCGGTGCTGGACCGGGCATCCAGCACGTCGTCAACGACCTGGAAGGCTAGCCCAATGAACTTGCCAAAGCGATCCAAATCGTTGAACTGCGCATTTGACAATGGAATGCCGCAACGTGCCCCCAGCGCCACGGAAGCCCGGATGAGCGCGCCTGTCTTGTGAACGTGCATGAACTCAAGTTCTGTCACCGCGAGCATCTTGCCGGTGGCCTCGAAGTCGATCGCCTGTCCCCCCGCCATGCCGCGCGAGCCACAAGCGCGCGCAAGAAGTTCGATCATGTCCAGCTGGCGCTGCACGTCGTCGGCAATTGATTGTTCGGATATGGTTTGAAAGGCAAGACTTTGCAGGCTGTCACCGACCAGCAGAGCGGTGGCTTGGTCAAACTCCAGATGCACCGTTGGCTTGCCCCTGCGCAGTACATCATCGTCCATGCAGGGCAGGTCATCGTGCACGAGCGAATACGCGTGGATCATTTCCACCGCGGCGGCCACTCGATCCACTCGCCGCTCATCGGCGCCCGAGAGTTCACCGGCCCCGTAAGCGAGTAGCGGTCGGATACGCTTGCCTCCACCCAACACGGCATAACGCATCGCCGCATGCAGGCGTGCGGGCGCAAGCTCCGGTGCCGGCAACAGCGCATTCAGGGTTTTCTCGACGCGGTCCTGGCGGGCCAACATCCACCCCTGAAAATCATTCGTTGCCGTTTTCACCGGAAAAATTCTGCAGAGTGCCGGCCTCGAGAACCTTGACCTGTTGTTGGGCTTCCTGTAGCTGAGCCTGACAATAGTGGAGGAGCTCCGCGCCGCGTTTGTACGCCGCTAGGGCCTGCTCAAGCGGAAGCTGCCCCGCCTCCATGGCGGCCACGATACGCTCGATCTCGGCAAGCGCATGCTCGAATGATTGCGGCTTCTGCGATTTGGGTTTGGTCACGGAGGACAGATGATCGGGAGACGGGAAAGTTCGTAAAAATAGCCTATCCTCGGAGCCCGGGTCAACGAATGCAGCTAGATGACGTTGAACCGATGAGCCATGAATGGTCTAAAGACGTTGCACCACATAGGGTTTTAAGGGACAATATTTAACGGAACTCCGCCCAGATTGTGCGTTAAGCCAAGGGCGGTTTTTTTATTTACATTGCTGTATTGCGCTGGGGGGCATCCGGTTATGACAGATCTGGCAAACGTTTCCGCTTTGACTCGTACGCCGGCACAACTACCCGTCAGGTGGTATCTCGACCCACAGATCGCCAGAATCGAGCAGAAAGTGCTGTTCCAGCAGGGGCCGGGTTACGTCGGCCATGAATTGATGGTTCCCGAGGTCGGGAACTATCGCACCCTCGAATGGATGGGGCACGCCAAGGCGCTGGTGCACAATGCGAATGGGGTGGAACTGCTGTCCAATGTCTGTCGCCACCGCCAGTCCATCATACTGAAGGGGCACGGACGCACACACAACATCGTCTGCCCGTTACACCGCTGGACCTACGACATGTCGGGCCGCCTGCTCGGCGCGCCGCACTTTCCCGGCAACCCCTGCCTGGACCTGGAAAAGACCCCTTTGACCCACTGGAACGGCCTGCTGTTCGCCGGTCCGCGCAATCCCAATCTGGATTTGTCGAAACTGGGCGTGCTTGCCGACCTGGATTTCTCCGGCTACACGCTCGACCGGGTGATGATCGAAGAATACCCGGTTAACTGGAAGACGTTCATCGAAGTTTATCTCGAAGACTATCACGTCGGGCCATTCCATCCGGGTTTAGGTCAGTTCGTCGATGCTGAGGATCTGAAGTGGGAATTCGGCGAATGGTACAGCGTGCAAACCGTGGGGATCAATCAGGCACTTGGGAAGCCGGGCACGGGTGCATACAAGAATTGGCACGAGGCCGTGCTACGCTACAACAACGGCGAGATGCCCAAACAGGGGGCAATCTGGCTTACGTACTATCCGAACATCATGGTGGAGTGGTATCCCAACGTGCTCGTGGTGAGCACCATCGTGCCGCGCGGATCCGAACACTGCAGCAACGTCGTAGAATTCTACTACCCCGAGGACATCGTTTTGTTTGAACGCGAGTTTGCCGAAGCGCAGCAACGGGCCTACATCGAGACCGCCCGGGAGGACGAAGAGATCTGCGTGCGCATGACCGAAGGCCGCCACGCACTCTACCAGCAAGGCCAAAACGAATACGGTCCGTATCAGTCGCCGATGGAAGACGGAATGATTCACTTCCACGAGTTCCTACGCAAGCAAATCGAGCCACACCTGTAGGCCCGCGCAAGGATTGCGCAACGAGCGAATGTAGGACGCGGCCGCAGGCTGCGCCGAAACACCTGGCTCTCGAGTCTTTCCCCCCATTCCTCACGCCTTCCGCATGTACTACACAACGCTTATCTCCGTCGCCGATCTGGCAAAGCATCTCCGCAACGCGGATTTCGTGATCTTCGACTGTCGGCACGAATTGACCAATTCCGAATTCGGCCCGAAGGCGTACGCTGAGTCACACGTTCCCCACGCCCGTTTCGCGCATGTGGACAGGGATCTTGCGGGCCCGCTAACTGGCAAGAACGGCCGCCATCCACTGCCCGACCCGAACGCGTTTATCGCCTGGCTCGGCCGCATGGGTGTTGCCAAGGGCAGTCAGGTTGTCGGCTACGATAATGCCGGCGGCACTTATGCCGCGCGCTTGTGGTGGATGTTGCGTTGGGTCGGACATCCGAAAGTGGCAGTTGTCGACGGCGGTTGGCAAACGTGGACCGCCTCTGGCCATCCTGTAACCAAGGAACTTCCGAGGCCGACGCCCGAAAAGTTCAGCGGCAAGCCCGACCGCTCCTGGGTGGACGCTGCGACCGTCGTCAAGCGCCTGAATTCGAATGAAATGGTCCTCGTCGACGCGCGCAGCAACGACCGTTTCCATGGCCGTAACGAGACCATCGATCCGGTCGCCGGCCATATCCCTGGCGCGCTCAACCGCTTCTTCAAGGACAACCTGAACGCCGCGGGTTTCTTCAAGTCGCCGGAGGAACTGCGCGCCGACTTCAATTCGCTGGTCGGCGATGCGTCACCGGAAGCAGTGGTGCACCAGTGCGGCTCAGGCGTATCCGCCTGCCACAATCTGCTGGCGATGGAAATCGCCGGCATCAAAGGCTCCCGGCTCTATCCCGGTTCGTGGAGCGAGTGGATTGCCGATCCCTCGCGACCGATCGCCACCTGAGGCCACACATCGGGCCGTGCGCTCGTTAGCGAACGCCGTTCTGGTCGTCCAGTTGCTGTTCGTGGCGTACGTTGTCAGTGGCCTCGCGTTCATATGGGTCGGCGCCTCGTGCGGTCGTCGCATCGTTCGTTCTCTTTCCTCCAAGTCGCGACCGGACATAAAAACGGGCGGCAAAGCCGCCCGTCCGGATACCTCCACAAACATTCGTCAGCCAAGCATATCGGACCAGATATTCCTGCCCCAGGCTTCCGCGTATTGGCCTTCCAGTTCGCTCGCGGCTGCCGACACTCCGCTGCCTCCCGGGACGATCTCCATGGTTTTCTTCTCCGGCACATAGGCATGCACCGACGCGACGTGGATGACCTCCTTGTCGCTCACGAAGCTGTAGCAGGTGTTGGTGACCAGCGGTTGAGTATTGACCGCTCCACCGTGCATCAGCGCCACCACTGCGGCGGCGCAGACCTTCGCGTGCTGGTTCGCCATGTGCCCGGATTTGGGCATCTGCGGTGCGGCCATGATGGCATCACCGAGGACGTGCACGTTCTTCACGGTCGATGACTCATACGTCAGAAAGTCCACGCCGCACCACTTGTTGTTGGCAGTGATCAACCCGACATCTGCAGCGATCTTAGCGGCACGCTGGGGCGGGACCACGTTCAACACATCGGCCTTGACGTCTTCGAACGTGAGTTTCGCCGTCAGGGTGGCCGCATCCACTCCCGGGAGTTCGCTGTTCGGCCGGTACTCGACGATGCCGGCATAGCGCTCGCTCCACGCCTTCATGAACAGTCCCTTCTTCGACACCACGTCTTCATTGGCGTCGAGGATGAGGACCTTGGATTTCGGCTTGCTGGTCTTGAAGTACCACGCCACCTGGCAGGCGCGTTCGTACGGGCCCGGCGGGCAGCGGTACGGGGCCTTGGGAATCGTCAATGCGTACACGCCGCCGTCCGCCATCGCTTCGAACTGCTTGCGCAGAGCAACAGTCTGGGGCCCGGCCTTCCATGCGTGCAACACGCGCGCCTGTGACTGGGGTGAATCCAGGCCGGGCACTTCGTTGTAGAGTATGTCCACTCCCGGCGCCACGATCAGGCGATCGTACTTGAGCGTACCGCCGGTCCCCAATCGCACCTCCTGTGCGACCGGATCGATCGCCGTTGCCTCGTCGCGGATCAGCCTCACTCCATACTTGGCTTGAAGCTTGCCGTAGTCGCGGGTGAGGTCCTTCAACTGGATGACGCCGGCAAGCACGCGGTTCGAAAGCGGACAGGAAACAAACTCCGCGTCCCGTTCGACGAGAACAACCTCGATATCCGGCCCCCACATGCGCACATACTTGGCGGCGGTCGCACCGGCGTATCCGCCTCCAATTACCACCACCCTGCCCACGGTCCTGGATGTGGTGGCGGTGGCGCAGCCAATGCTTCCGGACAACGTAGCCGAGACCGACAACCACTTTACGAAATCGCGACGTGTCAAAGCCATTCTCCCCCCTCGGTTCCCGGGCTTTACTTCAATGGTTGCGCAGCGAAGAACTCCGCGATTCGCTCGATCTGTTCTTCGGAGTAGCCCTTGGCATGCTGATGCATGACGGTTGCCGGCCTTGTTCCGGCCTTGAACTCCTTCATGGCATTGACGATGTACGCCTTGTCCAACCCGGCCAGCAATGGCATGCCAGCTTCACTGTAGCCGTTGGTGCCGTGACAACCGCTGCAGGTTGCCGCCCAATTGCGACCGTCGTTGTTGTCTGCCGCGAGCACGGGAATGCTCGCACCGGCGAGCAGCAGCGCCGCAAATGTCATGCCTGCCCTGATCATTGCCGTTCTCCTGTTCACGACGCTTGCCTGCAACGCCGTGGGCGGTTCATTTGCATATACGTTACTCGCGGCCGAAAGGCGACGCAACCCTGCTGAAACGCTCGCGTTCGGCCCGGCATCCACGAAAAAAAGCCGGACCTCGTCGGTCCGGCTCGGGTTGCACATTTGCGTTCGCTCAGGCGAGGCTTTCTTCCTTGGCTTCGTCGAAAAGCAGCCTGGTCTTGCCTTCGGCATCCACGTCTACCGTAACCTTGCCGCCGCTCGCGAGGCGTCCGAACAGAAGCTCGTCGGCCAGCGCGGTGCGTATTGTGTCCTGAATCAGCCGCGACATGGGCCGCGCGCCCATCAACGGATCAAAGCCGTTCTTGGCGAGATAGGTCTTGAGTGCATCGGTGAAGGCCACTTCTACTTTCTTCTCGTGCAACTGTTCCTCGAGTTGCATTAGAAACTTGTCCACCACCTTGATTATGATGTCGTGGGACAGCGCCGAGAAGGAAATGGCGGCGTCAAGGCGATTGCGGAATTCCGGCGTGAACATGCGCTTGATCTCAGCCATCTCGTCTCCGGCAACCGTCTGCTGGGTGAATCCCATCGATGTCTTCACCAGCTCCGAGGCGCCTGCATTGGTGGTCATGACGATCACGGTATTGCGAAAGTCCGCCTTGCGCCCGTTGTTGTCGGTGAGCGTGCCGTGGTCCATCACCTGCAAGAGTATGTTGAAAATGTCCGGGTGCGCCTTCTCGATCTCGTCAAGCAGCAGTACCGAGTACGGATGCTTGGTGATCGCCTCGGTGAGCAGCCCGCCCTGGTCGAAACCGACGTAACCGGGTGGCGCGCCGATCAGGCGCGACACCGCATGCCGTTCCATGTATTCGGACATGTCGAAGCGGATGAGTTCCACTCCCATGGTATAGGCGAGCTGGCGCGCGACTTCGGTCTTGCCCACCCCGGTGGGCCCGCTGAACAGGAAGCAGCCGGTCGGCTTCTGCGGGTTGCCCAGGCCGCTTCTCGACATCTTGATCGAAGCCGCCAACGCGTCAATCGCCTTGTCCTGGCCGAACACTACTGCCTTCAGGTCGCGGTCGAGGTTCTGCAACTTGCTGCGATCGGTGGAAGATACGCTCTGCGCCGGGACACGCGCAATTTTGGCGATGATCTCTTCGATCTCGTGTTTGCTGATGACACGTTTCTGCTTGGATTTAGGCAGGATGCGCTGCGCCGCGCCGGCCTCGTCGATCACGTCGATGGCCTTGTCGGGCAAATGGCGGTCATTGATGAAGCGAGCCGACAGCTCCGCCGCCGAGGTAAGTGCCGAGGCGGTGTACTTCACCCCGTGGTGCGCCTCGAAACGCGTCTTCAGGCCGCGCAGAATTTCGACGGTTTCCGCAACCGACGGTTCGGTCACGTCGATTTTCTGGAAGCGGCGTGACAGCGCGTGGTCCTTCTCGAAAATCCCGCGAAATTCGGTGTACGTGGTGGCGCCAATGCACTTCAGGCTTCCGGACGACAGTGCCGGCTTGAGCAGGTTTGAGGCGTCCAGCGTCCCGCCGGAGGCCGCACCCGCCCCAATCAGCGTGTGAATCTCGTCGATGAACAGGATCGCGTTCGGATTGTCGGTAAGCTGCTTGAGCACCGCTTTCAGGCGCTGCTCGAAGTCGCCGCGGTATTTGGTTCCGGCAAGCAGCGCGCCCATGTCGAGCGCGTAAACCTGGCAGCGCGACAGGATCTCGGGCACGCTGCCCTCGATGATGCGGCGCGCCAATCCCTCGGCGATCGCGGTTTTTCCCACCCCGGCCTCGCCCACCAGGAGCGGGTTGTTCTTGCGCCTGCGGCACAGCGTCTGAATCACGCGCTCTAGTTCGCGTTCCCGGCCGATCAGCGGATCGATCTTGCCGGAGATGGCGAGCGCGTTCAGGTTCATGGTGTAGCTCTCGAGCGCGCCCCCCGAAGACTGCTCCTGTTCGGAATCCGCATCCGCCTCCGGTTGCTGCTTGGCGGGTGCCGCCTGCGGCACCTTGGTAATGCCATGGGAGATGAAGTTCACCACGTCCAGGCGCGTTACCCCCTTCTGGTGCAGGAAATACACCGCATGCGAGTCTTTCTCGCCAAAGATCGCTACCAGCACATTGGCACCGGTCACCTCCTTCTTGCCGGAAGACTGCACATGCAGGATCGCGCGTTGGATGACACGCTGGAAGCCAAGAGTAGGCTGGGTGTCGACTTCCTCGCCGCTCACCACCGGGGTATGTTCATTGATGAAGTCATTCAGAAGCTTCCTCAGCTCCTCGACATTGGCGGCGCAGGCGCGCAGGACCTCTGCGGCGGATGGGTTGTCCAGCATGGCGAGCAGCAGATGCTCCACGGTGATGAATTCGTGGCGCTTCTGCCTTGCTTCCATGAACGCCATGTGCAGACTGACTTCTAACTCCTGCGCAATCATGTTTCCTCCATCACGCATTGAAGCGGATGCTGATGCTGCCTCGAAAAAGCGATGACCTGCTCGACCTTGGTGGCGGCCACGTCCTTAGGATACACCCCGCACACGCCCATGCCCTCCTTATGTACTTTGAGCATGATCTGGGTCGCCTGTTCTCGCGTCATCAAAAAAAACGTCTGCAGAACGGAAACGACGAAGTCCATGGGCGTGTAATCGTCGTTCAACAGCAGGACTTTGAACAGGGGCGGGGGCTTGACCTTGCTCTTCTCGACCTCCAGAAGCGTGCTGTCGCGAGTTCCCGTACCCATAAACTGCTGTCTCGCTTCCACTGCCTTCACCAAGACCTAATTTTGCTGATAACCGGGGAAATTACAAGAGCAGAATCCGGACCCGGCCTGAGAATTGGCAGATTCCCTAAAACCGCGTTGCAACAAACGCTTGCGAAGGTTTTGGCATACTTGACTTCCCAAAATAAATGACCTAAAAAGTGCATGGGTGTTTGGCTTCAAGGGCACTGCAGTACCGGTTTTGCCGATAACGCGGACTTGAAACTCAAACAATCGGCGGGTTTCCGGCCCGCGTTTTTCATCAGGGGAAGGGGAGTATGGCAACTGGTACTGTAAAGTGGTTTAACGATGCGAAAGGCTATGGTTTCATCACGCCCGACGACGGCAGCGAAGATCTGTTTGCCCATTTTTCGGCAATTCAGATGAACGGCTTCAAGACGCTCAAAGAAGGCCAGAAGGTGAGTTTCGAAGTCACCCAAGGACCAAAGGGGAAACAGGCCTCCAACATCCAGGCCGCCTAAAGGCTGTCGGGCGGCGCACACGACTCCGCCGGCAGGTTCAGAACATTCGAAGCCCGCGACACCGTCGCGGGCTTTTTGTTTTTGCGGGTCGCTCAATTCTTCATGCGCTCGATCATGGCGCTGCCGAACCCGGAGCACGAGACCTGAGTGGCCCCGGTCATCAGACGCGCAAAGTCATAGGTCACGATCTTGTCGCGGATAGCTGCCTCCATGGAACTGACAATGAGATCAGCCGCTTCCACCCAGCCCATGTGGCGCAGCATCATCTCCGCCGAGAGAACGAGCGAACCCGGGTTGACGTAGTCCTTGCCTGCATACTTCGGTGCTGTTCCATGGGTCGCCTCGAACATCGCCACCGTATCGCTGATATTGGCTCCGGGCGCGATGCCGATGCCGCCTACCTGGGCCGCCAAGGCGTCGGAGATGTAGTCGCCGTTCAGATTGAGCGTCGCAATGACGTCGTATTCGTCCGGACGCAACAGAATTTGCTGCAGGAAAGCGTCAGCGATTGCATCCTTTACCACCATACCATTCGGCAGTTTCATCCACGGCCCGCCGTCAAGCAGCTCCGCACCAAACTCGTGTTTGGCGAGCGCGTAACCCCAATCCCGAAAAGCGCCTTCGGTGAACTTCATGATGTTGCCTTTATGCACTAGGGTGACCGACCTGCGCTTGTTATCGATTGCGTACCGAATCGCCCTGCGCACCAGGCGTTCGGTGCCTTCGCGAGAGACCGGCTTGATGCCGATTCCCGAAGTCTGTGGAAAGCGGATTTTCTTGACTCCCATCTCGTTAATGAGGAAATCGATAACCTTGCGCGCTTTGTCGGATTCCGCGGCCCACTCTATGCCAGCGTAAATGTCCTCGGAGTTCTCTCGGAAGATCACCATGTCGGTCTTTTCGGGATGTTTAAGCGGACTGGGAACACCCTTGAAGTAGCGCACGGGGCGCAGACACACGTACAGGTCGAGTTCCTGGCGCAGCGCCACGTTGATTGACCGGATGCCGCCACCTACCGGCGTGGTGAGCGGACCCTTTATCGAGACCACAAACTCCTTGCTGGCCTGCAGTGTTTCTTCCGGCAGCCAGACGTTCTCGCCATAAACCTTGCAGGATTTCTCGCCGGCATACATCTCCATCCACACAATCTTGCGCTTTCTCCCGTACGCCACATCGACCGCCGAATCCACGACCCTGCGCATAACCGGCGTGATGTCTACACCGGTACCGTCACCCTCAATGAAGGGAATGATTGGATTGGCGGGAACGTTTAGCGAGTAGTCCTTGTTGACGATTATCTTGTGTGCCGTGGAAGGAACCTTGATGTGCTGGTACATGAAATCGGCCTCGATTCGACGTGTAGTTCGATGTAGTTGATTTGCAAGCCGTAATGCAACGCGTTCAAAGGTCTCAATTGTAAAGCAACGCCCATCTGCGGCCCACTGGAACCCACTCTGTGCGCGCGTCTGATCCTGTCCAGGATAATTCTCCGATGACGCGGAGAATGAATCACGCTTTCGTCGCCCCACAACGCCCCGATTCGACGCAGGCGTCGTGCCGGCCTCGCTGGTGCACGCCTTCAAACACCGCAACACCCGGTCGAAGTCGAATCGTCAAAGGTCCCTGAAACCAAATTTCGCATTGCAAAATAACGCACTCTGAAAATACGCAAAATTATGATTTGTATAATTAATTTGTGCTTCCGTATTATTGTTGCGGCGCATGAAAATCCTGATGTACTGTTCCCGGCACCACCGTTGCGTCAATAACCGCTGGCGCAATGCGGATGCGAGGCCGAGCTCAAGCGCGATGCCTCCAATCGGTGTGCCAGATCCGATCTCTGGCTTTTTGTTGGTTGAGAATGCCGGCCTGTCGGCCCTCGGCCAGCAGGGATCTGTGCCCACGATGTATCGCGTGACCCGCGACACAAGCACGGCATGACCTGTTGCGAGGACGCGGTCCAATTGCGTCCAAATAAAACACACTCGTACTTGCCGAAAGGAGAAAGCTCATGAACCGCGATCTGGAAATTGCAAGACTCAAGAAGGATTGGTCCGATCATCCGCGCTGGAAGGGGGTGCAACGTCCCTACTCCGCCGAGGATGTCTACCGGCTGCGCGGCACGCTTGCCATCGAGTACACGCTCGCCCGCCGTGGTGCCGAAAAACTGTGGCAATTGCTCAAGCATGAACCGTTCGTCAACGCACTGGGCGCACTCACCGGCAACCAGGCCTTGCAGCAGGTCAAGGCCGGGCTCAAGGCGATTTATCTCTCCGGCTGGCAGGTGGCGGCCGATGCCAACCTTTCCGGCGAGATGTATCCCGATCAGTCGCTGTATCCGGCCAACAGCGTCCCCGCGGTGGTCCGCCGCATCAATAACACCTTCATCCGCGCCGACCAGATCCATCACGCCGAAGGCAAGGACGACATCGACTGGTTCGCCCCGATCGTCGCCGACGCCGAAGCCGGCTTCGGCGGCGTACTGAATGCTTTCGAGCTGATGAAGTCGATGATCGAAGCCGGCGCAGGTGGCGTGCATTTCGAAGATCAACTGGCTTCGGCGAAGAAGTGCGGCCACATGGGCGGCAAGGTGCTTGTACCGACTCAAGAGGCCGTGCAAAAGCTCGTCGCCGCCCGGCTGGCTGCGGACATCATGGCGGTGCCCACAGTGTTGTACGCGCGCACGGACGCCGAAGCGGCGAACCTGTTGACCTCGGATTTCGACGAAAACGACAAACCGTTCTGCACCGGCGAGCGCACCGCCGAAGGCTACTACCGGGTCATCAATGGCATCCAGCAGGCGATATCGCGGGGACTTGCCTACGCGCCGTTTGCCGACCTTATCTGGTGCGAGACAGGCAAACCGGACCTCGCATTCGCCAGGCAGTTTGCCGAGGCAATCCACAAGCAGTATCCGGACAAACTGCTCGCGTACAACTGCTCACCGTCGTTCAACTGGAAGAAGAACCTGGACGATGCATCGATCGCCAGGTTTCAGCGCGAACTGGGTGCGATGGGCTACAAGTTCCAGTTCATCACGCTGGCCGGCTTCCACTCGCTCAACTATGGCATGTTCGAACTTGCGCGTGGCTATGCCACCGAGAACATGAGCGCCTACGTGCGGCTGCAGCAAGCGGAATTTGCCGCCGAAGAACATGGCTATACGGCGACCAAGCATCAGCGCGAAGTCGGCACGGGTTACTTTGACGACGTGACCCAAGTGGTGCAGGCCGGACTCTCTTCGGTCACGGCGCTGACCGGCTCGACTGAAGAAGAACAGTTCGTCTAGGGACACTCTGACCAAGTTCCACGCGGCCGCGGTATGGCAAGCTGTGCTTGCCGCCGCGGCCTTTCACTTTTATCATTTCGCGAGATTATTTTTCACAATGTAAAAAAATCGAACCAACTGGAATACCGACATGACCCAGCCGAACATCCCCGCCGGCATGCAAGTGCAAGGACGCATCACTCCGGAATACGCCCAGATTCTCACACCCGACGCGCTCGAATTCCTCGCCAAACTGCATCGGAACTTCAACGCCCGCCGCCTCGAGCTCCTCGCGCGGCGCGGGCGGCGCCAGAAGGAACTCGACGCCGGCAAGCTGCCCGATTTCCTGCCCGAAACAAAACACATTCGCGACGCCGACTGGCAGGTTGCCCCGGTGCCGCAGGATCTCCAGGATCGGCGCGTCGAGATCACCGGGCCAACCGACCGCAAGATGGTGATCAACGCGCTCAATTCCGGCGCCAGCATGTTCATGGCTGACTTCGAAGATTCTTCGACCCCGACCTGGGACAATCAGGTGCAGGGCCAGATCAACATGCGCGACGCGGTCAATCGCGGCATTTCCTTCACCAGTCCCGAAGGCAAGCAATACCGTCTCGCCGACAAGACCGCCACCTTGCTGGTGCGGCCGCGCGGATGGCACCTGAGCGAGAAGCATGTGGTCATCGATGGCCAGCCGATGTCGGGATCGCTGTTCGACTTCGGCCTGTATTTTTTCCACAATGCCAAGGCGCGGATCAGGCAGGGTTCGGGCCTGTATTTTTACTTGCCGAAAATGGAATCGCACCTCGAGGCGAGGTTGTGGAGCGATGTCTTTGTCTTCGCGCAAAAAGAACTCGGCGTTCCGCATGGCACGGTGAAGGCCACGGTATTGATCGAAACCATTCTCGCGGCTTTTGAGATGGAAGAAATTCTGTACGAGCTGCGAGAACACTCTGCCGGACTGAACTGCGGCCGCTGGGACTACATCTTCAGCTCCATCAAGAAATTCCGGAACCGGAAGGATTTCATCCTCGCCGACCGGCATCTGGTGACCATGTTGAGCCCTTTCATGCGTTCCTATTCCCTGCTGCTGATCAAGACTTGCCATAAGCGCGGTGCCTTTGCGATGGGTGGCATGGCCGCGCAAATTCCGATCAAGAACGATCCCGCCGCGAACGAGGCGGCGCTGGCGAAAGTGCGTGCCGACAAGGACCGCGAGGCCAACGACGGCCACGACGGAACCTGGGTTGCGCACCCCGGCCTGGTTGCGCTCGCAAGAGAATCCTTCGACAAGGTCATGAAGACTCCGAACCAGATTCACAAGAAGCGCAACGACGTCAACGTCAGCGCCAAAGACCTGCTCAATTTCCAGCCCACGGGGCCGATCACCGAAGCCGGTTTACGCACCAACATCAATATCGGCATCCAGTACCTGGGCGCCTGGCTCGCAGGCACCGGCTGTGTACCGATTTTCAATCTGATGGAAGACGCCGCCACCGCAGAAATTTCGCGCGCGCAGATCTGGCACTGGATCCGCAGTCCCCTGGGCATCCTGGACGATGGCCGAAAGGTCACCAGGGAATTGTTCCGCGAACTGGTGCCGCAGGAACTCGAAAAGGTGCGGCAAATGCTCGGCGACAAGGGTTACGCAGGCGGGAAATATCCGGAGGGCGCAAAGATGTTCGAGGAGCTGACGCTCGACGAAGATTTCTTCGAGTTCCTCACCTTGCCGGCTTACGACCATCTTATTGCGCACGAGCACCGCTGAATCGCACCGGCCCGGAGTTTCGAGGGCCCATTCCATGCCGCGGGTTCTCCTCTTCAACAAACCCTGCGGAGTGCTTTGCCAGTTCAGCCCGAGTGCGGGTAAACGCACGCTCAAGGATTTCATAGCGGTCGCCGGTGTCTACCCGGCCGGCCGGCTCGATGCTGACAGCGAAGGCCTGGTGGTGCTGACCGGCGACGGCAAGCTCCAGCACGCCATCAGCGACCCGAAAATGAAACTGGTCAAGAGCTACTGGGTCCAGGTCGAGGGTGAGCCAGACGAAGCGGCGTTGCAGCGGCTGCGTTCCGGCATCGATCTCGGCGATTTCGTCGCTCTTCCGGCTGGCGCAAGGCGAATCGAGCAACCGTCCGGACTATGGGAAAGGCATCCCCCGATTCGAGTCCGCAAGAGCATTCCGACCAGTTGGATCGAATTGGAGCTGCGTGAAGGCAAGAACCGGCAGATAAGGCGGATGACTGCGGCGGCAGGTTATCCGACCCTGCGGCTGATCCGCTCCCGGATTGGACCTTGGACACTGGATGGCATCCTGCCGGGACAATTCCGCCTGATAGACCAGCCCCAAATGAGGAATTTAAGCGGTCCCAAGCAGTTGTAACAAATTGTGTCAACCAGGCCTATTGGATGGCGTTACTCGGCCTGACGCCCGAAGGGTGTCTATACCCCTGTAAAACCAGACCATGGAGAGTACTGACATGAAGAAGCCATTTGCTGCCCTGTTTGCCGCCCTGTTTGCCGCCCTGTTTGCCGCAGTGACTTTCTCAGCGGTTGCTGCCGATACCACAGCCAACCCGGCTGATACGGCCAAGCCCGCGAAGTCCGCCAAGAAGCATCAAAAGAAGGCGGTGAAAAAAATCGAAGAACCGGCTCCGACCAAGAAGTAAGTTTCAACGCGGTCTTGAGAACGCAAGGCAGGCCTCAGGTCTGCCTTTTTTCATTCCGTCCGGCATTTGACGATGTCGTAGAATATCCTCAATCTTGTAGCGACTTCTATCGCAAGGCAAGGCAGGGTGGTGTCCCTGCCTTTTTTTCATTTCCCTCGAGCCTGGAGCGGCACTGAATCCCTGAATGAGTGATTGGGCCGACATCCTGAAGTTGACCGTCGCGCTGCTGGCCATCGTCGATCCGATTGCCAGCATACCGGTGTTTCTGACCACCACCGACGGTGAACCCAACGAGCAGCGTGCACGCATTGCCCGGATCGTGGCGATCACGGTGTTTTGCGTCCTCGGCGTAGCGGCGCTGGTCGGCATGGAAATTCTGCATTTCTTCGGGATCAGCATCCCTTCCTTCCTGATCGGCGGCGGGATCGTGCTGATGATGATGGCGATTTCAATGTTGCAGGCCAAGGAAAGCAGGATCCGGCAGACGCCGGACGAGGCCGAGGAGGCGGCGGAAAGACACGCGGTCGCCGTGGTGCCGCTTGGCATCCCGCTGCTCGCCGGCCCGGGGGCAATCAGCACCATGATCATCGCGACCCACCAGTCGCCGAGCTTCACTTATCACCTTAAGCTGCTGATCCCGGCGCTGATCATTGCCGTCGCAGTTTGGGCAACGCTGATCGCTGCCACCCGGATTTCAAAACGCCTCGGCAAGACCGGCATGAACATCATCACCCGGGTGATGGGCCTGATCATAGCAGCGGTCGCAGTTGAGTACGTTTACCGCGGACTCATCGAACTGTTCCCGAAACTCATCTGAATGACTGAAAAGGTGTGGAAGCCGAACGTGACCGTCGCCGCGATCGTCGAGCGCGAAGGAAGATTCCTGCTGGTCGAGGAGGAAACCGACGACGGGCTGATGCTCAATCAGCCCGCGGGTCATCTCGAGGCCAACGAGTCCCTGGTGGAAGGCGCGGCGCGCGAGACGCTGGAGGAAACCGCCTACGAGTTCACGCCCGAGTACCTGGTCGGCGTGTATCGCTGGCGACATCCCGAACGCAACGTCACCTACCTGCGCTTCGCCTTTGCCGGCAGGCTGGGCGCGCACCGCCCTGAGCGCGCACTGGATACGGGAATTGTGCGGGCGTTATGGCTGACTGCGGCGGAGGTCCACGCCAGCCGTGGCCGCCATCGCAGCCCCCTGGTGGTTCGCTGCGTCGAAGACTACCGTCGCGGCGCGCGCGCCCCGTTAGATCTGCTTGTGCATCTCGACTGAGCGGAGCCGGCGAATGCAAAAAAGACGCGTCGTCGTAGGCATGTCCGGCGGAGTGGACTCTTCGGTCGCCGCCTGGCTGCTCAAAGAACAGGGCTTCGATGTCGTCGGCCTGTTCATGAAGAACTGGGAAGACGACGATGACGCCGAGTTCTGCACGTCACGGCAGGACCTGATCGATGCGGTTTCGGTTGCCGATATGATCGGCATCGATATCGAGGCTGTGAATTTCTCCGCCGAGTACAAGGACCGGGTCTTCAGCAACTTTCTTGCCGAGTACAAGGCGGGGCGCACGCCCAATCCGGACGTGTTGTGCAACGCCGAAATCAAGTTCAAGTCCTTCCTCGATCACGCGGGCCAACTCGGCGCCGAACGGATCGCCACCGGCCACTATGCACAGGTGCGGCAAGTTGACGGCCTGTTGCAACTGCTCAAGGCCGAAGACGGCACCAAGGACCAAAGCTATTTCCTCTACCGGCTTGATCAAAAACAGCTTTCGAAGACGCTATTTCCATTGGGCGCGATGTACAAGCGCGACGTACGCGATCAAGCGAGAAAACTTGGGTTGCCGAATCACGACAAGAAGGATTCGACCGGCATTTGTTTCATCGGCGAGAGGCCGTTCCGCGAGTTTCTCAGCCGGTACCTGCCGACCCAACCCGGCGACATGGTGACCACAGAGGGCAAAACCATCGGCAGGCATATCGGGTTGATGTACTACACAATCGGCCAGCGCCAGGGATTGGGAATCGGTGGGCGCAAGGATAGCGAAGGCGGACCCTGGTACGTTGCTGCAAAAGACATGACGGCGAACAGGCTGATCGTGGTGCAGGGCCACGGCCATCCGGCACTGTTGGCAGGTGGCCTGACGGCAACCGACCTGAACTGGATCAGTGGCGCCCAACCACACTGTCACTGGGTATACGGCGCAAAAACTCGCTACCGTCAGAAGGATGCTCCGTGCGAGGTCGAGCGCGTTGACCTGGAGCACTGCGAAATCAGGTTTGCGGAACCGCAGTGGGCAATTACGCCCGGTCAGTCGGTCGTGGTTTATGAATCGAAGGTTTGCCTCGGCGGCGGAATCATCGAAGGCGCGACGGCTCCCGGAAATTAATTGCCCCCCGCACGTCTCACCCGACCCGAAGTTTCAACCGCCTTCGAGAATCTGGTGGATGGTCCGCCGCACAAAAGGAATCACCTCTGCGACGAACCAAGGGTTGCGTTTGAGCCACATCTGGTTGCGCGGGCTGGGATGCGGCAGCGGAATGCAATACGGCAGGTACTCGCGCCAGGAACGCACCGTATCAGTCAGCGTCGCCTTGCGCCGGTCGCCGAGGTAATACGCCTGCGCGTAGCCCCCGATGAGCAGCGCCAGCCGCAGCTTCGGCAGTTGTGCCAACAGTTGCGGATGCCAGAGCGGCGCGCACTCCGCCCGTGGCGGAAGGTCTCCGCCTGGACCGGTCCCGGGGTAACAGAACGCGGCGGGAATGATGGCAATTTGGCGTTGATCGTAAAAGCATTGGCGCTCAAGTTGCAGCCAATCGCGCAGTCGATCACCCGAAGGATCGTTCCATGGAATCCCGGTTTCGTGCACGCGGCGACCCGGCGCCTGGCCGACGATCAGCAGTTGCGCGGTGACCGCGGCGCGCAGTATCGGCCGGGGGCCGAACGGCAGATGCGCTTCACATACGCGGCAAGAACGTATCTTCTTCAGCAACGCCTCGAAATCACTCCCCCTGCGCCGACTGCGGGCCGCGCTTGTCGGTGTCTTGCGTGTCACCGAAAGACTCCGCCTGATATGCTCGTCGTGTTAAAATTATCCATACTGATTAGATACTTGGATGACCCAACCCACTCCTCTCACCGCCCTGTCCCCGCTTGACGGCCGTTATCGGGACAAGGTTACCGGGCTTCCCCGTTACTTCAGCGAATACGGACTGATCCGCTACCGCGTGTTCGTCGAGATCGAGTGGCTGAAGGCGCTGGCGGCGGCCAAGGGGCTTTCCGAAATCAAGCCGTTTGCGTCAGGAACCATCACGCAGCTGGACGAACTGGCAGCCAAATTCTCCGTCTCCGACGGCGAAGCCGTCAAAGCCATAGAAGCCCGCACCAACCACGACGTCAAGGCCATCGAATACTGGTTGCGCGAGAAACTTTCCGGCAACCGGGAAATCGCCGGCATTACGCAGTTCATTCACTTTGCCTGCACCTCCGAGGACATCAACAACCTCTGTCACGCGCTCATGCTGAGGGACTCGCGGGCGCAGGTTCTGCTGCCGGCCATCGATGCGCTGGTGGATAAACTTGTCAGCCTCGCGCACGCCAATGCCGGGCAGCCCATACTGTCGCGCACGCACGGCCAGCCGGCCACACCAAGCACGTTGGGGAAGGAGCTGGCGAACGTCGTTCATCGTCTGCGCCGCCAACGCAAACGCATTACCGGGGTTGCACTCACGGCCAAGATCAACGGCGCCGTCGGCAACTACAATGCGCACCTCGCGGCCTACCCGGATTTCGACTGGGAGCAATTCTGCCGCACCTTCGTCGAAAAGCTGGGTTTCGAGTTCAACCCCTACACGACTCAGATCGAGCCCCACGACTGCATAGCCGAACTTCTGGATGCTTATGCGGGAATCAACACGGTTCTGCTCGACCTCGACCGCGACCTATGGGGATACATCTCCATCGGTTATTTCAAGCAGAGGGTCAAGGAAGGCGAAGTCGGATCGTCCACCATGCCTCACAAGGTGAACCCGATCGATTTCGAGAACTCGGAAGGCAATATCGGGCTGGCCAACGCCCTCCTCAGCCATTTGAGCCACAAGCTGCCCGTCTCGCGCTGGCAGCGCGACCTTACCGACTCCACGGTACTGCGCAATCTGGGCGTCGCGCTCGGTTACAGCCTGCTCGCCTATGACGGCTGTCTCAGGGGCCTGAACAAACTCGAGCCCGACCAGAAATGCATTAGCGCCGATCTGGAATCCAATTGGGAAGTCCTTGCCGAACCGATCCAGACGGTGCTGAAACGTTACGGAATCGAAGACGCCTATGAGCAGTTGAAGGCTCTCACCCGCGGCAAGGAAGGCATCACCCGCGACTCACTGCACCAGTTCATCCGTGTGGCTGCCATTCCCCAGTCGGAGAAAGAGCGTTTGCTCAAGCTTACCCCGGCCAATTACACCGGACTTGCCGGGCAGCTGGCAAGACGTATCTGAGAAGCCACGCTTAGGGCGCGCGTCGCGCGCGCCAGAACTCGATGATCCCCGGCATGATCGAAAGCACGATGATGCCGATGATGACAAGCGTGAGATTGTCCTTGACCACCGGAAGATTGCCGAAGAAGTAGCCGGCGTAGGTCAGCGACGCCACCCACAGAATCGCCCCCGTCACGTTGAAGACGAGGAAGTGGCCGTAACTCATGGCGCCGATCCCGGCCACGAAGGGCGCGTAAGTGCGGACGATCGGTAAGAAGCGGGCGATGATGATGGTCTTGCCGCCGTGCCTTTCAAAAAAGGCGTGGGTGCGTTCCAGATACGCGCGTTTGAAGAAACGCGAACCCTCGAAGCGAAACACCCGCGGCCCAAAATAGCGGCCAATCGCATAGTTGACCGAATCGCCAATAATAGCCGCCGATATCAGCAGCAACACCAATCCATGCACATGGAGTTCGCCGGCCGCCGCGATGGTCCCGGCAACGAACAGCAGGGAATCTCCGGGCAGGAAGGGTGTGACGACCAGCCCGGTCTCGAGAAAAACGATCAGAAACAGTACGGCATAGACCCAGTTGCCGTAACTCTGCACCAGCGTACGCAAATGCTGATCGAGATGAACGACCAGATCGAGGAAGCCTGCGATCAGATCCATGGCGGATCCGCCGCTCTAAACGACGGCTTCCTCTTTCTTCTTCTCGGGTTTGATGAAATCCTCGCGCGTCACGCCCAGCCACATCACCAGCGGACTCGCCACCAGCACCGACGAGTATATCCCGAACAGGATGCCGATAGTCAGCGCCAGGGCAAAGTAGTGCAGCGTCTCGCCGCCGAAAATCAGCATCGAGGTCACCATCAGTTGGGTGCTGCCGTGGGTGATGATGGTACGCGACATGGTGCGCGTGATCGCGTTGTTGATAATTTCCGGGGTATCGGCCTTGCGCATCTTGCGGAAGTTCTCGCGGATGCGGTCAAAGACCACCACCGACTCGTTGACCGAATAACCCAGCACGGCAAGCACCGCGGCCAACACCGGCAGCGAAAACTCCCATTGGAAGAAGGCAAAGAACCCCAGAATGATCACCACATCGTGCAGGTTCGCGATGATCGCGGACACGCCGAATTTCCATTCGAAGCGCAGCCACAAATAACAGACGATGCCGATGGACACGAGCAGCAACGCCAGCGCACCGTTCTCCACCAGCTCCTTGCCGACCTGCGATCCGACGAATTCCACGCGCCGCAACTCCACCGTCGAATCGTCCTCGCGCAACGACTTGATGACACGTTCAGACAGTTGTGCGCCGGTCACCCCCTGCTTGCTCGGCAGTCGAACCAATGCAGTCTGGGAGCTGCCGAAGCTCTGCACCGTGGCGTCGCTCAGGTCAATGCGGTTCAAGGTCTCGCGAATCTTCGAAACGTCGGCCGCGTGACCGTAGTTCACCTCCATCACCGTACCGCCGGTAAATTCGACCCCGAGATGCAGACCCCTGGTCACCAGAAAAAACACCGCCAGGATGAAGGTGATCAACGAAATTATGTTGAACACCAGCGCATGGCGCATGAACGGGATGTCTTTGCGGATGCGGAAAAATTCCATTTACTCGACCTCTGCGGGAAACTCTGGGCGGATGATTCTCAGGCGGCCGGCTGGCGCCTGTACCAATCGGTGTTGCCGATCGGCAGTTTTTCCAGTTTGCGGCGGGCACCGAACACCAGATTCACGATGCCTCGTGAAATCACCACCGCGCTGAACATGGAAGTCATGATGCCAAGACAGTGCACCACGGCGAAGCCGCGCACCGGCCCGCTGCCGAACATGAACAACGCAATGCCTGCAATCAGCGTGGTGATGTTCGAATCGAGAATCGTCGCCCAGGCGCGCTCGTAGCCCGCTGATATCGCCGCCTGCGGCGTGGTGCCGTTGCGCAGTTCTTCCCTGATCCGTTCATTGATCAGAACGTTGGAGTCGATGGCCATGCCCAACGTCAGCGCGATCGCCGCGATGCCCGGCAGCGTCAGCGTGGCCTGCAGCATGGACAACAGCGCCACCAACAGCATCAGGTTGGCTGACAGAGCGAGTACCGAGATCACGCCGAATACGTTGTAGTACACGATCATGAAGATGGCAATAGCAGTAAAGCCGATCAGCGTCGAATCGAAGCCGCGCTTGATATTGTCGGCACCCAGGCTCGGGCCAACGGTGCGTTCCTCGACGATTTCCATCGGTGCCGCGAGGGCACCGGCGCGCAGCAGCAGCGCCACGTCGCGCGCCTCGGTCGTGGTCATCCGGCCACTTATCTGAACGCGCCCGCCCGGAATCTCCGAACGGATCACCGGCGCCGTCACCACTTCGCCCACGCCTTTTTCCACCAGCACCATCGCCATGCGTTTGCCTACGCTCTCACGCGTGATCTGCTGGAAGATCGTTGCGCCGCGGCCGTCCAGATTGATGTGTACTGCCGGCTCGCCGGTTTGGTTGTCGAATCCGGGCTGTGCGTCCGAAATGCGATCTCCGGTGAGAATCACTTCGCGCCTGAGCAGATACGGCACCCCGTCACGGTCGTAAATCAGTTCGGCTCCGAACGGCACCTGCCCGCCGACCGCCGCCTGCAACGAAGCGCCGTCGCTGTGCTCCTCATCCACCATCCGCACTTCCAGGGTCGCGGTACGGCCGAGAATGTCCTTGGCCTTGGCGGTGTCCTGCACGCCTGGCAGTTGCACGACCACCCGATCCAGTCCCGCCTGCTGCACGATAGGCTCCGCTACGCCAAGTTCGTTGACGCGATTACGCAGGGTCGTGATGTTCTGCTGCAGCGCGAAGTCCTGGATTCGCTTCCGCACTTCGGGCCTCAGGGAAGCGGTTATCAGAAACTCGCTGCCGGAGTCGTCAGGCTTGAGCAGCAGATCCGGATTCTGGCGCTGGATTTCTGCGGCAGCCTTGTCGCGCGATTCGGCATCCCGGAACCTGACCTGCACCGTTTGGCCTTCCCGCAAGATGCCGCTGTAACGAATCTCCTTGGCGCGCAGCGTGGTACGGACATCCGCCGAGTAACGGTCCGCGGCCTTGGTCAGCGCGCCGGCCATGTCGACCTGCAGGAGAAAGTGCACGCCGCCGCGCAGATCGAGGCCCAGGTACATTGGCAGCGCGTTTATCCGCGTGAGCCAATGCGGCGAGCTCGACAACAGGTTGAGCGCTACGACGTAGTTTTCGCCTAGCGCATTCTGCACGACGTCCTTGGCCTTCAGTTGGGTATCGGTGTTTCCCAGACGCACTTTGATGCTGTTTGCCTCGAGAAAAAGGCCGTCGGGAACAACGTTTGCCTGCGTCAGCGCCTTTTCCACGCGTGCGCGCAGCGCCTCGTCGACTTTGGCGGTGGACTTGCCGGGTGAAATCTGCACCGCCGGCACTTCCCCAAAGAAGTTGGGCAGGGTGTAGAGAAAGCCGACGACCAGGGCGACGGCGATGATGATGTACTTCCAGAGCGGGTAGCGATTCATGTACGGTCAGTGAGGCGCGTAGCGTCAGGCGTGAGGATCAGCGGGCGGTCGCTCCTCAGCCCTGTCCGGCGGTCTTGATGGTTCCCTTGGGCAGCAGGGTCGTGATCGAGGGCTTCTGAACCTGGATTTCGACGTTCGGGGCAATTTCCACCGACACGAAGTTATCGCCGACCCTGGTAATTTTCCCGAGCGCGCCGCCTGCGGTGACTACTTCGTCCCCCTTCTGCAATCCACCAAGCATGGCGCGGTGCTCCTTGGCGCGCTTGGCCTGCGGACGGATCAGCAGGAAGTACAGCAGCACAAACATCAGGATGAGCGGCAGGAGTCCGAACAAGTCCATGCCTCCCGTTCCCGGCAGGGTTTGCGCAAATGCATTGCTGATCAACACGTAGTTCCTCCGATGCAGGTTTAGACCGATTGCCGGCGGCCATTTCTATTTTTATCGTCCGCTATCGATTCACGAGACTCGTTGCGCTATGGCAAACGTCGGCGCCAAGCTTGAAAAGTGGCGCATTTTAGCATGGCTGTGCCTGCCCAAGACGAAGACCGAGGACATGTTCCGAAAATCTTCCCTCGCTGATCGCATCGCGCAGTCCCCGCATCAATTCCTGATAATAGAAAAGATTGTGCAGAGTGTTCAGATGCGCGCCGAGAATCTCATTGATTCTCTGCAGGTGATGCAGATAGGCGCGCGAGAAATTCAGACAGGTATGGCATTCGCACGCCGGATCCAGGGGGCCGGTGTCATCGCGGTATCGGGCATTGCGCAGCCGGATGGTGCCGTTGCGGGTGAAAATCCAGCCGTTTCGGGCGTTGCGCGTGGGCATGACGCAATCGAACATGTCGATTCCGCTGGCGACCGCATCGACGATGTCAGCAGGGGTGCCGACGCCCATGAGATAGCGCGGCGCTCCGGCTGGCAGCCTCGGAGCGGTGTGACGCAGGATGCGCTGCATGTCTTCCTTCGGTTCGCCGACCGACAGCCCGCCAATCGCGTAGCCGTCGAAGCCGATATCCGTCAGACCCTTCAGAGACGCGTCGCGCAGGCCTTCGTACATACCCCCCTGAACGATGCCGAACAGCGCATTGCCGTTTCCCTCATGGGCGCGCCTGCTGCGCTCCGCCCAACGCAAACTCAGCTGCATCGATTCCCCCGCCAGGTTGCGATCGGCCGGATACGGCGTGCACTCGTCGAAGATCATGGCGATGTCGGAGTCGAGCACACGCTGAATGCGCATCGACTCCTCGGGCGACAGGAAACACACATCGCCATTGACCGGCGAGCGGAATCTGACGCTCTCCTCGGTGATCTTGCGCATTTCCCCGAGGCTGAACACCTGAAAGCCGCCGGAATCGGTAAGGATCGGCCCGTCCCAGCCCATGAAACGATGCAGCCCCCCGTGCGCCCCGATCACCTCCAGCCCGGGGCGCAACCAGAGGTGAAACGTGTTGCCGAGAATCACCTGTGCCCGGACCGAGCGCAAGTCATCCGGGCTCATGGCCTTGACCACGCCATAAGTACCGACCGGCATGAATGCCGGCGTTTCCACCACGCCATGCGCAAGCGTGAGCCGGCCCCGGCGCGCAGGCCCGTCCCTGGCAACGATTTCGTATCGCATTGTCACGGTCTCGATGGCGCCGCTTTGTCGATCAACATGGCGTCGCCATAACTGAAGAAGCGGTAGCGGCTGTCGACCGCGTGGCGATAGGCGCGCTGGACATGTTCAGTCCCGGCAAAGGCACAAGTCAGCATAAGCAGCGTGGACCGTGGCAGATGAAAATTGGTGAGCAGGCGGTCCACGACATTGAAGACATAGCCAGGACGGATGAAAAGGCGGGTCTCCCCGGCGCCGGATATCAACGTGCCCGAATGTGCCGCCGACTCGAGCGCACGCAGGCTGGTGGTCCCGACTGCGATAATGCGCCCGCCCGCGGCACGCGTTTCGGCCACTGCGCGCGCGGTTTCAGCGGGAATCTCGTAGCGTTCGCCATGCATGACGTGCTGTTCGACACATTCCACTCGAACCGGCTGGAAAGTGCCAGCGCCGACGTGCAGCGTGACATAGGCGAATCGCACGCCCGCTTCGCCAAGACGCTGTAGCAGGTGCTCGTCGAAATGCAGACCAGCAGTGGGAGCCGCCACAGCTCCCGGCACGCGGGCGTAAACGGTCTGGTAGCGCGCCTCGTCGTCGCTTTCGGCGCGGCGCTCGATATAAGGCGGGAGCGGCACTTCGCCGGAACGCTCGAGTACGCCGGCTACGTCGTCGCCGAACTCAAGCAGGAAAAACTCTCCTTGGCGCTCGATCATCGTGGCGTCGGCAAGATCACCGAATCGGATTTTCTGTCCAGGCCTGGGCGTGTGACTCGTCCTCAGCATTGCCAATGCGCGGCGCGGACTCACGATGCGCTCGATCAGGGCTTCCACTTTGCCCCCCGACTCCTTTACGCCCTGCAGTCGCGCCTTGATGACTTTGGTGTCGTTGAAGGCAAGCAGGTCCCCGCTGCGCAAGAGGATCGGAAGATCGACAAGAAAATGATCGGTGTATCTTCCGGTTGCGCCGTCGAGATGCAACAGCCGGGCGGCGCTGCGTTGCACAGTGGGAAACTGCGCGATCAGTTCCTGCGGAAGCTCGTAATCGAACTCTTCGATTCTCATCGCGCGCATTATATGCGGCCGCAGACCACACTCCCGGTTCCCCGCGACGCCGAATTCCAGGATAATTGCGCTCCCGTGCCGGGATGGCGGAACTGGTAGACGCACGGGACTCAAAATCCCGCGGTGGCGACACCATGGGGGTTCGATTCCCCCTCCCGGCACCAGAACCGTTCCAACGTCAGCACGTCTTCACGATTCGCAGACTCCGTCGCGGATCTGATCGGCTCCAACGCAATAGAAAATCATGAAATTACTTATCAAGAAAACTGATAACGACGGCCGCCTTGCCCTCATCCCCGAGTTTCTGACGACTTCCTGGACCATTGAGGTCGCGGACAGCAGCAATCGCGAGGAAATGGCGCGCGGACTTCTGGATGCCGACGCGATGGTTTCGATGAAGTGGTCCTCGGACATGCCGCCGGCACCCAGGCTGCGGCTGCTTCAACTTCCCGGCGCCGGCACCGACGACATCGCCTTCGAATCGGTGCCGGCACGGGCGGCCGTATGCAACGTCTACGAGCACGAGATCGGAATAGCCGAATATATTCTCTCGGCAATGCTCCAGTGGGTAATCGGGATCCCGCGGATGGATGCGGCCCTGCGCCGTGGCCAATGGTACGGTTCGCATCTCTCGGGGCCGCGCCACGATGAGCTTTATGGTAAGGCCGTCGGAATCATTGGCTATGGCCGTATCGGTCGCGAAGTCGCACGCCGCGCGCGCGCCTTTGGCATGAGGGTGATAGCCTGTAGCCGAACTCCCCGGAACGCCGACGAGTTCGTTGAGCGCGTGGACATGATGGATCGCCTGCCTGCATTGCTGCAAGAGTCTGACTTCGTCGTTCTGGCATTGCCGCTGGAACCGTCGACCGCGGGGGTGATCGGCAAGCGGCAACTGGCGAACATGAAACCAGGCGCCGTGATCATCAATGTGGCACGTGGGGCTCTTATCGACGAACGCGCACTGTTCGAGGCATGCAGGGACAGGCGCATCGGCGGTGCAGTAATCGATACCTGGTTCAAGTACCCCGCCCGAGGCGATGCGGTCGCAGAGCCTTCGAATCTGCCCTTCCGCGAACTAGAGAATGTCATCATGACGCCGCATGCGTCAGGATGGACGGAGGGATTGCGGCCACGCCGCAGTAGGATGATCGCCGAGAATCTTGATCGGCTGGCGCGCGGCGAATCTCTGGTCAACGTCGTCAAACAACCTGTCGTCGTCCGCTGAGCGGCAGGACGGTTTCATTCGAGAGTAGAAATATGGATAACTGGGCCGTCGAGCAGGCTGCCAGAATCATCTGGAACACATGGCGGGCCAATGATCGCGTCGATGGCCTTCCCGCCGATTGCCGACCCACGAGCCGACAGGAAGGGTACAAAGTGCAGGCGGAAGTGGCCCGTCTGTCCGGTCAGCCGCTGTTCGGATGGAAGATTGCCGCGACCAGTCAAGCCGGCCAGAAGCACATCGGCGTCGACGGGCCGCTGGCCGGCCGGCTTCTCGTAAATCGCGCGTTTCAGTCGGGCGCCAGCGTACCGATGGTCAACAACCTGATGAAGGTCGCGGAGGCCGAATTCGCCTTTTGTATGGCGCGCGATATGCCACCGCGCGGATTCGCATACGTGATGGAGGAAGTGCTGGACGCGGTGGCATCCCTGCATCCGGCAATCGAAATTCCGGATTCCCGTTATCGGGATTTCGCGAAGGTCGGGGCTGCGCAACTCATTGCGGACAACGCCTGCGCCAGCTTCTTCGTACTGGGGCCGGCGACTGGCGCCGACTGGCGTCGGCATGATCTGGCGGAACATTCAGTGTCGGCGTGGGTAAACGAAAAACTTGTAGGTAAGGGAACAGGCGCGAACGTGCTTGGCGATCCACGCCAGGCGCTCACCTGGATCGTCAATGAACTTTCGGTTGTCGGCGAAACGCTGCGCGCCGGACATGTAGTAACAACGGGAACTTGCGTGGTGCCGGTGGCAATTGTGCCTGGCGACTACGTGGTAGCGGATTTTGGCCTGTTCGGGCGTGCTAAAGCACGCCTCACAGTCTAGCGTAAGCGACGAACTTCCCCATCAAATCAAGGGTCCGCGTGGCGCGGAGACGCGTTCCATGCGATAGTAGGCGTTGTCCGGGCGCGGCGATTGACGCGCTCCGATGACCTGAGGATTCACCGCTCCGCGTCGGGCACGGGGAGGCCAGGTCGGGCAAGCCGTCCAACCCGATACGGCGACCAAGAGGAAATGAGTCCGTATGCAGCTTTACTACCCGCGCTCGTTTCTGAAATTGATTCTGGCCGGCTTTTCTCTCGCCGTCCTGCCGCTCATTTTCGCGCTCATCAATAACGCCTTCTCGATCAACCAACTCGCCACGCACAGCCAGCGGGCGGTCTACCAGGCGGTGCAGGCGACCCAGAACAGCCGGTTCCTGATCGAACAGATTACCAACATGGAGCGCAGCGTCCGGCAATTCGCAATCATCGGCGAGGCCTCGCTGCTGCAGGGTTACGGACTCGCCCACGAGCGGTTCGTTGATACCGCCCGCAGGATGGCAACGCTGCCGCTGGATTCGAGACAGAAGCAGGCGCTCGAGGCGCTTCGCGCCAGAGAGGCTGCACTTTTTGGGCGCATCGGACAGTCGGGAGCAAAGTCGGCCGCAATCGGGCCGGCGGTAGCGGAGCTCGCCGCCCTGTCGGAAGCGGCGCGCGCGCTCGACGAGCAAGGCAACCTGCTGGTGGACCGCGAAGTCAACACCATGCAGAAAATGGCCGGCGAAGTGCAGCGTTTCATTTACTGGCAACTGCTGGCATTGGTGCCGATCGCGCTGTTGCTGGTCGTTGCCGCGACGCTCCTGATTTCAAAGCCGATCGCCCAGCTCGAAACTGCGATCCAGAACCTGGGTGAGGGTCGATTCGATACACGCGTCACCGTCAACGGCCCCGCGGACCTGGAATCCCTGGGACGCCAGCTCGACTGGCTGCGCCTGCGGCTGCTCGATCTGGAAGAACAGAAATCGCGCTTTCTCCGCCATGTGTCGCACGAACTGAAAACGCCCCTGACGGCGCTGCGGGAAGGCGTGGAACTGCTGGCCGATGAGGTGACCGGGAAAATGACCGCAGGCCAATTCGAGATCGCCCGCATCCTCAGACAGAACACATTGCGGCTGCAAAAACTGATCGAGGACTTGTTGAACTATCACAGTGCACAGTTTCATACTTCGGCACTGACGTTCTCACAATTCGACCTGAAAGCAATGGTGACGCGCATTGCGCAACAGCATTCGTTGACGATGCGCAGCAAGAATCTAAGCCTGAACCTGTCCGCCTCCGACCTCCAGATTGAAGCAGACGAGAACAAAATAGAAGCGATCATAGACAACCTGCTGTCCAACGCCATCAAGTTCTCGCCCGCAGGCGGCACCATCCGCGTGCAGCTGCGCCGGCGCGGCGCCGATGCGGTGATCGATATTATGGACGAGGGTCCCGGCATTTCTCTCGAAGAACGCGGGCTTGTCTTCGAGCCGTTTTACCAGGGCAACACAGTGTATACCGGCCCGGTGAAAGGTACGGGGCTCGGGTTGGCAATCGTCCGCGAATATGCGACGGCACACCAGGGCAGCGCCGAAATCATCGACGACGGCAATCCCGGCGCACACCTGCGAGTGGTCCTGCCGACTCGGCAGATGGAGGCGGCCGCTTGATCAGGCTCTATATTGTGTCGATTGTTGTGCTGGCTACCCTTCTCAACGGCTGCATGGCAACCACCGAACCGGTCACGCGTCGTGACCCATGGTACCAGGCTGTGATCGAGCCAATGCAGGACGACGACACCCGTGCACTGCGCTTCTGCGAGGATGCGCTCAAACTCAAGGGAGCAGAACTTGCGCGAGCGGTCGGTTCGACCCGTCAGGAATTCGAGAAGGACAAATCCGAGCTCAATCGGGTACGGCTTGCCGTGCTACTGTCGATGCCGGGCACCGGGCTTCGCGATGACCAGGCAGCATTGAATCTGCTTCAGCCTTTTTTGAGTGACAAGCACTACGAGAATTCCGTGCTGCGTCCGCTGGCCCTGATGCTCCATGCACAGATTTCCGAACTCAAACGGCTGGATGAGGCACTGCAGCAGCAAACGGCAAAAGCCAGGGAAGAACAACGCCGGGCGGACGCCCTGCAACAGAAGCTGGAGGCTATTTTGGATATGGAATTGAAGATGATCGAACGCGAGCAGACGGCGTCGCCACCGAAAAGAAGGTAACCATGTCAAAGGCACGAATACTCATTGTCGACGACGACCCCGATCTGCTGCGGCTTCTGACGCTCCGTCTGGAAAGCGCTGACTACGCCGTGGAGAGCGCTGACAGCGCGGAGCGCGCGTTGGCGCGGCTTTCCGCGTCCACCCCGCAACTGGTAATCACCGATCTGCGCATGAGCGGAATGGATGGCATGGCGCTGTTCGAGAACATACACAAGAGCAACCCGGCGCTGCCGGTCATAATCCTCACCGCGCACGGCACGATTCCCGATGCAGTTGCGGCAACTCAGCGCGGTGTGTTCGGGTACCTCACCAAACCATTCGACAGCAAGGAACTGCTGCTGCAGGTCGAAAGAGCAATCACTCTTAGCGGGAGCCACGCTGAAAGGGCGACCGGTAACACCGACTGGCGCATCGAGATCATTACCCGCAGTCCGGCGATGGAAAGCATCCTCGGCAAGGCCAAGCTGGTGGCGGCCAGCGATGCCAGCTTGCTGATCCGCGGCGACAGCGGCACCGGCAAGGAGCTTCTGGCGCGGGCGGTGCACCGGGCAAGCCCGCGCGCCGAGAAGCCTTTTGTTGCCGTCAACTGCGGCGCCATTCCCGAACAACTGCTGGAGTCCGAGTTGTTTGGCCACATGAAAGGCTCGTTCACTGGCGCAGCGCGCGATTACAAGGGGCTGTTCCAGTCAGCCGAAGGAGGCACGGTTTTTCTCGATGAGATCGGCGATATGCCGCTGCCGCTGCAGGTAAAGCTGCTGCGCGTGCTGCAGGAAAAAGAGGTGCGGGCAATCGGCTCGACCCAGACCATTCCCGTGGACGTACGCATCATCTCGGCAACGCATCGCAACCTCGAGGACGCAATCAAAATCGGAGCATTCCGCGAAGACCTGTATTACCGACTCAACGTGGTATCGTTCGCGCTGCCGTCGCTCGCCGAGCGACGCGAAGACATTCCGGTGCTCGCCGCGTACTTCCTTTCACAGCTTGCCGACAAATACAAGAAACCCCTCAACGGATTTGCGTCCGATGCGATGGAAATCCTGGTGAAATCGTCGTGGCCCGGCAACGTACGCGAACTTTACAACGTGGTGGAGCAGGCAGTTGCCTTGTCGACCACGCCAATCATTCCGCCGGCACTGGTGGAGAATGCAATCCGCGGCCAGACTGCCGAACTGTCATCGTTCGAGGCCGCGCGTAGCGAGTTCGAGCGCGAATATCTCGCCAAACTTCTGAAAATAACCGGCGGTAACGTCACCCAGGCGGCGCGACTGGCCAAGCGCAATCGCACCGAATTCTACAAGCTGCTGCAACGGCACCATCTGGATCCCAAACTGTTCAAGGCGCTTTAGCTGTAGCGCCGTGTCGTCCCGGGACGACATCGAATTTCCATTTTCCATTAATTAGTTAGACACAATTTGGAGGGTGGCGTCGCCGTCCGGCGACAACCACTGCCGGCGCCAAGTCCTTGGCGCTGCATAACTATCTGCCCAGATTGCCATAATGTTTTCTGGCATGAAGGGTGCTTTGTAGGGTTATGAAAACGGCTGCGCGGAAGGCGGCTCCGAATGAAGCCGCATCCGCTCGCCGATCGAAACAAAGTAGTTAATTGCAAGTACCTAAGTAGAAGAAAATGAACCAGAAAAGCCGACTGTTACCCCTCTTGACGATCACCGCCGCCGCTTCCGTGATCGCGTTCAGCGGCATCGGAATCGCCGCGATAACAGGACACCTGTCGATAGCCCGGTCGAGCCTCAATCCCTTTTCCGCATTTGGCGGCGCACCTGCAGTGCCGAGTTCCGGATCGGACCGTGTGCCTTCCAGACTTAGCCACGAAGGGTTGACCCGAAGCGCCGGGGAAACCGCGGTACAAGGCAAGCCGGTAAACTTCCGTCCCGGTGCGCGCCTTCCCGAGCACAAGCCTTCCTGCCCGAACTGCGGTGTCGTCGATTCCATCAAACCGCAAAAGGCAAGCCGCGAGGATGACAAACTCGCCGGGGCGCTCGGCACAACTGGCATGGCCTATCAAATCGACAGGGAAGAACTCGGTAGTTTCAGCTTTGTCGTCATCGTGCGCATGGAGAACGGCACCTTGCGCACTATCCACGAAAGTCAACGTCCGCCGTTCACCATCGGTGAGCGCGTCAAGCTGGTAAACGGCACGGTCATCCGCTCGGGTTGATCTGAATGCGGGTGTTGACTTAGAACGGGCGTTGATCCAAGACGGCGGCCCGCGATCAGCGCGACAAACAAATGGACTCTGGACCCGTTTCATTGCCCGTGTGGTAACCGTTAACCGACATTCAGAGAATCAGTAAAGTGTTCAGCTGTATCTGCGCGATCAAATAATTCCCTTCAATGCGCTTTTGCGTTCTTGACGCCCGATATCCTCCCTTATCGGGCGTTTCTTTGTCTGTGCCCGACTCGCCCCCTCGGCCGCCCGGAACCATCCCTGCAAAAATTGCGGAGGGTTTGTTTGCACACCACCGTTGCATTCCTGAAAGTCGCTTCCGCAGTGGCGGCCCGGGATGCCTGCTTCGCCGCAACGGAAAAATGACCCCACAAACAACTAGCCTTGCCGGGGCTTGGCAATATCGAGCTTTCCCTTCAGGATTGGCAAGCTGCTGAAACGGCGTTCCGTAAGCTGGCCGATAGGGCCGCCGGTACTGAACAACCTTGCGCTCGCACTGGACGCACAAGGCCGGCTTGCGCAGGCGCTCGAGGTCGCGCGCCGGGCGGTTAGCCATGATGGGCCGTTTGCCGCCGAATCCCGAAACACTTTGGTCAGGCTGGTCGAAAAGGTCAGGGATGCCGATGAGCAGAACCGCTGAATTCATGAAGAAACCGTCGTTGCTGCTGGCGGCCGCCCTGATTTGTGCGTGCGCCGCCCAGAAGAAAGAGCCCAATGTCAACCTGGGTGGTTACCCGCCCGAGTTCCGTGCCGGCTATCTCGACGGCTGCGAGAGTGCGAAGCGCACGGTAGGCCAGAAGAAAGACGAGCAGCGCTTCAAGCGCGAGCCCCAATACGCCACCGGCTGGCGCGACGGCTTCGATATCTGCAGCAAGCAGAAAAAGTAGTCCGCCCTCTTCGCCGGTTCCGACCCTGACGCCTCACCCTCATCAGCCTTCGCGGCACTTGCGCATCGCTGTGTATACTTCCCGCCGTACCGAATACGTAACCGCCCTGCCGGCCGGCCGCGTCCGGAGCCGCCCAGCCCGTTCAGCATATTCTTCCAGGAGACCGCGATGAACGCTCCTCCCACCCGCCCCTCTTTCCGCTGGGACGATCCCCTGTTTTTCGACGAACAGCTCAGCGACGAAGAGCGCATGGTGCGCGATTCGGCGCGCGCCTACTGCCAGGAAAAACTGATGCCACGCGTGGTGGAGGCAAATCGTCATGAGAAATTCGACCCCGCCGTGCTTTCCGAAATGGGCAGCCTGGGATTTTTCGGCCCTACGATCGAAGGCTACGGTTGCGCCGGTCTGAATCACGTCTGCTACGGCCTCATTACCCGCGAACTCGAGCGGGTAGATAGCGGCTACCGTTCTTCGATGAGCGTCCAGTCCTCGCTGGTGATGTACCCGATCTATACGTATGGCACCGAGGCACAGCGGCAAAAATATCTGCCCGGCCTGGCAAAGGGCGACCTGGTCGGCGCCTTCGGGCTTACCGAGCCGGACTATGGCTCCGACGCGGGCAGCATGATTACGCGGGCGAAGAAAACCGACGGCGGATACCTCCTTAAAGGCGCCAAGATGTGGATCACCCACTCTCCTGTCGCTGACGTGATGGTGGTATGGGCCAAGGATGACCGCGGCGTCATCCGCGGCTTCATTGTCGAACGCGGAATGAAGGGGCTGAGCACTCCGAAAATAGAAGGCAAGTTCAGCCTGCGGGTATCGGTCACCGGCGAGATCGTGATGGAAGATGTCTTCGTTCCAGACGAGAACTTGCTGCCGAATGCTGAGGGGCTGAAAGGCCCGTTCGGCTGCCTGAACAAGGCGCGTTATGGTATTTCCTGGGGTGCGCTTGGCGCCGCCGAATTCTGTTGGCACGCGGCGCGCGACTACGTGATGGACCGCAAGCAGTTCGGCCGGCCTCTCGCGGCGAACCAGTTGATCCAGCTGAAGCTTGCCAACATGCAGACAGAAATCACCCTGGGCCTGCAGACGGTGCTGCGCGTCGGACGCCTGATGGACGAGGGCCGCGCGGCGCCGGAGATGATCTCCCTGATCAAACGCAATTCAGCGGGAAAGGCGCTCGACATCGCTCGGCTGGCGCGCGACATGCACGGCGGCAACGGCGTCTCCGATGAATACCACGTCATCCGACATGCCATGAACCTCGAGGCTGTAAACACCTACGAAGGCACGCACGACATCCACGCTCTGATCCTTGGTCGGGCGCAAACCGGCATCCAGGCCTTTACCGGTTAGACCAACCATCTCACCCCCCCGGGCGCGCGGACACGTTAGTGATGCAATCACCCGTCCGCGGGTAGCGCGCCAAGCTCCGTCTCCCGCCCCGGATGGCTAAGCCAACGCCGTGTCGACGGAGTTCCTCCCCTGAGCGGAGAAGGAGCTGAAAGACAAGAGGGCGACCAGCGGCCGCTCGCTTTTCTTCTCCCTCTCCGCCCGCTTGCGGGAGAGGGGCGGGGGATGAGGTCGGTCAGACGCAGCGCCCGCCGTCCACCTCGATACAGGCGCCGGTGATGAACTCCGCCTCGTCCGAGGCGAGATAGAGGCAGGCATTGGCGATGTCCAACGGCTTGCTGAGTCGGCCCAGGGGAATCGTCGCAACGAACTTCGCGCGCATTTCCGGCGTGTCGACTCCCATGAACTCGGCCAACAGCGGCGTGTCACCCGCAACCGGATTGACCACGTTCACGCGGATCTTGTCGGGCGCGAGCTCGACCGCCATCGAGCGGCTGGCGACTATGGCGGCGCCCTTGCTGCTGTTGTACCAGACCAGCCCCGGACGCGGGCGCACGCCGGCGGTGGATGCCACGGTAATGAACACGCCGCCGCCACCCTTCTGGCGGAAGTACGGCACGATGTTGCGCGCGCTGTGGAACAGGCTCTTCACGTTCACTGCATAAACGCGGTCGAACTGGTCTTCGGAAACGTTGAGCAAGGGTTGGTTGCGGTGCGTGGTGCCCGCGTTGTTGACCACGATGTTCAACCCCGAATAAGTATCCAGCGTGAACTTCAGCATCGCTTTCCAGTCCGCATCCTTCGACACGTCGCCTTTGAAGAACGCCGCCTTGCCGCCGGCGGCATTGATTTCCCTGGCCACGCGCTCGCCGCCGTCGACGTTGATGTCGTTCACCACGATACCGCAACCTTCCTCAGAGAAGCGCTTGGCGATGCCTTCGCCGAAACCCGAGCCCGCTCCGGTGACGATTGCGATCTTGTTCTTCAACCTCATCTGTCCCTCCCCCTCGAAATGACACTGCGACACCCGGTAAAAAAAATGGGAGCCTCGCGGGCTCCCATCGCTGTCTCATCCACTCCGGCAGGTCAGGCCCGCGTAACGGCTGCGCACACCTGCTGATTGCCGTTGGACGCGAGTTCCTCGCCTTTCCTGCCGCCGACTTCATTCAGGTCCACGCCGTGACGCACCGCAGTCATCTCCGCAAGAATGGACACCGCGATTTCGGGCGGAGTCTTGCTGCCGATGCTCAACCCAATCGGCCCGTGCAGGCGATCAAGCTCCCCCTGCGAGAGTTCGAACATCGCCAGCCGCTCACAACGCTTTTGCGAATTCAGGCGTGAGCCCAGTGCGCCGACATAGAACGCTGCCGACTTGAGCGCCTCCATCAGCGCCAGATCATCCAGTTTCGGGTCGTGCGTCACCGCCACCACGGCGCTGTGTGAATCCGAGACCCATCGCCAGGACGACGTCATCGGGCATCCCGCGCTCGAGGACCGCGCCCTCCACGTTCCAGGTGTCGGCATACTCCTCGCGTGGATCGCACACAGTGACGCTGTAATCGAGCGCCTGCGCCATTTGCGCCAGATACTGCGACAACTGACCGGCACCGATGATCAGCAGCCGCCAGCGCGGCCCGTGCACGGTGGTCAGCCGCTTGCGATCGAAGCTGAGCGGAGCATCGGCACGGCTCGCCGGCCGCAGCGCGACCTTTCCGGATTCGAGATCCAGGGTTCGCGCTACCAATTCGTGGCGATCGACGCGATTGAGCAGTTCGACGACGCTGTCGTTGTCCCTGATCGGTTCGAGCACCAGCTCCAGCTTGCCGCCGCAGGGAAGGCCGTAGCGCGTTGCCTCGTCTTTGCTGATTCCGTAGGTGGCGATTTCGGGTTTATCCACCGCCAGCGACTTGTTGCGGATCCTGAAGATCAGATCGTCTTCCACGCAACCCCCCGATACTGAACCGGCAATCAGGCCGTCGCCACGGACCGCGAGCATCGCGCCCGCCGGCCGCGGCGAAGAACCCCAAGTCTCCACGATGGTGGCCAGGATCACGCGATGGCCCTGCCCCAGCCAAGCCACGCTGCTTCGCAGAACCTGCAAGTCCACGCTGTCCATGAATTTCCTTTACCTAATCCTTTGTCGCTACCGTTCTGCTTGAACGGGAATAACGATTCTAATCCAGCTTGCCCCGGGATTGCCAATAAAAACCCCCCAACGCAAAACGTTGGGGGGTCATCAAGCTTGCCTTATTCCGCCCGGTCTTGATGCCGGGCAACGATGTTGCTGTTACGCGCCGCCGATGTTCTCCGGAGTGAACGGCAGGGTACGACAACGCTTGCCGCAAGCGGCAAAGATCGCATTGCCGATGGCCGGCTGCACCACCGCGGTTCCGGGCTCGCCCAGACCACCGGGCGTGCTGTCGCTCTTGATGAAGTGAATATCCATGACCCTCGGATTTTCGTTGATCCGCGCGACGCGGTACATGTCGAAGTTGGTCTGTTCGACACCACCATTCTTGATGGTGATCTCGCCCCACATACATGCCGACTGACCGAAGTTGATCGTCGACTGCATCTGGGCTAGCGCCTGATCCGGGTGAATAAGGGTACCTGCATCGACCACCGAGGTGACTTTGTCGACAGTTACGTCGTAGGCTGAAGACACGGTCACTTCTGCGACCATTGCGATTACGGTGTTATAGCCTTCCATCACCGCGACCCCCATGCCCTTGCCCGCAGGCATTTTCTTGCCCCAGCCGGATTTGGCGCGAATTTCTTCAAGGACGCGCTTCATCCGGGCGCCGACCGGCACGCCAGCCGATAGACCGGACCACTGATGCTTGGTCGAGCCCATGTCGAGCATGTCAATGCGGTACTGGATCGGGTCCTTGCCGGCCGCTTGCGCCATCTCGTCGATGAAGCACTCGAGGGCCACCGCGTTCAGGTTGTGCGACACCGCCCGCCAATAACCCGGGGTCACGCCAGTGTCGTGCATCTGGTAGGTGAACTTCAGGTTGGGCGTGGTGTAAGGGTAGTTGTCGATACCTTCAACCGCGAACGGGTCGATGCCATCCTTCACGATGCTCGGGAACAGACGTGCCGAGATCGACGGGCTGGTGGAATGGAAGCGCATGGCGACCGGCTTGCCGCTCGCATCCAGGCCGGCCTTCAGCGTATACAGGCCCGCCGGGCGGTAGGAATCGTGCGTCATGTCGTCTTCGCGGCTCCACACCATCTTGACCGGCGCACCGACCGCCTTGGAGATTTCCGCTGCGTCGATGGCATAGTCGACTTCCACGCGGCGACCGAACCCGCCGCCCAGGAACGTGGTATGCACTTCGACCTGCTCGGGCTTGAGGCCCGTCGCACCCGCGACAACGTGCGGGATCAGTTGCTGGAACTGGGTCGGGGTGATGATCACCGCCTTGTCGGCGCGCACGTCAGCCGTGGTGTTCTGGGGCTCCATCGGCGAATGCGACAGGAACGGCAACTGGTAAGTGGCCTCGACGGTTTTCGCCGCCTGACCCATGCCTGCGTCCGCATCGCCCTGCTCTCGGAACACCGCACCGGGCTGCTGAGATGCGTTACGGATGCCTTCCCAGATTTTCTTCTGGTCGTTGTCGGCATTCGGACCGGCATCCCACTGGATCTGAAGCAGATCCTTGCCCTTCTTGGCCTGCCAGTACGAGTCCGCCACCACCGCGATACCGCGGCTGTATTGCACCACCGCCTTGACTCCGGGCACCGCCTTGGCGCGCGCATCATCGTAGCTGGCGACTTTGCCACCAATCATCGGCGCCATTGCGACCGCGGCATAGAGCATGCCGGGCACGCGGGTGTCGATACCGAATTGCGCAGTACCGTTCACCTTGGCAACCGTATCGAGGCGTTTCTGCTTTACGTTGCCGACGATCTTGAACTGGCTCGCAGGCTTGAGCGGGACATCCTTCGGCACTTCCATCGTCGCCGCTTTGGGTGCGACCTGGCCGTAGTTGACGCGCTTTCCGCCTGGACCGGAGATGGAACCGTTCGCGGCCTTGCACTGGGACGCATCTACGCCCCACTGATCCGCGGCCGCAGCGACCAGCATCATGCGGGCAGAAGCTCCAGCCTTGCGCAGTTTCTCCCAGGCGTCACGCACCGCGGTCGAACCACCGGTGAGCTGACCGCCCAGAAGTGCATTGATGTACACCTCGGCAGGCGGGGCGAACTCGACCTTGACCTTGTTGATATCGACCTCAAGCTCCTCGGCAACCAGCATCGTCATCGACGTATATACGTCCTGTCCCATTTCGGAACGGGCACACATGATGGTGATGGTGTTGTCCGCACCAATGCGTATCCAGGCGTTCGGACTGGCGTAACCACCGCCTGCGTCCGCATGGGCAACGCGGGGACCTTGTGGCAGGTAAAAACCGAGCGCCAGTCCTCCGGCGACGGTACCGCTGACCTTCAGGAAGTCACGACGGGTTTCGTTCTTGATGATGTTTTTCATGTGTCAACTCCTTAGGCCATCTTCGCAGCTTCTTTGATCGCTGCGCGAATCCGAGGATACGTGCCACAGCGGCAGATGTTGCCGGACATGAAGGCATCGATATCATCATCGGTGGGTTTCTTGTTGGCTGCGAGCAGCGCGGCCGCCGACATCATTTGGCCAGGCTGGCAATAGCCGCACTGCGGTACATCCAGTGCAACCCATGCCTTCTGAACCTTGTGGTTCCCGCCCAGTCCTTCGATGGTGGTGACTTTCTGGCCGGATACGGAACCGATCGGGGTTTGACAGGAGCGAACTGCCATTCCGTTCAGATGCACAGTACAGGCGCCGCAGAGTGCCTTGCCGCAACCAAACTTGGTGCCGGTGAGGCCCAATGTGTCGCGGAGCACCCACAGCAGTGGGGTATCTGGCGGGACGTCTACGCTCGATTGTTTTCCATTAACGGTGAACGAGATCTTCATTGCAAAACTCCCCCTTCATTATTGAGCAGTAGTGAGGAATGAAACTAATAACAACATTCTGGGTACCCGGGCAAAATACACGAATAAAAACTGCCTTTCAACTCTTTACGGCGCATTGTTCGCGTGTCGGAACGCTATCTCAGTGCAAATTACGCACGGGCCTGAAAGCCGCTACCGGTGCGCATTTGCGGGCGACGAGCTTTGTTGCGGAAATTCAGCGCATTCGGAACGGGTGTTGAGGTCGCGAGAGAGCTGCGATGTTGCGGTGCAGTAACCGTATCGTGAAATGGGGACAGAGGACCGGCCGCACTGCAGCCTCAGGGATCGGGGGTAAACCGGCATGCGTCGGACCTGCGCCATGCCGCTTCAGGCGCGCCGCCGCGATGCCGCAAACGACTCCACTCCCGCCTTGCGCTCCAAATTGACCTGTTGCGCGTGCGGACGCGCGCCGATGAACTTCAAGTAGTCGGCAATTCCGACAAGCGGGGCGAGGGCGTCAGCGCCCAGCACCGCCCTCGATGCGCTCGACACCACCGGCAGGTGCGCGTAGGCCGCGCAATCCGCGAAACTAAGTTCCGGACCGGCGATATACGGCTGGAAGCGGGCGAGTTTTCCCAGCGCGCGCACGGCATTTGCCAGCGCCGCAGAGACTTCCTTCTTGGTTTCATCCGACACGCGGCCGCCGAAGAAAGCCTTACCGTAGAGGCGCCGCGCCGGCAGTTCGAGATACAGTTCGATAACCTGAATCAGTTCGCGGCACTTGGCGGCGCGCGCCGGATCGCTCGGATACAGCGGCCTGCCCGGACAGGTTTGCTCGAGGTACTCGAGGATGGGTTGGGACTCCGAAATGGCGATGCCGTCGACCAGGATGTAGGGCACCTTGCCCATGGGCGAATCGTCGAGGATCGCCGCGTTGCCCGCCGGATAGATCAGGCTTTCCTCGAACGGAATGCCTTTCTCCAGCAAGGCGAGCTTTACCTTGTTGTAATAGTTGCTGACGCTGAAACCGCACAGCTTGATCACGCCGCCCTCCCATGTGCAAATGAATATAGGTGCTGTGCTCCCTGCAGGAAGCAGCACGCCATGGGCATGATCCTGTGACAGCTTCAGCCGATGATGCAGGCGGAAAACCGACCGGTGCCTTCTCAGTATTTCCCCGTGGGATTGCACCGTGTCCGCTTGCTGCGGACTCGCCGCGGTACGTTCCCTTGTTTCTGTTCTTGTCCGTCAAGCGTACTTCTTAAGTTCCAGACGCGCAACCTGGCTGCGATGCACTTCGTCCGGTCCGTCCGCCAACCGCAGCGTGCGGTTCCACGCATACATCCAGGACAACGGGAATTCCTGGCACACGCCGCCACC